>JBBQZS010000054.1:0-42015 GCA_038207495.1 Chloroflexia bacterium
GGGCGGTAGCGTCGCTTGCATTATTTCCTGAGTTTGGGTTCTGTCCGGCTCTCCCATCGAGTTCCTCCTTAATAGCCTCTTCTTTTTTTCTTTAGTTTATCACCGCTCTTTCCATTTACACAGACTATTCTACACTCTCCCCAAAAGTAATATTGGCTGGACAACCACAAGGGTTGTCCCTACAAATTATCTCCTACCTTATTTAACGGGACTTGGTATCAGGTTGAAACTAACCCCCGTCAGTTCCTCGGAAACCGCCCAGAGCTTCTTTGCCAGTTCCAGGTCGTAGGAGCTTTGGTTTGACTTTACCGCTTTAGGATAGCCTCTCAATTCCATAAACCCTGCCGGGCCAAAATATTCTCCACCCTTAACCCCGGAGGCGGTAGCCGCATAGAGGGTTGGTAATGCCCCCATTGCCGCACTCTGGGCAAACACACTATTAGCAAACTGGCTGACTCTCACTTTAAAGGCCGCGCCATCCATTAAAGAGCCGGTGGTTTGCAGATTAGTCGCAGCATAGCCCGGATGTGCCGCCAGACTTAGCGAGTTTGAGCCATTTGCGGTTAGTTGGCGTTGCAATTCGTAGGCAAAAAGTAGGTTAGCTAATTTGCTCTGACTATAGGCCGCTCCTCGGTTATAGCTATTTTTTGAAGCCAAATCAGCAAAATTAATTTGTCCATTCCGATGCAAAATGCTGCTAGTGGTGACAATTCGGGGTTGACCCGGAGTTTTCAGGATTGTTGGTAGAAGTAATCCAGTCAGGGCAAAATGACCAAGATGGTTAGTACCAAACTGCATTTCAAAGCCCTGGGCGGTCTGGCGGTAGGGGATTGCCATCACTCCGGCGTTGTTGCACAGAATATCCAAAGTGGAATATTTCTGGGAGAAGCTTTCGGCGAAGCTGCGAATGGAAGTCAGGTCAGCCAAATCGAGGGTCATTAGCTCTAATTTGGCGTTAGGATGCTCTTTGCGAAGGCTTTGGAGGGCCTGTTCGCCTTTTGCGGCATCACGACAGGCCAAAACCACTGTAGCACCCTTGTAGGCCATTGCGCGGGCTACTTGATAACCTAGGCCACTGTTAGCCCCTGTTACGATCACTACTTTTCCGGTCAGGTTGGGCATGTCTTCTTTCGTCCAATGGTGATTGGTTGCGGTTGCCATCTATTTTCCTTTCACTAATTTTAAATAATGTAAATGAATATTCATTCGGGTTTCTGCAAAAATTATTCGGGTTGCTTGACGCTTCTTACTACGGCATTGGCAATCTCTTCCAGCATTTCTTCATTTAGGTTTACTGTTCCCGCTATCTGCTGCTTGGCAAGCGACATTGCTACTCCAAAGGTGAGGCTGCCCAGAACCATAAATGGTAAATTAATAATAAGCCCTTCCTTTATCGCCTGCTGAACCTTCTCAACTAATAGGCGAACCGCCACATCAGGGTCTTCGACGGTGTATTTAAAATAGGGCGAATTTTCATATTGCTCCAGAAACAGGGTCTCCCTTGGATGAGAAACATAAAAATTGTAAGCGTTGAACCAGATTTGGCGTAGGGTTTCGAGTCCTGGAAGCTTATGAGGCTCACCAACGAAAAGAGCCACGCTGAATTTAACCTTAATTTCCTGATAAAGCTCATGAATTAAAGCTTCCTTGCTCTCAAAATAATGATAGATTATTCCGGCACTTACCCCGGCCTCTTTAGCAATCAACGACATAGGGGTATTGTGAAAGCCATTTGCCACTAATTGCGCAAGGGCTGTTTCCAGAATAGCGTTATGTTTGTCAGCAACTTTAGTCATATCTACCTTGTTGAATGAACGTTCAATTTATTTTATCAGCTAATCTGGCTAACGTAAATACAAGCGAGGGGAAATCCTAATGAAGATTAAATTTAGAATTGAGAAAGACAGGTGACTTTAGTAATTTAGCATAGTAGCGTCAAACTTAGAGGCAGAAAAACCCTATCACCTTTGTCGGTTACTTTGAGCTGGCTTTCTTCCTACCGAGTAACGCTAGAAACAATACCAGAGGGAAAAGGGCTGAATATAATAAATATTTGAACTTGCTGCCCGCCAAGGCCCAACCTGCCGACATTAAATAACCTGGCAGTAACAATAAGGCGGCATTGCGCCCGGCCCGGAGGCTACCTGCTGCTCCCGGTCGGGTAGAGTCTATTTCAGCCCCATCACTAAACTTTTGATAAAGCCAACTTACGCCACCTGTTAGCAGCAACCAACCGCCGAAATTTCCTAACGGGATTCCCTGAACCCCGTTGGTCCCGGAAATCTCTGCCGCATAAGAGCCCGCCGAATTCCATTCCCACAAACCCTGATCCAAACCGTAACAATCGGCCAGTAGGTCAAAACTGGTGGCAACTAAAGCTGTTCCCAAAGGGAGAAACTTAATATTTCTCTTATCAGGCGAAACCATTACGGATTCCAGCATAGCAAAGGTGGCGTACCCGATATTGTACCAACCGAGAGCCGCAAACAATGGGACACCCTTGAATTGGGGTTGGGTATGGTGTCGCACAACCTTTAAATGATTAATCCCGATGTACTCGAATAGAATCGGTAAACCAAAACCCAACCCGGCAAACAATAAGGTACGCTTAACTCCTCTGGCCCGTAAAGAATGGGCTAAAGTCATTGCAGTTGTGAAGCTTGATTGGGTGGTAGCGGCCAGATTCAGCCGGGGGTCTAATTTTTTAGCCAATGTTATTTCCTTACTCTACCTTTGCGCACTGGTTGGTTAATATTATAACTTTCGCCAATCCAGGGCAGCATAACATCAAGTTCTTCCTGAGTTGTCACTGAACCCGCCACCCAACCCTGATGCCCTATATAGCGCGGCACATCCATAAACGGCAGGGTCAGGGCATAATCCCTTTCCATCGGGGTTAGCCGAACTTTTAATAATAAACATTCATTCTGCTCGCTGGTATAGAGGAATATTTTGCCTTTTCTGGGCCTAAAAGCGCGCTCTCCAAAGGGGAAATATTCTTCAATATTCTCATAAGCAAGTGCTATCTGGCGAGCTTGTCCCAAAAAATCCAGCACAGCCGTAGACTCTCCTGGCAGTAAATCTTCTTTAGCTCGGATGGGTTTATTCAGGGCGTAACTCCAATGAATCCAGGGAAGTACCTGGGCTAGCTCTGACTGATTGCGGATTTTGGCACTTACCCAACCCCCCTTACCCATAGATTTATGCATTTCGACAAAGGGTAGAGTCATAATTGGTTCACGTTGCGCCGGGAGAAGCTGAACAATTACTTCCAGGCAACCCTCCAACTTGTCGTTTACAAAAAGAAAATTGCGACCTTTCAAGCCCCGGAAGAATGATAACGTTCCCCAGGGGGTATATTCCTCGGCATCGTCATAACTTAAAGCCACTTGCCGAATCTCAGTTAATAAATCCAATAATTCCGGGGTCAATTGGCGCATAAACCTGACTCCTATCCAAAATGCTAAAATTTATCTGGCGAATATATTCATACCCTAACCCAGAGGGTTAGTCAACTTCTGATTAACCTAATCTCGCTATTTTGATTTTGGGGTACTTTTGGGCCTAACCAAAATTCCCAAATAAAAGGTACTATAGCGGTCAAGAGCTAAATATGATAACATTGCACAAGCGGTGAGGCTGCTATGTAATGAAACAGTAGTATGGTTATGTACAATTATTTGGGACACGCGTTATCAATAAAAATTGGGGTTTTAATCGGGTTATTGCTATTAAGCTTGTTGGTATTTCTGCCAAACACTACTTATGCTGGTGATAAAAACCTGCCCCCTGACCTTCAAATTAGCCTGAACAAAGTTGAGCCCAGCTTTCCACTTAAGCTTAAGTTTCAATTCAACGCCACTTCTTCGCCTGACAAAAAATATTCCAAAATAGAACTAAATTATCGGCTGGTAGGGGATGTGGCTACCAAGGTGCGCGTCAAGGATTTGACCGATAACGGCAACCCTTCTGGCAAGTTTAATATTAATTTTGATATTGATACCCAAAAAGAATATGTGCCACCCGGTGTGCGCCTCCGCTATTATTGGACACTTCTTGACCAGAATGGCAATAGCTTTGACACCGACAGCCAGGAATTTACCCTCAAGGATGAACGTTTTGCCTTCCGTGAACTTACCAGCGGTCTGGTAACGGTGCGCTGGTACGAGGGTAGCGATAGTTTTGGCAAGGCGGTACTGGATAAAGCAGTAGCCACTATGGATAAACTTTCGCAGTTATATGGCATCAAGGCCTCCAGCCCAATCAATATTCACATTTACCCAAACCAACAGGCTTTTTATCAGGCCCTGCCGCCCAACACCGGGGAGTTTGTGGGTGGGCAAGCTTATATCGAGTATGGGGCGATTTCGCTGCTGATTGAACCAAACAACCTGAAAGAAGTTGGGCGCAGCGTTCCTCATGAAATCAGCCATCTGGTGGTGTATCAGGCGACCAAAAACCCTTATAATCGCCCGCCCCTGTGGTTGGATGAAGGTCTGGCGGTGAACAATCAAGACCAGGTGGAGGGCTTTTTGACCGAGGCGTTCCAGCGCGGTTTTGATAAACGCAGTCTGCAACCCCTGCGCACTATTAGTGGGCGTTTCCCCAGTGACTCTCAGCTTTTCTATCAATCTTATGGGGAAAGCGTAAGTGTGGTTCAGTATATCCTTAAAAAGTACGGTCAGGAAAAAATGGGCCAGTTACTTAATATTTTTAAGGATGGAACGAGCTATGACGACGCGCTCAAAACTGTTTTGGGCGTGACCACTAATGAACTAGACCGTCAATGGAAAGAGTCATTAGGCTATAAACTGCCTGAAATTCAGGCTACCACTGCCCCTACCACCCAACCGCTTAACCCGGCCTCAACCACCACCGCCAGCCAACCTTCCACTTCGGCAGTGTTGCCTTCAACGGTAGCAGAAGCTGTCCCGACTACCACTCTGCCGATTTATACCGCCGTCGAAGCGGTTGTGACCAGTGCCCGTACTCCCTTTAATCAACAATCCAATAGCATCAATTCCCCGGTGGCTAACAATCAAAATAACCTTAACTTCCTGCCCTTCCTGATGATTGGGTTAGGGTTGGTGTTGTCGGGGATAGCCGGAATCTGGTACTTCGCCACGAAACGTCGGTAGTAGGTTTTAGGCGTCAGCTTTGAGTTATTGGAAAATTCAACTCGTTACTTTTTACTCAGCACTATTAAATTATCCTGTCCATCCTGCCTATCCTTGTTAATTCTTCCGGCAACCGCCTAAAGTCGCCCTTCCCGCATAAAATGAGCGTTGCTACCATCAATTTCCCAAAATCGTTTGGAAGCGGCTAACCCGATTCCTTCCGCCAAATTTTGAGCCGTTGTCAGAATTTCCTTTTCGTTGACGGTTTGAATTACTCCCTGCTCATAGATAACCCGCCCATCTACTACCACCGTCGTTATCTCATCACCCCTGGCACTGTAAACCAGATTAGGCACAATATTCCGCATTGGTTCGGTGTAAAGCGGGGTCATTGACGGCTTGTTGAGGTCAATCAAAATAAAGTCGGCCCGTTTTCCTTCTTCCAATGAGCCAATCTCCTGACCTAACCCCAAAGCTTCTGCTCCCTCGATAGTTGCCATCCGCAAAACTTTCCAGGCGGGCATTACCTCCGGGTCAGTGTAGCGTATTTTATTAAACAAAGCGGTTAGCTTCATTTCGTTAATAATATTGTGGCAATTATTACCAGGAGCCTGGTCAGAGCCGAGGGCTACTTTACCACCCGCCTTTTGGAAGGCGTGGGCCGGCGGCACTATCCCATCAATTATCCCGATTGAACCCGAACAAAGCACCATCGAAGCTCCCCGTCGCGCTACGAGAGCAGCCTCTTCTTCCCCGGCATCGGTCAGGTGTACCGCCAACAGGTTAAGGTCAAGATAGCCCAACTCGTCCAACCAGGCTATCGGGCGTTGCCCATAACGCTGCATTATCTGGGCGGTTTCACGGTCGCCCTGCTGGGTGTGCATATGAATTTTGGTCTGACGCTCCAGTGCTAATCGCCGGACTTCCAGTAACATCTCCCGACTGACAAAATCCGGCCCCTGTGGCCCAAACAACACCCGAATGCGCCCACCCGCTCCATCCTGCCACCGCTCCATTACCGCCAGATTTTCGTTCAGAGTATGCCGCCCCATATTCGCATCGAACTCATACAGTTCGCCGGGTTGGTAAATCCGCCGCACCGCTTCCCTGACCATAACGGTAATACAGGCCCGCACCCCCACTTTTTCTACCCACCGACACACACTGTCCATACCGTTGCCAAAGTCACCAAAGGTGGTTGTGCCAGATCGGATAGCTTCAATAAAGGCTAGTTGAGTCCCAACTTCACGGGCAGCCTGAGCATCTTCCAACACTTCCGCAAATGGCCCCAACCCATACATCATCCAATGGCTGGTATCCTGGGCTAGCCCCCGCAAAATAGCTTCGCTGGTATGCATATGGGCATCAATAAAACCGGGCAAAACCGCCTGACCCGTAGCGTCCAGGTGGCGTTCCGGCTGGTAAGTCGCGACAATTTCAGCTTTTGGGCCAATCGCCAAAATCCGGCCTCGGTCAACCGCCATCGCGCTATCAGGCTGGTAGCCGACACCATCACCCGCCATTGTATAAAAATGTGGGCCACTTACTATCAGGTCAATTTTTTGCAATCTATTCCTCCCTCTCCAATATATTTTCTTTGTTTTCTTAGTTTAGTGATGAATATCCGTTTTACCTAATAACTAACGCCTGAAAGCTATTGTAGCCTTAGTTACCGACAATTTTTTAAAGAAACTATAAGATTGTCTCAAACCTGAGATAATTGTTATGCTCTGGATATAAGCCACAAATAGCAAGGAAAACTCTTATGAAGATTCGCTTGAATAAATTTAGAGTAAAAATGACCCTGGTATTGACAACGGTTATGTTGGCGGTATTGCTGTTTGGCGGCACAGCCCTGGCCCAAACCGCCCCCAAACCAACCCCGATTCCACCATCCGGGTCAAACCCGCAATCCCTGGCCCCTACCGACATTCCGCCTGATTCTTCGCTTCTGGGGGTATTAATCTTCTTCCTGTTCCTGTGCGTCTGGTTGTGTGTTGCTAATTTCCTTGTTCGTACTCGTATCTTCAGTGACCAGATTGACCAGCCCAGCAGTGTTACTCAACCGGAAGCTCCTCAGATGAAGGGCGTTGGCAGTAACGGCACCCGCTAAAACTTTGAGTTAAATAAAGAAAGAGGGTACAGCTTAGACGTACCCTTTTTTTGTTTGAGTTTCAGAAAATCCTTAACCATAAATATTACTTTTACTGCGAAGTCAGAGCATATCGCCGACATCCGATAGCCCCAAAGAGCATAATAACTGCCCCAATTATCGAGCCATAGAAGCCAATCCGCAACAGACCTACCAAATCAGGAGTGTTAAAAGTGGCACTATTGCGTACCGCCAGGGTCACAAAGAAGTAAATCGGGACAATCAGAGCTATAATCGCCGCCACCAGCATGGGCACAAACAGAGGTCGGAAAACCGCCAGAGCCAAAACTACCAATGCCGCTATCATCATCGCTAACACCAATATCCGCACATCAAAGCCGACACTCTCCGAACCAACTCCACCGTTCCCGATGGCACTTTTACTACCCGTTGAACCAATTAAGATGTCGAAGGGGCTAGTGCCGCGACTATCAGCATCGGTGACACTTTTGGGAACACCTAACCAGGCCAGAAAACTACTGACCAGAATTATCACACTCCCGAAGGCAGCAGCTACCCAACCACTCGGTTTATCTTTGGCAGCGTCATAGGCTTTAAACTTCATTGGCCCCACCCAGGCGGGCGCACTTGGCATGACGGTGTTACAGCGGTAACAATATTTTGCGTTAGGCAGGTTTTCGGCCCGGCAATTGGGGCAAAGGAGTTTAGTTTCCATACAAAAATGTTCCTTTCCTGGGGAGGGTTGCTGAATGTAAGAACATAACCAAAATAAATATCGTTCTATTCAGTATAACGCATTTTGGGGGGGTTTTGGATAAAAAAAGGGCCGTAGCAAAAGCTGCGACCCATTAAAAACGGTAAGAGGAGTGGTTAATATTGCTTGGAAGGCTGAATAATAAAAACCTTACTTAATAATATTGTTAAGTAAGTTGGTCTAATTTATCATATATTTTAAGTTTAGCATAGCCCTGAAGCTTTGTCAACAACTTTTTCCTGCGATTAGGTGAGTTCGTGATATAATTTGGCGGTTCAAAGGATAGCTAAACAGCAATGGCATCTGACTCTCGAAAAAGTAGCCCGGTGGTGGAAAAACCCAACCCTGGCAGGTTACGCCGCCTTCTAATAAACAACACTTTAATTGTGATGGGGGCGACGCTCGCCAGCCGAGTATTAGGGTTGCTACGTGAGGTGGTAGTAGCCGCCAAATTTGGCACCAGCGACGATTACAGTGCTTATTATGCCGCCTTTAAAATCCCGGATGCCTTATATTTGCTGATAATCGGTGGGGCGTTAGGCTCGGCTTTGATTCCGGTATTCAGCGGTTTTTTAGGCAAGGGCGAGACAGAAAAAGCCTGGAGACTGGCAAATAGCGTTCTTAACATATCGTTTGCAGTATTAGTGGTAGCCGCCTTGCTAGCCTTTATCTTTGCCCCCCAACTTGTTTCGGTGGTGATTGCCCCGAACTTCCCCCCGCCCGCCAAAGAGCTTACCGCCAACCTGACCCGGATGTTGCTAATCCAACCGCTATTGTTAGGGCTGGGCGGGATTTTTATGGCTTTGCTCAACGGCACCGAACATTTTTTAATGCCCGCCCTTGCCCCGATTTTCTACAACCTGTGTATTATTGGCGGGGCCTTGTTGCTGGGCGATAGGTTAGGGGTGTTTGGCCTGGCGTGGGGGGTAGTAACCGGGGCAGCAATTTACCTCACAATTCAGATTCCGGCCCTGGTGAGAATGGGGTGGCGTTATCAGCCCCGCTTCGACCTAAACGCCCCTGGCAGCAAGGAAGTGCTGAAAGCGTTAGGGCCGCGTTTGGTGGGTCAAGCCGCCTTCCAGATAAACTTTATTGTAATCACGAATTTGGCCTCGGCCCAGCCTAAAACTGTCTCAGCTATTGGCTATGCCTTCCAATTGTTGATGTTACCTCACGGGATTTTTGCCATGAGCGTGGCGGTGGTGTCGTTCCCGGCAATGTCACGGCAATTTGGGGCAGGGGATATCGCGGGCCTAAAACTAACTCTGGTAAAAGGGATGCGCCAGATTTTCTTCTTCGCCCTGCCCGCCTCTTTGGGATTAGGGCTGTTAGCGCGGCCTATCGTGCGCAGTTTGTTAGAGTTTGGTACATTCTCAGAACAAAGTACCGATCTAGTGAGTTATGCGTTGATATTTTTTAGCCTGGGCCTGGTCGCTTATGGTATCGTCGAAATTATTACGCGCGCCTTTTATGCGATGCAGGATACGGCTACCCCCGTTATTATTGCCGTGCTTACTATTGGGATAAATATTGGATTGAGTCTGGTTCTGCTCCAACCACTGGGGCATGGCGGGTTAGCCCTCAGTTTAGCAATCACCAACACGCTGGAAATGCTGTTATTGCTCTGGTTGATAAACCGCAAACTCGGCGATCTCGACCCTGGGGGCGACAAATTGTGGCTGGGAGCCTTCAAAATTGCGCTGGCGGCGGATTTTATGGGTTGTTTTTTGCTAGGGGTCAATATTTTATTAGCCGACCCGCTAACCAAGCTTTCCAAATTTCCACTGATAATAGTAACTCTAGTGATAGTAGCAATAGCCGGGGCAATCTATGCTTCCACCGCCTGGCTGCTAAAAGTGGAGGAATTAAACACCCTGGCCAGGAAGTTTTTAAAACGTTGAGGTAAATAGCTTTTCAGAGTCTTTGATGAATTTTTGTCAAATATAAACAGACTTTGTAATATAAACAAACAAAGTCTTTGTTCTGACACTTGACAAACAAACAAACTCATGATAAATTAATTATACAATCTGCACTTTGTTAGTCACTTATTTTACAATGTTACTATAGAAACCGTTAAAACTCTTATGGTTAGAGAGCAAACCCAAACTCCTACGAGCTGGCTGACTGAATCACACAAGGGAAAAGCTGACGCGGGCTTAATGGGTGAGCTTAATCGCAGTATTGTCTTGAATTTTATTCGACAAGAGGGCAGCATCTCGCGGGCTGAAATCGCCCATCGTACCAAGTTAAGTCGTTCAGCCGTCAGTAATATTATCAATTCATTGCTGGACGAGGGTATAATTCAGGAATCAGGGATTGGCGAGAGCAAAGGTGGTCGCCGACCAATCATGGTCAATTTCAACTTTTCAGCCGCTTATGTGCTGGGAGTTGATATGGGCGCAAACCATATGCTAGCCCTGGTAACCGACCTGGAAGGCAATAAAATCGCCGAATATCAAACTGAATTTTCGGTGGAAAAAGGGCCGGAAGTGGGCCTGCCAATCCTGAATAACCTGATCCATAATATATTAGCTGAGCAAGCGAGCAGCCACAAAAAAATCCTGGGGATTGGACTGGCAGTGACGGGGCCGCTGGATACCAGCACTGGCACGGTGGTTAATCCACCTATTATGCCAGGTTGGAGTAAGTTTCCTCTAAAACGCTACCTGAATGATGAGTTTCGTCTACCCCTATTAATAGACAATGATGCAAACCTGGGGGCATTGGGCGAAAAATGGCGAGGAGCGGGGCTAGGCTATAGCAATTTAGCCTATGTGAAAATTGGCACTGGTATTGGTTGCGGGTTGATTTTAGATGGTAAATTATATCGTGGCGCAACTGGCAGTGCTGGAGAAATCGGGCATATTACCATAACCCGTGATGGCCCTCCCTGTCGTTGTGGCAGTTTTGGCTGCCTTGAAAGTATGGCAGGCAGTACCGCGATTATTAACCGGGTTAAACTGGCAATTCAGGCTGGTCGGGAAACCATTTTGAACCGCTGGAACGGAACTGGTAATATTACAGTTAACAGTATTGGCGAAGCCGCTAAAACTGGTGATAAACTGGCAACCGAAGTATTGACCGATGCCGGACGTTATATTGGGGTGGCTCTGGCAAATCTGGTAAACCTTTTCAATCCTGGGTTAATTATCCTGGGCGGAGGGGTTGCCACCGTTGGCGAAGCTTTACTTGACCCCTTAAAGCAGACTGTCAAAGAACGCAGCCTGATTGCATCTTATAAGGATACCAGCATTGTAATCGGCACTTTAGGCCGAGAAGCCGTAGCCATTGGAGCAGCAACATTGGTGTTGCAGGAGGTTTTCAAGGGGCCACAAATTGCCCTTGTTACCAAATAAGCATTACTACCTCAAAACCAACAGATTTCTGCTCTGAATTTTAGACATATCAACACTGGACTTTCGCTTGAGGCCATTTTTCTGGTTCAGTTTGTACCCGTTACTTTTGGGGTACGTTCCAAAGCGAAAGTCGTAATTAAACATATCGGTAGGTGCAGTTAAGTCTGCACTTCCCTTTCGGCAAATCTCTTCTCGTGAGTTTGATGGGAGTGGGCAAGGTGCTCACTAAACGGACTTTGTTTTGACAAGTGATAAACAAAGTTTCCCGTAACGGCAAATTAAGTTAACATATGAGGTCACACTCTTTTTGCAAGGAGGAGAAGCAGTGACGAACAAAAAGTTGTTCAAGTTTTTCTCAGCGTTGATGGTACTGGTAACTCTGGCCCTCGCGCTGGCCGCCTGCGGTGATCCCACCGCGACTACCGCTCCGGCGACTACCGCAGCTGCTACTACGACTGCGGCAGCAACTACCACCGCCGCCGCCGCTACTACTACGGCAGCAGCAGCAACTACTACCGCCGCCGCTACGACGACAGCAGCTCCGGCTACTACCGCCGCCTCTGCTCTGGCACCGGTAACTGGTAAAATTACCTTCTGGCACTCTTACGGCTCAGGTGGTATTGGCGAGCAAAAAGCCCTGGAATCAGCTTTGGCACAACTCAAGAAGGACAATCCGAATGCCGATGTACAGGGTTTGGATGTGCCTTTTGCTGATCTGTTCAAGAAATATGAAACCGAAGTTGCTTCCGGTGGCGGCCCTGACCTGTTCATTGCCCCCAACGACAGCCTCGGTAGCGAAGCTCGCGCCAAGCTGTTAGCCAACCTGGATGACAAACTCAAAGGCAAACTGGACAATATTCTGCCAGTAGCGGTTGAGGGCTCTAAAGTCAATGGGTCGCTCTACATGGTACCGGAATCCTTAAAGGCGGTGGCCTTCTTCTACAACAAGGACAAGATTAAGACCGCACCGAAAACCCTTGATGAATTGATGGCTCTCCAGAAGAGTGGGATCAAGTTGGCCTTCAACAGTGGGATCTACCACGAGTTTGGCCTATCGGGTGCTTTCGGTGGCAAATTGATGGACGCTACTGGTAAATGCGTAGCTGATCAGGGTGGTTTCGCCGACTCCTGGAAGTATTTACAGGATTTGAAAGCGGCTGGCGCATTCATGGATGGAACTGGTAACAAAGCCGAGGATGGCTTC
The DNA here is from genome assembly GCA_038207495.1 of Chloroflexia bacterium. Lineage (GTDB taxonomy): Bacteria > Chloroflexota > Chloroflexia > Chloroheliales > Chloroheliaceae > Chlorohelix. The sequence continues at coordinate 12,548 of JBBQZS010000054.1, forward strand.
ATTGCTGGAACCTATGATGCCATAATTAATGGCCCCTGGAAAACCGGCGACTTCAAAAAGGGTCAGGGCGACAAGCTGGCGGTAGCGGCTATTCCGGCTGGCCCCAAAGGAGCGGCCAACCCCCTCACGGGTGTGGATGGTTGGTATATCAACCCTAACCTTACGGGAGCCAAACTCGATAATGCGGTGAATTTTGCCCTTTATATGACTTCACCTAAAATCTCGCAGGTATTTGTTGACCTGGGCGGTCATGTCCCGGCAGACAAAACTGTGAAGGTTACTGACCCAATTACTTTGGGCTTTGCTCAAGCAGCGGCCACTGGTCTGCCTCGCCCGCAATTACCTCAGTTGGATAACTTCTGGAGTAACTTTGGCGATAGCTACACTAAAGCCATTGACTCGGGTGCCGATGCCACTAAATCGGTTGCCGATGCCTGTTCCGCGATGAATAAGGCTAACAAACTGTAAGTTCTTAGTAAGTCTGAGGGCGAGAGAAAGATTTATTTTTCTTTCGCCCTCATATTATATCTGTCTCATAACCGTTCACCCCGATTGTCACCCTGAGCTTGCGAAGGGTCTTGTTTAGAGCTTTGATATTCTTCGCGTTTGCTCACGCCCATTCGGGGTGTGACAACTCCCGTGAACAGTTACTCTTTCTCAGTTGCATATTCTTTTCATTTATGCTATCGTCCTTGAAATTAATTTCCATTGCCCGGTTTTGAGGGAATCCCACATTCATTATTTCAATAGAAAAACTATGCTTATTCGTTGAGGAGTAGTGTATGGCTACAGGAAATATCGCAGCCCCCCGCTCGGAAGCAAAAGGTCCTGGCTTCTGGCAGCGTACCAGGGACTATCGTACCGCCTATATGTATGTTCTGCCAGCAGGCATCGTAATGACTGTAATTACCCTTTACCCACTATTATTCCAGGTCTATATGTCTTTCACCGACTATGGCCTGCAAAACTTAAGACGAAACTCTGCCCCGGCTAATTGGGTTGGTTTTGACAATTTTACTAATATCGTAACGGGCGATACCTTAACTAACCTGATACCCAACTGGGATTTTTTCAGGATTCTCACCTTTAACCTCTGGTGGGCATTATCCAACGTGGTTATCCATGTGATTTTGGGGGTGCTGATTGCGGTACTTCTCAATATTGAAGGACTCTGGTTTAAGCGAATTTACCGCGCCATTTATATTCTCCCGGTGGTTATACCATCAATTATTATCGCAACCGTCTGGAAGAAAATTTTTGACTCAACCGACGGGCCGATAAATAATGTTATGGCCGGTATCTTTGGGATTTTTGGCGTACCCGCCTCAACTTTTCAAATTCCCTGGTTAGATAATAATCAACCGATTTATGGCCCTCTGCCACTGGCTTACTTTGCCCTTTTAACGGCAAATATTTGGCTTGGCTGGCCGCTTAACTCGGTGGTGGCGACCGGAGCTTTGCAAAGTATTCCCAAGGATTTGTATGAAGCGGCGGTAGTAGATGGCGCAACCGGACGGCAACAGTTTTTTAGCATCACCGTACCCATGTTGCGCGCACCTATGCTACCATTCGCAATTTTCGGCTTTATTACCACCTTTAACCTGTTTGCGCTTTCCTACTTCATGTCTGAAGGGAATCCTTATGGCAAAACCGAACTATTAGTCACCCAGGCTTATAAGCTGGTAAATGTAAACAAGTTGTTTGGTTTAGCCGCCGCCTTTTCTATTTATATGTTTTTTATCCTGCTAATTTTGACCTTGCTTACCAATAAGCTGGCAAAGTTTACGGCATCGGCAGATTAGCATTATAGGTTGAATATATTCGGAGGAACAAATTTATGGCGGCACAGTCAACTATTGTACCAAAGAAGGCCGTAAGTGCCACACAAACTAAGATGAGGGTATCGGCAGGTCGTCCTTTACCTCTGGGCAAGCAATTGCTATATCAGGCTCTTTGTATCTTTATAGCCTTAACCGTGCTATTCCCAATTTCGTGGGTAGTAAGCCAGGCTCTTACCTCCCCTGACAAACCAAGAATTAGAGGGTTTTTACCCGAATACGGTATTAGCTTTGATGCTTTTGCCAAAGTGTTGGATAAACCCACTACCAATCCAGTAACTTTTCTGGAATTAACTTTTAATAGCCTAAAACTCTCAGTCAGCACCTCTTTCTTCTCGGTGTTTCTGGGGGTTCTGGCGGCTTATGCCTTTTCGCGCTTTAAGTTTCCGGGAAGGGGTTTTATCTTTCTGGCGATTTTGGCGGTCTTGATGTTGCCCAGCGTCGCTACGTTGGTACCCCTGTTTACCTCGCTCAATCAATTTAGAACCGGGGATACCGGTGACGACTTCAATCTCAGGAACTCGCTGTGGGGGGTCGGACTGGCAATAGTCTCCGGCTTATTACCTTTCGCGGTTTATAACCTCAAGGGTTATCTGGATACCATTCCAAAAGACCTGGAAGAAGCGGCCTCTATTGACGGTGCCACTCGTAATCAGATTTTCTTCAGGGTAATACTGCCCCTCGCTACTCCTGCTCTGGCTACTACTGCCCTCTTTGGCTTTATGGGCGGCTGGACCGAGTTTTATTTCTCCTGGCAATTCCTGACCAATCCTAAAGATTTTACTCTGGCAATGGTTCTTTCACAATTGACCGGGACTTATGCCAAAACCACGCCCTGGTCACAATTCGCGGCCTTTGCAATCCTGGTAGCCTTGCCAGTCTCGATAGTCTATCTGGCCTTGCAACGTTATATTGTTTCAGGCCTAACGGCGGGGGGTGTAAAGTCCTAAATTCCTAAGTATTACATTGTCGGCGGTCTAACCGCGGGTAGTGTAAAGTAAGAGATTCTACCCCCTTTTTGTACAAAAGGGGGTATTTTTATTTTATAACTGGGAAAAGCCAAGGGTGAATGGTTTTAAAAATATAAAGTATCTTCAGATATTAACCGGGGCTGACTAATCCGGGGAAGCTGAACGGTAATTGTTGTGCCTATACCCAACTCACTGGTAACCTCAATCTTGCCATTGTGGGCCTCGATGGCTTGTCTTACCGTATATAACCCCAGGCCGGTTCCAGTTATGTGGCTAACATTTTCGGCGCGATGAAATGCTTCAAAAAGATGGGGTATATCCTGGGGCGGAATACCAACCCCCTGGTCTTGAATCTTTACTATTAGCTGTTTTTCTTCGCAAATCAAGTCTAAAAATATTTGACCGCCCGTATTTGAATACTTTATAGAGTTAGAAAGCAAGTTATTAATAACCAGGTGAATCAGTTTCTGGTCAACCACGCCATTAGGGTTTTGGCAATTTTGCCTGAAAATAAGTTCTAGCCCATTTTGTTGTGCAATAGACAGGGAGCCACTTATTATTTCTTTACACAAGTCTACCAGATTAAGAGGTTCAGGGTTAAAATCAAGGCTACCATGTTCAATAAACAAAATATCATTTAGCATTTCGGTGATGTGTTGAATGGAGGTTTGAATCTGGGAAAGATGCTCCCGGCGTGTTTCTTCCGACATACTGTTTCCATAATATTCAAGCAAATCAGTAGAGGTAAGGATTACGGTAAGTGGAGTGCGGAATTCGTGCGAAACAATCGAAATGAAGCGGGTTTTCAATTCGTTAAGCTCTTTTTCGCGCTCAAGGTTTTTGCGTAGCTCTTCTTCAGCCTTTTTGCGCTCAGTGATATTGATTACTGACCCCTCGAAATATTGAGGCTTTCCATTCGAGTCCCGAATAATTCGAGTGTGTTGCAAAACTACAATCGGGTAGCCATTTTTATGCTTAAGAATGACTTCTTCGTTCCGCATTTCGCCATGTCTTTGCAAATACTTTAAGGTTTCGTTTCTAATTTCCGCGCTGAAAAATATATCTTTCCCAATATCCAGTGCCGTAACTTCTTCAAGGCTATCGTAACCCAACAATTCGATCATAGCCTGATTAACAGTCAAAAATTTACCACTTAACGAACTCTGATATACACAAACCGGGGAATTCTCAAATAACTGGCGGTAGCGTTCTTCCGACAGCCTGCGTGACTCTAATTCCTCTCTTAAGCGGGCATTAGCAGCTTCAAGCTCGGCAGTTCGGGCTGCCACCACTAATTCAAATTCATCATTAGAATATAGTAGGACAGAATCAGGTTGTTTGGTATCTTTTGGTTGTTCCACAGCACCCATTTTTCATTTGACACAATCAACAATTACTCTCCTATAATTCTATCATTTACCAGAGCGGTTGGCGAGAGCTTTGATTTCAAGTTTATTGCGATTTGCTGTAAACAACCCATCGGCCTACATTGAGCAAAAAGAAGGGCAGGCAAGCTGCCCCCTATGCATATATTTTTTATTACTGACAAAGTAAAATAATCTTACCGTTGTGCGTCCCCTTTTCCAGAATCTCATTGGCAAGGCGGGCTTCCAGAAATGGTAACTTATCCGCAATCATCGGCTTGATTTTACCTTCAGCCAACAATTGGAACAGTCTGGGTAAATCCTCTTTGAAAGGAACGGGATTCTTCCGATAGATTGCCGTAATGCCGTAGAAAGTAGCTTTTTTGCCATCTGGAATAATTTTTATCGCCCCCAATAAACCAAAAGTGGCAAAAGCAGGAATGTTCTGGGACTTGCCATCTTTCACGCCACTTGACGCTCCATAAGAGACCAGTGTGCCTTTTGGACGCAATGCCCGATAAGCCTTCCAGACATTCATGCCTCCTACAGCGTCAAAAGCATAATTTACCCCTTGTCCGGTCTGCTTTTTCACCACTTTAACAAAGTCCTCGGCCTTATAGTCAATTGGAATGCCTCCAAAGTCGCGCACTACCGAATGTTTGCTTTTAGAAGCCGTTCCGTACATTTCTAGCCCGGCAATTTTGCCCAGTTGGAGCATGGCTGACCCCACGCCTCCCGCCGCCCCGGTGATGAGAATTTTGTCCCCAGCCTTAACTTCCACCGCTCGGTGCAACATCTGGTAGGCGGTTACATAATTAAGCACCAGGCTTACCGCTTCCGCCGAGTCAATTCCATCCGGTACAGCCACAAGGTTATCGGGGGAAAGATAAATGTACTCGGCATAACCCCCGTGAATTGTAAGGGCGGCGACTCGTTCGCCCAATTTCACGCTTTTTACGCCATCTCCCAGCGCGTCCACAATCCCAACCACATCATAGCCAGGGGCAAAGGGTAGTTTGGGAGCGTAAGGGTAGTAGCCATACCGCATAATCACATCGGTAAAACCTACCCCCGTACAGATGAGTTTTAAGCGGACTTCCCCAGGGTTTGGATCCCGGAGTTCGTTTTCCACCACTTGCAAAACCTCTGGCCCGCCCTTTTTTGTTATTATCACGCTTTTATATTTCATAGAAATTCTCCTTACTAATCTATATAAACCAATTTACTGTATATAACCAAATCTTTGAACAAAAAGCAGGGTAATGTAAATAAACCTGCCTCTTTTGGCGGAATCTAAAGCGAAAATCTTGAATTTAGTTATTCTGGACACTTAACCCCACCCGCTTTAGCAGCGAGCGTATTTCAAACTGGTAAAACTCGAATGGCTCTTTGAGGTTGTTTCGTAATTGACCATAGAGTTCAAGCGAAACCATACCTTGAGCCTGGGCCCAACTGGCTAACAACAGGTGGAGTACCGCAGGGGGTAAATAGTTGCCCTCAAACTCTTTCCAGGCTTCCAATTGTTGCCGCAGCCCGTCCGGTATTTCGGTATATTCGGCAGGAATAATAAATTGATTTTGGCTGCAAGCTTCCCGCCATAATAGTTGGAATAGTCCCATGATTCGTTTTGCCGCCGGGGTTGTAATATTTTCCGGGGCATGGTAGCCAGGGATGGGACTACCAGTAATCAGGCTAAAGTCGGTAGAATTGCGTAACGCCCAATCCCGATAGGCCAAATAGGCCGCAAAAAGTTTCTCCCCACCGTTTTTGGTGGGAATAGCCAGGCTGGCTGTTTCCAGGGTATCCGCCAACGAGTTAAAGGCTTCAATTAGCAAAGCCGTTATCAAATCATCCCGGCTTTTGTAATAGTTATAGAGCGAGGGGGCCGCCATTCCCATCTGGCTGGCAATCGCCCGCAAAGAAATAGCCGCCGTTCCCTGCTCCGCCATTTGTTGACGGGCTACACTTTTTATTTCGGCAAAAGTAGTTTCTCTGAGGCGTTCTCGCCGGGTTTGCGTCATCCTAACTCCTAAGCTAAGGGCTATAGTTATAACTACGCTATATCTAAATAACTAACGCCGTTAGTTTAACCTACCCGTCGTAGTTTGTCAATAGGCCAATTATGACAATATTAACTTGCAATTCTACTTCTACAGAAAGCAAATAATACCAGGTCCTGATATGTTCGGACTTAGTATTTGCTAGGACTTTGATTAAGTTAGCTAGTTACTCCTGGGTGATTGGGGGCCGGGTTTTTTGGACTCGGTGGCGAGTTGCTCAAGTTTGGTGGTAACGCGGAGGGCTTCACGGAGGGCTTCGGCTAACTGTTGCAGGTTTTCCATACTCATATTTTCTTCCCGCAGACCAGTTTGAGCTAGATTTATCGCTTTGGTGAGAGACGGGTCTAATTCGCGCCAGATTGCCCCGGCGATACGGGCCGCCATATCACGCTGCTGTTGGGCGGTGTTGCGCTCGGCAAGTTTATCGCGCTCCTGCTTGACCTGTAGATATTGCTCACCAACCCCCTGCAAAGCGGCATCATTTTCCGCCAGCCGCCGTTGCAAAAGGTCGTGCATCCGTTTCAACCGCAGCAAACTTTGCACGCGAGCCTGAAGTTCGGCCTTATTGACGGGCTTGTTGAGGAAATCATCCGCACCCGCTTCCAGAGCCGCCGCTTTATCAACCGTATCGTGCAAAGCCGTTACCATAATCACCGGGATAAAAGGCAGGCTACTTTCGTTTTTCAGGAAAGTGAGTAAACCCAGCCCGCCTAACCCCGGCATCATCAGGTCGGTCAGCACCAGGTCGGGGGTAAAATTCTTAATACTCTGGATAGCTTCCTCGGCACTATAAACCTCGCTGGTTTTGTGACCCGCCAGCGTCAAAACTGCCGACAAATAGCCCGCAATGTCCTTATCGTCGTCTACCACGAGGATTTGGGCAGGAGTTTCGACACCAGTAGCGGCGTTAGACTTATTACTTTCATTTCCTGATGTCATTTTAACCTTATTGCGATGTTAATAATTAAGGGTGGCCTATTGTTAGATAATAGCACAAATTTAGTACACACCGCAATGGTTTTAACGTTTGTCAGTGGTCGGTTATCGGTGGTCGGTTGATCTAAACCCCCTTCCCTGATTCAAGGAAGGGGGAAGAATTTTTCTTGTTTATTTATTCTTTTACCGGCAACCGTTAAAGTCCCGGTTGCAACCAGCCCCGTCGCCGCAAAACGTCCTTCCCCAACAAACCGAGCAGCACCTCAAAACGGGTGTTCTTGAATTCCGGGTGATACTCAAAGCGGTTGCGCTCGAAATACTGCACCGTATAAGTTTTGCCATCGTCAGGATTTTGTTCCTGGATTTCCTCGCTAGTGGGGTAGCCGAAGATAGATACCCCGCCGTTATTCAACCAGTATTTCAGAAACGACCCACCCAGGCTGTGTTGAGTTTGAGTGATAAACCAGCGGTCATTGGTGCTGGCGAAAGGAGCAGATTTAGGAAAGTCGCGCCCTTGCGTTAGTTGCACCCCTAACAAACCCAATTGCACCTCAAAGGGGGTGTTTTTATTTTCAGGATGATACTCGAAACGGTTACGCTCGAAATATTGCACGGTGTAAACCTTGCCATCGGTAGGCGAAACCTCCTGAAATTCCTCGGTCATGGGAAAACCAAAAACTGGCAAGCCCCCGTTCCCTATCCAAAAAGTACGAAAGCTATAACCCAGATTATGCCCGGTTTCGTTAAAATACCAAACATTCTTGTCAGCCGCTTTGCTGGCGGCTCTTTGGGTAGGGAAGCCCGCCGCTATCACCGAAACCTGCTGCAAGCCAAAACTCTCGACGTGATATTTCACATATTCCTGAATTACCCCGCCATAAAAATTCACCACCTGTTTGGTCTTGAGCCTGACATAACCTATCATGCTGATAGTATCGCCCGGATTCAAATTTTGACCAAAGCCCCAGCGATAGGGATAAGGATTGCCATCACTTGAACCAAAATCGAGGGTCAACCGGAATTTATTATTAACTTTGGGGAAACCCTGACCCAGATAGTTCTGGTCTTCCTCATAGGTATAGCCGGGAGCAGGATCTTGCGTTTCAATAATTCTGGTTCCGGTATTTTTGATAGTGGCAGAAACTTTTAATACCTGATTCCCCAAAATGGTGGTCGGGCTAAATTGCAGTGAAACAAGCTGTATTCCAAAAGTTCCGGTAGGGGGGTTAGAGTTAAGAAGCCGGGTAACCTCGCTGCGGGCGGTAGGCAACAAATCATATTCAATCTGTCCTGGGCAAGAGGTGTTAATAACGTCCCGATGCCCACTGATAGTCGCCACATTAGCCCGGTCTACAAAAAATATGCGAGCATTCGGATCAATACTCTTGACCTGGGCTTTCCAGGCCAAAAGGCGGTGTAAGGAGTTTAATTGGGCATCGGTGGGGCGGGTATTGGCAAAACTGCCGATTAAACAAATCCCGATACTGCCATAATTGTATTGATAGGCATGCCCACCGACTATATCTGCGCCACCAAACCGACCTTCGTAAATATTTCCCTTCCAGTCCACCAGGAAGTTATAGCCAATATCACCCCAACCTTTGGTAATGGCATGATAATAATAAATACTGCGGACATCGGTTGCCGGGTCAGAGTTATAGGTGTTGGAAGTTTCGCTATGATGAACAATCATAACCTGGGCAGTGCGATATTCACGAGGCCAGACTTCTACACTTTTTTCAAAGCGAAGCCCTTCGTTCGCGCCCCATTCCACCCGGCTGATAATGCGGGGTTGCAAACCTTCCGGCTCACTAGGGCCGGGTTTGGGCAATCCACTAGCCAGTCCTGGTGGCGCACTATTGTCAATCGCCGACAATCCCACCAGATTTAATTGAATTCCGGCGGGTATATCCACCCGATATTGCACATATAAACCTGTCGCCAGCACTACCCGACCATAGTACCGCCCGGTGACAGCTGGACTGCTCCGCCCATCCCCATCAAAGCCAGCATCTATCCAGTCGGTAAAGTTTGTGCCATCGCTGCTTACTCTTAAACTAACATGCAAGTTAGTAGCATCGCCAGCGGCCACTTCCCAATATGCCCCGACTGCCCCGAAAGTGCTGCCAATATTATAAATGTCCGAGGTATAAGTACCACTGACTGGAAATTTATTTTTATCTACAATGTCTGCCAGGGACGCTTTTGCCCGCGCCAGACTTAAAGGTAAAACCGCCAGGCTAGCCCCAGCTAATGCCGCGCCCCCCGCTAGTTTCAAAAAGCCGCGTCGGTTGCGCTCCGTTTCGGTAGGCTTCCGACTCTCATCTAAAGACTCAATAATATTCTCCCCGTCCATGCCGAGATTTCCTTCCGCCAAAAGTAATAATCAGAATAAAAAGATCGAGCAAAAAAAATAGCCCTTTACTATTAAATAAACGGGCGAAGCTCTTTGAGGTTCCGCTCAATTGTTAGGAAAAGGGTAAATAACTTTGTCATCTTTTCAGGAAAAAACAAGGAGTAAGAAGCAAGAATATAAGAATCTTTGTAAGGGTAGACCTCTGTGTCTACCCTGTAATTGGTCTTTTGACTTTTGACCCTTTGATATTCGATATTCGATTCCAGATTGCTTATTTCGCCGGGGCGTAACGTATGCTCTTGCCCAACCCCGCAATTGAGATAAATTCGTCGTGGATGGCCTGAACTGCTGCTTTTTCGTCAACGGCGGAGGTTATCAAGCTGATGTTTAGCTCGCTGCTACCCTGGGCAATGGCGATAACGTTAACCCCCTTGTGGCCCAAAGTGCTGAATAAACGCCCCGCCACCCCCGGCGTACCGCGCATCCCCGCCCCCACAACCGCCACAATCACAATACTATCGTCGGCCTGAATTTCATCAATTTCCTTGCGGCCTAACTCACGCTCGAACTCCCGATTGAGGCTTTTAACGACGCCAGGGGCGGCCTTTTTATCAATTACAAAACAAAGGTCGTGACCACTGCTGGCGTGGCTTATCATCAGCACGTTGGCATTATGGTCTTGCACCCGGGCAAAGGTACGGGCGGCAATCCCCGGCACGGTCAGCACGCCACTCCCCGAAACTGTCACCAGAGCCAGGTTTCGGGCACTGGTAACGGCTTTTACCACCCCTTCGGTAGCTTCACGGGGATGGTCAATGCGCGTCCCGGGAAAGTCGGGGTTAAGGGTATTTTTTATGTAAAGTGGGATGCCCTTCTCAACGGCTGGTAAAACGGTCAGAGGGTGGATAACCTTCGCCCCAAAGTAGCTCAACTCGCCCGCCTCAGCGTAACTGATACGGCGTAGGGAGCGAGCATTAGGCACCAGGCGCGGGTCGGCGGACATCACCCCATCCACATCCGTCCAAATCCAGATTTCCTCGCTATTCAAAGCTGCCCCCACAATACTGGCACTGTAGTCGCTGCCGCCCCGCCCTAAAGTGGTGGTAATGCCGTCCTCGGTTGCCCCGATAAAGCCTGTAATCACCGGAATAATTCCCTCGTTTAGCAAGGGTAACAAAACGTCCTGACAATTCTTTTCGGTCTGGGCCATCTGGGGGGTGGCACTGTTAAAAACCTTGTCGGTCAGAATCAGCCGTTCGGCACTAATAGCCTCGGATTTGAACCCGGCATCCCGCAACGTCCCCGCCATAATCAGGCTGGAGAGTTTCTCGCCATACGCCGCCACCGCATCCAGCGAACGGGGGCTAACCTCGCCCAGCAACTCAATTCCGGTGAAAAGGCGCAGAAGTTGGTGCAAATGGGCCGCTACTTCCGAGTGAACTTTGCTCCGTGTCTGAGGGTTGGTAATAGCATCCTCTACCACCTGCTGATACTTGCTGTGGAACTCGGCAATAACTTTCTCCGCCGCCGGGCCAGCCGTTGGGCTGCTATCAGCTAATTGACGGGCGGTGTTGAGTAACCAATCGGTAGTGCCGGACATCGCCGAAACTACCACCACCGGCTTATGATGCAGATAACCCCCTACCAGTTTTGCTACATTACGGAAGCGTTCCGCGCTCCCCACCGAAGTTCCACCAAATTTCATTACAATCATTTTAGCTAAAACCTTTTTTTATTGCTGATTTCTGACAAAAAGCAGGGACATAGGTTTAAAACCTCGTCCCTGGGGTTCTAAGTATTTTACAACACCTGGTCAATGGGAAGTTATGAGTTTTGAATTTTGAATTCTGAGTTGGCTATTAGGCGGTGTTTCACTATTGCAGATTATTGATTGATAGGCTTAAATTAGGTTATATCTTCGTGAGGCAGAAAAGCGTAGCATTCACCACCTTTGTCATTCTGAAAGGAGTGAAGAGTCTCAATGCTTGTTTTGAGATTCTTCGTAAGCTCTCGCCCCAATGGAATGTGACAAGGCCGGTGAACGGTTGCAGAAAAATTCATTTGTATGGGGTAATAACTATGAAGAATTTCCTCTTGTGGTTACTAATTAATGGCGTTACGGCGGCGGTTTTGGGTGGGGTGGGCTGGCTAGTAGCCACTGTATTCAAATGGGATAGTTTCAACGGGGTGCTGGTAAGCTGTTTAGGGATAATAGTCTTTTTCCTGTGGCTTGCCCTGGAAGGTAATGATGGCGATGGCTTTTTGGTGATGCTATTGCTGGGGGTGGGCTTCTCCGCATTATTGGCGGTAGGCTGGGCCGCCTTCCATTATTTACACTGGATTGGGCTTATTGCGGTAGTTTTATTTATGTCCATTGGCATCTCCCGATTTGTAGATTTAACCGAGGATGCCAAGAAAAAAGGCCAGCCTGCCTCCAATACCGCCGTAGCAAAATCGGTTGCCCGAAACCAGCGAAAACAGGCCAAAAAAGGCTAAAGCATTAATTACTTGCGCATTATGAACTTAGCGCATAAAATTCAATTAACTATGGTTGTGCTGCCTATCAAGTATCAATAATGTTAGCAAAAGGAAACGAACCGATGACTATGACGGTGGAGCAGGATAAACTGGACGCGTTAGCCGGGGGTTATAACGGCGACCCCTTCGGCACGCTTGGCCCCCACGAGGTCGAGAAAAGCGGCAAACCCGCCCTGGCGATTCGGGCTATCTGGCCAGGGGCAGAAAAGGGAATAGTTAAACCCGCCAAAGGCAAAAAGCAGTATGAGATGAAGCAGGTGCATCCCGCCGGAATTTTCGAGGCCATTATTCCTGGTCAGAAACTGGATTTTGAATACAAGTTAGTGACAACCTATCCGGGTGGACTTGAGTTTGAGAGTTACGACCCCTATTCCTTCCCGCCCCTCTTGACCGATTTTGACCGACACCTGTTTTCCGAAGGCACTCACTTTAATACTTACGAGAAGTTAGGGGCACACATGCGGGAAGTTAACGGGGTCAGCGGGGTGCATTTTGCGGTCTGGGCCCCTGATGCGGTGCGGGTTAGCGTGGTGGGCGATTTTACCAATTGGGATGGACGAGTTTACCCCATGCGCTTGCATCCCGACCAGGGTGTCTGGGAACTTTTTATCCCCGGTATGGGCGAAGGCACGATTTACAAGTACGAAATTAAATCGCGCAATTGGGATTTGCCCCTGCTAAAAGCTGACCCTTACGGCTTTTTCAGCGAAATGCGCCCTCACACTGCCTCGGTAGTGACCGACCTTGACAAGTACGAATGGCAGGACGCGGATTGGATGGAGAACCGCAAAAAAGTCAACTCTTTAACCGCCCCGATTTCGATTTATGAGATTCATCTAGGCTCGTGGAAGCGGCTTTGGGATGAAGGGATGAGTACCTGGCGATGGCCGACCTACCTCGAATTAGCCGACGAACTGATAGCCTATCTTAAACAAACCAATTTTACCCATGTGGAATTTTTGCCCGTTTCGGAACATCCTTTTGATGGCTCGTGGGGTTATCAAACCACCGGGTATTATGCTGTTTCCAGTCGTTTCGGTAGACCCGAAGATTTTATGAAGCTGGTGGATAGTTTGCATCAAAATGGCTATGGGGTCTATATTGATTGGGTGCCCGCCCACTTCCCCAAAGATGCGCACGGGCTGGGTAATTTCGATGGCACCCATCTTTATGAGCATGCCGACCCGCGCCAGGGTGAGCAACTGGATTGGGGAACCTATGTCTTTAATTTTGGGCGGAACGAGGTGCGGAACTTCCTGTTATCTAATGCTTTGTTCTGGCTAAAAAAATATCATGTGGACGGGCTGCGGGTGGATGCGGTGGCCTCAATGCTGTTTCTGGATTTCTCCCGTCCGGCGGGGGGCTGGATTCCAAACAAGTACGGCGGGCGCGAGAATCTGGAGGCGATTGATTTCATCCAGAAGTTTAACATTTTGGTCCATGGCGAGTTCCCGGATGTGCTGACGATGGCGGAGGAGTCTACCGATTATCCCGCCGTTTCTCGCCCGGTATATCTTGGGGGGTTGGGTTTTGACCTGAAGTGGAATATGGGCTGGATGCACGATACGCTGGACTATTTCGAGCTAGACCCAATTTACCGCCGTTACAGCCATCACACCCTGACCTTTTCGCTGATTTATGCCTTTAGCGAAAACTTCCTGTTGCCCTTCTCCCATGACGAGGTGGTTCACCTTAAACACTCGATGCTGGACAAGATGCCGGGGGATATGTGGCAAAAATTCGCCAACCTGCGTGCCCTTTACGCCTACCAGTACACCCACCCCGGCAAGAAGCTGTTGTTTATGGGTAGCGAGTTTGGGCAGTGGACGGAGTGGAGTGAGGCCCGTTCGCTCGACTGGAATTTGCTGGAATACCCCTTGCACGCCAGTTTGCTAAAGTATATGAGCGACCTGAACCAGCTTTACCGCAACTATCCGGCCTTGTACGAGGTGGATAATAGCTGGGAGGGCTTTACCTGGTTGATGGTCAACGATTACGAGAATAGCGTGCTGGTCTATCTCCGCAACAGTAGCCAGAACAAACAAACGCTGGTGGTGGCCTGTAACTTTACCCCGGTGCCGCGACAGGGCTACCGCTTCGGTGTTCCTAAACCCGGTTTCTATCGAGAGGTTTTTAACACTGACTCGGAATATTACGGCGGTAGTAACGTCGGCAACGGGGCGGGCGTAGGCAGTATTCCCGGACAGTTCGGCGAATACGGGCAATCGCTGGCTCTTACCCTGCCGCCGTTGGGCGTGGTAATCTTGGAGCTAGTCAACTAAAACGGTTGAGCTATTAGGTCTTTGTCATCCTGAAAAATGGCCTGCAAGAACGTTGTCATCCTGAACGAAGTGAAGGATCTAACCTATTTTTACAAGATTCTTCGCTTCGCTCAGAATGACAGAGCTGTATGTAATTTTTCGCAAGCTTCCGGCGTTGAAAGTAGTAGAACCAAGCTACTACCGCCGGAATTTTTATATGCCAGGAGTTGTGTTTATGTCTGCAAAGTTGCCCGGTTTGCTGATATTTTTATTGCTAACCTTAGCCCTGTTTTCCGCCTGTGGTTCGGAATCAATCGCTACAACTACCCCTATTCCACCCACCCCAACCGAACCACCACGCGCCTACACAGTAATACCCACTACCCTGCCCATTACTGAAAGCTGGAAACAAAACTGGTTAAAAGGCATACCATGCAAACCGCCCTGTTGGGAAGGTATTACACCTGGAGTTACTAGCATGGAGGAAACGGTCAAAATATTAAAGCAGAGTTCTCTGATAACCTCAGCAAAATTAACTGTATCAGTCCGGGAGGATTTTGCAACATCAATAGAGTGGGAAAAGGAAGATTCTGTTATTGGTTGGGCCATATATGATGAGCGAATAAGCCCTCAAAAAGCTATTTTTGTTATGATACCTAATAACAATATGCGGTTTAAGATGAGCGAAGTAATAGCCGCATATGGTGAGCCAAGTCATGTAAGAAGTTATGTTGGAAGAGTAGAAAACTATCCACCAACGTACTTCTTATCAATAGTTTATCTAAACCAGGGATTTCAATTAACCGCCCTCACGGGTGCGTATAAGCCTATAATCAATAATGATACAATTTTAGACAGACTAATGCTTTTCATACCTGGTTTAGAAGGGTATAAAACTGCCTATTACAATAAAACCGAGGAGGTTAACTCACTTGTTCCCTGGCAAGGGTTTAAGGAATTCGAGTTTTATTGTCGAGCAGCTTATGGAGTTGATAAAACTGAATGCCCCTTATCTAAATAGTTTTCGGTTATTCTGGAGTTATTGAAGGTGAAAGATAGAAATGGAGAATTTTCGTTCTTTAAACCAACAACTAACAACCAATAACCCCTTACAAACCCGCGCGGATATTTTCGGCGTTGGTAGCCAGTTATTCAGGGGTAGGGCGGTTCAATTTTCTTTGCAGCTTTGAGCTTAGGTCAAGAAAGACCCTACCTCAATTCGTAAATAGAATACTGGCCCTTTTCCTCATAGATTTGCTTGAGATATGTGGCTTTGAGGTCGTTAACGAGGCGGGTAGCGGCCTGTGCGCGTTCGGGTTTGGAGTAGTTGGCGTTATCCTGGATAAATTTCAGACCGGAGTCCCACAGCAACAAATGAGTCACACCCCGCCGCTTGAGGTCGGCGCGGGTCAGGTCGGCGGTGGGCAGGTTATCGAGGAAATAGAAAAGCTCACCCCCGTTCAGGTCGGGGGCAACATGGCGGTCAAAATAATAGCTGCGGGGCTCGAACAGGAAAAAAGTGTAACTGTTAGCGGGCAAATTCTCGTTGACGAAACGGGCAGCCCGGTAATGCGGCCCTAAAACATTTTCAGCGTAAGCCTGCTTACTTTGCAGCCCGGTCAGATAGGGAATAGTATCATTGCTGGCGAACCACAAACCCATACTTAGCACATTCCCCACGATAAACAGAGCCAAAACCAGCGGGGCAAAGTTCTTGAGCATCCCCACCCGCAAGTCGGGCAAGGCCGCCAGCCCATAACCACAAGCCAACGCCAGAAACGGGAATGTCGGTAGCACAATCCGGGTGTGATCGAGTTGGGCGGTGGAAACTATAATCGCAATCCAGCAAACATACTGCAACCCGACACAAAGCATCAGGGTCGCCACGCTGCGTTGCTTCCAGGCCGCCCAGGCTGCCA
Organism: Chloroflexia bacterium; assembly: GCA_038207495.1. Classification (GTDB taxonomy): domain Bacteria; phylum Chloroflexota; class Chloroflexia; order Chloroheliales; family Chloroheliaceae; genus Chlorohelix. The sequence continues at coordinate 28,791 of JBBQZS010000054.1, forward strand.
GGGGTAAAAAAGCCAGATAGAGCGGCGAAATAGTTGCATCCATCGCACCGCCCGCCGTGCCAAAAATTGCCGCCTTGAAAGGTCGCCCCAGCACCATCTCCAAACTAAGAGACTGACCCGCCCCCTTGCCCACAATCGGGGCGATTTCGTCAGGATGCCAACCATTCACTCCCCAAAAAATAGGCGCAACCGGATTGCCCGTAAAGAACCAGTTGCGGATGAGCCAGGGCGCAGCTACCACAAAAGCCACCCCGCCAAACAGCAGTGACCATCCCCAGAAGCGTGACCAATCCAACTTGCGGTTGACCAGCGCATAGTAAAAACCGCTAGCCAGAATCACCGCCGCCACCACCACCGCCGTATACTTGCCACTAAAGGCCAACCCACCGTAGACCCCCGCCAGCCCCACGTATAAATTAGAATTCGGCCCGTCCACCGCCTTGAGCATGGCGTAAACCCCTAAAATAGCGTAAAAAGCTATCAGCAGGTCGGTATAGGGCCAGCTTGCCAATAACTGGACGTGAGGAACCGAAAAATAGAGGGTCACAGCAAACAGGGCGGCGCGTTGGCGGGGTCTGGGTTCGAGCAAGGTGAAAAAACGGGTCGCTACCAACCAGATAGCCGCCCCCCCTAACGGCATAAACAGCCAGTGGATAATCTGAGCCAGACCGTCGTCGCTCAGGGTCAAGGCCCAGGTAAAAAGGGACTCGATACCAAAGGGGTAGCTGGCGGGCGGCATTTCAAAAATGTTCTGGATGCGCCCGGCCTGAACCCACAATTTGGGAGCGGCGAGGTGGTACATCAGCCCATCCCAGGCATAGGTGGGGCCAAGTCCGATTATAAGGGGAACTAACAAAGTCAAGGCTAAGTAGACCGTCAGCAAACGTTCCCACCAGCGGGCCGTGCTAAACCAGCCAGCAATATTTCTCGCCAGCCTGCCAAAGCCGCTAATCAGCCACCAGCTTTGCCGATAATTTAACAGCAACAGAGCCAGTAGTAGGCCATACATAATCAACCAGTTCAGCCCGCCCAGCAACCCAATGCCAAGTACCAGAAAAATAGAAACACCCAGCCCCACCCCAAAACCAAACAGGGCTCGTTCCAATCCTTTCGCCTCGAAACGCAGCCAATCCAAAATCCGTAGCCCGAACGCCCCACTTCCCAAAGCAATTGCCGCCAATAGCAGCAGGTTGGCAAAGGTGCGCCCTACCGCTCCGGCAATCGTGGCGGCTATTTTGTCCGAATCCTCAGTAACAGGCTCAGGGTAGAAAGGCGGATGAACTCTAAACCAGGCCACTACTATTAGAATTACCCATAAAGTGCCAAACAAACCAAAATAACGCCACCAGGGGGAGCGGCGGGAGGGTTTGGGTTTATCTTCTTGTAAGTCGGGCTTCGGTTGCTCTATTTGCATAGTTATTAATTAACAAGGATGAACAGGATAAACAGGCTGTTTGAGAGGTTTATGTCTTTACCACCCATGTCACCCTAAGCTTGCAAAGGGTCTTGTTCAAAACACTGAGATTCTTTACTTCGTTCAGAATGACAGCCAAACGCACCTAAACTTTTAATTTCACTGTTTCGCTGTGTCGCTGCGGTAAATAAAAGAAAACCAATAAAACCGTAACCAGCACGGGCGGCACAACAATAAGCACCCCATAGGCTATATTATAGAACAGGAAGTATAGCCCCCAGGTAATAACAATTACCCCGCCCACCAACAAACCGTATAAACCACCCCGCAAACGGGCAAAAATCAGGGTTAGTGGCATGAATAACAGCACCGGGTTGCTGATGTTGGTCTGGGGTGGTAACAGCAGGGTTAAAATCAGGCCGATAGAGAAGGCCAGGTCGTAGGATAAACCCGGTTTAGTCTCGGCTGGTTCGGCCTGAGTGTATCGCCACCATAACCATAAACCACCCACCGCCACCACCAACCAGACCGCCCAACCTACAACCGTTGCCAGACCACCGCCCAACCAATCGAAGGTAAATCCCGGCCCGGTCAGGGAGCGTTTATAGCCGGGATAACGACTGGCAACCGCCACAAATTCGCTAAACCAGGCTGGATACATCGCGAACGAAATACCCGCCAGCACCGCCAGCGTAATAAAAAAACCTGCAATAAAACGCCACTCCCGCCGCCACAAAGCCCGTAATAACAACAGGGGAATCAGCACCAGCGTTAATTGGGGTTTGACCGTCGCCAGGGCTAACAAACTCCCGGCCCAGGCGGTAGCGTTAATTTTCAGACAATAATAAACCCCGCCCAACAAAGCCGCCACCAGCAAAGCCGACTGACCCAGCATCAAAGAGGAAAAAGCCGGAAAAGCAAAAATCAGAGCCAGATAATAGCCGCTACTGGCCTGAGCCGATTTTGGTCGCCAACCAACCGCCCGCCCCGTCAAGAATAATGCCCCGATATAAAAGGTCAGAATAAAACCCAACCAGATTGCCGAAGCCCAAGGATAATTCAATCCGGCAATCGGGATACTGAAGAAAATCCGCCAGTAGGGGTAAACAAAAGCCAGTTGGTCTTCGCCGGGTTCTACCAGACGACCCTTGCTACCAAGCTGAATCTGGCGGGTGGTTTCGTCGCTGTAAGGGTTGCCGCCTTCCAGCGCGACCTGCGTCCCTTTCCACTCGATAAAGAAATCGGCAACGGCATCGCGCTGCGAGGTATAGGCAAAATAAAATATCAGGGAAGCCAGGATAAACAAACCCAGCAGCATCAGACCAAAAGTCAGGCCTACTGGCTTAACAGGCTGGTCGGGAAAATTAACTTTTAGGTTTTGAGTAGAGACAGGTGATTGATTGTCAGACTTTTGATTCTCGATATTACCCACCGGATAGGACTCCTAGTTTAAAATGGTGGTAGCCGAATGGTACTACTGTCCTCCTATTCCTTTGGAGGTCCGCAAACTGCTATCATAGTAACATAAAAGTGAATGAAAACCAGAGGGAATTTTTTAACAACTAACCTTTGGGGTTCAGTCATTTTGAATAGGGTAGTATAACAGGTTAATTCGTTAATATATTAGCGAAGCAACTTGCCAAAATGGGCCAATAATGGGATACTTGGTCAAATACTACACAGTCGTAGCAAACGTCGTAACACGACTACAGTAGAAAAGGTATGTGGCAGTTACCGTGCAAGAAGTAAATACGTTGGACTTACTAACACGCTCTCGGAAATTTATTTTGCAACGAAGCTTAACTTTAGAAAATAGCCTGGGTTTACGGTTATCCTACGCCCGATGGTTACTTATAATTAGCCTTTTTATATATCACCTCTTCAACCGCACTTCACTTAATAAACCTTTCAGCTTCAGTGAACCGATAGTTTACCTGATGGGGACTTACGCGGGACTCAATCTTGTGACCTGGTTGATAACCCTGACTATAGCGCGTACCTGGAAACCCATGGTAACGATAACTCTTTTGATGGATGTAGCTTTTACCGCTGCAATCTCCTATTTAATGGATATCCCGATACTGTTCTTTGCCTTCGTACCGGCTTTGCTAATTTTAATGCTGGTGGGTCTGGGCGAGGGGGTAGTAACACTATTAGTAATCGGCGCAATAAACATCTACTATGTAGCGTTTGACAAAGACCCTAAACCGATAGAGTCTATGTCAACCCTGGTATATGGCTTGATAGGCTCAATATTAGTTGTAATGGCCTCCTACTTCATCATAACCCAATCCACCCGCCCGATGTTGCGAGTATCCGAGGATATGTTGGAAGAAGCCCTGGCCCGTGCCAACGAATCGCACCTTACCGAATTGCAAAATCGAGCTAAAGCGGTCTACCGGGTAGCTAACACCCTCAGCAGTACCCTGGATTACCAACAAATTATCAAAGCCATCCTGCACGAGATGGAACACGTTTTTGATGTCTGGATTGGGGCGGTCTTGCTGTTTGAGGGTAGCCTCAACAATATGCGAGTGGAAGATTCGCTGCGCCTATCTCTCGAAGAAACCAAACGAAAACTTTCGGTACAAAATGGCATTCTCAAAAAAGCAGTTTCTGGTGGTAAGCCTGTTCTAGTAAATAATTCGGTAGAGTTGGGCGAAATTACCCCGACCTTCCCATCCCTGAACAATTGCCGCTCTGCAATGCTGGTACCAATGCGGGCCGGGATGGAAGTTTTTGGCTTGATGATTATCGGTAGCAAGCAAGAAAATGCCTATGGGCCAAACGATGTGGAATTGATGGTAACACTTTCGGCTCACAGCGTTATCGCCATGCAAAATGCTACCCTCTATCGCAATCTTTTAGAAGACCGCAACAAGTTGATTAAACAGGAAGAAGAAGTACGCCACGAGCTTGCCCGTAACCTGCATGATGGTCCTGCCCAGGCGGTAGCGGCTATTTCAATGCAGACCGAATTTATCCGCCGCCTGTTCCGAACCGAACCAGACCGTGCCCTGGATGAACTTGCTAATCTGGGTAAACAGGCCCAACAGACTTCCCGCGAAATTCGTACCTTGCTCTACGAATTGCGCCCGTTAGTGTTAGAATCAAGTGGACTTATTCCAGCCCTTGAGCAATACGCCAAACGCTTTCCAACCAATCCCAGCGACCCCCAGGTGCATTTCTCCAGTGAAAATTTCAGCACAATCCGGCTGTCGCCCCAGGTTGAAACCACCGTCTTCGCTATTATGCAGGAAGCGGTTAACAACGCCCGTAAACACGCTCGCGCCCGCAACCTCTGGTTACATGTGGAAGCGCGTGACGGTTTTATAGTGGCAACGGCTCAAGACGATGGGCGAGGCTTTGATGTAGCTGCTACCGAAAGCAACTACGAATCACGTGGTAGCCTGGGCATGACTAATATGAAAGAACGGGCCAGCATGGTTGGTGGTCAGGTCGAGTTACGCTCCGCTCCTGGTCAGGGTACCGCCGTTATCTTGCGTATTCCTATGAACGATGTGACAGTAGCGCCTGCCGCTGACCTTTCCTCTTATTAATATCCAAAATCGAATATCCAAAATCTAAAATAAGCTTTTTTAGATATTCGATTTTGGATTTTAGATTCCCATATTCATCCACTAAATTCTACCTTAAAGGTTTAACTATTGCGATATCATTTAGGGAGTGTTATACTTTCAGCAATAGGACAAAAGTACAATAATTATCGGGCATATTTATAATCCTTGTAAAATAAGGGTAAAGTACTAGGACTACCCTAAACAATGGATTCGCCGAGGTAATTATATCAGGGGTATCGGCAACTCGCGTCAGGTGAAAATGTTAAGTCATGCAATCTGAGAAAAAGGAGCAGACTGGGCCGGAGGTGGTCAGCCTTGATAAGGTTGACAATTCACTTCAATCCCTCCCTCCTAAATCAGAAGACAGTCGAGTTTACCGGAGCGAAGCTGGCGAGACTTTGCTAAGTAGGGCACTGGATATTATTTCCAATCAGCTTTCCGACTTGCGCGAATTGAATGATGCCGCCCGCCATTTGAGCGAAGAAAGTGCTAAAAAACGGCGTGACTTGTTTCTTAGACGGGAAGAAGTTGAGTACCGTTTGCGCTATCTAAGTGATAAAGCGAACCTTAAAAAAAATAATAAATTACCAACTTCGCCGGAAGAGTTGGAAAAGTATCGCCAGAACCTCCAGGCCAAACAGGTCGAAATTGATACCCATGAGGAGGAAATGGCTGAGGTACAAAACGATACAGACGATGCGGCCAAACGTTTGGGATTGTTAGTCCGTCAGTTGGAAATAGCCGGAAGTCAGCTAACTCGCCCCGGTCAAACTAGCAACATTGACCTGAAGGATATGAATGTCAATCCCTGGGAGATTGTACTAAGAGCCCAACTGGTAGAAGGACAGGAAGAAGAACGAGTGCGCTTGGCCCGCGAAATTCACGATGGTCCGGCCCAGGTATTAGCCAATGCGGTGATGCGCCTGGAACATAGTGCCTCCCGCCTTCGTCAGAACAGGGCCGAAGTAGACAAAGAGTTGCGGGATTTAGTGGGGGTGATGCGCGAGTCGCTGTTTGAAATTCGGCGGTTTATGTTTAACTTGCAGCCCCGAACACTCTCACAACAGGGTTTGACCCGCACCTTGCAAGAATATTGCGCCGACTTCGGCAATCAGTATGCCCTGGAAATTGAAATAGATTTCCCGGATTTGACCGGATATCTGAATTCTGATCAGGAAATTGCAGTTTTTCGGATAATCCAGGAATCGCTCCAAAATATCCGAAAGCATGCCGAAGCCCGCCGCGTACGAATTGTGGGAGGGCGGGATGTTGAGGGCCGGATTTCTATATTAATTCAGGATGATGGCAAAGGTTTTGTGGTAAAAACAGCCGAATTAGGAATTAGCCGGGGCGCAGGAATTCCAGGCATGCGGGAAAGAGCCGAATTAGTAGGCGGCAAACTAAGCCTGAACAGTGTTCTTGGAAGAGGTACAGAAATAACTGTGCGATTACGTCCGGCGGGGCCAAAAGCCCCAAAAAGCATTTCTTAATAATTTTTTTATTTTCGTCCTTGTATTACGTTGGGTTTGCTCGGTTATTAACTGAAGCAAATAAGAAAGAGGGTAGCACTACGAATAACGATTGGAATTCCGACAAAAGAGGGCGCAAGATGGATCGCCCCAGACTTTTACTGGTAGATGATCATCCGATTTTCTTGCGAGGTGTAAGACATACTCTGGAGGACTCCGGCGAGTTTGAGGTAGTAGGGGAGGCCGCCGACGGTCAGCGGGCCATTACCCTGGCGGAGCAATTATTGCCAGACGTTATGCTAATTGATATCAATCTGCCCGGTATGAGCGGTTTAGAGGTCAGTCGGGTTATCAAACGCCGCCAGCCTCAGAGCAATATTATCATCTTGAGCGTTTATGAGGATGATGAGCAGTTGTTCAAATCCATTACGGCAGGGGCAGCAGCCTATTTCCCCAAAGACATCAGCCCGGAAAAGCTGATTGAGGTGGTGCGACAGGTTGCGCGGGGTAACTACATCATCAACGAAAATGTGTTGAGCAAACCCACCGTTGCCAGTCGGGTACTGAACCAGTTCCGGGAGTTGAGTGCCAACGAGAACGAGAACGAGCCGATTTTCGCCCCGCTTACTAACCGCGAGGTCGAGATTCTGGATTGTATCGCGCGTGGCAACTCCAACAAAGAAATTGCCCGTAACCTCAGCATCAGCGACCAGACCGTTAAGAACCACATCACCAGCATTCTGAAAAAACTCAATGCCAACGACCGTACTCAGGCGGTTATTACGGCTTTGCGTCATGGCTGGATTAAAATGTCGAATGATGTGCCGGGTTCAGGTCGGTCATAATTCGATTAGTCTTACCCCCAAACCTAACCCCCTAACCCCCTTCTCTATTAAGGAAGGGGGAACAAATTTTATATCTGCTTTCTATTAACCACCAATATATCCGATGTGGTTGTGACTCCCTCAAAATTTTCACTATAATAGTTTAGATGGCATTAACCTATAAAAACCTTGCAGGAGAACTCCTATGACTAAGGCTCAGGCTGTTTTAGTCCAAAATCCCGAATGGCAAGCGGCGGTGCAAGCCGTAACCGAGCAACTGACCGATTTTGGTTCAATAGATTTGCTGGTGGTATTTGCGGGAGCGTCTTACCGGGCTTTTTACGCTGAGATGGTGCAGGAGTTATACCAGAAGAGCGGGGCAAAGGTGCTGGTGGGTTGCTCCGGGCAAGGAATAATCGGGCAGGAGCAGGAGATTGAAAAAAATCAGGCGGCTCTTTCGGTATTGGCTCTCTCGCTGCCAGGGGCGGAGTTGCGACCCATACTAATTACCGACGAAATTCTGCAAAACAGTGGGGCAGTAGGTTTGCCCCAACAGCTAGGCATCCAGCCCAGCGACACTAATGCCTGGATATTACTAGCCGACCCTTTCAATCTTGACGCGGAGGCATTACTCAAAACCCTGACCGAATATTATCCGGGTCGCCCCTTGATTGGCGGTATGGCCTCAGCCAGTCCCAGGTTGCGCCAGACTTATCTTTTCTTTAACAATCAAGTGCTGACGGAGGGGGCGGTTGCCCTGGCGGTGGGTGGGAAATATACTCTGCAACCAGTAGTCTCACAGGGGGCAACTCCGATTGGCGAAGCCTGGATGGTGACGCAGGCTGACAAGAATTTGATTTACACTATTTCGGGACGGCCCGCCTTCGAGGTGTTGCTGGATACAATCAAAGACCTACCGCCGGATTTGCTGGAAAAAGCTCGCCGAAATTTGCTGGTGGGTCTGGCGGTGGATGAGTATAAAAGCGATTTCGGGCGGGGCGATTATATTATCCGTAGTCTGATGGGTGCTGACCAAAAGAGCGGGGTTATCGCCCTCAATGATTTCCCGCGTATCGGGCAAACTATCCAGTTTCAGTTGCGGGATGCTGATGCCGCCGATGAAGATTTGCGGGAGTTACTGACCGCTACCAAAACCAGACTTGGCGATAATCAACCTCTGGCGGGGGTGCTGTTTGCTTGTAACGGGCGCGGTCTGAATATGTTCCCGGAGCCTGATCATGATGCCAAAAGTATCGCCGCACAGTTTAGCGCAATGCCATTGGTGGGCTTCTTCTGTAACGGCGAGATTGGCCCGATTGGCCCCAAGCCCTTCCTGCACGGCTTTACCGCCAGCCTGGGGTTATTTGTGGAAAAATAAAGTAAATTGGTTGCTAGTGGTTGGCTTTAATGAAAAACCAGGGTTTCAGCTAAACCGGGTCAGGGCATCCCTGGCGGAAGCGCGTACTTCTTCATTTTCATCATTCTCGGCTACAGGTAGTAAGAGTTCTTTCAAACCTGTTACTCCGGCTTCCGCCAGCAGCCCCGGTATCTCTCGTCGAACAATTGGCTCGGTATCTTTAAATCTCCCGGCTATATCCATCCTGATGTCTATAGTTTTGCCCTGGATAGTCTGACCATCAAAAGGTTTGAAAGCTAACAGTTTGCGTACTGCCATCAAGCGGGTATGTTCATTTGAGTTCTGCAAAGCCTCCAACAAAACCGGATACCCCGAAGCATCGCCAAGTTGGGCCAAATAGAAGGCCGCCAGGGAAGTTTCGCCAAAAACCGAAGCCTTACCCCCCACCAGTGGCAACAACTTTTGGCGGGCTTTTTCCGACTCTCCCCGTAAGGCCAGTGACATTGCTGCTTCTACAAAGCCAAAATCAACCGAACATTCGCTGGCATCTACAGCGGCGCGGACAAGGGCAGTTAGTTTTGTCTGATCTTTAGGGTCGGTGGGTTGGCAACGCCCTGCCAGAAAAGCCGCCGAAGAATCTGGATTACGGGGGTCTTCCAGATTCTCCTCCAACATTTCCATTGTCAGGCTTTGGGAATAATCCTCACTACCATCGGGCTCATGTTTTCCCATCCCCAGCAATCTTTCCACCACTAACGGGAACATTTCCTGCTCTCGCTGAAGGATGGTTTGGGTACGGTTGGGAAAGCCTGCCGCCACTATGTGCGGGGGGCAGGCTCGTTTATTTTCTTCATCAGCCATTAGGGCGTACCTTTAGCCGGAGTTGGAGCTTTAGCGGCCTCCAATTTTGCTCCCTGTTCCCCAACCTCTTTTGCCAGTTGTAGGTAGGGAGCTTTGCCATCGCCGAAGGCCCGTTCTTCACCCGCGTAGGAGTAGTAGCTACTGGCCCCGCCAGTGTAAAAGGCAAAGTTGGCCGTCCCTAAATCTTTCATGGCTTTGGTCAGATGGACTTTCAAATCGTCTTCGGTTTTAGCGGCGGAGACAGATTGGGTATTAAGGTAATCCGTCACTAGCTTCTTGCCAGTAGTCTCGACCCACGCCTTGTCATCGGTGCTATGATAGGTTTCGTGACGCGCACAAATCGCTTTAGACCAGAAGTACTGGCGGGGGGCTCTCCAACTCTTTTCGTTCAAGGCTGGGGTTAAATCGGCGACAATTTGCTCATAGACTTTCTTGCCGGATGCAGCATGGGGTTCGGCGGTCACAACTCCGTCGGTAGCCGAGGGGACATCGGTTTTCCCGCCCCCATTCACTCCCCATGGGCAATCAACACTCAGGGTAAAATCAACCTTGAAAGAAGGTTTGGCCTTATCGTCGCCCGCTTTCCATTTGAGGTTTTTATAACCGGGTATAAAGCTTTCCGAACCAAAAGGGCTGACGGTTTTTGTGCCGGGATTAGTCCACTCCGTCCCGACAGTTCCTGACTCTACGGCGTCTTTAGCACCAGAGTTTGAACTTATATCAACCTGCGGATTATTGAATTCTACGCCCAGGTTACCCACACTGATTTGAAATGTGCCGGGTGAGGAAGAGTCATCACCAGCGGTGGCGGCGCGGCCAGTTTTTGGAGTAGTGCCATCTTCTTTATGTTCTTCTTCTGGCCCCTTGAGTTGTTTCGTATCCTCTTCCAACTGCATATCTGGCAGAGTGCCTTCCTTGGCGGCGGGTTGTTCCTCATCGGCTCGCTGCACTTTGGGCGGATGAAGTAAACGCTGGACTACCCGATTGCCAACAGTTCGCTGCAAGCTAAGGATGTTTGAAGGGGAAGGGTTATTGTTTAACATTCGGGCTATTTGGCTGGGTTTACTGTAGGCCGGGTTAATTGTAGCGACCATTTCAGGGGAAGAACTTTCTTGTTCACCATCCAAACTTTCCTGGAGGGGATTTTGTTTAGCATCACTGGTGTTGACAGAGCTATGATCCATAAACTACCTTTGCCTTTGTGATTAAAACCTTCAGGGGTTGTACGAGGATTTATTTATTATAGAAAACCACATTAATAAATAGATGTATTAATGTGGTTTTAGTATAGAAAGTATATCCGCCCCTGTCAATGACCAAAATTTACCATAATGTTACTTTTTCTGAAAAGGCAGGGTAATTGAATTTGGGTTCCTCAACAAGAATCAGCAACCGTATATCAGGACTTAATTCTGGAAATCAGGCAGCTTTGTAACTGACGGTCAAGTTCCTCGATAGCCAAATCGGGGGCGATGACCATAAAACGCCCGGTGGCGGCGGGGTCGGCAGGTAGCACGCGCTGAATAAGCTGTCCGGCAGCAATATCCCAGGCTTGCCGTTTACCCTCTACCGAGAATAGCCCCTTGGCGCGTTCCACCGGGCCATACTGACCATTTTTCAAAGCCTCAAAAAAGCTACTCAGGGCCAGACTATCAAATTCGCCGGTGTACTCCTGACCCCAGGAAATAAAGCCGCCTTCTTCCTGACCATGCGAGGAGTCATGGTTGTGGTCTTCATGGTCCAGGCGGGGCGCGGCAAACAAGTCGGTCACGCTTACTTTGCCCTGTACCGCGCTGATTACGCGGGCGGCGGGGTTCAAAGTTTCGACTAGCCCGGTAATATTGCCGATTTCTTCGGAAGAAACCAGGTCGGATTTGCTGATTACTACCGAACGGGCGATTTTTATCTGGGTCAGCACAAAGGCCGGGAGATTGGTAATTGAACGTAAGCGAGGAGCTTCCACCACCGCCACGACCTCAATTGTGCCAATCCGCCCCACCAACCGGGGATTAGCCAGAGCCTTCACAATAGACTCAATTCCGGCGACTCCACTCGGCTCAATAATAACTTTTTCGGGCTTATAATCGTCCAACAACTTGACCAGTTGCCCGGTCAGGTTCTTTTGAAGGGTACAACAGACACAACCGCCCGGCAGTTCGACCACCGCCCCCGCCGCACCCTCGGCTCGGATGAGTTCGGCATCCACGCCCACCGCCCCAAAATCGTTGACCACTACCGCTACCCGCTCGTTGAGTTGAGGCAAAAGGTGGCGAATAAGGGTGGTTTTGCCGCTCCCCAGGTAGCCGCAAACGATTTGAACTGTCGGGAGTTTTTGGGCCAGAGTTTCGGCGGTTTGACGACTTTTGAGAGCCCACTCCCAGGTTTTGGTAGGCACAGGCGTAACCAACCACCAGTGTTCCAGCACCGCCGCCACCATTTCAATAAACAATAAAGCCTGTCCGGTTTGCATTCCGGCGGTATTGGCCTCAAGAGTGGACATCAAAAGCAGGGTAGCAGTAATTATCGAGATTGTCACCGAAAAGGGGAAGAATGAGTTGAGCGGCTTTTTGGTAAAATATTGAGCCATGTAACGCAGGTTATCGGGCAAATACTCGGTGGTGATATTATTCACGCCCAGGAATATATTGATTTTGGCGGACTGGTGCGTCCAGTGCAAAATCATAAAAGCCCATAGCCCGGTCTCGTTCGAGCCACCCCAACCAGCTATAACCACCGCCACGCTTAAACCGATTATCATCAGTTCGTGGTAAAGGTTCGCCGAAACCGCCCGCTTGAAACGTACCCAGGTTGGCGTATCGGGTTCAATTTCGGGAACATTTTTGCGCCCGACAATCACCCCGCCATAGTAACCCGTTTCAACCCAACTCCAGATAACGATTGCCCAGAAGAAGCTGGCAAAAACGCCGCCCACGTCGGTGCTATTGCGTTCGCTCCATAACCGCCAGAAAGCCAACGGTTGCAGAGCGGTAACGACCCCAAAAACCCAGGGTCGCCAGGCTTTCCGACCACAGAGATATATTATGATGCCGGTTGCACCCCACCAGATAAACACCGCCGCCAGTAAGGGGGGCAAGACATCTAACCAGAAATTCATGTTTAACCCTTTTTATATAGTTGCCCGAATTGGGGCATAATTGATTTGACCAGTTGATAGTGTCTCAATTATAGATTGGCACTCAGGCGGGGTATGTGGCATGAACTACAGAAAATGGGGGTTGGGGGCAGGGGTTGGGATTGTCTCAATATATGTCATTTTATGGTTTTTGTTTGAGAAAATTACACTGTTGAATTACTGAATCATGCTCAGAGCGACAGTAATAGCCAAAATCCTTAAAACCTTCCCAGTTGATTAGTGTTGGGGAAAACCTTTTGGATGCCTCTGGCCCTGGTGCAAATAATGTTATTTGCTTTAGTTCCAAATCCTTGTTTAGCTGCGGTACTTTCTCACGGGTCTCATTCATTATTGCAAATCCTTTATCCATATATACCAAGAATACTTGGTATATTAAAGGGCCGAAGTTATTCTCGCTCAAATCTGTCGCTACTAAGTGAGAAGGCTGTAACCGTTCACGGGGTTGCAAAAAGTGTGGAAGGTGAGTAAGATTTGGGAATGGAAAAACCAAGTCTGCCAGCCGAAACATTGGAAAAAGCAGCCCCCGAAATCCGGGTGTATATCGCTTACCTGGAATTCAGCATGG
>JBBQZS010000055.1:0-41709 GCA_038207495.1 Chloroflexia bacterium
GTTCGGCGAAGTAAGGCCGCCCGAAAAGAGCCGGATTGCCGCGCTTGCCGTTATAGGTGGGGAAAACAATGGCCTCACCCGTCTCGCTCCACTGCTCGAAATAATCAATCAGAGCCTGGGGAGTAGCAGGACTCAGGCGGGGTTGGTCAGCCAGGATAAAGAGAGCGGCGGCGGAAAATTCGGCAATCGCCTCCACCCCTGCCGCCACCGAAAAGCCCTGCCCCTCCGCCCAGCGTTCGTTAAATACAAGACGAATGGGGCGACTTTCTTCCGCAATTTGGGGGGCTAGAACCGCGCTGACCGCCTCGACCTGATTGCCCGTCACCACAATAATTTCGGCTACAGTGGTTTGGCGGGCCAGCATCAGGGCGCGTTCCACCAGCGTGGGGCTGGTTGGGGTGGGCCAGCGTTCCAGTTGCTTGGGGCGACCAAAACGCCGCGCCGCCCCCGCCGCCAGAATTACCGCACTAATTTTTGACATTAGGAGTTCCCGCCCAGGCCACCCGCTCCACCCCGATAGCCCGTGCCAGGGCTTTGGGATTCTTCATGTCCTGCCCGATAGCCCAGATAGTATTATTTTCGTAGAAGGCTAGAATCTTCAAGGTTGGCGACCAATCGAAGAAACGGGCGCGATAACTGTAATAGGGCGGGAAATTCAGCTCATAATCGGTTTGTGAGCCGTTGGTGGACAGATTTATCAGGGTCAGGCGTTGCAGATTCGCGGCAAGGGTGTTGCCATATCGCCCCACATCGTAGCGCGAAAAGACCGCCAGATATTGGCCTGAACTATCTATTTGCGGGCCAGCACCGGGGCCATAGGGTCGCCAACTGGTGGTATTGACATTCAAAACCTGCACATCGGTACTCTGGTTATAATTAGCGGTGGCGGCAACCAGCTTGCTACTATCCGCCGACCAGCTCACCAGCTTGCCCACAATACTGCTTGGCACTTCCCGGAACTTTCCGTCGAGTGTAACCAGCCAGACCGCAAAGCGCGAGTAGCTGGTTGGCCCCGAAACCGCCAGATATTTACCGTTGGGCGACCACAACAGCCCTTTGCCCAGGCTCGAATAGTTGCGATTGACTACCCCTACACTCACCAGCAACCGATTATTCAGGTTTGGCCCATCTACATCCGCCAGATAAACATTATATTGGCCCTGGTCAAGGCGATAGGCCAGGGTCTTTCCATCCGGCGACCACTCAAAGCCACTGGCATTTTCGGGGGTGATAAGGCGGGGGGTGGGCTTGTCGGTTTCGCCGGGGTTGAGGGCGACGGTATAGAGCCCCGCTTTCAGGCTGGGGTCGCCGCCCAACGCCTGGAACGCCAGTTGCCGCCCGTTAGCCGACCATTTGACCGCGATATTCAGGTCGTCCGGCTCGCCCGTGCCTTCGCTAAGTTTGCGGCGGTTTTTCCCGTCCAAATCAACCACGTACAGGCTGGCGTTATACTGGTCGCCCACTTCCAGATAAACCAGGCGGTCATTCTGGGGCGAGAGGTTGAAATCCAGGCCGCGAAACACGCCGCTCGTGATGACGGTGCTTTGCCCACTTTGCAGGTCGTGAACGGTCAGGTTGCGCAAGCCGACACCGCCCACCGTAATAATTTTACCTTCCAGTAAGTTGCCGTTGTAGGATGGGGCGGTGGTTTGGGGTTGGGGGGTGGCGGTAGCACCCGGTTGGGGAGTAGCATCCGGCGACCCGGCCCCCAGCAAATCCGTGCCGCAACAGGTGGGCAGGAAGAAACTGCCGCCCGGTTTCGAGATGGTGCTGACGTTTTTGTTAAGGGTGTCCAGTACCTCCAGGTTCTCATCAAACCAGTCAAAAACATAGTTATTGGCCTGACTGACCAGGGCATTTCGGCCTATAGTTGCCCGGTCATAGGCGAGGCGGCGGCTATCGGGTAGCCAGCTTACGGTTAAAACCGAGTCTTTGTCCTGCCCCAGGGCTGCCGAGCCCACTGGAAAGCCTTTGCTGTTGCCCGTGTCGGCTTCGATAACCGATAAGCGGTTGCTCCCGTCGGCAAAAGTAATATAGCGGCTGTTGGGCGACCACACCGGGTCGGGGCGCAAGCGAGGAGCCGGGTTATAATAATCAGCATAGGCCCAAATCAGGCTTTGCAAGGTGCGCCCCGACCCCTGATACTCGGATAGTTTGCGGGCCACATTCCCTTCCGGGCCGATTTTCCAGAGTACCCCTTTGTCGCGGCCTGTATCGAGGGTAGTGAAGGCCAGATTTGCCCCGTCCGGCGACCAACTTACAAATAGGGCATCCTGGTCGGTTATTTTGGCGCGTTGGCTGATATTGAGCGGGTTTGTGCCATCGGCGTTGACCAGATTCAGGCTGCGGGGTTTGTCCAGCGCGGTATTCCCCCCGATATAGGCAATCCGCTTGCCATCCGGCGACCATACCCCATAAACAGCGTTATCTACCACAATTGTGCTAGCGGTTTTGTTGTCACCTGTGGCGGGCGAAACATACAGAGCCGATTTTAGTCTCTGGTCGTTGTTGGCACTGGTGCCGGGTGGGCGCACAAAACGTCCAAAGGAATTTGGGTCAGGGGTCAGGGTGGGGGTAGTCGAGGTTGGGTTGGGGGAAATGCCATCAGGGCTGGTGCGGAGGTAAAGGATTTTAGTACCATCGGGCGACCAGCGCGGCTTAAAGGCATCGTTGGCGATTACCTGACGATTTTTGCCATCGGCATCTATCATTACCACTTGCCGATTTTTGCTATAGTCGCCCGCCGCCTGGTCACCACCCAGAGCCGTAAAGATAATATGATTGCCATCCGGCGACCAGCTTGCGTCAAACTCGGCTTCGGGGCTTTCGGTAATACGCCCGTTGATTTTCCCGGTCAGGTCGGCGGTGTAGAGGTCGGGCCAACCGTCCTGATTGCCCAGGTAGAGCAGACGGTCTTTGGGTAACTCTTTCTCCGGGCGGGGGGGCGTGGGTTGGTTATCGCCACAGGCCGCCAGCAACATCGTCAGCATCATCAGGGCTGTCACTAAACCCGCAATCTGTCGCCACTTTCTCCGCACGAATTGTACCTCCTTAGCCATTTTTCTACCACATCTGGACATGATTATAACATGTGGCGGGGGGAGTAGAAAGGATCAAGGATGAAAAATGTAGGGGTGGGGTGGGGGAAATGCGTTTGAAAAAGGGCGGGGCAAGCACCGCCCCTACAATGAGCCTGAATTTCTGTAGGGGTGCTGCTTGCCGCACCCTGTCTGTTAAATATCCTGAACTAAACGCATTATCACTCGGTTTTGAACCTCTGGACTTTGAGCTTTATCAAACAACTGGCCTTAGTTTAGTCCGTTTTGTCAACGGCAAAATAGCCGAAGCCTGGACTAACCGGGACACTCTCGGTATGATGCAGCAACTCGGCTTTATTCCCACGCCTGTCCAATAGTCAAAAATCAAGTAGTAATAGGGGTAGACCCGTTGGTCTACCCTTGGAACAGGTGTATTTTTGGTTACAGGCCTTTTCCGGCTTGTATCGCCCGGTTAAACTCCTCGGCTTTTTGCGAACCAAACAGGATTTGCTTACCATTTATAAGGTGTACCCGCACTCCCCGGTTGCCGCTCACGTTGTAGGCCAAGCCACTTTTTCCCAGCCGAATACCCCAGCCGCCATATTCCATTAGCGGATGATAAGTTACGGCCTCGGTGGTGGCGATTTGCTCAAAAGGGATGGCGCGAAAAGTTAAATGAAGCGGATTGAAACGGTAAAACAGGCCAACACTGCGGACCTCCACCGTTAGCCCGACGGAATAAATAAAATAAGGGAATATCAGGCCAATACCTACCCACAGGATTAGCACCACCACATCGGGGGCGGGTCGGTTGCCAGCTTTATTTCCTAGCACCAGTTGATAAAAGGCAATACCCCAGGTGGGTAGAATCGCAATCGCCAACAGCAGCCAGATCCACCATTGGCGGAAGCGTTGTGTTTCCTTGAAAAGAACCTCTGTGTGTTTGTTCATTTTTCACCTCTTATCGAAAAGTTGAACAAAAAAGGGCGGAAGTTTCCTCCCACCCTTTTCATCCTTCATCTTTCCTATTTCATCCTTGCCCTACTAGGTTCTACCGCTAATAAACAGGAAAGCGTTCTTCCCGGTTACTTTGGAGGGGTCGGCAACCAGGGCTTTGGTAGTATTGGGGTCGTAGAAAACAATAACCACAATCCCGGTGCCCGCCGCCCCGCCGATGCTAACCCCGGTCAGACTGCGTTGCCCGCCCGTGTTGCTCTCGGTAACGGAAGCATAACCTTTAGCCTGTAGTTCAGTCTTGTAGTATGCTACCACCTTGTCCACACTATCCGCAGTGGCATAGAAACCAACCGTAGAATCTTTGTAGCTACCGGCTAACTGGTCAAAGCTGGATTTAGCAATAGAGCTAAAATCTATTTTTTCCGCGCCAGGGTACAACGCTACATTCCCACTGGTAGTGCCATTGCCAGAGCCAGAAGTAGCAACCGGGGCGACAGTCGGGACTGCCGCTTTGGTGGTGGCTGGTTTGGTAGTAGCATTACCCAGGCCAGTAAGACCTGAAGCAGAGCCACTGATAACAATTACTATCGAGTCTTTCGCGCCGACCCCCTCAATATTGAGAGCCCCCGCAATCGCTCCCGGAAAGCCAATTAAACCAACTGCGGTTGTACCTTTGGAATAAATCTGGATAAAAGCCCCCAGCGTTTCCAGTTGGCTGATGGTATCCGCGCCACCGGCTGCGCCTGTCGCCAGGCTGGTAACATCGGCCCATCCCGCTTTGGGATATTCGGTCGTGTAGAAGCTTTTCATCTTGGTGGTTTCATCGGTAGTGGTGAAAGCCTCCACCGTTGAGTTCGGCAAACTGCCTAGTGAACTGGCAAATTGGTCAGTTACCGTCGATGGTAGCGAAATTTTCTTCAGACCAGGATAGGCCGGGCCGAGGGCAGTGGCAGGACCCGCCGCCGTAGTGCCACTCGCGGCAGTAGTAGTGCCCGGTTTGACCGTTCCAACCACAGCAGGTTTGGTAGTAGCAACCGCGCTGGTGGTAGCAGTGCCACTGGTTGCGGTGACAGATGCGCTAGTATCATCCTTTTTACCACCAGTTGCAATTAGCACAATCGCGACAATAGCCCCAATCAACACCACTGCGCCCACCACAATCCCGATAATCAGCCCGGTATTGCTCTTTTTGGGTGGTTCTGGGGGTGAACCGTAGCCGCCATATTGGGGCTGAGGCTGACCGTAGCCCGGTTGTTGCTGCTGACCATAGCCACCATACTGGGGCTGAGTCGGTTGCTGTCCATAACCTCCGGCGGGCGGTGGGTAGCCTCCGGCTGGTGGCGGATAACCTCCGGCGGGGGGTGGATAGCCCTGATTGCCACCGGGTTGATTATAACCCCCTTGCCCTGGGGGAGGGGGGTAATTGCCGTAATTGTCGCCAGGCCCTTGTGGATTCATCCAATTAAACCTTTCTCTAAAAGACTAAAGTAGGAATAAGACGTTAGAGAGCTATTTTGAAGGTGTGGGCGTAGCACTCGCCCCAGCCTTATAAACCGACTGCGTTATTATCAGAATGTTTTTCCCGTCACTGGGTAAAGAACCTTGAAAGTCCTTCAGGATACCTTTATCCTTACCACCGGGGCCAACCATTATAACCCCAACTACATGGTCTTGCTTCACGAAGCCCAGCACCCAACCCGAAGTGTCAAGGGCGGTACTGCCCAAAATCTCACCTGAACGGTTTTGCCAGCCCTTTTTTAACATTTCGCTTTCGTACCAGTTTTTGGTATCAGCCAGGGCCGACCCGGTAGTGTAGACGGTGTAGTTTTCGCTGGAGAAGTTCGCCCTTTTGCTGGCAAATAAAGCCTGCTTAAAAGTTGCATCCCCGTTCAAAGTGTCATAGGTGGCTGCCCCCTGATATACTGGTAAGCTAAAATCAGAATTAGTAGCAGTAGTGTTTTCCTCACCACAGGCCGTCAAAACTAGCACTAACGCCAGCATTAAAAGCAAAAACACCGGAACTTTTTTTCCGGCAACAAATTTTCCCTTCGACATCAGCTTGTTTAAATTCCTTCTTTGTTAGTCATTAATCCATGACTTATTTTAGTTTACTTAATTTTTGCAAAGTTAAATATGAGTTGCCTCACATTCGGCTATTTTGCCTGACACATTATAACACAGGTACCTACGCCCCTTCCGCCCGTTTTTTTAGCCCGGCTACGAATTCGGCGAAAATAGGATTCATGTCGGGGATTGAGCCGCCAATCATTGCCAGCATCGGCCCGCTGAAAACCTCCTGAAGTTTAAAGTTTACTACCCCGTTTTTGAGCGGTTCAAGGGTAAAAGTGCGTATGCCCTTGAATAAACCCAGGGGCATCCCGCTGCTCCAGGCCATTTTGCGATTTTCGTTGAATTCAACCACTGTTACCTTAAAGGCGCGCTTTGGGCTGACTTTAGCGTAAATCGTCAGCTTTTCGCCTTCGGCAATTTTGCCATCAAGACTGATGATACCGGGGTCCCACTCGGTGTATTTTGAGCTATCGGTCAGAATCCCCCAGATTTTCTCAGAGGGCGCATTAATTTTGGTGCTAGCACTGAACATTTTCATAGCATTATCCCTTTTTAGTAATTAGTTATCAGTAATAAGTAATCAGTTTTTGGTCAAAAGTCGAACCCATAGGAGGATGCTTCGTCATCCGATGCCCCCAACGTAGGAGGATGCTCCGACATCCGATAATCATCGCAGGACAGAGCCAGTTCCTACTTATCGGTTTCCGGGCGACCTGGCGGCATTGACTCCAACAAAATAGTTAAGTTCTACAAAATGTGCGGTTCGCTCAGCGATAAATCACCGAGCTACTTTAACGAAGCCAGCTCAAGCTGGCTGTAAAATACCTAAATGTTCATCAAACAGGTGTTTTAGCCCCCTTTGAGAGGGCTTCGTTGAATTAGCACGGCGGCTTCAGCCCCGTGCGAACCTGCTATTTCCACCGAACAATTGTATTTGTTGGAACAGATTCCTACCAGGTTGCCCCTACGAAGATTCCCCAATTTTAGATTTTCGATTTCCCCATCCCCCTATAACATCCGTTATACCAATTCGAGGCTGAGAGCCACCGCACCGCCCCCACCGAGGCATAAAGTTACCAGGCCACGCTTGCCGCCCATATCCTGTAAAGTATGAATCAGCGTAGTCAGGATTTTTGTGCCAGACGAGCCAATCGGATGACCTAGCGCGATTGCTCCGCCCCGCACGTTCACCCGCGCCATATCCAGTTTTAGCTCTTTGGCGTTGGCTAGAACCTGAGCGGCAAAAGCTTCGTTCACCTCAATCAGGTCAAAATCGGCAAGGCGCAACCCGGTCTGCTCCAGAAGTTTGTCGACGGCGCGGGGTGGAGCGGCAAAAATATAACGGGGCTCAATTCCGGCGAAGGTATAACCCGTGACGCGAGCTTGCGGGACAATACCGTTTTTCTCGGCAGCAACCCGACTCAAAACGACCATCGCGCTGGCCCCATCGCTCAGACCGGGAGCGTTGCCCGCCGTGACCACTCCCCCTTGCGGTTTAAAGGCTGGTTTGAGGGCGGCTAAAGCTTCGAGGGTAGTATCGGGGCGGGGCGGCTCGTCCACCTCAAAGAAGGTCGAACCCTTTTTGCCCTTTATCTCGACCGGGACAATCTCCCGTTTGAATGCGCCACTTTCGATAGCTCTGGCGGCTTTTTGCTGGCTGTTATAGGCAAATTCGTCCTGAGCGGCGCGGCTAACCTCAAACTTCTCGGCGATAACCTCGGCACTCATCCCCATATGCAGATTCTCGAAGGCGCACCACAAACCGTCATGCACCACCGCGTCCTGCAATTCGCCATTGCCCATCCGATAGCCAGTGCGGGCTTTGGGCAACATGTAGGGGGCGTTGCTCATACTTTCCATGCCGCCCGCTACCATAATATCCTGCTCTCCGGCTTTGATAGAATTAGCCGCCAGCATTACCGCTTTCAAGCCGCTCCCGCAGACCTTATTAATAGTAAGAGCCGAAACCTCGGCGGGGATTCCGGCCTTAATCAGAGCCTGTCGGGCGGGGGCCTGACCTTCCCCGGCCTGCACTACGTTGCCCATTATCACTTCTTCCACCAGTTCAGGTCGCACCTGGGCTCGGCGCAGGGCCTCTTTTATCGCCATCGCCCCTAACTCCGGCGCACTGAATCCGCCAAGAGCCCCCAGAAATTTACCAGTAGGCAGCCGAGTCGCTCCGGCTATCAAAACCTCATCGTTTTTTAGTTTCGCCATATCTACCTCCATTCGGTTAAATAACCTAACCGCAGGGCCACCCAGCGAGTTGCCCCTCCGAATTATTCGCCCTTCCATGAAGCAGGGAAGGGGGTTAGGTTTGACCTCTAAATTATACAATATGAAGCCGGATTAATGGCAAAAGTCCGGTATTTTGGGGATTACTGACTCCGCCACCCAATATAGGACTTTTAGCCGCCGCCACGTAACGGGTTTGTAAGGTTGGTTAGATTATTCTTAGTCAGGTTAAACTTTATTTTGTTAGGTTTTATTACTTTACATTTTCGACTTATTTCGTCGCACTATTATTTCGGAGGATTTTGATGAAGAAGAATTTCGAGCAGAAGCGCAAGTTACGGGCGGTGGTAGGTTTAGTGGCAATGGTCGCCCTGCTGGTGGCGATGGCGGCCATGAGTTTTACCGACGTAAAAACTACCCAGGCGAACCCACCAACCCCTTGTGCTTTCGTGGTTGACCCCTGTGCGCCGACCACTACAGTACCAACTACCACGGTTAACCCTTGCCTGGCTGCTTTCGGAGGGAATTGCCCGACCACCCCACCAACTACCACGGTTAACCCTTGCCCGTCTGCATTTGGCCAATGTCCAACCACCACCCCGCCTGCGACCACCACCGCCGCTCCTACCCCCGCCCCTACCCCCGACACTGGTCATCGAATTTACGGCAAGATTACTAAGGATGGTGGAGTGCCAACTGCCCAGGATAAGGTAACAGTAACTATTGGTACTGGTGATCAGCAGTTAAACTCGGATGGCAATTATGGTTTCAACAACCTGCAAGCAGGCACCTATACCGTTAAAGTAAAATCTGATGTCACGGAAAAGACCACTAAGACTATCACCCTTACCGACACCGACAAGGATGTTCAGTTCAACTATGAGCTTGACCCGACTGACACCGTGACTACCACACCTCCGGCGGTTTCTACTGTTAAATACACTCTCAAGGGTAAAGTCAGCAATCAGGGTAAGGGATTGGCTGGTTATGGAATTAGCCTGACTGGTCAAACCGTCGCCCAGCACACCGACAACGATGGTAACTACGGCTTCAATGACCTCGCACCGGGTAAATATAAACTTGAAGTATATTACGAGCTTGCGGGAGTCAAGTACCCTCAGCAAGACCGCGATGTTGTAATTACCACTGAAAACGTTACGGTTGACTTCGGGATTGGCTATAGAATCATTGGTTCAGTGACCGGAGATAGCGCTGCACCAGCTACTCGTACTCTAACTCTTTACCAGGGCACTACTATTGTCGCCACAACCACTATTTCCTCTGAATTCGGTGGTAATATACCTACATATAGTTTTACTACCTATGTAGCACCGGGCACATACACTCTTAAAATGTCGTATATGAATGGTGTCTGCAGAAATGTTAGCGGAAGTGTTGATGTGACAGTCATCAACACCGATACTCAACAAAACTTAACTTTAACAGTTGGTGATTTCGTCCGTGGGGCCGGTTGTCCTCCTCGGAGGTGATAACTCCATCCCAGGTGTGGCATAAGGTTTAATAAGGATAGGGATGGTGTAACAGCCGTCCCTGTTTTTTTTATTGGTGGTAGGAGGAATTCGTAGGGACAGCCCTTGTGGCTGTCCTGGACAAAGCCCTGTCCCTACGAATTTTATTTATCCTGACCATCCTGTTCATCTCTGTTAATAATTTCGAACGGGCGGTTGGGTGCAACCTCCTGCTAATTCCCCGATTTAGATTTCGACTCGTTACTCATTATCCCAAAAGTGATATAATATAAAGCTACAGGGTATGGGGAAGTCTTACCCGGCAAATAATCTTAGAATGGGGATTTGAGTATCTTTGAAAGAAATTTTGAAATCTAAACCAACCCGTGACCTGGCCTCCCGTGACCGCGAGTTGGGGAGTCTGCCCGCGCTGGCAAACCTGACGCCGCCCCAGATTGTGGCCCAACTCGACAAATATATTGTAGGTCAGACCGATGCTAAAAAAGCGGTGGCAATTGCCCTGCGAAACCGCTACCGTCGCCAGCAACTGAGCGAGGAGATGCGGGACGAAATTGCCCCCAAGAATATTATGATGATTGGCCCTACCGGAGTCGGCAAGACCGAAATTGCCCGTCGGATGGCTAAACTAATTGATGCACCTTTTATTAAGGTGGAGGCTACCAAGTTCACCGAAGTGGGCTATGTAGGCCGCGATGTGGAGTCTATCGTACGCGATTTAGCCGAAATAAGCGTCAATATGGTACATGACGAAAAGTTGCGGGCGGTGCGCTCTGAGGCCGAAAAAACCGCTAACGAGAAGCTGATTAATTATCTGGTGCAGGAGCTTTATTACAAGGAAGTGACCCAGAAGGGCAAAGCCTCCCACGTGGCGGAATTAGTTGAACCGCAATCAGTCGTTGAGGAAAAACCTCAAAATGGTCTGGTGGTGGTGGGGCTGGATGTCAGCCCGAATGAGAAGGGTAAAGAGGAGAGCGAGCCGGAATTATCCCTGACGACGGAAGAAAAACGGCGGTTGCAGCGTCGTCGCCAACGGGTCGCCGCTATGTTGCGCCAGAACAAACTGGAAGAACACACCATCGAAATTGACCTGGATGGCGATGAGCCTTTCGGCGGGATGGTCGAATTTGTGGCGGGGCTGAATAACGACGAATCCTCCGAGAGTTTCCAGGATTTTATGGAGAATCTAGGTTCACTAACCCGCCGCCGCTCCCGTCGCGTCCCGGTTAAAGAGGCTCGGCGCATCCTGACCAACGAGGAAGCCAACAAGCTGATTGATTTCGAGGGCGTAGTTGAGGATTCGCTTAAACGCACCGAGCAGCTCGGGGTGGTTTTCCTGGACGAAATTGATAAAATCGTAGGCAACGGTAGTGATAACGGGCCGGACGTTTCGGGCGAAGGGGTGCAGCGCGACCTCCTGCCGATTGTCGAAGGCTCAACCGTGATGACCCGCTATGGCTCGGTCAAGACCGACTATGTGCTATTCATCGCTGCCGGGGCGTTTCATAATGCCAAGCCCGCCGACCTGATTCCCGAACTTCAGGGCCGCTTCCCGCTGCGGGTGGAGTTGGACAGTCTGGATCAGGCTGATTTGAAAGAAATTCTGGTTCGACCTGAAAACTCGCTGACCAAGCAATACATCGCTTTGCTCGGAACCGAACAGGTTACTTTGAAGTTTGAGGATGATGGTCTGGACGAGATTGCCCACATGGCGAGTGAGGTTAACGCCCGTAACGAGGACATTGGGGCGCGGCGTTTGCACACTATAATGGAAAAGGTGCTAGAAGATATTTCCTTCAGTGCCGCCGACCATATGGGCGAAACGGTCTCGATTGACCGCAAGTACGTTCAGGAGCGCGTCGCCGACCTGCTCGAAGACGAGGATTTGAGCAAGTACATCCTTTAGGGCAACCTAACCCCTTTCCCCCTTCCTTTATAGGTAAGGGGGAATTTTATTTCCTCTCCATTTCAAAGGGCGAAGCCAGGTTAGGGTGAGGGTTTCTTAATCTATCTATCCCCTAATCAAGATAAACAGATAAGTCAGGGTCAGCACCACCAGCAGCGCGTCAATCCGGTCTAACACCCCGCCATGACCGGGGATAATCTTGCCCGAATCTTTAGTATCAAACCGTCGCTTCACCCACGACTCAAACAAATCCCCCAAAATCCCGCCGATTGCCAGCACCAGGCCCAACGGAACAGTTACGAAAATCGAGAGATTCAGGGCCAACACGCCCACCAGCGACACCCCGACAATCCCGGTAATTGCCCCACCAATCGCCCCTTCGACGGTCTTTTTCGGGCTGATTTTGGGGGCGAGGGGGTGCTTGCCGAACATCCGGCCAATGGCATAAGCTCCGGTATCCGTTCCCCAGGTTCCCACCAGAGCCAGCACAATCCACCAGATAGGCTCGGCGGTGGCGGTGCGGATGTAGGCCGCAAGGGCTAAGGGCAAACCGACATAGACCGGGCCAAAGATGGTCATTCCCCAATTGTCCAGGATAGTATGCTCAAAGTCAGCCTGGATGCGGTTGCGTCCCCACAATCCCACCAGCGCGAATAGAGCGAAAATGGTGATTGCCAGCAACATTAGCGGTACATTTTTGAGGTAGCCCGCCAGACTCAAGAAGGCGGCTAATGCATAACCCGGTATCATTAGCGGGGCAAATTTGAGGGGGGAGCGGCGGGCCATATCATAAAATTCGTAAGTGCCAAGAACCGCACCAATAGCCGTCGCCAGGGCAGTAGTCTCCGGGCTGAAAAATAGTAGGAATAAGACAACCGGAATGAGTACCACCGCACTCAATATCCTGGTTCTTAGCATGTAGGCTGACTCCCCCAAAAAGTAATAACAAGTAGAAAGTGCCGAGTATTTCTAACCGACCACTGTGATAGCCGCGATTATACCATAAGCGGGATTGGGGGATAAGAGTCGGTAAAAAGGATGAAGGATGAAATTCGTAGGGACTGGCCTTGTCCCCCAAGGGGAGGCTACGCTCTGCCTGTCCGGTATCAGGGAAATTCGTAGGAGGTTACTCCGCCAGCCAACTATCGCAGGACAGAGCCTGCTCCTACGGGAACCCAAACTTGCCAGATATGTTAGAATTATTGAACAAAACGGTTCCCAGTTGTTGACTGAAAGTAACGAGTTAAAAGTAGCTGGTAATCTGTAAAAGAATCTGCTGATAGCTGATAACTTTGAGATTTTAGATATTTATAAGAGAAAGAGAAAATGAAAGAAAAGAAAAGCTTCAGGGAAAACCTGTCCATAATTATAGATGAAGAACAAGAATTAACCAAACAAACTATAAAAGCCCTTTCTAATATTGAGCCGGAGCAACAAACCCAATTTGAAAATAGCTGGGCTGATATAACCACCGCCCGCCGTCAGGAAATCGCCACCAAGCTGGTAGAATACACCGAAGAAGATGTAGAATTGGATTTCACAACGGTTTACATGTTTCTTTTGAAAGATAAAGATGCTGAGGTACGCGGCACAGCAATTGATGGACTGTGGGAAGATGAAACTCGCGACTACCTGCGCGAACTAATGCCCCTGGTGGATAATGACCCTTCCGACGATGTGCGCGAAAAGGCGATTATTGCCCTCAGTCGGTTTGCGCTACTGGCCTCGCTGGGAAAACTGCCAGAACGTTGGGTAAATAAAATCCACGATTGTCTGTTGGCTCAAGCCCGTAACCTTAAAAACTCGCCCCGGATGGCCCGTCGGGCGGTGGAGGGTATCGGCTATTTCCCCAACGATGAGGCCATCAAGGATTTGATAATGGTGGCCTACCAGACCGACGATAATCTGCTGAAGGCCAGTGCGGTGGTGGCGATGGGTCGCAGCGTGGATACTCGTTGGATACCGGAGGTCGGGCGCGAGTTGAGCAGCCCCGAACCGATGCTGCGCTACGAGGCGGCGCGCGCGGCGGGCGAAATGGGCAGCACCGAGTTAGTACCCCTGCTGGTCGGTCTGACCCGCGACCCTGACTCAGAGGTACGGTTGGCGGCAATCTGGTCGCTAGGACAGGTTGGTGGCCCGGTAGCCGAAAGAGTCCTGAAATCCCTCTCGGAAAGCGAGAGCGAAGCCACCCGCGAGGCCGCCAAAGAAGCCCTGGCTGAGGTTATTTTCGCCCAGAATCCGCTGAATGTGCTGGGTGGCTAGGGTAAAATTCCGAAAGGGATTAATACAATGGAAAGTTCGATAATTGATAAAGTTGTAGAATAGTTGGAAAGTTTACCTTTAAATTTACAACAACGGGTGCTTGAATTTGCCCAAACCCTCTCGGTAAATAGACCCGTTGGTGTTCCTGGCAAAGAGCTTCTGCAATTCATCGGCACCATCCCGTCAGAAGATTTACAGCTTATGAAACAGGCCATTGAGGAAGATTGCGAATAAAGGAAATGAGGTAAAGGATAATATCTATGTTAAGAAATTTCACCCTTGAATATTGGATAGACGATGGCTGGTATGTCGGTAAGCTAAAAGAAGTACCAGGTGTATTTAGCCAGGGCGAAACTTTAGAAGAACTAGAAAAAAATATTCGAGATGCCTACCAACTTATGCTCGAAGATGATGAAAATTTCTCTTTTACTGAAGTTCAGACAAAAGAGATTGGGGTAGAGGTGTGAAACGGCGCGAGTTCATCAGAGAGTTGGTCAATGCCGGGTGTTATCTAAAACGTAACGGCAATAATCATGATATTTATGAAAATCCGCAAAACGGAAAGAAAGCTCCTGTTCCGCGCCATTCGGAAATAAAAGAAAACCTGTGCGAACTCATTAGAAAGCAACTTGGCTTAAAAGAAAAATAAAATGATAAATGAAACAGCAAATAAGACAAACCCTCACCCCGGCCCTCGCCCTTTTTAAGGGAGAGGGAGTAAATTCCTACCTTGCACATTAGCTCCTGGGGAACTGCACCAGGGAAGCGGGCTAAGGGCGTTAGGTCAACCAGCCACTGACAACTGATTACTGATTACTAAAAAAAGGGAGATAATACTAAGTGACCGACACATCTGTAAAAGCTATTGACTACGCAACTTCTTTACTGGCGCGGCGGGCTGCCAACTTGCGCACCGGGGCGGCGCCAGGCGCGGCCCGTGACATTATCGCCTTTACCTACGGCCTCCCTGCCGAAGAAGCCTTCCCCTCGCAGGAGATTGCCGAGGCTACCGCGACGGTAATGCGCGAGAAGGCGGGCGAGGCTTTACAGTATAACTCGCCCAAACCGTTAGCTGAATATCTGGTAGATTTTATCGGGCGCGACCAGGGTATCAAGCTCAGTCTGGACAACCTGATGATTACCTCTGGCTCATCGCAAGCCCTGGCCTGGATGTGTCGGTTGATGATAGACCCCGGCGATACGATAGTAGTGGAAGCCCCCACCTTTTTGGGCGCAGTCGTAACCTTCCGCAAGGCTGAGGCTAACATTGCTGAGGTGGCGATTGACGACCATGGCATGCTGATTGATGAGTTAGACCGGGTTCTGACCGAGTTGGAGGCTGATGGCAAAAAGGTCAAGTTTATCTATACTATCCCGACTTTCCAGAACCCAACAGGCGTAACAATGCCCCTGGAGCGGCGCAAACAGATGATTGAAGTGGCGGCTAAACACAAAACCCTGATTCTGGAGGATGATGCCTATCACGGCCTCTTGTTTGAAGGCGAAGTACCGCCCTGGCTCTGGACACTGGACGACAAAGGGGTAGTCTTGCATTGCGGCACTTTCTCCAAGACGCTGGCGGCGGGGATGCGCCTCGGGTGGTTGGGTGGCCCGGCGGAACTGATTGCCAAGGTTGGAGCTTTGCGGGACGACGGTGGTTCCAGCCCCTTCACGGGCTATATTGCCGCCAAATTTGCCGAGAACGGGCGTTTGGAGCAGCACACCAAAACCCTGATTGACCTCTATCGCCGCAAACGTGACCGGATGCTGGCGGGTCTGGAACGCTATATGCCGGACGGAGTGACCTGGACGAACCCGCAGGGAGGCTTCTTTATATGGCTGGAATTGCCAGAAAGTCTTGATGCTGCTAAAATGTTGGAAAAGTCGGTAGCCGCCGGGGTAAATTATTTGCCGGGGGTGGCCTGTTTTGCCAGTGGCAAGGGCAAAAATTGTATCCGACTGGCCTTCAGTTTTGTAAAACTTGAACAAATTGACGGTGGGATGCGGACGCTGGCGGATGTTATCCGGGCGGAACTCGCTGAAAAGTAACGAGTAGTGAGTGAAAAGTATTAATACTCCCCCTTCCTTGCCAGGGAAGGGGTTGGGGGGTTAGGTCGGATTACCCTACTTGAAATATAACTGTATAATAGACCTAAGTTATAAAATAAATCTGTAGAAGCTTGTAGTAGAGTTTCTTTATATTATGAGGAAGAAGGTAACACAAAGATGGGCCAGAACGTTGGGGTATTTGTAGACGTTTCTAACCTCTTTTACAGTGCCAAAAGTGCCGGGGTAGAAGTTAATTATTGCCGCTTGCTGGACTTTTCGGTGCGAGGTCGGGATTTGATTCGGGCCAGTGCTTACACCGGGATTGACCCTGAAAATAACAGCCAGAAGAAATTTATTGATTTCTTGAGCGCGAATGGCTATCGGGTGGTCTGCAAGGATATTCACAAATATGATACCGGGCGCATCAAAGCTAACCTGGATATTGAAATTGCGGTGGATATGCTGTTGTTAGCCCAAAACCTGGATGTGGTGGTGCTGGTTAGCGGCGATGGCGATTTTGCCCGGTTGGTGCGAGCGGTGCAGGAAAAGGGCGTGCGGTTCGAGCTGGTCAGCTTTGGTATCAGCACCTCAAACGACCTGATTACGATGGTGGACAAGTTCACCGAAATCTCGACCATACCCGATATTTTCCGCAATGGTGGTTGCATTGGCACCGAGCGTCACCCGTTGGCGGCGGCGGCTACCCATTTTGTGGGCTCCGGTAGCGACGGGCGAAATTAAGGCACAGCTTTTGACTACTTCGACAATTTCGCTACAAGGTACCGTGCTGCTTGGCCCGCGCCATCGTCAGCGTTGGAATGACTTTGTGGCGGGGCATCCCGAAGGCCATCTTTTGCAGAGCTACGAATGGGGCGAGTTCAAGCGGCTGCACGAGTGGCCTTCGTTGCGAATAATTATCACCGAACCGGGCAGCGAAAAGATTCTAGCAGGGGCGCAGGTTTTATTCCGCCACATGGCGGGGCTATCTATCGCCTATATTCCCAAAGGCCCGGTGGTGGATTGGGATAACCGACCTCTGGTGGACGCGCTTTTAAGTACGGTGCGTCGCTTCTGTCGCCGCCGCCGGGCTATTTACCTCAAGATTGAACCCAACCGCCCCGATAACCCCACTTTTGAACATTTCCTGACCGCCGACCTGGGTTTCAAAACTTCTTCCGAGACGGTACAGCCTCGCAGCACCATTCGGGTTGACCTTTCCGCCGACCCTGATGCTATTATGGAGCGCATGAAGCCCAAAACCCGTTACAATATTCGGCTGGCGGAACGGCGGGGCGTAACTTGCCGGATGGCTGGAGCCGCCGACTTTGATAATTTTTATCAGCTGATGGAAGTGACGGGTCAGCGCGACAGTTTCGGGATACATTCCGCCAGTTATTACCGCGACGCTCTCCAGACTTTCCAGAATACGCCCGACGGTGGCGGCAAAGGGGCCTTGTGGGTGGCTGAGTTTGACGGTAAAATTATAGCGGGGGTGATGGTTTTCGCTTTTGGTAAGGAAGCGGCCTATCTCTACGGAGCCAGTAGCGACGAGCATCGCCGCGAAATGCCAACCTACCTGTTGCAATGGAAAGCGATGTTGTGGGCCAAAGCGCAGGGGGCCACCGCCTACGACTTCTGGGGCATCCCCGACAATGTGGGCGAAGGGCAGCCCGACCACGATGAGGCTGATAACAAGAATGTGCGGGACGGTCTGTGGGGAGTTTATCGCTTCAAACAGGGGTTTGGTGGCGAGATTTTCCGCTACCCCGGCTCGTTCGATATGGTCTACAATCGCCCGATGTACCTAATTTGGCAACGGATGCAACGCCGTCGCGGTTTGAGCTAGGCAAGGATGAGGGATGAAGGATGAACGACAAAAATAATGGAGCGGTAGGGGTAGACCTCCGTGTCTACCCTGGCTCTGGGGAAAATTCGACTCAACACTCAACATTATATCCAGATGAATACATAGTCGAGGAAGACCAGATGGGCAACAACACCGCACAAGGGTTATTTATCCGCTATTTTATTAAGGTATTGGAGTGGCTGTATAGGGCTGAACACTGGCTGATAGCTGCCGAACTCAACCATTATCATACCGCCTTGAATAATAGCGAAAAAATGATAGTGCCGGACATTGCGGTTTTCAAAGGCATTAATATTCCCCTTGAAGAACAGCCCAAAGTTACCAGTTGGGATATGCGAAAAGGAGATAAAGTCTGCCTACCGCTGGTAATCGAAGCCTGTTCGCCCAGCACCTACCAGAACGATATTGAAGCTGACAAAAAACCTCGACTTTACGGGCTAATCGGGGTAAAAGAATATTTTGCCTATGACCCCAACCCGACCCCGCTCTGGCCTAAACGAATTGGCACCCGATTACTGGGCTGGCGTTATAATGATCAGGGACAAGCCGAAGCAATTAGGGCAAACTCGGCAGGTCGGCTGTGGAGCGCGGTGCTGGAGAGCTGGCTAGAACCAGATGGGTTGTATCTGAGGTTATATGACGCGCAAGGTCAGAAGCTTTTAACCGCCGAGGAAGCCGAAGCAACCGCCAAAGAGAAAGCCTGGGCCAAGCTCCGCGAACTGGGTATTGACCCCGAAACGCTATAACCGGGGCTAGGAAATTCGTAGGGACTGGCCTTGTGCCTACCCGAAGCACCAAAAGAGTAGGTTCCTTTTACCCCTGCGTGGCACAGCTGCCCGGTGATTTATTGCCGGACAGTCTTATAACCAATAACTAGCAACTAAAAACCAACAACTAAAATATGAAGTTTATAATAATTGGTGGGGGCTGCTACGGGATTTACCATAGCGGTCAGCTCTACAAAGCAATCCAGAAAGGCAAATTACCCGCCGACAGTCGGTTGATTATTGTTGACCGCAACGCCCGTCCCCCCGCAATGGAGAAGCACGGCGACAATCCCAACTTTGATTTTGTGCAAAGCGACTGGCAAGCCTATCTGCGGAACTTTTTCTCCGATCCCAGCCAATACAACCCCGCTAACGATGGCGACTCAGTTCAAATCGTACCCGCCCCCTTTGCCCCGCACCTTTATTTCGATTGGTTGCAATTCGCCAGCCAGGAGCAGTTACACCAACTTGGGCGGGACGATATTTTGCTGGAACGCGCCCCCTTCGACGAGCAAATGCACTTGCCCTACGAATACACCGACCCCGGCAACGGCAACCACTTTATGAGCCGGGCGGGTTGGACTTGCCCCCACTCCTGTATCGAGCCGCAGAAATGCCCCGCTATCAAGGATACCCGCGATTGGGATTTGTTTGATGATATTCAGGCGGTGGTGGCGGGGCAATCAGTAAAACCCTCGGTGACTGCCGCCATTACCCTGCAAGCCGCCAATTTGCCCAATGGCGCACCCGTCAGTTTGCTTTCCCCCCGCCAATACGACGGAGCGGAACTTTTCACCTGTCACCACTTTTCGCATGGCATCGGCACTATTCCAGCCCGGCGGCTATTTGAGGCTCGCGCCCATGTGGTCGAAACCGCGATGCAACTGAACGAGTCCCGTCCGGTGGCAAGATTCGCCGTTGGCACCGTTTCCCACTGTCACGGGGTGGTGGCGACCTTGAAAATTACTCTTACTGCGCAATAGCCCCAATCCATTCCTCAGTAGTTAGAACTTTGCTGAAGCGCATGGCCTGTGTCACCAGAATAGCCCGGTGTAACTCCTCGTCGGTGACCGCCCCCGCCGCGTTTGTAATCGCCAGCGTTCCGGTAGCATCCGAAAGAAATTCCACGCTCAACCCCATATGGCAAGCCTGGCGGGCGGTGGTGTCGCAGCACATCTGGGTCATGTAGCCACTAATGACCAGCGAGTCAATGCCGCGTGTCACCAACCATTCTTCCAGATTTGTGTCAGTAAAACTACCGGGCCAGGTTTTTTCCAGTAATAGGTCAGGGATTATGTCGGATAGGGATGGGTGCAATTCCCATTCGGGCGAACCCTTGCGGAAGGTGCTGGCGTTTTCCTGGGGCGCGGTGTGCTGCACAAAAACCACCGGAATCTGGTTCTCTCTGGCGGCCTGAATCGCCTGCAAAATTCTGACCAGACTCCCCGCCGGGTAGGTGACGGGCAGTTTCCCTGTAAAGTATTCGTTTTGCACATCAATTACTAATAAAACGCGTTTCATATTTTGGTCTGCTTTCTATATTATGGGTTTTATTTTAAGAGGGTAGACACGGAGGTCTGCCCCTACCGAATTTCCCAACATCCTGTCTATCCTGTTCATCCTTGTAAATGATTTCCCCCGACTCCTGACCCCCACCATTATACCTACTTCCGCCAACTGGCATAAGCCTGAAACCAGCGGCGGGCTTTGCCGTCCTTCTGGATACCTACCGCCTCATCGAAACTGCCGCTAGAGCCAGCCAGCCAGATTGCCACACTATGGGCGGGGGCGGGATCGTCATAGGCCGCACCGGAGCATTGCTCGATAAAGAACAAAACTTCATCCTCGAAACGCACGCTGTTAAGGGTCGAATCCTGGTCGGGCAGCGGTACGGGGATAGGGCCGAGATAACTCCAATATGGGCCGCGCCACAGGGAGTAAAGTTGCTGCTGGCCTTCGGTCAGGTCGGGGAGCATCGCGTCGGGTGTCCAGCCACTTTCGGTAATAGCACTGCTGACCCGCCCACTGGTAATATTTTGCTTGAGCCAATCGGGAAAGTGAACAATAACCCGATCTTTCCAGGCGTGGCCCGGTCGCCAGTAATTGTGCCAGCTAAAACCGGGGTAAAGGTTGATAGCTGCCTTCAAACGGTCATATTTATTCTCGACAGGTTGCCCGTTATCGTAGAAATAAGCCCCACCGAAATAATCGGGGTTGCCGTCCTGGGCAATCGGCGGAAAATAGAGCTTTACATCCTGAAAGGCCGTCATGTCGGGCTGTTTCAGGCGAGCGTCCCAGGCGGTGTATAGTTGGATAAAGTAGCGGTTGATGGCATCGTATTTGGTGGGGTCGTCGTTGCTGCGCCAGGGCAAAATATTCTGGTAATAGTGGCTGTTGGGCCATTCCAGGTTCGGCTCGTTGCCAGGAATCAGCCGGGTGAAATGCGTGCCCAGCCGTTTTTGCTGCTCTTTCAGAAAATTAACTAAATCGTTGACCGCATCTTCCGGCTCACCCGAAACGGTGTTGTGGGTGCTGTTATTCGATTCGGTGAGGCCGCCGGGGAAACGCTGGGGATACATGCGGATAAAAACTTCCGCCCCCTGCCCCTGGTAGCGCAGCAAATCCTGCTCAATAGTTACGCCCGCGCTGTTGTTAGCCGCACCCATATCGGCACTGAGGGCCACAATATTACCCGGCCCTCGCCCAAAACCCTCACCATCCTGAAAACTGTCCATAAAAAGACGGTCAGCGTCCGTCCAGCGATAACCAATGGGGGCATCAATACCGCGCAGGGGGTTGAGGGGCGGGGTGGGCAGGGCGGTGGCGGAGCGGGTAGGGGACTTTGGTTGCAGTAACAGGGCCGCTAATAGCCCTAGCCCCAGCAAAATCAGGATTGTCAGGTAGATTATTCGGGCAATAGCAAGCTTCTTAGATTCCATATGAACCTGGTGGTTCTCCTGAATAATAAAAACCAGGTTTCCTCAAACTATTAGAAAATAAAGCTACTTCTTCACGATAATCCTTATCATAATCAATATAAATTCTAAATTTTTGATTACCCGTTTGAAGGAGTTGGATTTTGGCACCGATAGTTTGTAGAAAGAACCTTACACAATTTGATTCTAACGGATACTGATGGATAACCGATTCCTTCCAATGTGAAGCAAAAAGGTTTACGATGTCGGAAAATTCATTAGTAGCAAAGCTAGTTTCAAAATGAAAAAATTCTCGATTTACATATGGTATGAAGTATTTTAGTGGTTGGGGAGTGTATTGGGGAATATGACCGATTCCATACCAGTTCAGGGGATTATAAAATCCGCCTTCTATCCAGTATATGGTATTATCCTGACGGGGAAGGACAAACAATTTATCAGGTATATCAGGTTGGAATATAATATCATCGCCATCTTCAGAAATTGCAAATAAAATTGAATTCAGCACCTGTTCTTTTGTTAAAACTTCTTTTCCAGCCTCCCAAAAATAATTATCGTCCCATGTTTTTCGAGCTTCTTGATACTCCTTCGAGATTAGTTCAGGTTCATATACTATAATTTTGTCACAATAGCTTCCTTTTCCCAGGGTAGTCATATATTCTAAATAACCTGGAGGTAGAGGTATTTCAAGACTTTTTACCAAGTCTATAATTTGATCAGGTAAGACAGTCACCTTCTTGTCAGAAACACAATATACCTCATCAAACATATTGTTTACCCACAATGAGTTAAATGTTTGGGTAGACACATTGGTCTACCCCTACGAATTCCCCAACATCCTGTCTATCCTGTTCATCCTTGTGAATGATTTCTTGTTCAACAGGACAGGCACAAGGCCAGTCCCTACGAATTTTCCCCTGTTTAGAGAGTTTCGGGGTCAATGCCTAGCTCGCGGAGCTTGGCCCAGGCTTTCTCTTTGGCACTCTCGGCACTCTGGCGGGCTTCCGCTTCGGCTTCCTCGGCGGTTAAGTGGGGTTGCCCCTGTGTATCAAATAATCTTAAAAATATCCCATCCGGTTGTAACCAGCATTCCAGTACCGCGCTCCACAGCCGCCCATCCGGGTTTGCCTTGATTGCTTCGGCTTTACCCTGTGCATCATATTTCCAGCCCAATAACCGCCCTCCAATAGTTTCAGGCCAGAGCGGGGTCGGGTTGGGGTCATAGGCAAAATATTCCTTCACTCCTATCAACCCATAGAGCTGGGGCTTTTTGTCGGCCTCAATATCATTCTGATAGGTGCTGGGCGAGCAGGCTTCGATTACCAGCGGTGGGCAGGCTTTGTCACCCTTTCGCATATCCCAACTGGTAACTTTGGGCTGTTCTTCAAGGGGAATATTAATTCCTTTGAAAACCGCAATGTCCGGCACTATCATTTTTTCGCTATTATTCAAGGCAGTATGATAATGGTTGAGTTCGGCAGCAATCATCCATTTATCAACCCGGTACAACCATTCTAGCACCCGAACCATGTAGCGGATAAATAACCCCTGTGCCGCGCTATTTCCCATCTGATCTTCCTCGACTAAGTATTCATCTGGATAAACTCGGCTCAAATCTTTAGTAGTCATTGCGCTCTCTCCTACTATCCCGTGGTTGAGATTAAACTAACATTATATCTCAACCCTATCTTTTTCCGCGCACATGCCCATAATAGGCCACCCCGATAATAATCAGGCCAAAGAGGAAGAAGACCGGCACCACCGCATAGGTTGGGCCAAAGATACTGCCGAAAATATCACCCAACGCCCCGGCAAACAGAATCGGAATAATCGAAACCCCGTTAGCGAAGGTAAAATAGGCTGCAAAGACCCGCCCGACCAAATCCTTGGGCGAACGCTCTTGCAGGATAGTTAACGAGGGGATATTGAGCAGCCCAACCGCAAAACCAAAGGGCATTGATAAAACGATTAGCAATAGAAGCAGGGCTGGCCCGCCGATTGGCACTCCCGGTGTGAAAATTAAAACCCACAGGTCGGCAATTGGTTTAACCAACCCCACCGACATCAGCGACAAGCCCAGCGCGGCACAAGAGCGCACCAGCACTTTCATCCGAATATTGGGTTTTGATAGGACGTTGACCAACCCCACCGCAATTCCCAGCCCAATCGAGAGGGGAGCCAGCACAAAAATTATGGTATTGGGAGGCTGTCGCAAACCTTTATCGCCCACGAAGGGAATACCGATGGCGGTCATGGTGAATAGAACGGTCTGGACGGTGGAAAGATAGATAATCGCCAGCCAGATTTGGGTGTCGGTACGGATAAATTTCCAGGCCTCATAAACATCCTTGAACAAATCCCGGACGGTTTCCCAGACGGTCTGTTCCTTCTCGCGGGGGGCCAGATGCTCATTGTCGGGCAGCCACCAGACCAGCACCACACAGAGGGCATAGAGCGCGGCCATCAGCAAAAAGACGTTTTCCGCCCCGATTATTCCGGGCAACAAAGGGCCGAGTAGCGAAGTTCCCAGGAACAATGTAGCGAAAAGGGTCACCTGAAACAGCGAATTGGCGCGGGTTAACTGGTGCGGCTTGACCAGTAAGGGGATAATGGCGGCTTCTGCCGGATTGAAAAACTGGCTGATAGTTGAGAAAAATAGCGTGATAATAAAAATGGAAGGCAAGGCGATAGGCAAGGGCAGGCTGGACATAAAAAATAGCCAGGGTACAATCAGGGCGCGGGTCAGGTTCGTAATTAACAGGGTGGTGCGTTTGCGGTAGCGGTCTACAAATACCCCGGCAATCGCGCTGAAAAATACCCCCGGCAATAAAAAGCAGACCGTCACAATCGAGGTCTGGGTAGGCGAGTCATTGGTCAGCTTGCCCACATAAAGCACCAGGGTAATGTTCAGGATTTGCTGGGCAGTCTGGGAAAGTCCCTGGGCAATCCACAACAGCATAAAATTGCGATTGCGGAAAACCGAGACCGTTTCGTCATCACCATTAGGGTTGGCAGGTTTGCCGCTATCCGCCCCCGCGCCTTCAATCATGGCGTAATCGTAGGCTGGCTCAAACTCGTCTTTAACCGAGATGGTTTTTTTGGTGGGATGTTGCCCGTTAGCTTGCTTGATAGGGGTAGGAATAGGGTTGGTGTCAGGCGACCCACCGGGGTTTGGGTTTATTTCTTCATCTTGAGGACTTAACGACATTTTACCTCGTAATAAGAAAGAATTCAGGAGTTGTTGGTTACTGGTTGTTGGTAATAAACCACTTTCTTAACTAACAACTAACAACGAAAAACCAACAACCATTCAAGCTCGTTCTATATAGGCCTTGAAGCGGCGTTCAAATTCGGCTCTGGGCAGGTTTACCCGTCTGTCACAGGTCAGGCAGCGCATCCCAATGTCCGCCCCAATCCTCACAATCCGCCAATCGTAGCCGCCACAGGGATGGGGCTTCCTTAGACGTACGCTATCCCCTACCGCTACGTCGCTGCCGGGGTGAATTTTAGGAGGTTTGGGGGTATCTGTCTCCACCTGTAAATGACCTTAAAACTAGCCTAAAAATGCCAAAAACCGCCACTTTTCGCGCCATTATAACATAGTTAGCCCGGAATCAAGCATCTGACGGTATGTTAAAATAGGGAGGCGGGGTCGGAGGACAGGAGATAGGGAAATTCGTAGGGTTAGACCTCCGTGTCTACCCAAATCTTTCCTCCTTCCTTTACAGGAAAGGGGGCCAGGGGGTTAGGTTGTCAGAACAAGAATCGCTACTAAATGAAATCAATGACCCACGTACCAGTCACCAACGTCGCTGTCAGATTAGCGACCGTCTGGGTAAACTCGGTGACCCCCGCCCTGGTATAGATGTAGGCAAAAATGGTACACCTGATATTAGCTGGCTGCTGGTTGCCCCTGGTGGTGAAATTACCCTTCAAAATGAGACTTTCGCCGTCTCGCCCTTCTATATCGCTAAATACCTGATAACTCACGCTCAATACGAAGCCTTTGTGAAGGCCAAAGACGGGTATACTAACCCCCAATGGTGGCAGGGTTTTCTGCCTGAATACCAACAGCAAAAATTGGCTAAACAATCTTCCAAAGGCGAAAACAGCCCCCGCGATAATATCTCCTGGTATCAAAGTGTGGCCTTTGCGCGCTGGCTCAATCAGCGGCTTAATGGCCTGGAACTGCCAAACCCGGATGGCACGAATTTTAGAGTGGGGCAAAACGCTCAGGTGCGGCTGCCATTGGAATGGGAATGGCAATGGGCCGCCCAAAACGGCAACCAGCACCGCCCCTACCCCTGGGGCGACTGGCAAAAGGGCGTTGCTAACACGCTTGAAGCAGGGCTAAATCGTTCGGTGGCGGTGGGGCTGTATCCGCAGGGTGCGGCGGCCTGTGGTGCACTCGATATGGGCGGCAACCTCTGGGAGTGGTGTGCCAACGATTATGATTCTATTACAACGGTAGATGTTGGTAATAATATGTATAAAATTTTGCGAGGTGGCTCCTATCGCAACTCCCAGGCCGAATCCGCCTCTACCTACCGTTACTATTTCTACCCTGGCAAGGATTACCACCTGTTTGGACTACTGCTGGTGATTTCAACCCCGATTTTGACCTAACCCCTTTTGGAAGGATGCGGGTTGAAGGATGGAAAAAGGCGGGGGTCGGGGGATAGGGTTTACACGGGAATAAATCCCCGTGCTTAGAGAGCCTGTATTTTCGACAAAATAATGAACCCAAGAAACAAACCCAAATGGTGGAATTACAGGCTCTTTTTACCCCCAGGGGGCACAGGCTCCCGGTGATTGATTGCCGGGCCGTTCCAGGGCAGACACAGAGGTCTGCCCCTACCTAAGAATAGGGATTTTATGACACAGGGCAGCTTGTTCGGCGATACAAACGAAGATAAGGCGACGGAGCAGGGGGAGATTGACCCTACCGCACCCCTGGCGGCTCGGATGCGACCCCGCAACTTTGGCGAGTTTATCGGGCAGGTGCATCTGACCGGGCCAGAGGCGGCCTTGCGCCGGGCGGTGGAGAATGACAAATTTGGCTCGATAATTCTGTGGGGGCCACCGGGGGTCGGCAAGACTACCCTGGCGGAGATAATCGCCAACATCACCCGTTCGCACTTCTCGCGGGTCAGTGCCACCAGTGCCGGGGTCAGCGATCTGCGCAAAGTGGTGGAGGAAGCCCGCGCCCGTCGCAAGTCTAACGGCAAAAAGACCATCCTGTTTATTGACGAAATCCACCGCTTTAACAAGGCTCAACAGGACGCGATACTTCCCGTCGTCGAGAACGGCACGATTACCCTGATTGGTGCGACCACCGAGAATCCTTCGTTTGAGGTCAACGCTGCGTTACTATCACGGGCGCGGGTTTTTACCATGAAGGCGTTGGGCGACGACGAGATAAAAGAGGTGTTGCGCCGCGCCCTGACCGACCCCGAACGTGGCCTGGGCAAACTGAAAATCGAGGTATTGCCCACCGCCGAAGAAGCCCTGGCGACCCTGGCGAATGGCGATGCCCGCTCCGCCCTGAATATCCTGGATTTAGCGGTTTCGATTGCCCAACCCAACACCGATGGTCAGTTAGTGATTGACCCGCCCCTGCTGGAAAACGCCGTCCAGCGTCGGGCCTTGCTCTACGATAAGGGCGGGGAGCAGCATTACGATATTATCTCAGCACTTCATAAAACTATTCGAGGTAGCGACCCCGATGCGGCAATGTACTGGTTGGCGCGAATGCTGGAGGGTGGCGAAGACCCGCTATATATCGCCCGACGGTTGGTGCGAGCCGCCAGTGAGGATGTAGGGATGGCGGACCCTCAGGCTCTGGTGGTGGCGATGGCGGCCCAACAGGCGGTGCATTTTATCGGGATGCCGGAGGGGGCCTTGGCTCTGGCGCAGTGTGTGGTTTACCTGGCAACCGCCCCCAAGAGCAATCGGCTTTATGCTGGTTACAAACAGGTGCAGGCCGACGTGCTGACCACTCGCAACGACCCGGTGCCGCTCCACCTCCGCAACGCTCCCACCCAGTTAATGAAAAATCTGGGCTATGGCGAGGGTTACAAGTACGCCCACGACTTCGAGGAGGGCTTTGTCTATCAGCAAAACCTGCCGGAAGCAATCGAGGGCCGCCACTACTACGAACCCACCGACCGGGGCTATGAGCAGACCGTCACCGAACGGCTGGCAAAGTTGCGCCAGAAAGCCGAGGAACAAAGAGGCAAAGGAATTGCGGATAAATAATGGTCGGGCTTATAATTAATTGCAAAGCTATTTCCAGAGTCAAGAAAGAGGTGTTTTTAGATGCAAAGTATAAAAGTACAGGCTCATATTGGGGGCGATGGGCTGCTGAAGTTGGAATTACCGACCGGCCTGAGTGATACAGACCTTGAAGTTTTGGTAGTCATCCAACCCCTAAATTCCAAACCAGCCGTAAAAGCCGATTGGCCCGCCGATTTCTTTGACCAGACCTACGGAATGTTCAAGGATGACCCACTGGAACGCCTACCACAGGGCGATTATGAAGTGCGTGAAGAGCTGGTATGATTTTTTTGTTGGATACAAATGTTTGTGTCAGGTATCTTAATGGCAAGTCACCGAACCTGCGCCAAAAATTTCAAACCGTCCAACCGTATGACCTCTTGATAGCTTCAATCGCCCTTGCCAATAATTTGATATTAGTAACCCATAATACCAGCGAATTCAGCCGCGTATCAGGGCTGAATCTGGAGGATTGGGAAGCTAACCCTTGAGAAACCCCAAAAGTCGAGTAAAGAGCAGTAATTATCATTTGAACTAAATCCCAAAATTCAGGAGAGCTAAATGGCTGAACCATTGGTAACGTTAGAGGAAATAAAGCAGGCCCAGGAACGGATTCGGGGGGTTGCCCGTCATACCCCTTTGTTGGCGGTGGCTGGCACGGGTGGGGAGCAGGTCTACCTCAAAGCCGAAAATTTACAGCCTATCGGGGCATTCAAAATTCGGGGGGCTTATAACCGCCTCGCCGCCCTTAACGCCGAGGAACGGGCGGGTGGGGTTATCGCCTATTCCAGTGGCAATCACGCTCAGGGGGTGGCTTATTCCGCCCGCCAACTTGGCATGAAAGCGGTAATAGTAATGCCAACGAACGCCCCGGCGGTGAAAATTGCGGCGACGCGGGGCTACGGGGCGGAAGTGGTGCTATATAACCCGGCTACCGAGCGGCGCGAAGATGTAGCCGAAAAGCTCATGCAGGGCCAGAACTGGACGCTAGTGCCGCCCTTTAATGACCGCTACGTAATAGCCGGACAGGGTACCGCCGGGCTGGAAATTTATCAGGATTTGCCCGATGTGGATTTGGTATTAATTCCGGTGGGCGGGGGCGGGTTGTTAAGCGGGATTGCGGTAGCCCTCAAAAGCCTCAAACCCTCGGTGAAAATAATCGGGGTCGAGCCGGAACTAGCGGCTGATGCCCAGGAGTCGTTTCGGGGTGATAAAATAGTGGAGTATAGTGCCGAAAAGACCTCGCGCACCATCGCCGATGGGGTAAGAACCACCAGCCTGAGTAAACTGACCTACGCCCATATCAAGGAATATGTGGACGATATTATTACCGTCAGCGAGGCTGAAATCCGCGAGGGAGTCCGCCGCATGTTGTTTGAGAATCACCTATTGGTTGAGCCTTCGGGGGTGCTACCCTATGCCGCCTATCTCCGCCACCGGGCCGAACTGCCCGCCGCCTCAAAAATTGTGCTGGTACTAAGTGGCGGTAATATTGACCCGGCGGTTTTACAGCAAATTATTAATGAGGACTCAGAAACAGGAGCTTAAAATGAGTGAGGAGAAAATAGCCCCACCCGATTTCGAGAGCATCAAACAAATCAGCCCCTATGGCATGGAGTTCTGGAGTGCGCGGGATTTAGCCCCACTTTTGGGCTATAGCGAGTGGCGCAACTTCGAGGTGGCGGTCAAACGGGCCGTGACTTCTTCCGAGCAAGTGGGCCAAAAGAGTGCCGACCATTTTGTTGGCGTCAACAAAATGGTTAAGTTAGGGTCAGGGGCGCAACGTGAGGTCAAGGATTATGTGTTGAGCCGCTTCGCCTGTTATCTTATAGCCCAAAATGGCGACCCGCGCAAGCTGGAAATTGCCTCGGCGCAGACCTATTTTGCGGTTGCCGCCCGCCAGAACGAGTTGCGGGAACTCAAGGCCGAGCAGGACGAGCGACTGAAGTTGCGGTTACGGGTTACCGAAAATAACAAAGCTCTGGCGGAGGCCGCTTACAAGGCCGGGGTACTGACGGCGGATTTTGGCAAGTTTCAGAACGCGGGTTATCAAGGACTATACGGCGGACTGAATATGGACGAAATCAAGACCAAAAAAGGGGTCGGCGATAAGGAAAACCTGCTTGACCGGATGGGTCGGGAGGAATTGGCGGCGAACGATTTCCGTATTACTCAAACCGAGGCCAAGCTACGGAATGAAGGAATTGTGGGCAAGGCCAAAGCGACCGAAACTCACACCGAGGTTGGCAAAGAGGTGCGCAGCGCGATTGAGCGGATTGGTGGCACAATGCCGGAGGAAGTCCCCGCCGAACCGACCATCAAGCCCCTGATTGACCAGCATCAACGCCGCCAGAAGAAAAACCTGTCACCCAAAACTGATGATGGTGAACAAGGCAAGTTATTTTGAGTGGCTAAAATATTCAAAACTTTCCCACGGAAAATAGTAACGCGTAACGAGTGAAAATCACCTGTAACCTGGCGTTCGCCTTGCCCTCTGGGGGTAGGGCTGTTCAATTTCCCCCATTACAGCATTCTAAGCCTCTTTTGCCAGTTCCAGGCTAAGATTCTCAATTAAAGCCAATTTATAGTAACTTGGATTACAGAATAAACATATAACCTCATGCTATATTACCCTTGACGAAAAAAATAAATTAGGGTATGCTAATATCGCCTGAGAAGGTATTGGATAGGCTCGAATTAATCATAAAACTTTTGTTGTGTGCGAAAGGAGTCCCTATGCGTCCCGTATCCCGGAATCTAACCACCTGGCGTTTTGCCGCTTTATTCCTGGCTTTAGCCTTATTATTTGCAGGGTGGCAATTGACCCCCGCCCTCGCGCAAAGCCCCGAAGAAGATTTGGCGCAGGTTAATGGCTACATCCAGCAAGCCCTCACCGCCGCACGGGCAGGAAATATTGAGGCTGCCAGAAAAGCCTACGTAACCTATGACGATGGTTGGTTCAATATTGAGGACGGGGTAAAGACCAAATCCAAAGAGGCCTACCGCACGATTGAGCAAAAGATGAGTGATGTAAGTTTTGCCTTTACCAAGACCCCCCCGGTTGCCAAAGAT
Organism: Chloroflexia bacterium; assembly: GCA_038207495.1. GTDB lineage: Bacteria > Chloroflexota > Chloroflexia > Chloroheliales > Chloroheliaceae > Chlorohelix. Next base: position 30,923 of record JBBQZS010000055.1, read on the forward strand.
GTAATTGCCGCTCTGGAAGCTCTGGACGCCCAGCATCAGGCCTTTATCAAAGGTACGCCACTGGCAGCAACCACCACCGCCCCGTCTGCCGCAACTGTAGCGGTAACTGCCCCAACCGTTAGCACCGCCAGCAGCAGCTCGACCCCGACTATCGCCTCCGTTCTGGGGCTACTGGAAACCGCCCGCACCGCGCAGGCCAAAGGCGATTATACCGCCGCCGCCGCCGCTATCAAACAATTCCAGACCGATTGGTTAGAAGTTGAAGGACAGGTTAAAACCCGCTCAGGGGACGATTATCGTCAGACCGAAAACGATATGGCCCTGGCCTATAATCTGTTAAATCAGAAATCCGCCGATAGCAAAGCGGTAATTGACCGAATGACTACTCGCCTAGAACCTTACAAACAAGCCGCCAGCTACGGTGTTTTCGATGCCAGCATCATTCTGCTACGCGAAGGCTTAGAAGCTCTGTTGGTAGTGGTAGCCTTGCTGACCTTCCTGAAAAAATCGGGCAATGAAGAAAAGCAGCCCTGGATATGGGGTGGGGTAGCGGTTGGCCTGGGTTTCAGCATTGTGCTGGGGGTTGTTATCCAACTCCTGTTCAGCAGCCTGATTAACCCCAGCAACCGCGAGATAGTCGAAGGTACTGTCGGCCTGGTGGCGGCTCTGATGCTGATTTACGTTAGTTACTGGATGCATGGCAAGTCGAGTGCGGTCGCCTGGAGTCGCTACGTTAAACAAAGAAGCACCGCCGCCCTGGCTAAAGGTAGCCTGTTCGGGCTGGCGTTCCTCTCCTTCCTGGCAATTTTCCGCGAAGGAGCTGAAACGGTGCTATTCTTCCTGGGAATGGGTTCGGGCATCAGCCTGAGCGATTTATTGATTGGTTTGGCTATCGGCACGGCTGCCCTGGGCGTAATCGGCTTCTTGCTGGTAGTGGTCGGCCTGAGAATCCCAATGGCCCCCTTCTTCCTGGTCGCCAGTATTCTGGTTTTCTACCTCTGCTTCAAGTTTGTCGGTATGGGTGTCCACGCTCTGCAAGTCGGCAGCATAATATCGTCCACCCCTACCGATTTCCTGCCCGAAAACGCCTTCCTTGGCCTTTACCCAACCTGGGAAACGACTGTACCGCAACTAGTCCTGCTGATAGCCGCGTTGATTGTGGTGGTTTATGGGCGCGTCAAGGAGAGGTCTATCCAAAAAGTATCAACCTCCGCCCCGGCGGGAGTTTCTGAATAATTGGAGGTTGGACCTAATTCGTAGGTTCGCGAATGGGGGACGGGGAATTCGTAGGGACTGTTCTTGTCCCCAAAGGGGAGGCCGCTCAGCCTGTCCTGAATCAATCCCGGACAGCCACTAGGGCTGTCCCTACGAATTAGGTTCAATTTTTATGTCCAACTCTCAAATAATTAGCAAATAGTTTTATTACCTACCGAAAAGGAATTGAAAATGACGAAGAAAAGCCAGAAATATGGACTGGTTGCTTTAGGGCTGTTTATTGGCCTGTTGCTGGCGGGCTGTGGGGATGCTACCTCCACCACAAATCAGGGCGTAGCAGGCGTCGCCCCTACTACTACAGTGGCAGTAACCACCACCCAGGGCGTAGCAAGCGTCGCCCCTACTACAACGGTTGCAGCAAATAGCACCCCTGCGACCTTGCCGCCCGGTGCCAAAGTGGTTAAGGCTGGCCCAACCAGCAAAGAATATACCCTGATGAAAGCGGTTGTGCCTAACATTACCGCTACCCTGGACGCGCTCAAGAAGGGCGATATAGCCGGGGCTAAAAAGAGCTTTGCCGAATATTCCAACGCCTGGAACGGCATTGAGGTTTATGTTAACGCTCGTTCCAAACAACTTTACGACACGATTGAGGTTCAGAACGAATTCAAGGCCAACGACCTCTTTGATAAAGCTGGCTCAAAAGCCGAGGAAATAATTCCTTTTGTGGAGGGGGTGCAAAAGGGCTACAATGAGGCTCTGAAACTGGCAGAAACCGGCCCGGATTACGATGCGGTTCTGGACGAAATTGCCGATATTCGGATTGTGCGGCTGGATTTACGCAACTCTATCGCGGCTCTTACTACCGGGGACATTGCGACGGGCAAAGCGGCCTTCACTAAATTTGACGAAGGCTGGGATAGAATCGAGGGCAGCATCAAGCCCCGCTCTAAAGAGTTATACAAGGCTACCGAGAAAGAGCTGGGTAATGTCGGTCAGCTTTTCAAGGTCGAGAAACCGGTTGCGGCGGATTTGCTGGTTGCCGAAAATAATTTGCTCACTACCTACAACCGTTCGCTGACGATGCTGAATACTATTCGCACCACTGGCAAAGTGCCAACCAAAGAGGTGATTTTAATGCAAGGGGTATCGCCCAACCTCAGTACGACCCTGACCGCCCTCAAAAAGCCTGACCTCAAGGTCGCCAAATCCGCCTTTGACGATTACACCTACGGTTGGAGTGGCATCGAACTTTACGTCAAAACCCGCTCGGCCCAGGCTTATAATACTATTGAGGATTACGAGGGCAAAATCGAGAAGCTGTTGGACGCGCCCGCCCCCAACCCCGCCGAAATTGTGCCGTTGGTGGAAGGGTTGCAAAAGAGCTTCACCGATAGCCTGAATGTCGCTATTGCTGGGCAACCCCTGAGCCCGGTTCTGGACGAAGTAGCCGATATGCGGATTGTCCAAACCAATCTGTCTAAAACCATCGGGGCTCTCAAGGACAATAATATTGCCACCGCCAAAAGCTCTTTCCAGCTATTCAGCGACGGTTGGATTGAGGTGGAAGATGCGGTCAGTACCCGTAGCAAAGATGTTTACAAAGATATTGAGGATAAAATCAGTAAAGTGGAACGGGGGCTGCTGCGGGCCGATAATCCGATAATAGCGGACGTTACCACCGCCCTGACCGATTTACAATCCAGCTACGGTAACGGCCTGAAGCTTCTGACGGCTGCGCTAAATTAGGCGAATACTGAGTTATAATATCAAGTAATATTATATACTGTTCTATAAAATTGTAGAGCAGTTTTCAAAGCTGCCCACTTGAGTTACTGAACATCCCCTACATACAGTTACTATTCAACAGGACTTGGTATTAGAAAGAAAGGACTTGCCATGAGTGAGGAACTGCTAAGGGATAGCCGAATATCACCAAAAGAAGTGCTGGTGCAATTTAATGCGGCAATAAATCGGCATGATGTGGAAGGGGTCGTGGGATGTTTTGCCCCTAATTACCAGAGTGAACAACCTTTTCACCCGGAGAGGGCTTTCACTGGTTCCGATGTAGTGAGAAAGAATTATGAATTCCTTTTTACTAATATTCCAGACATCCATGGTGATATTCTTAATCTAGTAGTAGATGGTGAGAATGTGTGGATTGAACAACATTTACAGGGTACAAAACTGGATGGTACCAGGTTTATTTTAAAGGGAGTTATATTGGCGGTTGTTCAGTCTGGCGTAATTTCCAGTGCGCGCTTGTATATGGAACAGATACAAGAACCACCACAGGCTTAACCCTAAAAAATATACAGAATTTTTGGTAGGGGTAGACCTCTGTGTCTACCCGGACAGCCACAAGGGCTGTCCCTACGAACGAGGTATGGACTGGCTTTATACCTGTCCCAGATATTATTTCAGCGAGAAATTAGGGTTTGTGATAATCCCTAGCTGGTTGCCGAAGGGGTCAATTACCGAGCCTATCATGATACCCTCGCCCACATCATGAATCCCACCATTTTCTTTTGCGCCCATTTCCAGCAAGCGTTGGTGGGTAGCCTCGGCATCCTCCACCCCCCAATAGGCCGTAGAGCCTGTGGTTGAACCTGCGCTTGCGTTCGGGTCTAAGCCCAGTTCGTAGCCGCCAATGTTAAACCCGACATAAAAGGGCTGGTCAAAATAGGGTTGGATACCCAAAACTTGAATGTACCATTCTTTGGCTTTCTCAATATCGGTCACGCCATAAATCGCTGATCGTAGTCCTTGAAACATCCACTTTCTCCTTGTGAAAAAATCTAAAATCGAATATCTAAAATCGAAAATCACAATCGCGCAAGCCGTTTGTCACACTCCAATAGGGCGGTTCAGGAATGTTTTTGGCTGTCCAGGCCGGGCCGGGTGCGCGAAAGGTCAGGAAAGTCTTTTTCATAAGTATCCTCAGCTGAAAAATTTGCTAATTTTTGCCCGTTTACCCTAAATATGATACCAGAATATCTTACTGAAAGATAGAATGTTCGGCTTTTTTGTTCCATTCTCATAACCAATTACAACTTGACTGATTCTTCTATCTGTATTATACTATAAACAGCTAATCAACCTAAGTCGATTGGCGGGAAGTGGAACTTTTTTGCGGTTTTGGCGTATCTATATATAGAACTATTTCACTTTCTAAAATCTAAAGCAGTTCGGAAAGCTATTTACTATTTAGGCCAAACTGCTATAATGTGGGTAGCTGCATATAACACCACTACATGTTGTGCAGTCCACCCCTTTTACCAAATATTTCGATAGACCGAACCGGGCAGAGAAGCCTGGGGCGGACAAGATTGGAGGATTGCCTACGGCTACCACTTACAATCCGAAAAATGGACACAAAAACAAATTGACCGAAAAAATAGAAAAGAAAACTCCTGAATTGAACGACCTTACTACATCTGACCCTGCTACCCCCGCTAGCTATATGATTTCCCTGCGTAACGGCAGCAACGATACAAGTAAAGATGACGCCCCGCGCATCGCCAAGAGCAAACACCCGCGCCCGGATTCATATCCGACTGGTGCGCCCAAAGAACGGGCCTTGCTAGTGGGTATCGAGCAACACCATGACGCTTTTGCCCTGGAAGATTCCCTGGCGGAACTGGAGCAACTTTGTGATACCGCCGGACTGGTGGTAGTGGGCAAAACCTACCAGAAGGTTGACCATCCCCATCCCGCTTTTATGGTGGGTAAAGGTAAACTCAAAGAGCTGAAGGAAATGGGGCTGGAGCTAGAAACCAACGTGGTGATTTTTGACGTGGAGCTATCGCCCACCCAGCAGCGCGAGGTCGAGGGCTTCCTGGAGGTGAAGGTGGTTGACCGCACCGCCTTGATTCTGGATATTTTCGCCAGCCGCGCCCGTACCCATGAAGGCCGTTTGCAGGTCGAACTGGCCCAACTTGAGTATCGGTTGCCGCGCCTGACCCGTTTGTGGACTCACCTTTCGCGCCAGACTGCCAGCAGTGGCGGGGCGGGGGTGGGGGTGCGTGGCCCTGGTGAAACTCAGTTAGAAATTGACCGACGGAGTAGCCGTGAGCGTATCAGCTATCTCAAAAAGCAGTTGCAGCGCGTCCATAATCATCGCGAGCTTTATCGCCGCAAACGTCGGGCCGAGGGTATTCCGGTTATCTCGTTGGTAGGTTATACCAACGCCGGGAAAAGCACCCTGCTCAACAAACTTTCTAACGCCGGGGTGTTGGCGGAGGATAAGCTTTTCGCTACCCTTGACCCCACCACCCGCCGTCTGAAACTTCCCAACGGGCGCGAAGCTCTCCTGACCGACACGGTAGGGTTTATCCAACGCCTGCCAACCAATCTGGTGGAGGCTTTCCGCAGCACTTTAGAGGAAGTCAACGAGGCCGATTTGCTGATTCATGTGCTGGATTTCACGCACCCCAACGCTCAGGAGCAATCCGAGACGGTGGAGAAGATTTTGCGCGATTTGGGGGCGGATGGCAAGCCCCGCATTATGGCCCTCAACAAGATTGACCTGATGGTGGATGAGGAATTGTTGGCAAGTGCCGACGAAAATGCTGTCAGTCGCCAGATTGTGGAGGAGTTCGAGCTGCCGGAGGATTATGTGCCGATTTCGGCCCAATCCGGCCTCGGTCTGAACCTGTTGCTGGACCGTATTCAGCATATGCTGGATAACGGGCTGGTTAAGGTTAAGCTGACGATTCCCTACAGCGATAATAAGCTGGTGGCTCTGTTCCATCAGAAGGGGCAGATTGACAAGGAAAAGCATGGCGACGATGGTACTTACATCGAGGGGCGCATTCCTTCCCATCTTGAGCCGCTTTACCGGAACTTCCGTCGCGCCTCTTAGGGAGTAACGAGTGCCGAGTAAGTTTCCCTAAACCTGTCATTCTGAGTAGTGGATGCAAGAAACCCTGTCACTGTTAGTTAGTTAGTAATACTTGCCCGAACTTGTCATCCTGAACGAAGTGAAGGATCTTGCCGAGCAACAAACGCGGGACTAAAGCCACCGCGCTAAGAGAGCCTATATTTTTAACAAAGTGGCTCCTTTAGAAAGCGCGTCCGAATGGTTAGCTTACAGGCTCTTTTAGCCCGGTGATTTATTACCGGGTAAACTCCATTGTTAACCTTTGGCCACTCACTGGGTTTATTGCATCCACTACTCAGGATGACAATTCTTGGGTACACTTACTCAGTCCTCACTACTCATTACTCAAAACCCCCTCAATCTCCATCCTAGGCCGCTCACTTTTGTAATAAAACCCTATTGACAGTATATTAATAACAGATTAAAATCAGGTTATATTTACGCTTTCGTTCGCACAATGCCATCTACAAAAGTTCAACTCAACAACTAACACCACACCTCTATAATACTTGCCCGGCGGAAGCTATGGCTTTAGAACAGCCGGCTACTACTTCTTAATTTCTGTTCCAGCACGTAGGTTTATTAGCACAGAACCTTCTACAGCGATTAACAAAAAATAGTTAGTACGTTCAAAGATGAACGGCTAAAGGAGAAGAAAATGGTATTTGGTGATTCAAGTTCCAAACCCAGATATTTTCGCACCTTCCGACGGGTTAGCCTGATGGTATTCACCTGGATGCTCGTCACCATGTTTGTGTTCAGCACTATGCCTACCAGAGTTCTGGCAGAAGAAGATTTTGAACTGGTCATCAAGGGGATTGACCAGAGCCCTTCGATACTCATGCCCGATGATGTTAACCTTGCGGATGATTTATCCGCCTCCTACCTGACCACTGCCGCCTCTACCCAGAGATATGATGATGGGCACGTAACCAATCGTCAGGTTAACGACCCGGCTCTGGACAATATTACCAGCTTCCCCGGCTTAACTCGCCCCTTTGAGTTCTCGACCCAGAGCGAAACTTCGATAGCCGCTTATGGTAAGAATCTAGTGGTTGGCTATAACAGTTCCGCCAACCAAAAGGTGATTCAAACTGGCCCCACCACCCTGCAATTTACCCAACGGTTTCTGTCGGGCTATTCCTACTCCAAAGATGGTGGGAAAAGCTGGAAGAGCGGGTTCATTCCCGGCTCGGCTGGCAGCGTCAACACCTTTGGCGACCCTTCGCTGGGCGTAGACCGCAAGGGTAATTTCTATTACGCTTCGTTAGGGGCCGATACCACCGGAGCTACCACCGTGACGGTCAGCAAATCCAGCGATGGCGGCACTTCCTTTGGCACCGCCAACATTGTCCACACCGATAACGGCGATGACAAAGAGTGGCTGGCAGTGGGACCCGACCCAACCGTAAAGAACCGCGATAATCTTTATGTAACCTGGACGCGCTTCTACGCAGGTGGTTCGGAGCTTTATTTCGCCAAATCCATTGACGGTGGCACCACCTGGACCACTAAGGCCATCTATACCCCCGTTGCCGGTGCAAACCTGGGCGGCGCGGTTCAGTTCAGTAACCCGGTGGTAGACCGCACCAACGGCAGGTTGTATGTACCTTTCCTTGATTTCAGCAACTTCCAGTATGATTTCATCCGGGTGTTGGTCTCGGATGATGGCGGCGCAACATTTAAGTTCCTGAAATTCAACGTTCCCGGTGCCTCCGACCCAAACTATTTCCCTAACACCACCCCTGGTACGGTTTCAGATTGTGGTACAAACGGCGGTGTTCGCCAGGTTCTACATGCTGGAACACCAACTATAGGGCGGTTTGGTCTCCCGCGCTACCAACAGGCTACCCGACTTGTAGTACAACCCAGTGCGGCGGTTGTGGGCGGCAAGCTATTTATTGCCCTCAGCAGTTCGATTAACGAACTTTCCGGTGACCCAGGAGCGGGCTCTTTTATTCGCTTGCTCTATTCGCCCGATGGCGGTAATAGCTGGGCTGCTCCCGTAACAGTAGCTGCTTCTACCAGTGCCGACCCGCAGCATGTTCACCCTTCAATCTCCATTGACCGCGAGGGTGAACACGTTAATGTGGCCTATTACGCGCAGCAAGCCAACGAAAAGTTGCGGGTAGATATGGCAAACGGCGAAGTTAAGGGCAAAACAGTAAAGTTTGAGGACGAAGTAACCCATCTTAGCACCGTTGCTTTTGACCTGGCTCCTTCAAACGTTACTTTGAGTGCTGCTACCACTACCAACTATGACCGAAGTATCCGCCCTTGCTATAGTCTGGGTGAGTATATGAGCATTACCCGCTCCAACAAAGGCGAAGATGACGGTGGGGTATTAGGCGCGTGGGGCGACAGCCGCAATAATTGGGTTGGCCCTTCTGCTCCTCCGCCACCATCAGCCGCCCCTGGCTCACACCCTCAGCCTGACGTTTTCTTTGGCAAGAGCGGCGATGACTAAGTGCATTTCCATTTCGAGGGAGCTGCTGTTAAGGTAAAGTCTTGTTCCTTCTCCCTGCCAGGGAGAAGGCCAGGATGAGAGTAGAGCTTTGGCCCTACTCAATACTTTAGGATTAGTTATCTCGAACCCTCACCCCTACCTTCTCCCTTTAAAAGGGAGAGGGTGTAAAACCCCTCCTAATATCCTGTTCATCCTTGTGATTAAATATTGGGCGGGGCAACCCATCTGTTCCAATAAATACAAATGTTCGGTGGAAATATCAGGTTCGCACGGGGCTGATACCCCCAAGGGGCACAGGCGCCCCCGTGCTAATTCAACGAAGCCCCTTGAAAGGGGCTAAAATCCCCTTTTCTGAATAAAATGAGGCTTTTCAGCCAGCTTGAGCTGGCTTCGTTAAAGTAGCTCGGTGATTTATCGCCGAGCGAACCCCCTATTTTGTAGAACTTAGGTATTTTGTTGGACTCAATGGCGGGGCAACCCCGCCCCTACGCAATTCCCCTTTTCATCCTTCCTACTGCATCCTTTCTCCCAGGGTTGTAAAGGGTTGAGGCGGGTGGTATAATTTGCCAAAATATTAAAAGTATACGACTTTCGCTTTGGAACTCACCCGTCGGAGTAAACAACTCCAACCTGAGCTTGATAAGTGGCCTCCAGCGAAAGTCCTGAAGGATAGTAATCCAGCTAAGAGGGAAACAGTCTAAAGGAGCTTCTGGTTTATGTCAGGACATAGTAAATGGCACTCAATTCGGCGCAGCAAAGGTATCCTCGATAACAAACGCGGAGCCTTATTTACCAAGCTGGCCCGTGAAATCTCAATAGCCTGCCGCGAAGGTGGCGGTGGCGATATGGACACGAATTTCCGCCTCCGGGTAGCCGTCCAAAAAGCTCGCGGCGATAATATGCCTGCCGAAAATATTAAACGGGCGATTGAAAAAGGGCTGGGAATCAGTGGTGAGGGCCAGGTTAACTATGAGGAAATCACCTACGAGGGCTATGGCCCCGGCGGTGTGGCGATTCTGGTGAAAGCCGTCACCGACAACCGCAACCGTACCTCCTCCGAAGTCCGCAACGCCTTTACCAAAGGTGGCGGCAACCCCGGCGAAATTGGCTCGGTAGGTTGGATGTTCGAGCATCTCGGCCTGATTCGGATTGAGCCAAAGGGCGATACCGATGAACTGATGCTAACCGCCATTGACGCGGGCGCAAGCGATGTGCAGGAACTGGTCGAGGACGGGCAATTAACCGAACTAGAAGTTTACACCGCCTTCGAGGATATGCGGAATGTGCAGGAGTCGCTGGAAAAAGGCGGGGTTAAAGTCATCAGCAGCGAAGATGTGATGATTTCCAAGAACCTGATGGATTTGGACGATGCCAAGAGTTTGCAGGTGCTACGGCTGATGGAAAAGCTGGAAGACCTGGACGATGTGCAAAACGTCTATAGTAACCTGAACATCCGTGACGAAGTGGCGGCGATGTAAGGGTGGCTTCCCCCGATAAACCCGCTAAGAAGGAAAATATTGTGCTGGGAATAGACCCCGGCACCGCCCGGATGGGCTGGGGCGTGGTGCGCCAGCGTCCGCAGGATGATGAATTTGAGTTGGTGGCTTATGGGGTTATTACCACCTCGCCCCAACAGTCTCCGCCCAAACGCCTACAGCTTATTTATAGCGAATTAGTCGAGCTTCTCAACCAGTGGCAACCGGGCCAGATGGTGGTTGAGGAGCTTTTTTTCAATAAAAATACCACTACGGTGATTGCGGTGGGACAGGCGCGGGGGGTGGCGTTGCTGGCGGCGGCTAATCACGAAATTGAGGTCTATGAGTATACCCCCTTGCAGGTCAAACAGTCGCTAATCGGCTACGGACGCGCCACCAAAGACCAGGTGCAACAGATGGTGCAGGTTATGCTCGGTCTCGACCATATTCCGCAGCCCGACGATGCCGCCGATGCCTTGGCGGTGGCTATGTGTTATTTCCGCAGTCGCCGCTATGAAGACCGCCTCCGGGGGAATCTGGAAACGTAATGGGAGATTGGTGAAGGATGAAAGAAATGCAGGGGAATTCGTAGGGGCGACCTGGTAGGCATCGACTCCAACAAATACATTTGTTCTGTTCTCTAAAAGTAAAATCAAGTTATGCTTTGAGTTCAAAACTACTCATTTACTACTTGGTTCAGAGCAAATTCTATCAAAGGGAATTGCTCTAAATCTGATTTGAAATGGCT
>JBBQZS010000056.1:0-40013 GCA_038207495.1 Chloroflexia bacterium
TGGGCGGCTGAACCTGCCACACCTTACCGAAACCTGGACAGCGGATTACCCAAATGACAAAGTGGTACATTTTGGCCGCAACTGGTTTAGCTAACCGCTTGGGACACTTTCCACCCGCGATCTTCTGGCCTACTTCTACCCGCTACTTGACAATAAATACCAGCCAAACTCCAAGAGATAAAAAGTAAAGATAGCCAAAAAAGATTATAACTGGCTGGGAAGCACCAAAACTGGTGCCTGTAGGGTTTAGTAACAATTCCAACCCAATAAATACAGTGTAAGCCCCCAGCGTAATCAGGATAGAATTGCCCAGTATAAGACGGGCCTTTTTGTGCTGACCTCGGAGCTTTGTCACTCCAATAATGGTCAAAAGCACGCTTAATACTACCAGGGGTAAAGCTAATATCAGTTGTTGAAATGGGTTGAGACTGAACAAAGAAAAGACGTAACCCAGCAAAATGACCTCCATCGTTATAAATTAGTTTTCTCAGTTTAAATAACGTTATCAATGGTTCGATAGTTTCTGGCGACTCTCCCTTTTTGAATTTGATAATAAAAAAGTGGGGCGGTTAAATACCACCCCACTGATAATGAATTCCCGGCGTTAGGGAAGCGTACCACCACCGAAGTCATCCAGGATGGCGTTCGGCACATTGAGGAACCACAAACCAATTCTTCCACCTTTGTTATTGAAGAAAGTTTGGTCGGTGGAAATCAGGCTAACTTTAACAACCAGCAGTGAGTTTTTGTAAATCCAAACCTCACCATTGTTTAGCACTCGCGCTCCAAATTGGTCGCCATTTTGGAAAGTTAGAGCATTGGTAGAATAATCAACCCAACCACGACTCGGCACATAGGTGGATACTTGCACCGTATTAGTTTGGGCCTTATAAACCACTTCAATCACCCCATTTCGCCAATTGGGTGTATTACCCTGAACCTTGAACATCAGGTCATGTTCCCCACCATTAGGGTCAACATTGCTCAAAGTTACAAAGGCTTCCTGATTTGTACCATAGCTTGGACCATTCCAATAAATCGGGCCGCCACCAAACACCTGAACCTTATTGCTGCGAATACTATAACCGCCCAGGCCTTCCGACCCAGACCAGGGAGTGGCACTGGTGCGGATTGCCCCGTCCCGGCGATTGAAGTTATCCAGAACGCTGGTTTTGGCAAAAGTTGTAACCTTAACTGTGATAGATTTGGTGGACTCTACATTACCAACCGCGTCGGTTGAGTAGAATTCAACTATATTAGTCCCTTCGCTGTTGATAACGAAAGGTCCGCTATAGTTCTGCCATGCGCCAAAGGCTTCACCAAACCGCTGGATGCGATATTGAGTGGAAGCTACGCCAGAGCCACCGTCAGTTGCGGTCAAAGTTACGGTTGCACTGGTATCATAAATATCCGCCACCTTGAAAGTTCCGGCTACACTAGCAGTGGTAACTGGTGCAGTAGTGTCAACCAACCAGGTAAAGGTTGCCGGACTAGCATCCTTATTACCCACTCCATCAACCGCCCTCACCGCAAAGTTGTGCGAACCATCCGCCAGAGCAGTATAACTCACACCACTGGTGCAACTTGTGAAAGCCGCCCCATCAAACGAACATTCAAAGCCAACCACCCCGGTTCCGCCATCAGTACCATTAAAGGTAAAGCTGGCAGCGTTACTGCTGGTTGGGTTGGATGGAGTAGTAAGCAGATTGGTTTCGGGAGCGATAGTGTCCTGAGTGTTGATTGTTACGGTAGTTGTGGAAACCGAGGCTGGCAACCGGGTTAAATCAATTACCAGATACTCGCCATCGTCCTGTTTACCCGTAACCGGACTAATTTTAGCGTGCAACTGGAAGGGAGCAACGCTATTTATCAGGCCATCAATCCCGAAGTCGCTATCGTTGCTGATAACCAGTTTGTTACCGCCGTCAATCACCGCCACGCCCTCAAGCTTGTCGTGCGAGAAGAAACGTACCTGGGGATCGAGGGTGGTTAGCAAGGCTGTAACGTCCAGATAAAGGCTCTTGGACACGGAGGTAATACCTGCCGCCGCCAGAGTGGTGGTCGAGGCAGCAGTATCCTGGTTTTTGACCAACAGTTCCAGGGTTTTGCCACTTATTTTCAGGCCGCCCGTAGCCGGGTCATATAGTGCCCCCGCTACTGTGCTGTTTGGCCCAACATCGGTTGCCCCGCTCAGGTCAATCTTAAAGAGCTTTTTGTAAGCACCTGGCGGATAGTTGCCATCGCGCTCATCCACCAGGAAGGTAGTGTTCGAGAGGGCGGTAATCTCGCTGACCGAAGTTTTGGTTGTGTTCGGGTTATCCAGCAAATAGATATATTCGCGGGTTTCACCCGTAGCGAATTTATAGGTAACAATGCGTAGAACGGTAAGTTTCTTGGCATCGAAACCAGCCAGGTCGGTCTGTTGCAAAGCCGACTGCATAATCCCCACCAGCGTCGAACCGTCCGGGGTGACCGTCAAACCTTCCATACCCCGATTGGGTACGCGGTTTTTCAGCTCGGCAGGTAAGGAGCTATCAAATGGTGACAATCGCCCAATTTGTTTACCTGTTGCATCAAAATGGGTGATAAACGGCCCATACTCGTCCGACACCCAGAAAGTGCCATCCGGCAGTGCCACTAGACCTTCAGGGTCGTAACCGTTAACGTCAGGAGTCAGCACATTGCCGTTCAAGTCGGTGATGGTTTCCCCGGTACTGGCTTCGGTGCTTACCCGACCATTGTAAGGAGTGCCATCGGCAGCTTGTAATTGAATAACCTGTTGCAAAATAGCCTGACCATTAACAAATTTGAACCTGCCAATTGCCGGAACAAATGAGGGAATTGGCTCAACTTTGGTACCACCGGGGCCATCTACGTTTGGTCCACGGTCAGTCAAACCATAGAACTCATCAGTTGTACCCGGAACTGGATAGAACCCGGAGCCATAACCCCCAGCAGTAACAGCTACCCCACCAATAGTTGCTATTGGAGGCAAATTGGTTTTGTAGAGTTGAACCGCGTTACTGGCAGTATACGTAAAACTATCCGGGCCAGTGTAGCCAGCAGTAGGAGTATAAGTAAATGAGCCGTTGGGGTTAAGAGTTAACGTCCCGTGAGTCGGGTTTGTGTTGGTAATAACCGTCAAGGGCGCACCACCATCGTTCGCCAATACGCCCTGAGTGCTATCCACCGATAAGGTTGTACCAGCTTCGGCGGTGTAGCTATCAGGATTGGCTACCGGCAATGGATGCAGGTTCAGACCAATCACAATCGGGTCGTGGTCAGAGGCGCGGTACTGGTCGGGGGCGAAAAGGGAAGCAACCAGATTTGGAGTCTTGAAATCGGTGTTGTAATCAAGCACAGTAGGTTCGTCAGCATTATTGTGATACTCGGTAATGCCAGTAACCTGGGCCGACATAGTGCTGGTAGCCAGAGCGTGGTCAAGATAACCTGATTGAGCACTGAAAACATAGGAGTAAGCTTTAGTGCCAATCCGCTGGGCAATCAGGTTAATGAAGCCAGCATTTTCAAAAGCCACAATCGGGTCTTCTTTGGCGTAGGAGTTCATATCACCCAGCACCAGAATATCCGAGTCAACAATGCCAGTCGGATAAGTCAGTAACCAGGAAGCTTCCTCAATGGCGGCCTGTTTACGGGTCAGGTTACAGTTACCCTGACCATCGCCCGCATCCGGGTCTGGCCCAACCGGACTGATATTATCAGTACAGCCAGAACCTTTTGACTTCAGGTGATTGGATACCACCGTGAAGTTCTCGCCATTAGAGACCTGTTTGAAGCTTTGGGCCAAAGCGGGGCGGCTGCGACCCTGTACCACACCGCCAGTCAGTTGGAATAGGCCCAACGCCCCGGTATTCAGCACAGCCGTGTTGCCGATGGGGGTCACTTTGGCGGGTTTGTAGATAATCGCCACCTTGATAGCATCCGTACCAAGTGAATTCACCTGTCCGGTAACGGCATCAGCGTCAATAAAGGCATAGGTGCCGGGGGCAGTCGCCGCGTTCAGTTGATCCACAATATACTGAATCGCACTGGTCGGGCCATAACCATCGTTTTCAACTTCGCTGAGGGCTAGAATATCAGCTTGCATCGAAGTCAAGGAAGCCACCATTTTGGCAGTTTGACGGTCAAACTCAACTTGATTGGCTGCACCCCGGCAATCGGCAGGCGCACCATTCAAGCCAAAGGTACAGCCAGTAAAGGTATTGAAGTAATTCAACATATTGGCATTGGCAACCCGTAACGAACCACCCACATTTTCAGGTGAAGTGGGGCGGGGGTTACTGGCTACAAAGTTAGGCTGGATAGTGGGGCGCACCCGGTAAGCATTCGGGCTGGCACTGTTTCCGGCCCAGGTATAGTTCAAAATGCCCACGATGCCAGCGGCAGTATCGCCCATCCGCAAGGTGTTAGTAGCGGATAGCGGGCTGGTTCCACGCCCAAAGATAATCGGGTCTGGGTTTTGGTTTTGCAGGTTGTCGTCAATGATAATTTTGTTCAAATCATTGGCGGCCTGAAGCGCAATTGCCGGAGCACCGGGCGCAACCAGGGTAGTAGGTTGGCGCAAACGATCACCCGAAGACATTACAAGTTGGTCAAAACGCCCAAGCTGGAAGCTTTCGCTGACATACAAGGTCTGGGGCAAGCGCACCAACATTCCCTCAAACTGTTCCAGGTAAGTGGCACTTGGGAAAGGCAGAGTTACATCGGTTGGTGCAATGGTGGCGGTGCGGCTACAACTCTCAATGTTAGTGGCATTGATCTGGGTCTGGCCCTGGAACTCAGCCACCGACCCGGTCACTCGAACCACCTGACCAACACTTACGCTGTTGTTGTTATTGTTGAATACGAACAAACCGTCAGAGGTTAGGGCATTACCATCGCCCGTTTCGTCCTGAAGGAAGAAACCGCGCAAGGTCGGGGCAGGTCCTTCATTATCACCCACGACCACACCCTCTACCGTAACGGTTTGTCCGGCAAGTGGGCTGATGTCGGTGGTTCCTTGAATATCATAGGTGTGAAGTGTTCCCGTAGCACTACAGGCCGGGGGAGGTATGACAACCGTAATGGTGGCGGTGGTGCTATCAACCGTACCGGCACTATTACTTACCCGTACCCAATAGCTGGTAGTGGCATTTAAAGCCGGGGTGGTAAAACTGCTCCCGGTAGCATCTGCAATCAGGTTGGAAGTATCACCAGAATTACCCTGATACCACTGATAGGTTGGGGTCGGGGTTCCAGTAGCAACCACACTTAAAGTTGCGGTATTGCCAGTGTTAATATTCTGGCTGGCGGGCTGGGTGGTAATAGTTGGAGTGGTAGGAGCGGGATTACCACCCGTAGGGGCAAAAGCTACACCCCGGAAAACTGTGTTAGCAGGGGCAGTTGCCAGAGCGGTGAAAGCGGAAGCACTACCAGTATCCGTTACAGATACCAACCTGTTATCGGTGGTAGTGGCATACAGGGTCACTGTCCCATTATTATTAACCCCGGTGATGCCACGCGCCCCGGTATTTAAATTAAGGGTATAGGCCAAAGTCCAGTTTGTTCCATCGAAATTCCAGCGTTGCAAACCACCGCCGGAAGCACTAGCCCGGTCATCCGCCACGTAAGCGGTATCTACGCCAGCTACCGAGCTATTAAGGTCGAATAACACAAAACCATAGGGGCCAGGGCCAGAGGTAGTAGGGAAGCCCGGTAATATTGTGGTGGTTTGACCAGAAGTAGTGGGCAGACCATTTCCTACGGCACTAATCCCCTGAAATGCTCCAGAAGCCGAGGTAGTATATAACTGCCCATTTAAAATATTAGGTACACGAGTATTAGTGACCGAGGCACTGATTTGGGTACTGGTACCAGAGCTTCCTAAAGTTACAAAGCGAGTACCGCCACCTGTGCCTGTGCCAGCCGTCCAGAAACCCGTACCATCGTTTGTTACCACGCCGCGAATATTGTTGGCGGTATAGCCATCAGAAATCCGGGTAGAGGTGTCAACTGTCCCTGTACCGTCTACTATGGCAACTACTCTGGCAATCCCAGCAGCGGAAACAACACCTACGGTGCCAGCCGCAGCATCATATCCGGCCAGGGTTAGATAGCGACCATCGGCGGAGCGATTCAAGGCTCCTTCCGAACTAGCCGAACCACTGTTGGTCAATATCCGGTTGCTACCGTTAACAGTGGTAGGTAGTGCAATTGATTGCACCGATACACCAGCAGAATTAAATTCATCCAGAAAAACGGGGGTTGCGGCACTGGTTAAGGCAGCACTACCATCGCCAACTCGCAATACTACCACATTCCCGGTAGTAAAATTGGCGGCATTAGCAAAAGGCACCGAATTTACAAAAGGGGCAAATAATAGCCCAAGCATAGCAACTAAAACTGCGAAGTTAGCTACTCCTTTGTAACTTTTTGTCGGTCTGGTTCGATTAACCACACACATTCTCCTTCTACAAAATTAGGATAACACCACCAAAGCGTGGTATTCATTTTCAAAGGCACAGCAAAAACCCCTTCCTCCTCCTTGAATTCGAGAAAAGTCAAATCAACTTATCAAATCTCTACCCCTGAAATAAATGGAATCCGGCTTATGAAGAAATGTGATGAAACCCTGTGTTTCCAGCAATTGATGGTATAGCAATGCAATGCGATCTAAGCCATCCACCTTCTTGATTTATATTAAAGAAATTATACAGACTTAGTTAGCAATAGTCAAACGGTTTAATTGTTGATTAGTATCCAGACGAGGGTATTAATAATTACAAAAATGTAAGGTTGGTGGGGTTAACTGCCTTCATTCCTAATATCGGACTCCTTTTTTGCTTCCGGCAGGGAAACTATGAACAACCACCGTCATCCCAATCGCCGAGAAGTCATAAACCGCCTTCCAATCCTCTACCCGTACACAGCCATGCGAGACCGGGCCAAGTTGATTATTGAGCAAGTTGCCGCTTTCGTCATAGAGGAAAGAGTGAAAGCCATTGGCGCGGGTCGGGTCGAAACCCACAAAACTATGAATCCAGGTTAGGGAATAATTCCAGTCATACCAGAGATAATCAGAACGGGTATATATAGTATAAATGCCGGGAACGGTGGCATAGAAATCGGTGTCAGTACCGGGAATACCAGTACCCCAGGCACTTGGCAGAGCCATTACAAGAATCCGCCCTTCCATCAATCGAGTAGTATTATCGCTCAGGTTAACATCAATCCAGCGTGCAGCAGTTGGTGGTTCACTGGTTAAACCTAATACTACTACATCGTCACCGGGTTGGGGCACTGGCAAGGGTGTTGGCACTGGAGTGGCTGATGGCGTGGGTTCTGGGGTGGGGCTTGGTTCCGGCGTTGGGGTTGGCGTTGCCATAATAGTCGGTTCTGGGGTTGGGGTGGCGGTTGGTTCCGGCGTTGGGGTAGCGGTAGCTTCAAGGGTTGTAACGACAGTAGCGGTTGGCAAACTTACCACCACTTTTGCAGATGTATCGGAACCAAATATCAGCAGGGCCACCGCCCCGCCCGTCAACAATAACACTGTCAGGGTTATAAGCAGGATTTTAGGAGCTAACTTTTTAGGCTTACTAGAACCGGACATGATTCTTTCTGTAGTGTCATGAAAATTGTGCTAATTACTTACTATAACGCTCTATAGAATACCACAAAACCAGGCTATTCATAACTTCTGGCTTTGGCTAGGCATTCAAGAACAATGGTCAAGCTTTGTAGGGCTCGTCTGCCTCGTCGTCAAACATTTCCTCGTCAAGGTGTTGGGAAGAAACAAAAACTCCCCACAAGAAACCCAAAGCGCAACAGATAGGCGGCAAGACTATTGCCAGCAACATTTGTACGCCGGGCGTGCTGGCATCTATATCAGAGTCCGAGAGGTTTTCGCCAAGTACAAGGCTCGGTAAAATAATTAGAAAGCGCGGCAATAGCAGGAACATTAACACCGAAATCCCAAAACCGATTAGCCAGCCGCGCAAACATCTGGTCAGTCGAAAATGGCGGGCCGTACCATATTCTTCGTTATAAGTTAACCAGGCCATATAGGCTGCTGGTCCCCCCACAATAAATATTAGCCACAAAATTACCAAAATTACCGGCCACAGTTCGTCCATAGTTTCCCTCCTGACAAACTACAAAACCCAGATACCCCATCACGGTTACTGCCACTCTTTGCTATTAACGAAAAATCCCAAACAATTAACCAGGTCTCATCGCAAACCATGAGTGACAAACCAAGTAACCGTGTAAATTTTAAAGCTGTTTAGCCAATTCCTCCGGGCTATTTACCGGAAGCTGGCAAGCATAATTTTCACAAACATAGGCGGTGGCCTTCCCCTCTAACCGACTTCGGCCCTGCAATAGAGGCCAGCGAGCTTCTATTTCCTCTATCTTTGGCAAATAGAGCATCACCACCTTATTAGGCATATATCGACTGTAAACCGTTTGAAGCAAAGCCAGCGTATCGGGAGCTTCAGCCTCACCTACAATCACGATTTCTTTGGGTTTACCCATATAAAAATCCAACGCGCTCAACAAACGACCAAAGGCGGTAGGGTGTTGACTGGCAGTAGCCCCCAGATTACGGAGTGCTGCCCCCGCCACCGGGCGATACTGGTCGTTAGGGTCGCCCGTAAAAAGAGCCAGTCGCAACAATACATCCGCCGCTACCGAACTACCACTAGGAATAGCATTATCCATAAAATTACGGGGACGGGCCACCAGTTGTTCATGGTCAGCGGAAGTGTCATAGAAGCCGTGAATCTGGGGTTCCCAGAACTGGTCAACAATTCGGTCAGCCAGTTTAATGGCTTCTTCCAACCAGCGTAGGTCAAAAGTCGCCTCGTACAATGCCAACAAACCGTCGGCAAAAAAGGCGTAATCCTCCAGATAGCCGTTAAGTTTGGCCTGTTTGCCCTTGTCGTCATCCTTGAAAGTCCGTAACAATCGCCCGTCTTTTTTCAAAAATTTCAGCACAAACTCGGCATTATTAACGGCACTTTCGGTATAACTGGCATTATTCAATACCCTACCTGCCACCGCAAACGATTTGAGCATCAGGCCGTTCCAGGAGGTGAGGATTTTTTCGTCCCGACCAGGATGTATCCGTTTCTCCCGCACCTCAAACAACTTCTGGCGACTACGGGCCAAACTTTCAGCCAGTTCTTCTTCGGCTAGATGCAAGCTTTCAGCGACGGTTGCCAGCGACTCCTTGACATTCAGAATATTATGACCCTCAAAATTGCCAAGTTCACTCACGCCATAATAGCGAATAAAAGGCGGGGCATCCGAGCCTAAAACATCTTCAATTTCTTTTTTGCTCCAGATAAAAAATTTACCTTCTTCGCCTTCACTATCGGCATCCTGGGTGCTGTAGAACCCACCTTCGGGATGGGTCATTTCGCGCTGGACATATTGCAAAGTGTTTTCAGCAACCTGACGGTAAAAATCTTCGCCCGTAGCCTGATATGCCTCCAGATAAAGCAGACTAAGTTGGGAATTATCGTAGAGCATCTTCTCAAAGTGAGGAACGAGCCAGGTAGCGTCAGTGGAATAGCGGGCAAAACCGTCGCCCAGGTGGTCATAAATACCGCCGTTGGCCATCTTATCCAGAGTAAGCCGCAGATTTGCCAATAATTTTTTATCGCCATTTCGCACCGCGCTCCGCAGGGCAAAATCCAGAGCCATCACCTGGGGGAATTTGGGCGCACCCCCCAATCCACCATTTCGGCTATCAAACTGGGAGTTTAACCGGGTAGCGGCAGCTTCCAGCATATCTGGTTCCAGGCTATCTCCCTTTTTGATAGGAGCTTTCACCCCATCATAAAGCTGAGACTTTATCACTTGCACGTTATTGGCGATGTCATCAGGATTATTGCGATAGGCATCCGAAAGAGCTTCCAGCAATTGGGGAAAGCTGGGCATGCCGTTGTAGCGATTATCGGGCGGAAAATAGGTGCCGCCATAAAAAGGCAAACCTTCAGGGGTCAGGAATACTGTCATCGGCCAGCCGCCCCGCCCGGTCAAAGCCTGTACCGCATCCATATAGATTGCGTCTATGTCAGGCCGTTCTTCACGGTCAACTTTAATATTGATAAAATTTTTGTTCATTAATTCAGCCGTAGCCGGGTTCTCGAATGACTCATGCTCCATCACATGGCACCAATGGCAGGCCGAGTAGCCTACCGATAGCAAAATCGGCTTGTTTTCGGCCTTAGCCTCCTGCAAAGCCTCCTCACCCCAGGCGTACCAATCCACCGGGTTATGGGCATGTTGAAGCAGGTAGGGGCTGGTTTCATTTATCAAGCGATTAGTATAAATATGTTCGCTCAAAGTTGTTTTCTCCTGAAATTTGGTATCTTTCCATATTAAGGAATATTTATATTATATCCTAATAATTAGGAGTTAGTAAAATCTTCTGGAAAATTCTTGACTAATCGTTCCAGAACTGCTACAATGCTGCCAGGGTTAAAAAAATGGCAAGACCAAAAGAGTTTGACTACAACCGAGTGCTGGATAAAGCAATTGAAGTCTTTTGGTGTCGCGGTTACGAAGCCACTTCCATGCAAGATTTAGTAAATCACATGGCAATTAATCGGCAGAGTATTTACGACACTTTTGGCGACAAACACGCTTTATTTGAGGCTGCCCTGCAACGCTATATGGAGGTCAATACCGACGCTATGATAGAACTATTGCAAAAATCAGACTCGGTTAAAGCTGCCATCCGCCAAATCTTTGAGAGTATCCTGAAAGAGCCAGTGGAAATTCAACAACGGGGTTGTCTGGTCACTAACACAGCAGTAGAGCTTTCGCAACTGGATGAAGAAGTTAGCCAAAAGGTAGAAGCCAATCTGACAGACTTTGAAGCGGCTATAGAAGAAGCCCTCATAAGGGGCCAACTCAACGGAGAAATTCGACCTGAACTAAATCCAAAAGCTATAGCCCGTTTCTTTGTAAATAGCCAACAGGGCTTGCGAGTAACTGGCAAAGTAAATAAAGATCAGGCGGCTTTGCGGGACGTTATTGATGTTACCCTTTCGGTACTCGACTAGTTTTTTTTACCCAAATTTTGGAATGATTGTTCCAGAATTAACTTATATTATTCAAATGGAGGTTTTACAATGGGCGAATTTTCAGGTAAAGTAGCACTTGTGACTGGTGGCGGTAGTGGCATTGGGCGGGCAACCGCGCTGGCTTTTGCCCGTGAGAGAGCCAAAGTGGTGGTCGCGGGTCGCCGAACCGAAGAAGGTCAGGAAACTGTCCGACTTATAACCGAAGCAGGTGGTGAGTCTACCTTTATTCAAACCGATGTTACTAAAGCGGCTGAGGTAGAGCAATTGATTAATTCAACCGTTGCTAAATATGGTCAACTGGATTATGCTTTTAACAATGCCGGAAACGAAGGTCAACCCAGTCCTTTAGGCGAACAAACCAATGAAACCTGGAACTATACGATTGATGGCAACCTCAAAAGTGTCTGGCTATCGCTTAAATATGAAATAGCCCAGATGTTAAAGCAGGGTGGTGGCTCGATTGTGAACGTCTCATCAACTTTAGGACAAGTTGCAATGCCTAATATGTCATTGTATATTGCAGCAAAACATGGAGTTATGGGTCTTACCAAAGCCGCCGCGCTGGAACAGGCTAAAAGTGGGATTCGGATTAACGCCGTAAGTCCAGGGGCTATCACCACCCCCATGCCTGCCCGTGCCTTTGGCAGTCTGGAAGCTTTTGACCAATTTATGACACCATTGCACCCGATAGGCCGGGTGGGTCTGCCGGAAGAAGTAGCCGAGGCCGTAATCTGGTTGGCTTCAGACCGGGCTTCCTTCGTTACAGGACAAAGTATTACCATAGATGGGGGCTATACCGCCCAATAGTTATTATGGAGAGGGGTTGATAAATTCAGCCCCTCTATTTTTACAGACAGGATTGAAAATGAGTACAGACGTTACGGTTAGAAACGCTACCTCCGCCGATGGCCCAACTATTATCAAACTGATTGAGGCTCTGGCTGATTTCGAGAAGTTACCGCCCCCCGATGCCGAAGCCCAACAACGCCTCTTAAACGATGCTTTTGGTGAACGCCCCCGCTTTGAGATTTTCCTGGCAGAAGTTGAGGGTATTGTTGCTGGTTACGCCTTTATCTTCGAGACCTATTCCACCTTCCTGGCCCGCCCGACGCTTTACCTTGAGGATTTATTTGTCTTATCAGAATATCGCAGCCGCAAGGTAGGTTATGCCCTGTTCTTGAAGTGCGTGGAAGAATCGGAAAAGCGTGCTTGTGGGCGGATGGAGTGGACGGTGCTGGACTGGAACGTCAATGCTCAGAATTTCTATCGTCGCCTGGGAGCCAAACATATGGAGGAATGGTTTCATTACCGCCTCACCCGTGAACAATTTTCGGGGATTTTGGGAGAAGGGGATAGAGGATAGGGGTTGGGTGATAGAGAAATTCGTATTATCGGATGACGGAGAATCTTCCTACAATTCCTCCAATATCCTGTTCATCCTGGCTATCCTTGTTAAATTTTTCCGACCACCGCTAGTTAGCGCAGATTTCGACCAGTAGTAAATCCAGTTCGGAGGTAAGGTCGGCCCGACCCGTTTTGTCGGAGTAATCCAACTCGGTTAGACGGTTGTAGAGCCAATCCAGGCGGGCCGACTGAAAATTACGGCTTAAATCTACCGTTTTCTCCGCCACAAAAGGATGCATGCCAAGTTTGCTGGCAATTTCGGAAGGGCTGTGGCGGTTGGCGACCATCTCCCGCACCCGCAACATGTCGTAAACCTGCCGACAGATACCGTTAAAAACATAGCGGGCAAAACCAGGGCGCGCCAGGGTAGTCTCAGCCCGCATGCGGTTAAGTTGCACCAGGGCTTCGCGTAGATTTTTGCGGGATAGGCTCTCAGTCAACTTGTAAATTGGGGTATCACTGACCTGGGCACTTAGCTTTTCCACTATTTCCCCGGTCACGGCCTGACCTTCCCCGGCATAGGCCGCCAATTTTTGCAACTCGTTTTCGATTCGCCACAAATCGCTCCCAAGATATTGAGCCAGTAAGGTTGCGGCGCGAGGTTCAAGCTTAATTTTTTGGAAACGGGCGCGATCTTGCGTCCATTTCTCAAGTTGCATACCTTTGGGCGCGATAAATTCCTGCACCTGCCCGTGCTTCTGAACGGCTTTATAAATCAGGTCGTTTTTTCCGGCCTTATTTTCCACTAAAACTATAACGGCGGTTGGGGGGCGGTTGTCCAGGAATTTGATAAAACGTTCGCGGGGAGTAGCCGGGGCGGTAGCGGTGGAAGCGCGACCTTTGGCGGTAGATTTAGGGGCGGGTTTGGGAGCAGGGGCTTCACCTTCGTTGTCCGCGCCTTTGCCCAGACGCGCCACTAGCCCATTAACCACTACTACTCTTTTATCACTGAGGAAGGGATAGGCCTCGGCGGTATTGATTATTTCGTCCAGATTAAAACCACTGCGCCCAGCATCAATTTTGGCAAAGTTAAAATCCTGAGCATCGGGTGGCAGGGTGGCATTTATTATTTTTTCGACTTCCAGACGCAGACTGAATTGGTCTTCGCCATAGAAAAGATAAAGCATAGGTTTTGTCGGGATTATTTTTGGGCAAATTAAAACCCCGCCGGAACGTGTGCACTAGGTTTCGACCCTGCAAAAGCAAGGTGGGTGTCTATCCATGAGTTTCAGCCAAACGCGCCAAAGTTTATCCAACTAGCGCAGGCATACAGTCCCAGGCAATTAACTCCCTACGTAAATGGTGTTGAATTGAAACTTTCGTAGCATCACGTATTCGGCAGGGTTGGTCATGATATTAGCACATTTGATTCAATCCCGCAACAGTTAAGAACCTGAATTTCTATAGGGGCAGCCCACATGTGTCCGGGACTCCGGGTTGGTCGGCTTATAAGAGCTAGGGCCAAATGTCGAGCTAGTTTGTCATCTTTAGGGAATAGTGTAAAATAATTAATAGTTCCGTTAAGGAGAGAAAGTAATCCCAAACTCTAGATTCCAACCCCGGTTCCGATTTTTATGTGGGTCGGGCCAATGAAAGGAGCAGCACTCGATGAGCTTGAATCTCGCGACACTGTTGACCGAGAGCACCAAACGTTATCCTGGTAACACTGCGGTTATTTTTGACAATTTCAAAATGAATTATGCCGAATTACACGGCGCGTCCAATAAAGTTGCTAATTTCCTGAAAACTATCGGCATCCGGCCTGGGGATAAAGTAGCCTTGATGCTTCCAAATATCCCCCAATTTATGATTTGCTATTACGGGATATTAAAAGCGGGCGGGGTCGTAGTGCCGCTTAATGTCCTGTTCAAAACCAACGAAGTTAAATACCACCTGGAAGATAGTGATGCGGTTGCCCTGATTGCCTGGGAAGGTTTCTTGCAAGAGGCCCTGAGCGGCTTCCGTCAGGCCGAACCCTGTCACAACCTGATTGTGGTCAATGCCCCTGGCAGCACCGCCCAACCGGAAGGCTCGGATATTCATAGCTTTAACGCGCTGATGGGCGATGCTTCGGTCAGTTTTGACATGGTGCAGCGCAGCCCAGAGGATACCGCCGTAATCCTATACACTAGCGGCACCACTGGTAAACCCAAAGGGGCGGAACTTAGCCATTTCAATATGTTTTTCAACGCCCGGATGTGCGGTCAGGAACTCGGTATGAAGGTCGAGCCAACCACCGTCGCGATGGCCTGTTTGCCCCTGTTCCACTCCTTCGGTCAGACCTGTATTATGAATAACCTGATTGGGGTGGGCGGAACTGTGACTTTACTAGCGCGCTTCGACCCTATTCGAGCTTTTGAAGTCATCGAACGGGATAAAGTAAACCTCTTTTCGGGCGTGCCGACCATGTATTATTACCTGTTGAATCACCCCGACCGCAAGAAATACGACCTGACCAGCCTCAGCATTTGCAGCAGTGGCGGGGCGGCTATTCCGATGGAGATTTTGAATTACTGGAAGCGCGAATTCGGTTTTGATATTCTGGAAGGTTTTGGTCTTTCCGAAACCTCGCCAGTGGCCTCTTTTAACCTGGGCAATATGACCCCCAAAGCTGGCTCGATTGGCGTACCAATCTGGGGAGTCGAAATGCGGGTGGTGGACGAGAGCGACCAGGATGTACCGTCGGGTGAGCCGGGCGAACTTATCATTCGTGGTCACAACGTAATGAAGGGCTATTACAAACGACCTGAAGCAACCGCCGAAGCGATGCGGGGGGGGTGGTTCCACACTGGCGATATTGCCACCAAAGATGCCGAAGGCTATTACTTCATCGTAGACCGCAAGAAGGATATGATTATTCGGGGTGGCTTTAACGTTTATCCGCGTGAGCTGGAAGAATTATTGTATACTCATCCGGCGGTGGGTGAGGTGGCAGTCTTTGGTGTGCCCGACCCCATTTTTGGCGAAGAAATCAAGGCGGTGGTCGTCTTGAAGGATGGGGCGACAAGCTCTGAGGATGAGCTAAAAGAGTTTTGCCGGGAACGGGTTGCCGCCTACAAATATCCGCGCTACATCGAAATTCGTCAGGAGGCATTGCCCAAAAACGCAACGGGCAAAATCCTGAAACGCGAATTACGGGCAATGGATTAGGCTATACACTTCGATTTAGTAGATTGAAAAGACAACAAAAAGGCTGGGATTAATTCCCGGCTCTTTTTATGCCTGAATACTGGCTACTAAAAAACTGAACACTAACTCAACTGAATATCTTCTACCACCACAACTTTATCGGCTAAAGTTATTTCCAGGCTAAAAGCCGGGGCTATCGCAATATCATCAAAAAAGAAACTGCCCGTCTCGTCCAAAATCTCAGTGGCTAGTTCGGTATCGCTAGTTAAAAGTTTAATGACAGCCCCGGCAATATCTTCCGGCGAAAAGCCATCCCGCACCACCGTACCGCTAAGGGTCAAAATATTCCGTTTGGTCTTGGCAGGTTGCAGCTTTACCACAATGGTGAGGTCTTCAGCCTGAAACTCCTGAGGCGTACCCGCCGAAGCAGCCCCACGCACCACAAATTGGGGCTGAGACTGCGCCAACGAAGCTACCACGCGGCGTAAAATTCCGCCCGCTGCCAACCCAAAACCAGGGGTAACAGCCATTTCAGGTTCGGGCTGCAAAAGCTCGGTTTGCAACTCCGCCACCTCCGCGCTGCAATAAACACAGCTTTTCAGGTGGTTTTTAACCCCGCGTTGAGCCTGACCCGATATAAGATTTAGGGCATATTCACCCAAAACTTGACTATCAAGACAATCAGGGCGAGAGCTTGGTCGTTTCAGGCGCAGATTAGCCTCAAAAAATTGAGCTAGAGCTGAAAATTGAGCCGTCTCAGATTGGCAAAACTGACACTTCTTAATATGCTCAACAAATTCAGGACGCGCTTCACCTGTCAGGTAGGCCGGGATATCAGCGTCGCCAACCCGGGTGGGATCAATACATTGGGGCGTACCCGTGTTATAAGTCATTTTAAATAAAAAACCTCGCTTCCTCAAACCAAAGATAACTTCTACTCGTTCCTCTTGACCCCGGCAACGTCCTATCCTGGCTGCAATCTCTCACAATTGCGGACGTTGAGGGAGAACAACCCCTGTCTGGGCCTTGCTCATTTCGTATGGTTTAATAAACGCGAGTAGCCAGAGTTTTAGCAAATTCTAATTTTTATTTAGTTATATGCCAAATTCGCCCAGCCAACCTTGCAAAGCCGGGTCATGTTTGAGTCGCCAGAGCGCATTTTTTAGGCAGCGATACACCCCGTCCACATCGTTAAAATGTTGAGGGTAGGTCTGAGCGATTTCGCGGGGGGGCATCTGGTGAACAAAGCGGGCATAAATCACCAACTTATCGGCCTCATCCGGCAAATGGCTGGCCACCACTTCCCAGAAAGGAGCGCGGTCAGCCCTTTCGGTGGCACTCCGTTCCACATCCTCACTACTGGGTAAGCGATTAGCCGGACTTAATTCGCCCTCCGCATTACTGTCGTCATCCCCGGTAATATTTCTTTCCAGCGAAATATCAAAAAAGCGGGCTTGCTGGTCGCGCACCGTATCTTGCACTTCGGTCAGGCAGCACATTTGCAAATATTTTAGCAGGGATGAAAGATTCGGGAAATTGCTAAACTTTTCGGGGGTAACAAAGCGTAACAGGCGAAAGAATACCCCATTCACCAGGGCATCTTCATCAAATCGAATAGAAGGGCGATTTTTGGTTTGTTTTTGGAGCCAGTTACGCACAAAGCTGGAATAGGTGTTATAAACCGCTTCCCAGGCCGTATGGTCACGTTGCTGAATAGCCCGTCGCCAGATTTCAAAGCAGTAGGCGGGGTCGTAGCGTTCGCGCTTCAGATATAAGTCGGTTTCGCTCCGGCAACGAAGTATTAACCGGCCTAGCGTCCAATCCTGTTTCAGGTCTTGAGGGTCGTTGTTCGTCAACTTTTTTCACTCTTCTATCTCGTAATTGAGTTAGAAGATTATAACATTCCGAGGTGAGCATTACAATTCTTTAGACTGTTGTTTGTGAAGGGATTTTTATATTTTGTAGGGACATGCTACAGCGTGTCCGGGTTGGGAATTTTTATAAAATAAAGAGAGCCTCTTGATCTACGTTCGCCTGCTCTACGAAACGTAGCGAAAGCCCTCTGAGGGTCTGGGATAGACCAGGATGGAGAATTGAGAGAGAGAAAATAAGAGTAAAGGGTGGGCCCAAAGTTCGTAAATCGGGCGGGCCTGTAGCCTTGCTCCAAATATATAAACTAAATATTTTACAGAATTAGCTATCTGGATTTTGGAAAATTTTGGCCTTTTATTTGGCTCTTTTATAGCTCACAAAAATCGCATTAGTAAGGTATAATTAAGAAGTAGCAGCATCAACTCCCAACAAACCTATTTCCGAACTAAAACCAAACCCCCTACCTGAAAATCAGGCTGAGGGTAAACCCAGGTGTAATTTTGCTGTAAACCGAAACGACAAATAAACGAGGAGGTTTTTTAGCGGATGAGCAGGTCAACTTCAAACGTTATTACTATAATATTGGCGGGCGGTCAGGGTGAGCGATTAAGTATCTTCTCCGAGAAACGGGCCAAACCAGCCGTGCCGTTTGCCGGGAAATATCGAATTATAGATTTTGCATTAAGCAACTGCGTAAATTCGGGTCTGGATAATGTGCTGGTACTGACCCAGTATCGCCCCCTTTCGCTGCATGACCATATCGGCAACGGCAAACCCTGGGACTTGGACCGAATGCACGGGGGCGTGCGGATGGTGTCGCCTTACCTGGGCCGCAAAGACTCCGATTGGTATCGGGGCACGGCGGACGCTGTTACCCAGAATATCAACGAAATAGTTGAAACCGAAGCCGAATACGTATTGGTGTTGGGTGGTGACCATATCTACAAAATGGATTATCGCCCTATGATTGACCTCCACCGTGAAAAAGGGGCTGATGTTACGCTGGGAGTTATGCGCGTACCGATTGAGGAAGCTCACCGTTTCGGTATCGTTTCAGCCGACGATGAGGGGTTGATTACCGAATTTGTCGAGAAACCCAAACAGCCCAAAAGTAACCTGGTTTCGATGGGGATTTACGTTTTCAACAAAGATGCCTTGATTGAAGAGCTGACTCTCGATGCTGAGAATAGTGCCAGCAAGCACGATTTTGGGCACAGCATAGTCCCCAAGATGATTGAGGAAGGTAAAAAACTCTACGCCTATGCCTTTGATGGTTATTGGCGGGATGTCGGGACGGTGCAATCCTATTGGGAAGCCAATATGGAGTTATTGCAAGACCCGCCGGAGCTTGACCTTTACGAACGAAGCTGGGTAGTCTTTACCCGTAGCGAGGAACGCCCCCCCGCCACCATTAGCAGTGGTACTACCGTAAAACGCAGCTTGATTTCCAATGGCTGTCAGGTGCGCGGACAGGTAATTCGTAGCGTCCTATCGCCTGGAGTTATTGTCGAAGAAGGGGCTATTGTCCGCGACTCAATTATTATGGTGGATACTATTATCGGCAAAAATACTATCATAGACCGCTCGGTAATTGATAAAGAGGTAGTAGTTGGAGCAAATAGCATCATCGGTTACGGCGATGACGAAACGCCCAACAAGTTAGAACCGCAACGCCTCAATACAGGTATTACAATTATCGGTAAACGCTCAGTTTTGCCTGATGGCCTCAAACTTGGGCGGAACTGCAAGATAGGCACTGACCTTCGCCCCGAAGATTTTCCGACGTTGGAGTTTGAAAGTGGCGAGACTGTAGCTCTGTCTGCCGCCGATAAAGCCAAACAAGGGCGGAAGAACAGCTAATGAAGATTTTATTTTTAGCGGCGGAAGTCGCCCCTTTTGTTAAGGTGGGCGGGCTGGCGGATGTGGCTGGCTCGCTCCCCGTAGCTCTGGCGGCCCTCGGTCATGATGTGCGGGTGGTGATGCCCCTTTATAAAAGCATCTCCTTTGAGAAATACAATCTTCAGCAGGCTGTTTCGTATTTTGATGTGCCAATCGGCAGCGGCACTACCGGGGCTCTGGTCTATCA
Source organism: Chloroflexia bacterium (assembly GCA_038207495.1). GTDB lineage: Bacteria > Chloroflexota > Chloroflexia > Chloroheliales > Chloroheliaceae > Chlorohelix. The sequence goes on from JBBQZS010000056.1 coordinate 19,585, forward strand.
ATCCTACCTGCCTACTCAGGGCGAAGGGCCAAAAGTTCCGATTTATTTTGTACAGAACCAGCATCATTTCGAGCGCGATAGAATCTATGGCTATGATGACGATGGTGACCGCTTTGCGGTATTCTGTCGGGCGGCCTTGATGATGTTGCCGAAAATGGGCTGGCGGCCCGATCTGATTCATGCCAACGATTGGCACACCGCCCTGACCCCCAACCTACTGAAAACGATTTATCAGTATGATTCCTTCCTGGGCGGTATTAAAAGTGCTTTCACGATTCATAATCTGGCTTATCAGGGTATTTTTCCGCCCGGTTGGTTGAAACAAGCCGGGTTAGAACCCTGGGGAATCGGCTGGGGAGACCGCGACGGGCTGGTGAATATTATGGGGCGGGGGATTGCCTACTCTGATGCCGTTAATACCGTTAGTCCGACCTATGTTTCCGAAATTCTGACCCCCCAATATGGCGAGAAGCTGGATTGGTTACTAAAAACCCGCTTTGGTCACATCTGGGGTATAGCTAACGGGATAGATTATGCCGTTTTCAACCCGGCTACCGACCCCCTGATTACAGCTAATTACGATAGCGACACGGTGGAGAAAAAGGCTCTCAACAAGGCCGACTTACAGCAACGACTAGGACTACCCCAGAGTCCCACTACCCCGATTATCGGGATGGTATCGAGGCTGGCTGACCAGAAAGGCTTTGACCTGGTTGCGGCGGCGGCGGAACGAATTCTGGAAAGGGATGTGCAACTGGTAATTCTGGGAGCGGGCGAATATCACCACGAAGAAACGGTGAAATGGCTGGCCTATCGTTATCCTCACCGAGTTAGTGCCTGGCTGGGTTTCAACGCCGACCTTGCCCCCAAAATTTACGCTGGGAGCGACTTTTTCCTGATGCCCTCGCGCTTTGAGCCCTGTGGTTTAGGTCAACTTATTTCGATGCGCTATGGCACTATCCCGATTGTGCGGCATACGGGCGGCCTTGCCGATACAGTGCAGGAGTTCGACCGGACTAGCAACTACGGCAACGGCTTTTTATTTGGCCCCTATGATGCCAATCATATGTTAGGGGCGATTGACCGCGCCCTGACAGTCTATCGTCAACCCCAAATCTGGAGGAAGCTCATGCAAATCAATATGGCACGGGACTATTCCTGGGAGTCGTCCGCCCGGCAATATCTTGATTTCTACCAAGCTGAATTGGGGCTGTCATAACAGTTGGGGGTCGGGAAAATTTGTAGGGGCGGGGAGACCCCGCCCGGTAATGGGAATCTCGTAGGAACAAGCCCTATCCTGCGATATTTATCGGATGACGGAGCATCCTCCTACTTTCTGACAACCAGCATGTGAGATGTGTCATAGCTGCAACCTTTTCCATAGGTCATAATTAAGCTGTGAAGATTCGAGAATTCTTAGAGAGGTTACAAAATGTGACAAGCCCTATACCCAAAACCACCAATTCACCCACGCCAATTTCACCTCATTCTGGATTTAGTCTTTCCAAAACCTGTCGCATTGCCGTTTATTCTCTTAAATATTAGTAGGGTTAACTAATTTCGCACTCGGAAACAGACGCGATTTCACGAGTCAAAAACCCCAAAAATAAATAATCATCCAAACAGGTTGTTAACCCGCCTGAGTCTTCACTTTGGGTCAATCACTCACGGTTTCTTAGTAGTTGGAGGTGGATATGAGCGTTCTTGCAAGCACTCATCAAGAACAGGGGCAAGCCGAACATCAGATAAACGAGGTTCAGGAGCAGGAAGCTGGTCGTGAATCAGCTTTTGCCGGTCTGCCCTCCCAATCATTAGCCTTAATGCGCGCTCCCCTGGCCGGAGCGCAACGTCAGAATATTGTAGCTAGAATGGGTCAGCAATACGGCAACCGTCAGTTGCAGCGCATTCTTAATACCGTCCAAACCCCAATGGGCGGACATCCAACCCAGATTGAAGAAGAACCTACCCAACCTATCGGGGGAAATCCTGAGCAAGAGGAATTTCAGGGCGGAACTAGCACCCGATCTAACTTCCTTGGTTCAATGGCTCAATCTTACGGTATACTTGGTGGGGCGGTTCAGCGCACCATTGGCGATGGACATGACCTTACTAACCAGCGTTTTAGCGGCAATACTTTGCTAGAGGCGGTTTTTGACAACGAGCGGGTGTTGCGGCTTGGTTCTGCTACCGACGAATTCCGAGGAGTTTCGTCAGTACAGTTAGCCTTGCAAGACCTGGGCCACCTTGTGCCAAAATTCGGGATAGATGGGATTTTTGGTGCCGAAACCGTACGAGCGGTAAAAGCTTTCCAAAAAAAGGAAGGCATTGCGGTTGATGGGGTGGTTGGCCCGGATACTATGGGCCACCTGGACACCAAAGCCCCAAACGGCACAGCCCCCGTTAAGCCCGCCGCTCCCGCCGCTGGTGGTGCGGTCACGATTGACCCGGTTACTACGGGCGGGCCAGCCTTTACCGATGCGGGTCACTTCCACTGGCGGATTCGCTGGAATCATAACGCTACCAATGGCTTTATTGTCCAGGAAATTACTAACACTTATAACGCTCAAAACCCTGACGGAAGTGCCAATACTGGCGTGCAGCCTACTCCCCACTACTTTGAAGCCTGGCAGGTTGATGCGGCGGGGGCAATAACCGATATTGCTACCTCTGAAGGGACGGACGATTACTGGATTAGACCCCGCAACCCGAATACACGTGGTAGCTGGTCAATGGATGCTAACGTCTTCTTTGCTCCCAGCCTTGATCCTGCCGCCGGATTTGGTCGGGGAGCTGCCGGGGGTGCCCCGGATGCCGGGGATTTGTTTGCTACCACCACCAAACCCGCCAACCTTAGCCCGTTGGTCTCAACCAGGCGCAATGGGGGTAAGTGGAACAATACCAACGGCAACAATACTCACGACCCAGCCTAAAACGGTTGGCAGTCATCGGTTGACCTAATCCCCTAGCCCCCTTCCCTGAGTCAGGGAAGGGGGAATAAAGGGGAGTAATGAGGAAATATGTTGGAACAAAAAAAGGTTTTTGAGCTGATTAGTCGCTGCTCGAAGTGGGACGGGTATACCTTCGACCCCGGCAGCTATATTCGGGCCGTAAATATTTTACATCAGGAGTCTAAATCCGAAGTTATTGAACAGTTTCGGGATTATGTCAACTCATTAGAAATGAGCGGCATTGGGGATAATGTTTTCTTTTTGCTAAGGCTGCTGTTCGAGCCCGAAAATGGCCGGACTTTCCCGTCTGTTCCGATGGGAAAACCTGTAGATTCAGGTGAGGCTAATCTGGCGAATTTCCCACTTTACCCCCTGGCATTAGTACAAGATGTGCCACTCCTAATATCGTCAGGCTATATTTTAGGAGGGAAACCTGGTAGCCCTCTGGGTCATATTGCCTTCTGCGAAGTGAATTGCCAGTTGAGGGCTAAAGATTTAAGACCGCCTGAGAATCCATTGGGGCTGGCGGACGAATTAATAAACTCACTCATCTGGTATCAGAAAACCGAAGGCTACGAGGGCGAAGAAAAGTTAGCCACTCTCCGGGCTCAATTATTACGGCTGATACGCGGAGCATATCAGGTTCAGGAGGTAGATGACCCCGATTTCTACGGAACTTTGAAAAATAAAACAGTCTGGGAAAAACATTTAGAGGCTTTTCAGAAACTCAAGGCCAGTTGGGATAGTACCAACAATAGTTATAAATAAGTACGAATCCCAATAAAAAATCCCCCTTCGCAAATGAAGAGGGATTACTTTTTATCGAACTAATTTCGCTTGCGACCCGGAGCACGAGGCCGAGAAACCACCGCAAATACCAGCAGGGCAATCGTCAGACCAATCAAGGCCACCTGAATTAACGGGACGAAGCCACTTTTGCTGATAACGTTAATTTTAGTAGTGGGTGGAACAGGTGGGAAAACTTCAATCGCGCCGCCAGCATTACTGCCACAAACGCTGCCTGCTTCGGTGGGAGTAGCACAGGCAAGTGGTGGATTAGTGCCAAAAGTGGGCAGATTATCCGGTACACTCAAAGCGACGGTCTGAGTTGTGGTAGAAGTAAAAACTCCCAGTACATCCAGACACATCATACAGAAAAGCAAAGCTGCCGCCACTGCCGCACCACCCAACATTACCCGATAGAGAGGGCGAGGGCGCAACTTGCGAGCCTGAGTTTCAGTAATAACAAAAGAGCGCGGAGCTTTGGGAGTCAGCGACTCAAGCTGATTTAGAGCATTGACCGTCAGGCGCAAGCTTCTAAGCTCCTGCTGGCACAATTCGCAACCCTTTAGATGGGTTTCAAAACCATTAACCTGTTTGGTTGGTAGCTCACCATCCAGGTATTCGGTCATGCGGATATGCCACAGGTCGTCATGAAAATTTGGGTTGGCGTTTTCTAAGTTAAACACGACTATTCACAGGCTCATCCCGGACGAGCCTAGCTCCTTACTTAACTTGCTCCCTCCTGAAGAACAAGTTTATCAGCTATCTTTACCAGCAAGATATTTTTTGTATCTAAAAGTTATATGAATTCTTAAAGCAACAGCTTATAAAGTCACTTATATTAATGACGTATATCTTTGGGTAAAAGTTCCGCATTATTTAAAAATTCACGTAATTTGGTGCGGCCCCGACTAAGACGGCTTTTAACTGTACCCAACGACATCCCGGTAATCTGAACTATTTCTTCATAACTTAGCCCTTGCACATCACTTAAAACGATTACCAACTTTTGTTCATGGGGCAGGGCTTCCAGTGCCAGGGCTACTTCCCGTAAAGTTTCCTGGCGCAAGGCTTTTTCGCCGGGGTCAGAGCCGACATCTTCCAGAAGGGCAAGGCTACTACCACCTACTTCCTCGGCTTCGGCAATCAGCTGGTCAAGCGAAGTTGTAGGGCGGCGTTGACGAGTGCGGAGGCGGTCATAACAAATATTACTGGCAATTCGCAACAGCCAACTCTTAAAGGAACCACCCCGATATTGGGCCAGAGCTTTGTAAGCCTGAAAAAAGGAATCCTGGGTAGCATCGGCGGCGGCCTCATTTTCGCCCAGCATCCGAAAAGCCAAACCAAAAACCCGTTGTTCATAAAACACAACAAGCTGATTAAAGGCTGACAGGTCGCCCTGCTGTGCCGCCGCTACCATCTCTTCCTCGCCGATAGGAGCGCCTAAACTCATAGAATGAGCCGATTCCGTCTTATATTGGCCTTGGCCGATAATTTTCAGCATTCCGATTGATTAAAGCTTTCGTGCCACCGTGAGCAAGGACAAACCGAAAGGTAAATCAAAATTTGTATGGCGCAACAGGTCTGCCTCTCTAGCCATCATCCAAAGCAACATCTTGTTTAGCAAAGGAGGGAGTGGCGTAAGGTCGCTATGTAAATTCTGGGTTGGCCTGACTTTTAACAGGGCTTTTTTAGTCAGGCGCACTACCGCCGCTGGTGGAAACAGTATACTGTTAACATAGGACATCCGCAACGGCATTAGCCCTTGCTCGGCTAATAATTTTCGTACCTGGCTTTTATTAAAACGCCGCAAAGTGCGAACCGCCAAATCATGCTCGCTATAAAGGAACTGGTAGGCTGGGAGGTTAAGCACCATAATCCCGCCATGCCGTAGCACTCGCGCAAATTCCTGAAAACCGGGGGTGGGCTCCGGTAGGTTACTTATTACATCAAAGCTTAGTAAAATATCAAAGGTGTGGTCAGCGAAGGGTAATTCGGTAATGGAGCCACGCAGAGTTTGGGGGCCAAGGCCACGTTGCTCACAGAAACGCAGGGCTTCTGCGCTCAAGTCTAGCCCCAGGGCATTCTGGCTGGTTATTCGTCCATCAAACCCATCGGCTAAACGCTGTAGAGCCGCCCCCGTCCCACAACCCGCATCGAGAATTTTCGGTTGAGGTTGGGTATTCCAGTCCCAATAACGCTCAAGTAGGTTAACCAGATTATTCCGCATCCCAACGTACCACCAAAAACTGTCTTCAACCTGATACATTATACCGTATTCTTGCAAACGCATCTCGGTTGAAAAGTTTTCGGGGGCGGTCTGGTTCAGTTCAAAGGGCAAAAGTTATTCTCCTCACGGTTGTCGGTTAATAGTCAAAAGTTTAATGTCTAAGGTTATTGAATTTTCGACTTATAACCCTTGACTATCCTGTTGTATTCTGACACCTGACTCCTGAATTCTGACTTCTTTTTCATCCCTCATCCTTCATCCCTTACCAAGAGTATATAAGGCCAGAGGCGCGGTGTCAAAATTTGAGGCTAATTTTGGGGTTAAAAAAAGCTGGCCCCCTCACTCAAGGGACCAGCATTGGCTTGTTGGATTCACTTACTCACTGTCACTAACTATATTGATTTGCTTACTTACTTAACCTGTCCAACTCGCCGCTTTCGCCACAGTTTACCAACTTAGTTTTAACTTCGCCGTTGCTTCTGGAGAACTTCCAGGAACTTCTTAAAATATTAAACCTAAGAGGATAACCTGCCAAGTCAGTCAGTTTAATTAAGCAATAGATATGTCTAATTATTTGAGCGCAATCGCGGCATTTTGACTGAGGGTGACATTGCCATCCTCTGGCTCAAAAAACACATCGAAAGGCGTAATGTTCCCACGGGCGATGGTGTTGACGAAGCCAAGATAGCTACCGCCCTGGAACAGGTAATTGTTCTTGCCGATTTTCTTGCGATAGGTCGGCTCGGCCTCTTTAATTCGCCAGCCATCTGGAGTAGACAGGGTGTAGTTAAACTCCAGGTCTAAGGGGATGGGCTGGGCCGCAATACCGTGATGCAAAATCGGCAGTTGCGGATGATCAATAACTTTTAGCAGACCACCCGAACGCTCTACCACACTGGGTAACTCGGCTTCGGCGGCTACCCGGATACTCCCGGCATCAGTCACGAATTTCCCTTTGACATAAGCTTCGCGCCCTTTCAAGAGCTCCACCGGGAATAGGCGCGTCCAGTAGGTGATACCGTCAACCTGCCCGGTACCGCTGGTAACAAAAGTTACGCGGCTAAGGGTTTTGCCTTCACTGGCACTCAGAGTCCTAACCTGAATATCTTCGTAAAGCTGCCCGGTAAGATCGCCAGTGCGCCACAATGGGCCAAAAAAGACCGTTTTGGTCAAAATTTCGCTGTTGCGGGCGGTGACGGTACGAACTTGCTCCCAGGCTTCGCGGGCAATCTGGGTATCAAGGGCAATACGGGCGGTCACATCGTGGAAAAGACGACCCCCAATATAGGGTTGGGAACGAGTCAGGTTCAAGCTACTATCGGGCACATAGGTTTCACGCCGGACAGTGCCGCGCCACTCAAAGGGGTGGATAAAGTCGCCGACAATGACCCTCCCGTAGCCCTTGCTCTCACGGGTTTTGTCATCCAGGTCAGTAATCAAGGCATTGATTTCGAGGCCTTTTTTGACCCCTTCCACCATTGCTTCTACCTTAACCGTGATGTCGGAAACGTCGTTCCCTTTGGGTCGGGCCCGGAATTCTACTTCAAGTTCGAGCGGCAATTTGGGAACAGCGGTAGGGCATCCAAGTGTGGCGCGGGCTGTAATATTAGCCCACCAATCGTTGTCATAACGGCAGCGCCAATCGGCCAAACCTCTTCCCTGCTCGGCCCTTCCTTCTAGGAATGCTGGCATACGGGAAACCTCCTTCTAGAAAGCTTAGTACAATTTATTAGTATCCACGTCCAGGCAGACTGCCCCTGGCTTCGCGAGTTTAATTCGCTGGTGCACCGCCCGTTTGTTGTCGTATATAAAGCATTATGTCAACTGCTTGCTGGGGTAACGGTATGCCGGCTGGCATATTGTTATGACCCAACAGAATAAATTTCACGACATTGGCATCATTAACTGGTTGCCCGTTGTAGAGATATGCAGTTTTGTACAAATCCCCCATCCAGGGACCATTACTGGTTTCGGTGGGTGGGCCATAGTGACAACCGATACAGATACGGTTGTAGTTGGCCTGGCCTCGCGCTAAGGAGGCTTTTAATTCTTGCTGGCCTTGTGCTCCTTGCGTTTTCCAGGTTTCAACTTTGGCAATTTTTGTTCCATCAGCACTCAGTACAATCTTCTCATAAATTGGCCCCGCCGCTTCCAGAGCAGTTTGCTGAGTTCTTCCCTTATAATCGCCCCCGATTACAAAGCTGAACAGGAACAATAGAATTGCGCCAATTGCAATCCCCGAAAACCAGACACCATACACTACCAGTTGGGCCTTGGGTTCACCTAGTGCCGATGTTACGTTTCGATTTTGTTTTGGTTGATATGCCACTAGCTTACTCCAATCTAGCTAGTCTAATCGGATGGCTCAGTTTTACGTTTGGGATAATAAATGGAATGTGTGGGTTACCAGACCTTTTTCCCTTGAAATCATTGTAGACCAAAGCGATATAAGGGGCGGTAGTTTCTGCTACAGCCTCATTTTGGCCCAACTTCGACAAAACCTAGACAATTTCAAGCGATTAATTTTTGTAGTAACTGCTACTGATTATCGCTCATGTGGTTGTTATAGTGAAAAGAAGAAGCTGTGAGCTATTAGCTTCTAGGCATTAGGTATCTAGGTATTAGGTGTTAGTAGCTAGGTTACTGCTGACAACCTACAACCGACGTCCGACAACCATAGGGGAGAGAAAAATGCCAGATTATATGCTGCATGTGCGTAAAGAGCGGGTAGCGGATATTAGTCAACCGACTGCTAAAGCTCAGGATTATGCCAATAGCCTGAAAATTGAGCTGAATAAAAAGGGTTTGAAATCCAATAGGCGGGCCGAAATCGAGGAAGACCTGGCTAAAATCGCCTCCGGCCATTTTGAACTAATCAATGAGGTAACTCACTTCTATTTAGATGAGGGGCCAGCCGAGGGTGAGCCAGTGGTTTTCGTCCATGGCTGGGATTGTAGCAGCTTTTGGTGGCATAATGTAACTGCCGACCTGAACAAGCTGGGCTACCGTACAGTTAATTATGACCTCCGGGGACATGGTTTCAGCGACGATAATCCTCCCGGTGACGATAATTACAGCCTTGACCGTATGGTTGAAGACCTTGAGGCATTAAGAGTACAGCTTAACCTGGATAAATTTCATCTGGCAACCTTCTCACTTGGCTCGGTAATCGCTACGTCCTACGCCGCCCGCTACCCTGAGCATGTAGCCAGTCTGGCTTGTTTTAATTTTGGTCTGTTCCGCTATAATGCCCAAATCGAAAAGGTTATGCCCAAAGCCCTAAGCACAATCTTTAGCAAGGTTTTGAAGCCAGTTGGCCCCAAAAGTTGGCGGTTTGTCTATGGCTATGTGCGAATGACTTTGACCAAAAACTCGGTAGACCGCCGTGATATTCTTTATGGAATTCTCAGTCTGAAAGATTGCTCTTTAAGAGCCTCCTATAACAGTTGCCGCAGTTTGATGTCCAAAGCGGTGTTAGAGCCATTACCCCAATGGGCCGCTTCGATAACTGCCCCAACCCTCCTTGTGGCTGGTTCGCACGACCGGGTGATTGGCTTACGTAACTCGGATGCCCTGGCGAAAATTTTTCCCAATGTTACCTATTTCGTAATGCCAAAGTGCGGGCATCTAGTTCTGGGAGAATTGCCAGCGCAGGTGACTGGACTGATGACCATGCATCTGGGAAGGTCAGGCTTCCAGGCGGCCTAGCTAGTGTGGTGGAGTAAATTTAATTAAAGATTTGCCCCTGCCCCCTTTCTTGAGTCAAGGAAGGGGGCAATTTTGTTAAAAATCTATTTTATTCTTCCAACCAGGGTTTGAGAACGACTCTGCCTGTTGTCTGCCGTCCTTCAATTAGACGATGGGCCTCCGCCGCTTTGGACAGGGGTAGCACCTGATTGATTTGCACCTTTAGTTGACCAGAAGCCGCGAACCCAATCAGGCTTTGCAAGGCCCTTATCGCCGCTTCCGGGCGCAAGCCGAACCATAACCCAAGATTAAAAACATCCAACGATTGGTTCAAGGCCAGGTTATAGAAAAATCTGAGAATAGACTCCTGGTCAAACTGTAGGGGCTCACGGCTTGCCATTCCCAATACCACCGCCCGCCCGAATGGCGCAAGGCAGCTGAGGCTCTGGGCAAAAGATTGCCCGCCACTCATTTCAAGCAGGATATCTACACCCCGCCCCTCGGTAATTTCCCGAACCTGCTGAGGCCAATAACAGCTTTCATAAATTGTGATTCTCATTTCTAGCTAAAATTGATAAAATGTTGCATAAAATGGCCTGTGGTGTTATTATTGTAATAATACCTACAGGTCTGTAGCTTTATGATATTAGTATCATACCTACAGGTCTGTAGTTTGTCAAGAGGCAATTTGAATTCTTGTACGGTCATTTTTCCTGAAAACAAAATTTGCGGGAGAATTGTTCAAATGAAACCAAAATTGGCTAAGGGGACGGCCAGGGAACATATTTTAGGGGTAGCGGATGGGTTATTTTATCGCATCGGGATTCGGGCGGTGGGGGTAGATACTATCGTTGCTCAATCAGGGGTAGCCAAAACCACTCTCTATGACCATTTTGCTTCCAAAGACGATTTGATAAAAGCCTATCTTGAGGGGCGCGACAGTTATTTCTGGCAGGAAGTGGAAGCGGCCTTAGCAAAACATCCAGATGAGCCCCAACAACAGTTTATGGATTTGTTTGAGGGATTCGAGGCATTGATTGCCAGTCCAGATTTTCTAGGTTGCCCCTTTTTGAGTGCAGCAGCGGAGTTTCCCGAACTGGACCAACCCGGACATCAGGTAGCCCTGATGCACAAACTGAAAATGCAGACTCGTTTTACGGAATTGGCGCAAGCTATTGGGGTTAAGGCTTCCGACCAATTAGCGGACCAGCTATTATTATTACTGGACGGGGCTTTTGCTTCAAAACGGGTATTCAGAACCGATAAAAGTCCAGCCCTTCAGTTGAAAGTCACCGCTATGATGTTATTAGAGGTTCATTTAGCTTCAAGCGACTCCGGCAGGCACTGAGGCTTCCAACACCTTTTTCAAACGCTGCAAGGATTTGCTCAAGTAACTGTTTATCATAGGTTCAAGTTGACCAATTACCAGATTAGTCATGAGTTTCACCAGACCACTTTTCTGCCGTATTTTTATATCTAACGCAACCCGCGTTTTTCCTTCTTCTAAAGCGAGAAATCTCCAGGTCACCTGGCTATCAAAGGTTTTATCGTCCGATTGCAAATGAACAATTTTATTCCGCTCGAAAACCGTCACTCGATACAATAACTTAATCCCAACCCCGGCAAATGAACCTTGCCCTAGTACCAGTGAACCCAAATGATAACGCCCGTCAGTAGAGGGCGGCTTCAGGATTGGAGAAATAGCAAACTCTTTGCCGAGATAGCGGCCAGTCTTATGCCCATCTTCCAGAAACTCAAAAACTTCAGCGATAGGTCGATTAATATCAATAGAGCTTCTCATTGCCGTTTCCTGCCTCTTCTTGCTTTTTGAATTCACTTACTAAAGTCTTTGGTTCAAAGCTTAAGTCCCAAATATATAGCCTCTGTGACTATTCTATAGCAGATTTTATACTAACAACCAACAACCGACAACTGACAACCGACGACCTACAGGTTCAATTTTAATTAAGGTTAGGTTAGGGGAATAGTGTCCAGGCTACAAAGCATGATTCAGGACATTTTGGCTATTGGAGGTCGCCAAGATATTAATATATCATTAAATATATACATCATAATGCTGCCATTTTGGGCAAACTGTAATGTTGCAAATATTGACAAATCTTCATATTAGTATTAATGTTTGTTCATAATTATTTTTCGCTTGGTTGTTGAGTTTAAAAGAGGCGTTTTTACGACGCCGCACCCAGACTTACACAATATGGCAGTCCTTTACTTTCGACCCAATATTGTTATTGATGTAACTAAGTTCTGGACAAGGTAGTAAAGATGGAAAAATCAAATAGCAGGACAAATTTCCCGGCCAAATGGCTAAGGAATCCCAAACTGCGCGTGTCGCTGATAATCCTGCTCGTCACTTTTTCGGTAGGCTTAATCATCTTTCTTCTCTCAGGTATTGATGGTAATGGTGCTACAGGTACTTTCAAACAAAGTAATCTGGCAGGCTCGGCTAATTTCACCCCCAATCAGTCAGTAACTTTCTCCCAACCTGTAACAAATGGAAATCTGATAATCGTGGCGGTTTCGGTTTATTCCACAGGCACTGCCGATATTGCTTCGGTAACAGACTCCAAAGGGAACAGCTACCAAAAGGCCACTTCCAGCCCAACCACCGCCTCCGGCAATTATTATTTGGGTCTCTGGTACGCCCAAAACGTGGTGGGCGGGAGTAGTTTTAATGTTACTGTTACGCCAAAAAATGCGACCTCAAGCCTAAGTGTTGGAATCCACGAATATGCCGGAATGGCTATTAGCGGGGTACTGGATGTTAGTAAAAATGCTACCGGAACGGGAGTAACTGCCTCCTCCGGCAATACTGCCAACACCGCCCAATCCAACGAACTTGTTTTTGGGGCGTTTCTCAATAAAGACCAGTCTGGTACGTCCGCTACCCTTCCCACTGACTTCAATCTTCGAGCTAATGCACCATCTGGCACTACCCCTCATCTAGTCACTCAGGATAAGTTTGTCCAGGCGGTGGGGGCTTTCAGTTCCTCACTTACCTGGGGCAAAGCGGTAGCCTGGAATTCGGTAGTCGCCACCTTTAAAGTGGATAATTCAACTATACTCCCTACTAATACGGTAGCGGCTCAGGTCAAAGCAAGCAGTGATGATGTTAATGAGGAAGGCAGCAGCTATTCAGATAATACCAGTACACTGTGGCTCGGCAATGGGTCAGGCCCAAGTTATACCGGGATACGCTTTACTAACCTGACGATTCCGAAGGGCGCGACCGTAAATTCTGCTTTATTGTCGGTAACTTCTTCCAGCACTCAATGGTTAAATTTAAATTTTGATATAGCCGGGGATTCAGGTGGCAACAGCCCCATCTTTTCCAGTGCGGCCCGACCCTCGACCCGAACCTTAACCACCGCCAAAGTCACCCACCAATCCAATGTGCAGTGGATCGCCAACACTTCTTATAACCTCAACGACCTAAGCCCGATTATCCAGGAAATTGTAAATCGGAGCGATTGGCAGCCGGGCAATAGTATTTCAATTATCGTAAAAGGCACTGGTGGGAATTTCGCCCGTAAATTTATCAAAAGTTTTGAGGGCGGGGCTACCTCAGCCCCCAAACTGACTATTGGCTATACCAGCAGTGGGGCTACCACTGCCACCGCTACTAGCACCCCGATTCCAGCCACCGCCACCAATACAATTGTTACACCGACTAATAGCCCCCTCCCAGCGACTAATACACCTGTGCCGCCTACGGCTACGAATAGTCCTCTTCCGGCTACAAATACCCCGTTACCGCCAACAGTATCACCACTACCACCCACCAGTACCCCTTCGAGTACAATTACGCCGCCCGCGTCAGGTACTGGCAACTATTTTGAAGTAGGGATAGGCTTCACCGACGTTGTGCCTCATCAGATTATCCGCACGCGTTATGATCGGGTTTATATTTTTGCAGGTCAAGCCCAATATACTGGTATTATTAAAGCCTATTGGATGACTGGAACTGGTATTCCAGGTTCAACCAACGCTTTTAACGGCACTGCCCAAATAACCGATAGTGAACTGGCCTTGTCGGTGAATCCAGCTTACGATGGTAACAATCTGATACATGTCCTAGTAAATACCAACTCTGGGAACCTTAAGGATTATGTTTTTGATATAACCTCTAATAGCTTCCGACCAGTTGGGCTGCTTGCCAGTGGCAGCAATACCGTTAGCGGCGATTACATTGGGAGTAGCGGGGTTTCAGCAATGTTCGATACTGCTGGCATCCTGCATGTGGCCTATTGGTCGGGTGGAAATCGCATAACCTATCTGGCTTACAGTACCAATGCTACTACGGGAGTCACTAATCTGGTTTCGGGGCCAACTCCGCTGGACGCCAGTGGCCCATCCAACCATCCTTCCCTGGCGATTTCGCCCCTGGATAACTCAGTAACGGTTGCCTGGATTTCACAAACCACCAGCCCTGCCAAAGTTCTGGCTCGTTCCCGCCCATCCGGCGGAAATTGGGGTGCGGTTGAAATCGTTAGCACTGCCCCGCTCTGGACAAGTACCAATTTCGGCTTGAACATTGACCAGGGCCCTTCGCTAATAATTGACCCCGCCGGAACTAAACACCTGACTTATATTCAGGACTATGACCAGACCAACAATTATGGGCGAATTCACTATGCAACCAATAGCGGTACAGGCTGGATTGACACCGCCCTGCCCAGCTATACTCATGATCCGGCCTTAGCTCTTAACAGCAACGGCGATTTATACATAATTGGGCATGGTTTTTCGCTAAACGTTAGTTGCCTTTCAGCTCAGGATATATGTCTAATCAAGAAAAACAGCGATGGAAGCTGGAGTAATCCGATTACTTTTGCTACTCCACCAAGCGGTGGCAACTTTGATGCCAGCCCCTCCGTCAAATGGTCGGTGGTCGGTAACAATCGCCCTGAAACTATTGAATTTGTGTTCTTCTCAGCCTTAAATGGCAATTACAACAGTACCAGTATTTACTATGCCTATATTCCCCCCGCTACAACCGGATCTAACCCAACCCCTACCCCTTCTTCTACTCCAACACCGCTTCCTGCTACACCGACCCCAGCAGCAACCCCTACTTTAGCACCCGCTCCAACCGCCACGCCGATACCCGCGCCCACCCCTACTTTTACACCTCCGCCACCTACGCCAACCCCTATAAGCGGGAACGGCAAAACTCTACTTCTTGGTGTGCAAACTATCGGCGGCAACATTGACTATAACGACCCCGGTTTGGCCGAAGCCTTTAGCTTTACTGCCGCCAATTCGGGCACTTCCACAACCCTATATGTTTATATTGATAGCGGGAACAGTGCTTCTAACGTGGTGGTAGGTCTCTATACCAATGCCGCGGGGGATAATCCTGATAGTTTGCTGACCCAAACTACCTTAACTAACCCGACTCCAGGAGCCTGGAACTCAGTGGCAATCTCCCCAGTTAGCCTTACCGCCGGAACAAAATATTGGATTGCATTATTAGGGCCAGGCGGCGGCGGGACGCTCAAATTTCGGGATGCCAGCATTGGCACTAAAGCGGTGGTTAGTAGCCAAACTAACCTTACCAGCCTGCCTGCCACCTGGAGCAGTGGTGCAAGCTATGCTAATTCGCCAATCTCAGCTTATATTATGGGGTAAATGTTAGAAAATAAAACTGTTAAAAGACTAGCCAGAACTTTCAACTCGAAACTTGGTTTCTTTCCCAATTGATGATTTCATCTGGCTCCAAATTTTAACCCTTGTCTCCCATAATCTGACACCAGGGCGTTACAACCAGGTCAGTTCGTGGACTGTGGTTAGGTCGTGAAGCTTGGTTGGTAAAATGTTAAAAGCCACTGGCACTCCCTGGGGATTGATTATCAAGTATAACCGCGATTGGTTTTGGTCAACTCAATTTTGCATTGGTTAGTTATGGGTGTCAACTAGCAATCAAGGTATATATCTTTAGAGTAAACCCCGTTTTTCAAGAGCAGCTAATAAATGTGGTTCGATTTGTGCCCGAATAGCGGGATTGGCGAATCCGGCCCAGCTTACATCGGTAGTCACATCCAGTAAGGGGTTAAGCGGATGGCCCGCCGCATCCGTCACAATTACTCCGGCTTCCTCGGCAATCAAGGCCGTGCAAACGTCATAGGGATGGCAACAAATACCCAGCTTAAAACCGCGCTCCTCGGCAATCTTCTCCATCATAGGGCGCAAGTCAGCTACAAAGCGGTCATGTCCAGCAATAAGTTCGTATAGCTGCCCACCGCTCGAGGTATACTGGTCTTCAAAACAAAGAGCCTTGCCGGGGCGGGCCATGCCTAACGCCGCCTTCATAATTTCCTCGTCAATCGCCGCCAGTTCATCCCGTACGCCAGGGAAGAACCGAGCAATCATCGCATAACCATGCAAAACGCTGCTGGCATTGCTAGGACGCAGATGGAGCGGCTTATACTCCCCGGTAATTCGATTATAACGGCGCGAATGATAGCCCTCGCCCCGAATGGCCCATAATTCGTCCGAAAGATGCTGTTTAGCCAAAGGTAGTTCGGTCTGAACGGCAAATTCAATATCCGTGAAGCGGGTAGTGGGGCCAAGATTAGGCGCAACCCCGGTCAAAACCCAGGCACTCCGTTTTTGGTACATGATGCAGCGTGTGCCATCTATCGGGTCAATAATAATCTTTACTTCAGCTTCTTCGGGGGATATGCCGCGTGGTAGGGGTAAAATTCCTTCGCCAAAACCTGTATCGTAAATCCCTTCGGCAATTAACAGAATGGAGCGTTCGGGCGCAACCTCATGTTCAAAAAACTCCAGCAACTTTTCTTCGCTAATTTTATCAATGGCGAAAATAGTATCGCCTTCATAATTGCCATCGTCGCCTTCCACCGCCGCCAGTTGCTCGACCTCCATCGCTTCGGTTTGCGCTATTACTGCCGCCCGTATCTGACGATGCAACTCCTGAATCTGAGCTAATAATCTGTCTCTATTTTTTATCATTTTTCCTGTTCATTCTGATTTACCGATGCTGAATTTCAGTAGCAGCTAAATTATACAGCAAGGATGGGCTGGATACTTACAGGACAGGTTAGGGATAAAGCACTTCTGGCAATAAGATGAGGATTTTCACCACAGAGGCACAGAGGCACAGTTTAATATTATAATTTCTTGGTGTTCTTTGTGCCTTTGTGGTGAATGATTAAATTAGTGCGTAGCGAGAGGGGCGAGGGCCTTCTGCACATTCTCTCGAATACTGACATCCTTAATCTGGGTGGCAAGAGCCTTGAGAGTGAGATTAGTGACGGTTTCACTCAGGTGCTTGTACTGTTCAGGTACTGGATCACCCCCGTGAATTCTCAACCAGAGTTCGATTATCCAGGCCGGGTCGTTGCGATGGGCCACCGCTTTGTTCAAGTCCATTTTGTTGTTCCTTTCTTTGCGTTTGATTGTCCCAGGTGAGAAATAAAAGATGTAGTATTAGTCTCACTAAAAACATGAACGTCACAGGCGGTGGTTTTAGCCACTTCAACCAGGCCAACCAAACGTCAAGAAACACCAATATTTCGCTAGAAGAGGGATTACTAAAGAAATTAGGGCTGACAGTAATTTATTCATTATTTCGGCGTTACAAGTGATAGAGAATAAACTTTCGCCAGGAATTACCCACACAAACACAGCTCAGTTTGATAGTAATATTAGCTACGGGGCTTATACCATTGGAGGTTTTTATGAAGAATGGAAATTATACCAGGTTGATAGTAGGGGTGTTAGGTTTTGCCTCAATTTTAGCGATAGGGGCATTAATCTGGAGCATCTTAGCTACTAATAATTTGCCCGAATCCCAGGTAGCAGCAAGGGAGGCTACTATAACCCCTTTGCCACCTAAGCCTACCGAGACCGCCAAGCCAACTCCTTCCTTGGCGGTGGGACAGGAAATTAATTTACCCTTTAAGGGCAAGATTTCGGTCAAGGTGGTAAAAGATTCCTTCCCACCGCCAATCTCTAAAGAAACCGCTATTAAAGCATTGCGCTATCGTCAAAACGCGGTGGATATGTGGGATTTGGATAAATCCACTATGAACGGTAAGCCCATCACAGTTACAGCTGTTTTTGGTCTGGTAACAGAAGGGAGGCCAGGGCCAAGTGGATGGAGTGGGATGCGAAATATTGGAGGAGTAAACTGTAAGTTGGAAGGTGAATGTACTCTCACTGGTCAGGTTTTAGACCACCTGGAAGATCGGCCAATGTGGGTGATAGATATTGAGGGAGTTTACCAGCCTTTTGCCGGAGACCCTTCCATAAAAAACAACCATGTCGTTTACGGTATAGATGTCCAAACTTTGGAAAGGATTGGTTTTGGGCCTTACAAGTCCTAGAGTTTAGTAGTAGGGTTGCTGCTCCCCTTTTAGTAACAAAAGGGTAGCAGCATCTTTTAGCTGAACAGAGAGTGTAGAATAGTCTGTGTAAATGGAAAGAGCGGTGAAAAACTAAAGAAAAAAAGAAGAGGCTATTAAGGAGGAACTCGATGGGAGAGCCGGACAGAACCCAAACTCAGGAAATAATGCAAGCGACGCTACCGCCCCTGGAAATGATCCAAAGGGAGCTGGGCAGTGCTAAAAATATGGATGATTTTTTTGGTAAAAATGGGATATTCGCCAGAGTGTTCGGTCATACCCTGGAAACCTTATTGGAGGCGGAGCTGACTGAGAAACTGGGGTATGAGAAATATGCGGCTAATGGACGAAATAGTGGCAATAGTCGCAACGGTAAAGTCACTCGCAAGCTCAAAAGCAGTGGGGGTGAGACCGAAATCCGGGTGCCCAGAGACCGCAACGGCGAATTCGAGCCCAGCCTGCTCAAAAAATATGGACATAACACCAACGAACTGGAAGAGAAAATCCTGGCGTTGTATGCCAAGGGGCTTAGCACCCGCGACATCCAGGAAAATCTCCAGGAAATGTATGGGGTGGAGGTTTCACCCACCAGCATCAGCAATATCACTGATAAAATCCAGCCTTTAGTAGAAGCCTGGCAGAACCGACCCTTAGCCGAGTGCTATGCCATCATTTACCTGGATGCCATTTTTGTGAAACTGAGGCGGGAAGGTAAAGTCGAGAATGTGGCGGTCTACAACGTGTTGGGGGTGGATTTAGAGGGGAAACGGGATATTCTGGGTCATTGGATTGGGGAAGGCGCTGGGGAAGGAGCTAAATTCTGGCTGAGTGTAATAAGTGAGCTAAAAGCTCGAGGGGTAGAGGATATTTTAATCGCCTGTGTGGACGGGCTTAATGGCTTCAGCGAGGCCATCCATGCCATTTACCCCTACACTCAGGTGCAACGCTGTATTATCCACCAGATCAGGGCCAGTTTAAGATATGTGGACAGGATTTACCAGAAGCCCTTTATGGCCGACCTCAAGACGGTTTACAAAGCGGCCACCAGGGAAGAAGCCGAGAATAATCTGTTGATCTTAAGTGAGAAATGGGGCAAGAAATATGGGGCAGCGGTCAAAAGCTGGGAGAATAACTGGGCCGAATTATCGACATTTTTCGACTTCAGCCCGGAAATAAGGCGGCTGATTTATACTACGAATTCGGTGGAGGGTTATCATCGGCAGCAAAGAAAGGTGCTTAAAACGAAGGGGGCCTTTCCCACTGCCGAGGCCGTCAGGAAGTTGATGTTTCTAGCCTACCGGGACATCACCAGCGACTGGACCGCTCCCATGCACAATTGGGCCAGTATTTTGAACCAGTTAGCCATCCATTATGAGGGTAGGTTGAAACTCTGATGTTAGGTGACAAATCCCATTTACACAGTCCTATTGACATACCCGAGCTTGGCTCTGGCTAAAATTGAATCCATCATTGAAAAACTACGCTATGAGCGATACTGTTGGACACCGGTAAGGCGTATTTATATTGAGAAAAAGCACTCGAAAAAGATGCGTCCGCTTGGTTTACCGATCTACTTTTCACATTGCACCTCTTTCAAATAGGTATCGGGATTGTCAACTCTAGCGAACTGAACTAAAAGGGGACAGATTTAGCCCACCTCTGGGTTCAGTTCAGTTGCTTCTTGTAATTTAACTATAGCACTGTTTTGCTTTTTGGGCACTTTCTCGATACTTCCATTTTCGCTGCACCGGGCTACGCAATTGGGCTATTAGCTCTGGGGTTAGTTTTATCCAGCGAGGACCCGATGTTCCAGCCCGGATCGAGTCTAATTTCCCCAGTTTACACCACTCGGCTATGGTTGAGACGTTCACATTTAAGAGTTTTGCCGTTGCCAGCGCACTATACCGTCCATCCCCTCGTTGTCCGCTTGGGCAACAGCCGGGCTCTTCAGGGCAGCCACCCGCAATGTCATAAGCCCATCGAATGAAATTTACTTTGCGGTGGCTGAATTCTCTACCCAGGCCTGGCTTTAACTGCTCTAAATTTAGTAATTCGGCGATCTGCCGATCAGTGTGGTCAGGTGCTAATTCCCGGACGCGGTTCACCACCGTTCCATCGGTCTGGCGCACTTCACAGCTCTTGGGTAACCGCGTTAAAATAAGTGAGGTCAAGGCCCCTGTCTGCCAACGGATGTTGATCTCGATTAATTTCTTACCTCGATTTAGGGTTACATCTTTGATCAAAAAGCGTACTATAGACCTGAGCTAAAAGAACTAAAGTTGGCATACAAAATGCTAACTTTAGGAATATGAATAGTAAAACAAAAAGCCAAGACTGGCGAGAAGCCCGTCGCCTCCAAGCCCTCCAGTTGCAAAAAAAGGGCTGGAAACA
>JBBQZS010000057.1:0-39320 GCA_038207495.1 Chloroflexia bacterium
GGGACATCACCAGCGACTGGACCGCTCCCATGCACAATTGGGCCAGTATTTTGAACCAGTTAGCCATCCATTATGAGGGTAGGTTGAAACTCTGATGTTAGGTGACAAATCCCATTTACACAGTCCTATTGACATACCCTCGCTGGAATTGGTCGAAACCCTGGCAACATAGTCAGTTGTCATTTATCGGTAAAAATCTAAAATCGAAGGCCAAGAAAGCCTTACCCTACCCAATCCCTTTGAAAGAGAGAGGAACAATTCTTCATATTTTTTTATTCCTCTATTCTTCTAATCCTTCATCTTACCGCATCTTTAGAGCCATTCCAGTTCATAGATTACATCATCATTGACTTCGGAAACAATTGTATAATCGGCTCTTGTTAGGGTAACGCCCGAAGCCTCAATACAGGCTCGTAATAACCCTAGCATCAACCCGGAAGGCCCCCCGACCCCCGCCTTGCGATATTTGACGTAATGGGGGCGCAATTCCACTATTTCGTGAGTACCCCATGGTAAAGCCCGTGAAATACTTCTCACAAACTGTTTTGCCCCACGCTCCGGACCCAACACTCGCGCCGTCATTTTCAAAACTTGCCCGGATACCCCCTGGAAATAGTTTTGGCCAATACGATAGCCTATTTCCTCATATCCTGCTACAGCTAGCTTATTTGAAAAGAGAGAGACTCGCAATTGTTCGGCTATCTCAAGGTAGCGATTGTAAGGATAGGTCATCGGGGGGTTTTTAGGGTCGAATCCAAAGTAATTGGTAATGCTCTGATATAAGTTTTGGTGGTCTTTCAGATTACAAGCTTCCAGCAATGTCCGTACGGTTCCACCACTAACCGCTCTATCGCCTGGTTTCATTAATGATGGGTCTTCAAAATGGAGAGGGTTCTTTGGATTTATATTAAAGTTATTCTTATTTAAGTCTAGCATACTGCATTCCTTACCAGTCTTGTACTTACAATGGTTTTTGATAATGATTGCCTGAAGTTTGCGAAAACCACAAGGTCGGTAATTAAGAATATTGATTTTTGTAGGGTAACAAGTGGATTTAAGGACTTCACTTGTCTTTAATGATTGGTACTATTATTATACTTACATAAAAAATTTAGTCTATAGCATACAGCAAATTGTAAGACTATCTTAATATATTCTTGACTCTACCTTTATGTTTGACGAAATTCCAAAAACAAACACCCTGGTATAGTAGTCAAGAATTAAAGGTTAAAGCAATAGCGATTCAAATGGAGAACTTCGGGATGGATAAACGCCCTACTACCGTACATGAATTGGCAACCCAGATTCGGGCGGCGTATTATCAGGGGCGCACCGGTGAGAAACGTTTTGCTCAGATGATGCTCTGGTTGGATGGGCGGGCAGGTGGCGAGGTTGAAAATATTCTACGCTTTCTGGATGTTACTAACGACCATAATTTGGGGCAGCTCGGTATTTGTTGGCTGGACGGTAAAGGTTTTGGCGATTGCGGACTTATAAATCTGGCGGATAACGTTCGCCGAAAGGTTCGCCAGGTAGAATAAAAAACATTAAGAAACCGCAATAAACAATCCGGCCCCTTCCCGAATTTCTAACTGGCCTTCTTGCTCAAAAACTTCTGTTAAGCGAGTTCTGACCTCGTTATATAAATCAAGCCACTTCTGTGGCGAAACCCCCGGCTCGGCAAAACCGCCGGATTTCTGGAAAATAAGCCCGCTAATGTAATGTTCCAGTGCCGATTCCAAATCGTGAAAAACCATTACCCGCCAATACTCCTCCCAATTCACCTGACTGAACCCGGCAGCTTTTAACCATTCTGGCCCGTTTTCACGGTTAAGACGTTGGTCAGGTGAGGTAGTATGACTATAGAGCCGATTTGGAAATTCCAGCTTTTCCAGGGCGGTTTCATGGATTGCCCTCAAAACAGGAACATTCTGGCTGTCAGCAGTTACCACAAACAATAGCCCGCCTGGTTCTAGCACTCGCCGAATTTCGGATAGAGCACGCTGAATATTCCCGGTCTGATTTAACATTCGGTTAGCCATTGCCGCCCCAAAGCTGGCGTTAGCAAAAGGCAGGTTCAGGGCATCGCCCTGTAACAGGGAAAAAATGGCATAGCAGGATAGTTTTTTATGGGCTTCTGCCACCGCCGCCCCCGACCTGTCCAATCCTACCGCCGCTTTTAGCCAACCCGACATATCAACATTTGTCATATTGTTGGCAAAGTGACTCAAATAATTACCCGGTCCACAGCCTACATCCAGTAGCCGCCTGTCAAAAGTTTGGTTATTTTTTAAGGTAGTCGTAATTCTGTTCGCGGCCCAGCTGGTAGTGTCAGGCGCATTATCGGTTAGAGCGACAGTGTGACTATCGCGGATTTGGAGATGGTGTTGTTGCCGCTCCCCCGGATTGGCCGAGTAAAAGCGCAATATTTCCAGAATTTCATTTTGCATTAGTTTAGCTGCTCCCGATTTGAATTTTTTTAGAACTTGTGGTATTCTGATATTCCCTTTGGGGGTAAGAAAGTTCCAAGTGCCGAGATAGCTCAGTTGGTAGAGCATGCGACTGAAAATCGCAGGGTCACCAGTTCAAGTCTGGTTCTCGGCACCTTTTTTATTTTATAACTAACATCTTTCCAGATACTAACTATCCAAAATATGTGTGCAATGCAGTCAGCCATAGTTTACCACGAACTTTATAACGGGCGGGGTTTCTCGCGCCTGGAACGATCCTGGGGACGCTATCAGGCGGGACTTCTTAAGATGCGGGAACTTGGCCTGATTACTCCTGTCTTTGACAGTTACAAACCTGAGTCTATTTCGGCTGAAGGTTATATTCCAATTTTTCGACCACAAGAGGCTACGCTGGAGGAACTGGCAACTGTCCACGACCCGCATTATATCCAAAAGGTTCTGGCGATGGATGCCGCCGGAGAAGGTTATTTTGACCGGGCCGATACTCCCGCCTGGAAGGGAGTTTTTCGGCGGGCGGCGATGGCAGTGGGCGGAACTTTGCTGGCGGCGGATTTGGTAGGGAGCGGACAGGCTCAACATGTTTTTCATCCGGCGGGCGGGCTACACCATGCCAAATATGATAAAGCCTCGGGTTTTTGCATTTTTAACGATATTGTTATTGCCACCCGACGCTGGCAAGATAAGTATGGTTATCGGCGGGTGGCGGTGCTGGACGTGGATGGGCATCACGGGGATGGGACACAGAGCCTGCTTTACAATGAGTCAGTCCTGACGGTTTCGTTACACATGTATGATGGACGCTTTTTCCCTGGCACAGGGGCTTTAGAGGAACGCGGCGAGGGGATAGGGCAGGGTTACGCGGTCAAATTTACCGTTACCACGTTTTACCACCGACCAGGAGTATCTGGAAGCCTTTGACCTGGCGATTAAGACGGTGGAGCAATACCAACCCGATGCCTTGATTTTGCAGTTTGGCGTAGATGGTCATTTTAGTGACCGAATGGTGGGTTTAAAACTTTCCACGCGGGTTTATGAGTATATTTCAGCTCAAACCCACGCGCTGGCCCATCGGGTTTGTCAGGGGCGTTTGGTAGTGGTAGGTGGGGGTGGCTACGAACCTGAGACGGTGGCCCGCTGCTGGACAATTTTAATGGCTAATCTGAGTAACCAGACCGCTACGCTCGGCCTGCGCTACGAAGCACTCCATGACCCAATCTCCGAATTACCGCTCCCTGATGAAAAGGCCGTTCAGCAAGCCCGCCAGATGTTACAATCCGCCCGCCAACTCTTTATCCAGCCTTCAAATTAAATTGATGCCCTGAGATTTTAACTTATACTAAGTCCTGGTAAGTAGTGATTAAAGGTAGGGGTGGGTTTATAACCCACCCGGACGGGTTTGAAACCCGCCCCTACCCATCTTTTCGTATTGTAGTCAGCCGTACTTAGTATTACATCCCCTGAGAATCAAAATAGCCCCCTTCGTTTTACGGAAGAGGGCTAGAGAAACCTTAATTACCCCAATAGGCACTAGACCAGTTGACCGAAGACCAATTCACACTAGACCAGTTAACCGAGGACCAGTTTACACTAGACCAGTTGACTGAAGACCAATTCACTGAGCCCCACATAATTGGGTTACTGCCCGTCGAAAGTAACAGGCTGGCTGGTAATCCAGTGTTGGATGTACCCTTTTTCCACGATTGATAAATCGTAAAATAACCATCAACTAATCCGGCACCCGCAGTTGCCGCATTATAGTTTGACCATACCTGACGGTTATCCCAACTCCCCTGGGGTGTTCCCTTCAGAGTCATCGCTTTCAGCCGAAATTTAACCTGGTCTGGATTAAGGTTAGGTTCTTTTTGTAGCAATAAGGCAACTGCACCTGAGACTACCGGGGCGGCGGCGGAAGTGCCCGACATTCTAAAAGCATTGCCATTTACCACATTGGCGGGGCGATTGGTGGCGAACCAGCTATTTGGCCCTGCCAGAGGGGCAATCAGATTTTTACCGGGTGCCACCAGGTCAGGTTTGATGCCACCAGTTTCGTCAATCCCGTAGGCCGAAAAGGAAGCAACTGTGTCGTTGGTTGGGTTGGTATTGCCACCTTCATCCACTGCCCCAACCGTAATTACAAACGGGTCATTAGCAGGCGGGAAAAGTCCGCTATTCCCATTGTTACCCGCCGAAACCACCACTACAATCTGGTTGAACCAGAGAATTTCCACGGCGGCGTCAAGCGGGTCCACATTGTACGATTGCTGGACGCTGCTATTCATCGAAATGTTGACCACTCGGATGTTATAGGTGGCTTTGTTGTCCAAAATCCATTGCAAGCCATTTATCAAATCCGAAGTAGTGGCTGATCCAGTATCCCCCGAAACCTTAACGCTTATGAGATTAGCCTCAGGAGCTATTCCCACGTAACTACCGTTGGAAGAGCCACCATCACCCGCGATAACACCAGCCACAAAAGTGCCGTGCCCATAATTATCGGCAGCACTATTTGAGGAGCTGGCAAAATTTTGCTGCACAATTACTCTCGATCCATTCTCGCCGAAATCACCAACACTTGCATTAATACCGCTATCTACAACCGCAACCCCAACCCCGTTACCTTCAATCCAGGGCGCATATTGCCCAATCGAAGCATTCCATTTAGTCCAGGCCTTATCAGCTCTTACGGTTTTATTATAAGTATTTTGCAATATGCTGGAGTCAATACAGGTAGGACATGGAGCCTCCTGGTTTATTGCGGGTGCATCTATCGAAATCCAGCGCACCCCGTTATTTTCACTCAGCCTGGTAACCGCCGACGAGGGTAAGGTAGCGGCAAAGGCGCGGATCATACTCAAGTTTTTGGTGACTTTACCCCCAAGTTCCGTTACTTGACTTTCAACATCGGCCAGGGGAGTAGTTTTCTGGACAATGACGCTCACCTGTCGTTCCGGTTCCAGTTGTGCCAGTTGGATTAATTGGGGTTGAACTTTGAGCGGGGCAAGTAGGGGTTGGTTAGGTTGGATGACTGAAAACAGCAGTGAAAGAGTAAGGGTAACAAGCAAAAGCAGGTTGTATTTGCTTTGCCCTTTCATACCGAATTTGGTAGCGGGTGCCAGACGTTTGAATTGCCAGTTTACCGAAAACCAATTATCAACCGCAATCCGCTTGAATTGCCAGTTTACCGAAAATGCCGCAGGCTTTAACTGTCGAAATTGCCAGTTAACACTAAAGAGAGGGTTTTTGTTAGGACGAGAATGCATTTAAACCTCCAAATGAAAACAGCTTGACTCAAATTAACTGAGCCAAGCTGCGGAAAAGAGATAATTCCTGTTACTCATTTCGGCAACCCGGCTATCCTGTATTTAGGATCCGTGGCTTTGCGTCTCCACTTTACAATGGATTTGCTTTTTCGTGCAAGCAAGTATTAAAATTTCAAGTTTACCGATTAACTATGTTAACTTACTAATTCCCTTTACTGCTGGTTATTAATGGTTATTCCAAAGAGTTGTCTAATATAATTATTTTAACATTCATTTAATTTTTTACAATAGTTTCTATATTACAGGCATATTACAGTTACTAAATCAGGCTATGCAGTACATTAATTAAAACCCTGGCATATCTTCCAGATATTTAGCTGCATCCTAATTTTGAGTTTAGTACTATTTTAATGAGAATCAGTTTTTGGCGTTTCTAGTTTTTCGAAAGGGAAGCCAAATACTGAATGCAACCTTGAACGCTTAATAGCTACAATTGCCTGTCAGGAAGTTTTATACCAACCCGAATGAAAAGCGGTGGAACCCTGCTCAATTTCCGATAATTCTCAATTGAAGTAATTCCACTTCGACTTTTTATTAGCTTTTTAAATCAGGATTTCGACAAATTGTAACAAAGATTTCATAATCTTTGGGTGAAAACATGATACGATTTCTAGTATGGAGAGAAAGTCTGTATAAACTGGTTAGAAAGACTCTCTCGAAACCCGACTCAAACCGAATATGACCCTCCAAAGGTCGTATTGCTCGATTTCTTGAGTGTAGTGAACTGGTTTCTGTTAAATTTATTCGGGACATAATCGAACAGCCAGAGTCCCAAATTATAAGAATGCTCGGCCTGGGCCATCCCAACTGTGAGCAGATACCGACTATTAGGTAATTGGAAAAATAGCAAGTCGCTAGAAGATACTTAACCGCACCTTACACAAATATTAGCCAACGTTGGTCTAACTTCTTTTCTTTAAGGATTAAGTAAAATGTCAAAAAAGGCCTGGGCATTCGTTTACACTATTCTCTTCCTGGCACTTTTACAAATAGGTCTGTCTTTTTCGAGAGTAGACATAACTCCTTCTATAATGTTAATATTTGCTATTCTGACTATTCTAGCCACTGTCTCCCAGATTTTCGAGATTGAAGGCACTTTTCGGAATGCCTATTACCCTCATTCGGTCTTTTTTCTGGGTGCAAGTATCTTGCTAGACCCCTTGCTTTTTAGTTTAGTTGTTATTATTCCTCACCTAATTGAGTGGATTGAAAAACGCTTAAAAAATAGCACTCAACTACGCGCCTGGTACATTCAACCTTTTAACATTTCTACCCATGTTTTGGCCGGGTTTACTACTTATAGTTTGTATCACTTCTTTAAAGATTTGGGCGTCCTCGACAGCTTATTAGGCCCGGTCATAATTTTTATGCTGGCCCTGATTTACACTTTTATTAACCATTTGCTGATAGGCCTGGCTCTCCTTCTTGCGCGTGGCCTCTCTTTTCATGAGTCGGCTGTTCTGAAAATGGGAAGTTTAATGCCCGATATTGTGTTAGGGTGTATGGGTTACATTTTTGTATCGCTCTGGAATAACGAACCCTGGATGCTCCCCTTAGCCCTCTCGCCGTTGGTACTGATGTATCAAGCTTTGAAAATACCTCAGCTCACCCAGGATGCCCAGATTGATTCCAAGACCGGGCTGCTCAACGCTAAATATTTTAATAAAATCTTGAGTACCGAGTTTGACACTGCCCAACATAACAATAGTAATATTTCTTTTCTAATGTGCGACCTGGATTTTATGCGCAACGTTAACAATACTTATGGACATCTGGCGGGGGACATCGTATTAGCTGGCATAGGTAAAGTTATTCTACAGACAATCCCCGATAAGAATCATGCTGGACGTTTTGGTGGTGAGGAATTTGCGGTTTTATTAACCGATGTAAGTATTGAAGAAGCTCGTCGGATAGGAGAGACTATCCGAAGAACAGTTAGTGAAACTGAATTCAAACTAGAAACTTATCCCGACCCGGTTAAAGTTACTATAAGTATTGGAGTCGCCAGCTATCCCCAAAATGCCAAAAATATAACCGAACTTATTCATTCGGCGGATATGGCAGTCTATCAGGCGAAAAAGAATGGGCGGAATCGGGTGATGACTTTCTCGGACCTTACCCAGGAAGAAATAGAGATGCTATATAATAAGCCGACAGCCGGGAAGTTTAAGGATAATGCCGCGCTAGAACTACAGCTCAAGCAAGCTCTGGATGAAGGTCAATTCGAGATGTATTACCAGCCAAAAGTAGAGTTGAAAAGTGACCTCATCTTTGGTATGGAAGCCCTGATTCGCTGGAATCACCCTGAGCGCGGAATTGTGCCGCCTAGCGAATTTATTCCGGCAGCCGAACATACCGGTCTTATTTTGCCCCTTAGCAAATGGATTTTGGAAGAATCCTGTCGGCAGGTGAAGGTCTGGAATACTTTTACCCGCCGCCATTCGCCTTTAACTGTTAGCGTCAATTTTTCAGCGATGCAATTTCAATGTATGGATGTTTTCGAGATTGTAAGCAATATTGTGAAGGAAACTGGCATTAAGCCGGGTTGGCTTGAGATTGAGCTAACCGAAAGTATCCTGCTGGAAAACACCACTTATACTATTAATACCCTCAACAAGCTAAAAGACATGGGGGTCAAACTGGCTCTTGATGATTTCGGTATAGGCTATTCCAGTCTAAGCTATTTAAGGGATTTCCCGATTGATACCCTCAAAATTGACCGTAGTTTTATAACCGGCATGGATAAAGATGAGATAAACCAGGCGTTAGTTGAGGTGATTATCACTTTTGCGGCGAAACTGAAACTCTCAGTTATTGCTGAAGGGGTCGAAACCGAAAGCGAGCGAAGTCAACTTCTAAACTTTAATTGTTATGCCGGACAGGGTTACCTTTTTGCCAAACCCTTACCGGCTTTCTCGGTAGATGAGCTTCTAATGGAAGAAAAATCCGTACAGAAGTCAAACCGGGTTTTGAGTTTGCGGAATTTTCGGAGTTATAGCGAGGCCCACAATAAGCGATAAAATCAGGGCGTGATTTTCCCTTGCCAATTGTTTTTCCCGCTTCTGATTTTAAAAATGGACGTGAGGTTTGTGGAATAACAACATCGTTTCCATCCCGCCCTGTAAAGCCTGATTCGCCACCGATAGGACTCTGGGCAAAGTATCAAAGCGCAAAATCAGTTCGGGGGCTTCAGGGGCTTTTTTACCCTTCTCCACCATTTTATGCACCTCAATCAAATATTGCCCGCCGTCGTTCTGGCGTTCTGGCTGACGATGAATTGTGATGCGGTACGAGCCGTTATCGCTAATTTTCGAGATTTTGCCCTTCTTCTCAAACTCTTTCAGGGCCATTTCCATCCGAAACATTGTTGCCATAAATATTACCTATTCCTTAATCATCTTGACCAGTTCGGCACTGGCATCATACTTGCCATGCGGCATAATATAAATACCCTGTACCAATCCCTGCATATCCTCGATAAGCTCACTGGCTACTTTTAGCCCCTCCAGTGTGCCTTTTTCCCCGGCGGCTTGCATCCGTTCCAGAATTAGCGGCGGAATAACAATGCCGGGGACTTCGTGATGCATATACTCGGCGTGCTTCTGGTTATGCAAAATCATAATCCCCGCCAGAATCGGGATTTTAATATCGCCGATACGGGCTAAAGTTTCGCGCAGAACGTTGGCATCAAAGATAGGCTGAGTCATAATAAAATTCGCCCCTGCCGCGATCTTCTTGCGAAGTCGCTCGATGTGCACCTCAACATCGGGGGCGGTGGGCTCAAAAGCACAGCCGATATTAAAGTTGGCGGGCGTGCCGATACTGGTTCCGTTCCAGTCAATGCCCTCATTAAAGCGATTCATCATCTGTACTAGCCCGGTAGAGTCCACATCCCAGATGCCGCTTGCCCCTGGATAGTCGCCCATGCGGGGCGGGTCGCCCGTCAGAGCCAGCACATTACGGATACCGTTGGCATGCGCCCCAATCAGGTCGCTTTGCAGGGCCATCAGGTTACGGTCACGGCTGGTATAGTGGATAATCGCCTCGATCCCTACCGACTGTTGCACCAACATCGCGCAACCCATACTGCCCATCCGCACCTTCGCCATCGCGCTATCGGTAATATTCACCACATCCGCTCCCAGGTCAGCCATGCGAGAGGCCGCTTGCAGCATGCGAGTCGGGTTAATGCCCTTTGGCGGGAGTAACTCCACACTTACCACAAACTTACCCGAAGTAAGTTTTTGAGCCAATCCGGTAGGTTCAACATTAGTGCTTTTTTCCAGAGTCTTTTGTAGCTTACTAACCGGAATATTGTCGCCCGTTTCCGGCCCGGCATCGTGGTGGGGTGGACTAAATATATAACTATTGGAGGTTGGTTTGGTATTTACCGCAAAACTTTTACCGATTTCCGGCTGTATTTTCGCTAGCGCATCGCGCATTGCGGCGGTGTGTTCGGGGGTTGTGCCACAGCAACCGCCAATCAAGCGCACCCCCGCCTCGATAAACTGCGGAACAACCCGCCCGAAATAGTCCGAGGAGGCCTGATAAAAAATACGACCATCTACCCGAATAGGCGCACCCGCGTTAGGCATCGCCGAGATATAGCGGAAATCGCCCGCCGCTTGCACCATTTGCTCCACCACCGAAAGTGTGCCCTGTGGCCCAATCGTGCAGTTGGCCCCTATAACGTCAGCCCGCCCGTCCCGCAACATCTGCACCACTTCCGCCGGGGTTTGACCGGAGAAAGTGCGCCCTTCCTCGCCAAAAGTCATCTGGGCTACAATCGGCATATCGGTAATACGTCGGGCGGTCAGCAGAGCCTGTTGCATCTCGTTAAAATCGTAGAAGGTTTCCAGAATCAGCATCTCGACCCCGCCTTCCATCAAGGCTTCGATTTGCTCCTGAAAGGCGGCCTGAATTTCGGCCTGACTGATACTGCTACCGGGGCCTGCCTGTAAGCCCAACGGACCCACCGACCCGGCTACGAAAACCGCTTCCCCCGCCACATCACGGGCTTCACGGGCAATCCTGGCGGCTTTGAGGTTAAACTCGCGTACCCGGCCTTCCAGCCCGTGCCGCGCCAGCCGATAGCGATTACCACCAAAGGTGTTGGTTTCGATAATCCTGGCCCCCGCCAGAATATAGTCCCGGTGAATTTCCTGAATTACATCCGGCTGAGTGATATTCAGTTCCTCATAACACTGCTGATAGGGGATACCCCTGGCAAACAACAGGCTGCCCATACCACCATCGCTTAGTAGCGGGCCTTGCTCCAGACGTTCCAAAAGAGGGTTGTACATGCTTACTCCGAACAATAATTTCAACTTTTTAATAATGGGCCAAATATAGCAAAGCTTACCCTATATTGCAAGGAGTCAGGATTAACAATAATCAACTTCAAAGCGAAAGTCCTATTTATAATAAAAAAACATCATCAACCATGTTGTTATGTTTATACTTAAATGCATATGGTTAACTGTATATGATTCGTAGGAACTCCAGTTCCGCCCTGCCCGGAAGCGCAGTTCCGCCCTACCTGGAACTACAGTTCCGGGGGGTAGTATTTAAAAGTTACTACTGTGGATAAATTTGTGGATAGAAATGTTGATAGCTTGTGGGTAATAGGAGATAATCGGCTGGCGGAGCAGCCTCCTACATTTATTCTTCGATTTTAGATTTTTTCCAACAATCGACAACTGCTCACGTTCCGGGGCGGGCGGGGATTATTTCTTCAAAAAGGGATTCCTCGATTTTGTCGGGGGTGAAATGATGCCCGTTGGTGATAGGCGGCACCAGCCTGTCGGGAAGTAAATCGGAACGCAAGGCCCGAATTTCGGCCAGTAACAAATCCTCCCGCGCCTTCTGTTTGTTAATTTCCAGCTCCATACGCTTGACCCGAAAGAGCGAATCTTCAATCAGGCGGCGGTTGCGGCTGATAAGGTCGGCCAGAATCCCGATAAGTACCAGCACAATCCCTAGCATAACACTCACGCCGGAAAGAATAACCGACTGGAGGAAGCGGTTGCCCAGGTTTTTTTCGGTCAGGAAGAAGTAACCAAACCGCCCAATCCCCATTGCCCCCAGCAGCAGGAATGGAATACTGCAATAAATGAAAAATTTGAGCGGCTCGTGCATGGCGTAGATACGGATAATCGTGCCGCCCATCCGCTTGATATAACTCCAAACACTTTTGACGAGCCGGGAGTCGCGGGTCTTGGCGTTGGTCAGAATGGGGATACTACCAATGGCCAGGTTGCGCTTGCTGGCCTGAAAAATCGTCTCAACCGTGTAGGTGTAGCTGGTAATCACGTTGAGGGTCAGGGCGGTTTCGCGGCTCATCGCCCGGAACCCGCTCACCGCGTCCGGCACTTTAGAGCCACTAAAGATACTGACACTAAAACTCCCAACCTTCTGGAAAAGCTTTTTGGTGGGCGAGAAATGCCCAATTGTTTGGGTCTGGCGGTCGGCAATAACCAGGTCTAATTGTTTTAATAAAATCGGCTGAATTAGCTGGGGAATCGCTTCGGAGGGATACTGATTATCGGCATCAGTATTGACGATAATGTCCGCGCCCATTTCGAGCGCGGCATTTAACCCCGTCTGGAAGGCCACCGCTAACCCCCGGTTGCGGGTATGGTGGGCAATTGCCAGGGCAAACTGATTTTCGGTGGCCCACTGGCGAGCTACTTCTACGGTGCGGTCGGTGCAACCATCGTCAATAATCAGAATTTCAATTTCGTCCACCCCCTCAATCTGGCGAGGCATGTTTGCCAGGGTCAGTGGCAGATGTTTTTCCTCATTAAAACAGGGGATTTGGATAACAAGTTTCATTTAATCTATCAGCTTATTTCTGGCGGGAGGAAGCTACTCCAACGCGCCCTGGCGGTTTTTCCAACAAACTTATTATAGTAACGAGCAGAACCAGTTCAATGTTGCGTTTCCAATGGCAACTGGTAGGGATTCTAAACCCCTTTTGCTTTATGGTCAAGTCGAAGTGTAGGTTTTAGATTTAATAATAGAGGGGTAATTTTCCAACCCCCAACCCCAATTAAGAATTAGGCATAATAAAAGTGGTGGGGAGTTGATTATGAGGGTGGGGCATCACCAGCACATTCGCGCCATAGGCCCGCAAAATATTCTCGGTAGTAATAACATCGCCGGGTTTGCCGATTGCCAGCACCCGCCCCTGCGCCATCAGAGCCAGACGGTCGCAATATTGAGCGGCCAGGTTGAGCTCGTGAAACACCGCCAGAATAGCGCGGGGTTTGTTTGGTTCGCCGCCAGATTTCCAGCTTTTAACAATTTCCATAGCCTCAACTTGATAATTAATATCAAGAAAAGTGGTCGGCTCATCCAGTAGTAACAGACGTGGTTCCTGGGCCAGAGCCATCGCTAAAAGAACCCGTTGGCGTTCCCCGCCGCTCATCTCGCCAATATAGGTTTCAGCCATTTCCCAGCAATCGGTGGCCCGCATCGCCCGCTCCACAATCGCCCAATCTTCCCGCGACTCATTCTGGAACAGGCCCAGATAAGGGGTGCGCCCAAACATCACCACCTCGGCGGCGGTAAAAGTTTCGGGCAAGGCCGGGTTTTGGGGAACCACACCCAGCAACCGGGCGCGTTCCTCCGACTTCATTTTCACTAACTCCCGCCCCTCAACCTTGATGCTTCCGGCGGCAGGTTTTAATAGTGCGCTAATAGTTTTAATCAGGGTGGATTTGCCGCAACCGTTTGGGCCAATCACCCCTAACATTTCGCCCGGTTCGAGCGTCAGGGAAAGCTCTTTCAGCACCGCCCTTGCGCCATAGCCCACCGTTAAACCTGTGACTTCCAGCAAAGCCATTAAAAAACCATCCGTTTCTTGCGCCGCAAGAGAAAAATAAAGAAAGGGGCACCAAAGAAAGCCGTAATAATACCTACTGGCACTTCGGTGGAACTGATGTTGCGGGCGACCGTATCGGCAAAAACCATAAAAGCTGCTCCGAAAATAGTCGAAAGCGGCAGTAACAGACGATAATCATGACCGAATAAGAGGCGTACCAGATGGGGGGCGACCAGACCAACAAAGCCAATAATACCGCTCACGGACACCGCCGCCGCCGTCATCAGGGTAGCTGAGGCAACCAGCACCAGTTTAAGCCGTTCTACGTTCAAGCCAAGCTGTCCGGCATGCTCTTCGCCCATCTGCAAAACGTTCAAGCGTCGCCCAAAAACATAGATTATCCCACCCGAAAGCACGCTAAAAGGCAGAATTGTGAATAACTTCTCCCAACTGCTCAGATTAAAACCACCTTGCAGCCAGCTATAAACCACAATTAATTTG
This sequence comes from Chloroflexia bacterium, assembly GCA_038207495.1. Taxonomy (GTDB): domain Bacteria; phylum Chloroflexota; class Chloroflexia; order Chloroheliales; family Chloroheliaceae; genus Chlorohelix. Next base: position 14,118 of record JBBQZS010000057.1, read on the forward strand.
TCACCATTGAGATACATCAACAGAGAGGTTATAGCTGAAGCCAGAGTACCAATAGCGATGCCCGCCAGTAATAGAGTAGTAGTTGGTAAACGTCCACCCACCCGTGCCAGCCCGTAGACAATCGCCACTGTAAACCCGGCAGTAATAAAAGCGAACCACTGTACCGCCCCAATCCCGTATAAAAATTTACCAAGCGGCAAAACCAGAGCCAGAATCGCGCCGACTGCCGCCCCCTGCGCCACTCCCACCAGATAGGGGTCGGCCAAAGGGTTGCGAAAAAGCCCCTGATAGGTCGCTCCGGCGGTTGCCAGACTACCACCCACCACCGCCGCCAACAACACCCTCGGAACCCGAATGTCCCAGATTACCGTATCAAAGCCTTTAGGATAAGTAGCATTTATCGCCAAAAAAAGTTGTCCCAGAGTGTGATTCCAGATTATCGAGAAAGTATCGCCCACCGGGACAGTCACCGCCCCAAAGGTCGTGCAAATCACCAGCACCCCTGCCATCAAAACCAGACCGCTAGTTATTAAGCCTACCCGTCGCTTGCGGCTGCGGTTAAGGGGCGACCCGACCAACCAGACCGAAACCGAACGCCGCGCTGCCCGTTTTAAAATCACGCTGGTGGGTGGGGTTTCCTCTTTGGTTTCGATGCTCATTAATACCCTGCTTATCTAGGATGGATAATCTAAAATCTAAAATCTATAATCTAAAATCGCGAGCAACTTTTTTACTATTTTGCTCGTTACCTTTTTAACCACTAATGTTAAAGCGGCTCTATTTTAACATATAACGGGGGGTTTATAGCGGTAACCCAGGATGCTGTCGTTGCAGCCAGAATTGAATCGTGCTATCATAGCGGCTTGTCAGACCAACAGTTTGCGGTTCACCCAAAAATAATCAGGAGTAAAGACCATCGCGCGGGTAGTAGAAGCAAAAAGAAAAGTAAGTCAGCAACTCGGTTCATTTGAAACTCAAAAATTGTCCTTCTGGCAAAGTTTCAAAAATCTTTATCGTTACCGGGAACTGGTTAAACGCCTCACCCTTAAAGATGTTAAGTTGCGTTATAAAAACTCCTTTCTGGGCTTTGTGTGGTCGCTGGCTAATCCCCTTTTGATGATGGGCGTTTTCTTTCTGGTTTTCCAGGTTTTATTGCGTTCTGCCCCTCCCCAAAACTGTGATACTATCCCTAATTCCCGCGAGTGCCGGATTTATTATAGCTACACCGCCTTTATTCTAGTGGGGATTATGGCCTGGAACTTTACCAGCACAGTGGTAGCCTCCGGCATGATGTCGTTGCTTGGTTATGCTTCGATGATTAAAAAAATCTATTTTCCTCGTGAAGTCCTGCCAATTTCGACAGTCCTGGGGCTTTTTGTTAACTTTTTGCTTTCGTTAATTCCCCTGGCCTTTGTAATCTGGATTAATGGGATTGGTTTTAGCTGGCTTAGTCTGATGCTGCCGCTCTTTTTGTTCTTCCACCTGCTATTCCTGATGGGGGTAGCGATGTTTCTCTCAGTTGCGGTGGTTTATCTGCGCGACCTTGCTCATATTATTGACGTATTTCTTACCGCCTGGTTTTTCCTGACGCCAATTCTTTATTCGATGGATCAGGTATTCCCTACTGCCAGCCAAATTATGTACTGGGTCAATCCAATGGCCTCATTTATCGAAAGTTACCGGGCTATTCTATTTTTCCACTATCCCCCTGCGTTGGATTTTACTCTCCGCACCTGCTTTTCCGGCCTTGTTACCTTCTTACTCGGCTACTATTTCTTTGTTAAAACCTCTCGTAACATTGGCGAAGTGCTTTAGTCACTTCACCACGTAAAATAATTTTGTGAAAATCCCCGCTTTAACGGAATAATATTCCAAATCTTATCATCATCATTGAACAGGCCAATTTGTATCGCATCCATTCGCATGTTATATTAATCTTAAGACATTAATTTTCACCTAACCTTAACGGGCTTGAAGCATAAGGTATGCTCAGTTTTCAAGCTTTCAAAAATTAGTAAAAATTCCCCAGGAGAGCGAGTTTCGATGGCAACAAATATCCCGATTACAGTAGCACATGGCGATGGCATTGGCCCGGAAATTATGGATGCGACCCTTTTTATTATCAAAGAGGCGGGCGCACGCATTGATGTAGAGACAATTGAGGTTGGCGAACAGGTTTATCTACGGGGAGTTTCGGCAGGCATCGAACAGAGTGCCTGGGACTCGCTGCGCCGCACCAAAGTTTTTCTAAAAGCTCCCATTACCACTCCCCAGGGTGGCGGGTACAAAAGTCTAAATGTGGCAGTACGCACTACTTTAGGGTTATATGCCAATGTGCGCCCCTGCGTTTCTTATTATCCCTTTGTGGAAACCAAACACCATAATATGGATGTGGTGATTGTGCGCGAGAACGAGGAAGACCTTTATATTGGGATTGAGCATCGCCAGACCGACCAGGCGGTGCAGTGTTTGAAGCTTATCACTCGCCCCGGTTGCGAGAGAATCATCCGTTATGCTTTTGAGTACGCCCGGAAATACAATCGCAAAAAAGTAACCTGCTTCATGAAAGACAATATTATGAAGCAGACTGATGGCCTTTTCCACAAGGTTTTTGATGAAATCGCGCTGCTTTACCCTGAAATCACCAGCGAACACTGGATTGTGGACATTGGGGCGGCTAAGATGGCTGATACTCCCGAAGTTTTTGATGTGATTGTTATGCCAAACCTCTACGGCGATATATTGTCGGATGTGGCGGCTCAAATTGCCGGGTCGGTAGGGCTGGCGGGCTCTTCTAACATTGGCGAAAACTGTGCTATGTTCGAGGCTATTCATGGTTCTGCGCCACGACGGGCGGGCCAGAATGTTGCCAATCCTTCCGGCCTGTTGCTGGGAGCGGTCCTGATGCTAGTGCATATCGGGCAGTCGGATGTCGCCGAGCGAGTGCATAATGCCTGGTTGCGGACTATCGAAGATGGCATCCATACTTATGATATTTTCGATGACACGGTTAGCAAACAAAAAGTTGGCACTAAAGAATTTGCTCAGGCGGTAGTGGAGCGTCTAGGTCAGGTTCCCCAGACCTTCAAAGCAGTAACTTATCACAACCCTGACATAACCTCAACCTATACCCCGCCCGCCCTTCCGGCTCGTACTCCTGAGAAGAAGGAATTGGTAGGGGTTGATGTTTTTCTGGCGGATGCTATCCACACCCCCAACGAACTTGGCGAGATTGTGAGCAAGGTAGAGGCCGATGGTCTCAAGCTCAAGCTAATTACCAACCGGGGAGTCAGAGTTTGGCCGGGGGGCGTATCCGAAACTTTCTGTGTAGACCACTGGCGTTGTCGTTATCTGGCAACTACCCCGGATGGCCTGTCTACCCCAAATACCGTTATCGGTTTGCTCCAGAAGTTGGCCGATGCCGGGCTTGATTTTATCAAAACCGAGCAGCTTTACAATTTTGACGGTCAACCGGGCTACTCTTCGGTGCAAGGTGCCTAGGAAGTGCTGAGTGCTGAGTGCTGAGAAATAACCCTCACCCTGCCCGTAAGCTGGCTTCTCTCCTTCAAAGGGAGAGGGGATTTCACCATCTCCCCTTTTAGGGGAGAAGGTTGGGATGAGGGGTTTTTAACTCAGCACTCAGCACTTCTAAATCAGGGGGAAGAAGCAGCTAATTATCCAGGCGAATAAAAGCGTCTGGAGTACGGCGGTAGTGATAAAATCGCGACCTAGCCAGTAGAGCCAGATGGTAAAGAGACCGAACGCCACAAATAACATCCCTAATACGGGTAAAATAATCGTCAGGAAGCCCAAATCCGCCGGACTGAGCCGTACCGCCCCAAATAGTACAATTAACAAGCCTATTTTGCTGACCAGCCCCAACCAGTACCCTACCCAGATGCTCATCCGGCGGAAGATGACTTCATCAGTCAGAAAAAAAGGAAACAGACAAATTACTAACAAAACGAACGGCAAGACGCGCCCCGGACTAAATTGAAGGCTTTCCCAGGTATAGGCTGAAAATAGCCCCAGCGTCAGGTACACCCCACCAAACAATACCACCGGAATAATCACCCAGCCGATTATTTTGGCACTGAGCACGCTGCTCCAATTTCGCGAATAATCACCCAGGCGCGGCCCGAATTGCTGGTCGTTCAAATCATACCAGAGCCAACCCCCAAACAATAATCCGGCTACCAGAAAAAAGCTTGCCAGATAACTGCCCAGTTGTAAACCAAACAGCTGGGGCGGTGGTTTGAAGGGCGTCCAGAGTAAAGCCGCCCCCACTTCGGTCAACAGCAAAACCCCAACTGCTTTCAGACTTTTTGAGAAGGTCGGGTGGCGAGGAACTGCGCTCAGAATCACCCGCAGATTCAGGGCATCTATCAGCAAGGAAGCCAGCGGGAAAAAGGCACAGATTGAGAAAATAATTCCGATAATTGTCCAGCGTAACCTGAAGCCTGAGCCTTTTTCATCATTTAGAATAGCCGCCCGAACCGATTTTCCGTCGGTATTAAGCAAACTGCGCCCTAACCAGGAATTCATTTCCGCCATTGTGTCGGTGGTATACAAAATCGTTATATGGTTTTGACCGGGCAATACCCGAAGTCGCCGGGCCGAACTGTCCTTAAGGTTGCCGATTTCGGCACCTGTGGCACTCCGGGCAGCGGCTGGAAAATCAGAGGCGGGCGTAATAGCTGTAGTTTGCTCATAAGCTTTTCGCGCCCCGTCCAGCGATAAGGATATATCGCCTTCACCCACCAGAATTAGCAAATTATTGATTTTTTCGGTGGATAAATCCGGCAGATTGGCGGGTGATATAAGAATAGTAGCGGTAATATCAGTTTTTTGAGTAGCGAAACGGGCGACTACCCCGGTGCCCATCGAGTGTCCCGCCAGTGCAATCGGGGCATTAGGGAAGTTTCGCCGGGCATAGCTGTAAACTGCTTCCAGCGAGGGTAATAAACTGTTTTGGGACTCCTCAGTGGATTTGGTGTTTAGAAAGCGGGTTGGTGAAAAGCCATGACCAGGGAAATCAAAGAGAAATACCCGCATACCCAGGCGAAGTGACGCTTCGGTGCCAATGGCTTGCATTGTTTCCTTGTTGGCGGAAAATCCATGCGCTACGATGAGAACCGGGGTATTTTCGGAGGCATCTCGCAGCTTAATTTCCAGGGCCGAGACCATCGATAGTCCCACTTCCTGAACCGTAAAAGACCGCCGCATCAGGCCATCTTCGTACTGATTTATTTGGAAATAGGCTAGACCAATTCCTGCCAGGAACAATATAAATAACCCAACAGCATAAAATAAGCGTTGGCCCCGCCGCCGTATTATCCCGCTGGTCGAAGTGCGTTCTGCCAGGCTGGACATAGTTTAATTCTCTCTAAGCCAAATTAGTTCAGGGTTTTACATAAACAGGTTTAATGTTTTTAGTATAACATATTTGAGGTGACTACTCCCCACGCCTAAAAGTGGGGCATCTAGGGGCAAATCCTAACGTCAAAGATACGCGGCTGTCCCCATAGCTGAAGCAAGGGGCCTGCGCCGCTAACAAGGATTTTACTGGTCAATTCAAAATCGACTGAGGTGCAAGGCTTGTTTTTCTTTAAAACCCATCTCGGTAGAGGCAAACCTTGTGTCTGCCCCTACAAATAATTCTAACCTATTGAGATAGAGTCTTAACGTTAAGAAAAGTCATTTCAGTGGTGGCCCGATCAAAGCAATCCAACACTTGCTGACGGAATTCTTGCGGTAAATCGGTCTCCAAACGGGCGCGGAAATGATAGATAAATTTGGCAACGGTATCCAGATTGTATTTGCGGGCAGTCACAACCGGCTCAAGCCAATGTAACTCGTGCCCCAGAATATGGGGTGCATCGAATTGCAGAGAGCCCACCAGTAAGGCGCGGAAACGGATTACTTCTTGTTCTACCAGATTATTCAGGGTTTGGGAATAGCGTTGTACCAGGTCTGGGTCTTGCTCAAAAATGGCCTGTACCTCAGTGATTAATGAGGGGGTCATTTCCTCGAGTAAGGTTTTTATTCGGTTTAATTGGTTTTGCTCCACCACAAAACCTCCCTTTTATCTCAGGGTAGGACTAGCTACCTACCCTTATTGATTTTTACTGCGTACTTCTACCCCGGCTTGTTCTTCAAGCGGGCGAATAATAGAAGTGTAATCATCTCGGCCATAGCCAGCTTCAATTGCCGCAAAATAGAGTTTTCGGGCTTCTTCCGCCACCGTTAACGGTATACCAAGCTCAGTCCCAAGCTCCAAAGCCAGCCCAATATCTTTGTTCATCAAAGCGGTGAAAAATCCCGGTTTAAACGAGCCATTAAAAACGTTACGCGGGAAAGCTCCACTCAGTTGAAAGTTAGCTCCACTGCTTTTGCCGACCACTTCGGCAATTACTTCGGGGTCAACCCCGGCTTTAACCCCCATCATCATCGCCTGACTGGTGATAGCCGCGATAGTCCCGCCCAGCACATTATTGATGATTTTTACCACCTCGCCCGACCCAACCGGGCCGATATGATAAATCGCATCCTCCCGCCCCATCGCCTTGAAGGCGAGCAAACACCGCCCAAAAGTGGCATTATCACCCCCCGCCATAATCGTTAGAGTGCCGTTGTCCGCACCTAACGAGCCGCCACTGACAGGCGCATCCATAAAGGCTACCCCTTTTTCGGCACACAAGGCCGCTACTTTACGACTGGTCGCCGGGCTGATGGTACTCATATCCACAATTATTGTGCCAGGCTTTGCCCCTGACAGCAAGCCGTTTTCACCTAGAATTACTTCTTCCACTTCGGGCGTGTTAGGCACCATCGTAATGATTATAGCGCAACTTTCGGCTACTGCATGTAACGATTCTGCCAGAGTTGCCCCGGCTTGAATTACATCTTGAACTTTTTCGGGATTGCGAGCGTAGATTGTTACGGAAAAGCCTGACCCTAGCAGGTTTTTTACCATTCCCCGGCCCATTGTGCCAACCCCGACGAAGCCAATTTTATCTGACATTAATTTCCTCATTCTATTAAATAGGTTTTAGATTTTAGGCGTTAGGTTTTCCAACAACCAATAACTAATAACCAACAACTATCTGGCTCCCGCCGTTTTAAGTTCCAGTTGATGAATAGCCTGCCCCAACGCGCTCTCGGCACTTTCCAGCACCATCTCGCTCAGGCCGGGATGGGGGTGCAGGGTTTCAGCTAAATCTACCAAGGTCGCGCCCATCTCGATTGCCAGAGCCGCCTCACTAATCAAGTCGCCCGCTCTTGGCCCCACCAGCGTTAGTCCCAGCACCGCCCCGCTATCGGCATCGGCTACTATCATCGCTGTACCCGCATCCGCTCCTAGTGTCAAAGCCCGTCCGTTTGCCGCCAGAGTAAAGCGTCCAGTTTGCACCCGATAACCCTCCGCCTGGGCCGCCTCTGCCGACAACCCCACGAAGGCGATTTCAGGGGTAGTGTGGATTACCTGGGGCAACGCCTGGGGCTGGTATGCCACCTTGCGCCCCGCCAGAACTTCCGCCGCAACTTTGGCCTGTTTTATGGCGGAGGTAGCCAGAGCGGGACGGCGTTGGGTGCAGTCGCCCGCTGCGAAGATATGGCTGATTTTGGTGCGTTGGTCTGGTCCAACCTCGATTCCTCCCTGTTCGCCTGGAACCAGCCCCGCCCCTGAAAGATTAAGCCGGGAGGTGTTGGCCTGTACCGCACCAGTCACCACCACCGGAATTCCAGGGTTGAGTTTCTCAGCTTTCCCGCTTTTGCTCAGATAAACCAGACTTTCACCCTTATATCCCTGTAACGTTGCATTATTTATAACCTGAATGCCTAACTTGCGAAATCCAGCCAGGGTTAACCTGACGGCAGTTGCGTCCACTTCCGGCAAAGGTCTATCGCCAGGAGTTAGCAGGATTATGGCTACCCCCAACCGAGCAAAAACGGTTGCCAGTTCCAGCGCAATATAATCCTGTCCGTAGATTGCCAGTACCGGGGGTAGTTCACTGAGAGCCATCGCCTGAGCGGGGGTCATTACTTTCGTCCCGTCAAACGCCAGACCGGGCAGAGCTAACGGACTGGCCCCCACCGCCAGCACGCAGCTATCAAAACTGAAGCGGTGCGCCCCATATTCGCCCTCTACCCGCATTTCAGTGGGACTCAGAAACCACCCCGGCCCATGCACCAACTCGATATGATGTCCCGCCACCAACCGTCTCACCCCATCGGTCAGGCGATTAACCACCCCTTGCTTCCATTCCTGCATTTTGCCGAAATTCAATGTAACCGGGCCGGATTTTATGCCCATATTTGCCAGCCCCTCGGTATCGCGGCTCTGGCTGTAGCGTTCGCTGGCGGAACAGAGGGCTTTGAGGGGAATACAACCGCTATTCAGGCAGGTGCCACCAGGAACAAGCGAGGGGTCAACCAGCACCACACTTTTGCCCAATTGGGCCGCTCGGATTGCCGCTACATATCCACCCGGCCCCGCCCCCAGCACCACCACATCAACGGCGGTTGTCACATCACCTACGACCATTATTTTTCCTTATATGTAATTCACCACAAAGGCACAAAGAAATTATTAAATTCTTGGCGAACTTGGCGAATCCAATGAACTAGCAATTTTGTCTAATATCTAATGCCTAAAACCTAACTCAAAACTTGCTGTCCAGCATCAAGAGGGCCGGGGTTTCCAGCACCTCCTTGAGATGGTTGGTAAAGACCCCGGAGTCCGCGCCGTCTATCAGGCGATGGTCGAAGCTGAGACATAACGGCATAATTGGCCTGACTACGATTTGCCCCTCTAACACTACTGGTTTATCAGCAATCCGCCCCACTCCCAGAATAGCCGCTTCTGGCGGGTTTATAATAGGTGTGCCAACTGAGCCGCCATAGCTGCCGTAATTGGTAATGGTGAAAGTGCTGCCGCTCAGTTCGTTGGCTTTAAGGCTGCGGTTACGCGCCCCTTCCGCCAGCCGATTGATTTCCACCGCCAGTTCCAGCAAAGTGAGTTTGTCGGCGTGGCGTAAAACCGGCACCATCAAGCCATCGGGGGTCGCGGTTGCCAGCCCAATATGATAATAATTTTTGTAGATTACCTCACGGCTTTTATCGTCCAGGCTGCTATTGAAAATCGGCGTTTTCTTCAGGGCGTAAATAGCGGCCTTGACAAGTAGCGGCAGGTAGGTCAGTTTTATCCCGCGCTTCTCGGCGGCAGGTGCAAGCTGGGTGCGCAAGGCACTTAAATTCCCGGCATCCACCTCTTCAAAGGTGCTGACGTGCGGAATAGTACGCCATGATAACTCCATGCGCTCGGCAATCCGTCGTCGCAGCCCCACCAGAGGTTTGCGGGTTTCTTCCTCGCTTGCCTGGATATTAATTGGTGGAGGGGGCGGAGCAATTTTTTCTACATCTGGTGGGGTGGGTACCTCACCAGGTGTTATTTCCTCAGTTTGATTCTTGCCATTAGTGGGCGCGGCAAGTAGCACCCCTACATCGGTGGTGGGACGGTGTTCGGCGTAGTTCAAAACGTCCTGCAACAACACCCGTCCATCGGGGCTGCTGGACTGCACCACACTCAAATCTATATCGAGTTCCCAGGCTTTCTTACGCACTGCCGGAGCCGCCCTCACTCGCGATGGATGGCTAACAACTGATGCACCGTTGGAAATAGCCTTTGCCGAAGCAATAGCCAACACAGGCTCAAGAATTGGTTTCTCGGCGGGTTTTGGGGCGGTGGCGGTATCAAAGGTAATCAGCACTGTGCCGACTGGCACCATCTGGCCTTCTTTAGCGCGGATTTCAGCCACAATCCCGGCGACTGGTGCAGGAATTTCGACCAGGGCTTTATCGGTCTGGATTTCCAGCATCACCTGGTCGGCTTTAACTTTATCGCCAGCCTTGACTAACCAGCGCACGATTTCAGCCTCATGCATACCCTCGCCCACATCCGGCAGCTTAAATTCTATCATTAGTATTAATCCTCAAGCGTTTCACGAATGGCCCAGGCAACCCGGCGGGGGGTGGGCAAATATAAATCCTCAAGTTGAGGACTTGGGAAGGGCGTATCGTAGCCCGTGACCCGCGCTACGGGCTTGAGTAGTGAGTACAAACAGTTCTCGTTGATAATCGCCGTAACTTCCGCCCCGATACCACCAGCGCGGGGGGCTTCGTGGACAATCACCGCCCGCCCCGTTTTCTCCACCGAAGCGGTAATGGTTTCCTCATCCAGAGGCCACATTGTGCGTAAATCTATCACCTCAATGCTGGCTCCAGTTTCCTGGGATACCTGTTTAGCAGCCTCCAGCGAGACCGACACCATCGCCCCATAGGCGAACACGGTTAAATCCGAGCCTTCCTGTACTACCGCCGCTTTGCCGAGGGGTAAAACATAACGTTCTTCCGGCACTTCCTGCTTGAAAGAACGATAGAGTTTGATATTTTCCAGGAAAATTACCGGGTCGGGGTCTTCTATCGCCGCCGCCAGCAATCCCTTGGCATCGTAAGGGTTAGAGGGTAGCACCACCTTGAGGCCGGGAGTCTGTAAAAATACCCCCTCCACACTATCAGAATGCATTTCGGGGGTGCGAACTCCTCCCCCAAAAGGCGCACGGATAACCATCGGGCAGGTGTACATCCCACCACTGCGGAAGCGCATCCGGGCGGCTTGTGACACTATCTGGTTAAACGAAACGAACATAAACCCGGCAAACTGGATTTCGGGAATGGGGCGGAGGCCGTTAATCGCCAGACCAATCGCCGTGCCGATAATCCCCGACTCAGCCAGAGGGGTATCAAAAACCCGTCTTTCGCCAAAACGAGCCTGCAAGCCATCCGTAACCCGGAACACCCCGCCATTCCTGCCGATATCCTCGCCCAGCATCACCACCCGCTCGTCACGCTCCATCTCAATCCGCAACGATTGGTTAATAGCTTCAATCATGGTCAGTTTGGAGGCGGGCTTGTGGCTTACTGCCGGATTAACATTTTCTGCGATAGTCATGGTTTAAGCCTTCCCTTCGTTTTTGGCGGCAATTTCAGCCAACTCGCGGCGCATTACCACCCGTTGGCGTTGCAGTCGGGGGGTGGGTTGCTCGAAGGTTATATCGAAAATAGCTTCGGGTGACAAAGGCGGCTGTTTCTCCACATATTCCACCGCTTCGTTAATCTCGGTTTCGATGGCCTCGGTCATCAGCTTCTCGCCCTTTTCATCCAGGATGTTGCGGTCAAACAGATATTTACGGAAGCGGCTGATAGGGTCACGCTCTTTCCAGTATTCGAGCTCTTCTTTGGGGCGATAGCGGGTGGGGTCGTCGGCGGTGGTATGTGCGCCCATGCGGTAGGTCAGCAATTCGATTAGAGTTGGGCCATCTCCGGCGCGGGCGCGTTCGGCTGCTTCACTGGTGGTCTTATACACCGCCAAAATATCGTTGCCATCTACCAGTTTGGAGGGAACGCCAAAGCCAATCCCCCGTGCTGCCAGAGTAGGGGCGGAAGTCTGTTGGCTGCGGGGCATGCTGATGGCCCAGCCGTTGTTGGTGAAAACGATAATGGCGGGAGCTTTGAAAACCCCGGCAAAGTTAAGGGCTTCGTTAACGTCCCCTTCGCTGGTAGCCCCATCCCCGCAGATGCCTACTGCAATCGCATCATCGCCCTTGATTTTAGCCGCCATCGCCAGCCCAACTGCGTGCAAAACCTGCGTTCCAATAACTATCTGAATTGGTAGGCAATTATTGCCATTTGAACCCTTGGGCGGTGGGAAGCCGCGATAAACGTCCAGAAAGTCTTGAACCCTGACCCCCTTTGCCATATAAGCCCCAATCTCGCGGTAAGAGCCTGCCATCCAGTCCTGGGGTTTGAGCGGTGCGCCAACCCCCACCGCCGCTGCTTCCTGACCGACCAATGGGCCAAAGGTAGCCGCCCGTCCCTGGCGTTGCATCGCCACGATTTTGTCGGATAGCATCCGGGTTCGCCACATGGCATCATGCAGCGACAATAACTTTTCGGGGGTTAAATTCGGTGGTTCGCCAACCAACTGACCGTGATGGTTAAGAATCTGATAGGGACTGTCCAACGCCGGAGTCTCTATGAGAGTGTCCATATCTGCCCTTCCCTCCTGACGAAAGTAACGAGTAACGAGTTACGAGTAAGCAGTTCTCGATTGTGTTTTTAGAATAATATTGTTTTCGGGTTTTGGTGTTACCCTTTATAGGGTTAAGTTTACCCCAAAGAGCGGGCATAGGCAATCATAGGCGGACTGAAAAAGTGCTGAATAAAAAGGTTGTTAGTTGACCTAACCCCCTGGCCTACTTTTGGAAGCCTGAATAAATTTTAGGGATAAAACGTTGAAATATTCCTCGGTCTAGCTTCGCACGGGGCTAAAACCACCGTGCTAATTCAACGAAGCCCCTTGAAAGGGGCTAAAAGAGCCTATTTATAGGAAATTTGAAGCATTTAGCCAGCTTGAGCTGCTTCGTTATAGTAGCTCGGTGATTTATCGCCGAGCGGTCTAACTTTGCATAATCATGCCACCCCTTAAATCTTCGACAAGGGTATACACGTTGGTCTACCCCTATAATTATTCTTGCTCCTTGCTCCTTGCTCCTTGTTCCTCATTCCCCAAAACCTCCTGATAGGCTCTTTCTACTCTTGCCAGGGTTTTTTCAGCGGTGAATTCGGCTAAAGCGCGGGTGCGCCCCTGTTGCCCCATTTGTAGGCGGGTAGTTTCATCGGCTAAAAGCTGGTTGATAGCTCTGGCTAAAGCGGTAGAGTTGGCAGGGAGGACAACCAGGCCAGTTTCGTTATTCAGATTTACATAACTTGTGCCAGTGCCTAATTCGGTGGATACTACTGGTTTAGCGGAGGCCATTGCTTCAACCTGGACAAGCCCAAAAGCCTCACTCCGTTCGGAGGAAGGGAAAACAAAAAGGTCACAGGCGGCATAATAGTTGGGCAACTCCTCATCCGAAATTTCGCCCAGAAAAGTTACGCGCTGATTTAAATCTAATTGGGTAACTTGCTGTTGCAATTCGGTTTCCATTGGCCCGGTGCCAATAATTAACAGACGGGCGGAGTTCTCGACCTGGGGTATTGCCGCCAACAGATATTGAAGCCCTTTATAATAGCGCAACCTCCCCACCGAAAGCAGAATTGGACCCGGGTTTTGCTGACGAATTGCCGCTACCTTTTGGGGGTCGGGTTTTAGAAAACGCTGGCAATCCGTTCCTAGTGGAACAGGCTGGCATTTCCCGGCAACTTCCCGCAGGAAAGGTGAGGATTGGATATAGTTTGGGCTGGTGGACAAGATTAAGTCAGCCCGCCGTAAGACTCTTTTTAAAACTGGGGTATAAAATTGCAACAGCCGTTGCTGCCGCACAATATCGCTATGGTAGGTTATCACGCACTTAGGACGTTTCTTGCCAAAACGGGGCAAATAAGAGCCGAGTAGCCAGGAGATTTCGCTGATGGGGTAGGGAAAATGGAGGTGGATAATATCTGGGGGTTGGGCTTGATACAACCGGCGGAATAACTCAAGGGGGTAGCGCGGACTCAGGGGGGTTGAGGCCAGATGCAGCCACCGCCCGACTTTGGTGATTTTTACTCCATTTTGGTACTGATGAAGGGTGCGCCAGTTTGTGTTATTAACTAAGACCTCAACTTTATGCCCCTGTGCCGCCTGTCCTTCAGCCAATAACTTGACATAATTCTCTATTCCGCCCAAAACCGGGAAGTAGTCTTTATACAGATGCAGTATGTACATAAACCTCAAAAGTGGCGGTGGCGGCTTTTTGCCAGGTTAGTTGAGCCGCCCGCGCTAAACCTAACTCCCGATGCTGGGCCAATAGAGCTTCGTTGTCCAGCATTTCTCCGATGTTGGCGGCTATTTCCGTAACATTATAAGGGTTAAAAGTTGGCACCTGGGCACCACCCGCTTCAGGCAGGCTGGTATTGTTGGCACAAATGACCGGGATGCCACAGGCTTGAGCTTCTACCAGTGGTAAGCCAAAACCTTCGTACAGTGAAGGCATTACAAACAATCTGGCACAGCCATAGAGCTTAATTAAATCTTCTTCCGAGACTTCCCCCTCAAAATGGACTAATTTTTCTAATCCCAATTCCCGAACTTTAGCCCGCAAAGCCCCACTATAGCGCGGGTCTTCTTTCCCAGCAAGCACCAACTCTACTTTTGCGGTTGGGTTATTACTTCGGTAAAGGTTGTAGGCTTCAATCAACCGCCCCAGATTTTTATGCGGTTTGTTGATGCCTACATAAAGTATATATTCTTCTGGCAAATTCAGCTCGGCCTTAATTTGGCGGCGTTCTTCGAGGTTGTTTATAGGTTGAAATTTCTCTTCTACTCCGGCGGGGATTATTTTTAGACGTTTTGGATTTACTTTATATAGAGCGGTAATGTCCTGGGCGGCGGTTTGGGATAGGGTTATGATTTGAGGTGAAGTCAGGAAAGCCAGACGGGTGGTGATTTCAAAAGCTAATCTGGCTTTGCGACCCGGCAAAGTTTCGGGCAAACCCCTGGCAATGAGGTCATAGGCGGTCAGAACAGTTTTGCAAGGCATGATGTAAGGTCGCACGTAGTAAGGAGCGTGCCATACATCAAATTTTTCATGAAAGGCTAACCGGGGTAATTCCCATTGTTCCTGCGGGGAAATTGGTCTGGCTTCGACCTGTAGCAATCGAACTCTATCAGGGTTTTTAGCCAGCAAATCTGGCAAGTAGTGACGTATTTCGGCGGAGATTGGGTTGCAAATCAGGCTGAGGTTAAAATCCCGTTCGGTTTCCAAAGTCGCCAGTGCGCCCGCCAGATTATAAACATACCGTCCGATACCGGGGAAGCCCCCCTGAGTGTAGCGACAATCCAAAGCGATTTGTAGCGGACGGTTTTTGCCCATTTAACGTTTGGGGAGCGGCACTTTAATCAACTGACCGATGATTTCACTCATATCGGGGCGGTCAAACTGGCTAGTACCAACATAACAATAACGCACAATGCCCTCGCTGTCCAAAATCAAGGTGGTAGGGCGGGCGACCCGGAATCCATCCAGGGCGAAACGGCGGTAAATATTATGCCCTTCAATTACTTTGCGGTTAGGGTCGGGCAACAGCACAAAAGGCAAGGGTGCTGTGTTAGCGAGAAAGGCGCGGGTTTGGGCCGGGTCCTCCCCTACAATCCCAACTGCATCCGCCAAAGTTTCAATTTGCTCCCAATTAGCTTTTATAAGTTCCATCTGGCTACGGCAACTTGGGCACCAGGTTCCCCGAAAGAAAAATAACAATAACGGGCGGCCTCGAAACTGCTGTGAGCTGAAAGTGTTGCCCTCAACCGAGGTCAATTCCCAATCCGGGCCAGGCTGCCCTATTTCCAGACCCTTATTTTCCAGAGGCATTTACTAGCCCTCCTTGTTTAATTTTGTGATTTCGCTCTTTCCAGACGGGCAAGGCCGCGATCAGCAAGGGTATTCCGCTGGTAAGGCCTAAAGTTAGGCCGAGGTTAGAGCTAATATTTGGAATAGTGAATAAACTCAGCACCACCAACATATACATAAAGACTGCCAAGCCTATTTCCCAAAAAGCAATTAAGAATAAACGCCTATCCATTAGATAGCCTGTTAGAAGATAGCCAACCGCAAAACAAGCGTGCCAGATTGCTGAAATAGATGTTCTCCATTCCATATTAAAAGGGAATAGAATAAGCCAGGTCGAGAGAAAACCCACCGCAATCAAAGCTGTCCAGTTAAAAAGTGAACTTGAACTTAGCATCGCTGGTGCAAGCCACCAAGTACCTATTATTCCTATTATAGTTAAACCCGCCCACACCAAAAGGATTGTGGGAGTACCCCAGGCTTTGGCCGAGCCATAATTATTATGGAGCCAACCTCCAGCTACCAAAATTACCCCCCATAACGCAAAGGTTAACTGAGTACGCCTAAAGCTGCTTATTACACTTTGGCGTTTTGTTATCGAATTCATAGTTGATGAAGCCATTATTTCCCTTCTCATAGCCGCGTGAAGTTTTCAGGTACTTTAGATTTAGGCGGGTTTTTAAAACCCTTTAATATTATTAGTATATTAAAGGGTTTTGCTTACATCTAACATTACGAAATGGGACTTTTAATAACTTTTTTATTATATTACTTTAACAAAAATTATGACTTATTGCGAGGCACAACATGATGTTTGCGGCAACGGGCTTCGTAATTTTCAGTGGCTCCTACCAGGATAATTGGGTCATCATAGCTGGCGGGTTCGCCGTTAATAAGGCGTTGGGTTCGACTGGCGGGCGCACCACACACCAGACAAATTGCCTGTAATTTATCCACCTGCTCGGCTTCGGCCATAAGCTGGGGCATCGGGCCAAAAGGTTCGCCTCGGAAATCAAGGTCTAGTCCGGCAACAATCACCCGCCGTCCATCCTGCGCTAATTCGCGGCAGAACAGAATAACCTCGGCATCGAAGAATTGAACCTCATCTATCGCTACCAATTCGGCCTGGGGCTCCAGCAATTGGCGCATTTCGGCAACGCCCTTAACCGGGATAGCGTTATAAAAAGTTCCAGAGTGGGAAGAAACTTGCTCCGCCGAATAGCGCGTGTCAATACTCGGTTTGAAAACCTGCACAGGTTGCCTGGCAATCACCGCCCGTTTAACCCGTCGTATGAGTTCTTCGGTTTTGCCGCTGAACATACTGCCACAAACCACTTCAATCCACCCGCCGCTCTCATCACGTCGCTGGTGGTGACGCTGCAAATTAGGATTATCGCCGTACACCCCTGATATATCTCCTTCTAATCGGTATTCGGTGGTCAGTGGTCGGTTGTCGCTCGTTGGAAATTCGTGGGAGCAGACTCTGTCCTGAGATAAACATCGGCTGAGGGAGCAGCCTCCTACGGGTTCAGGGTAATCTCAATTTCAGATATTCAATTTTGGATTGTTAACCAACAACTAATAACTAACAACCAACAACTTTTACCGACCACCGCTAACGAAAAGGGCTACCGTAACATCAAACAGAGGTACGATAGCCCTTATTTAACGATTACTCAGGCAATCGTTATTTCTTCTTTTCATCTCGCTTGGTCAAGCGGCGCATAAAGCGATCCACTTGTCCGGCAGTATCCACGATGCGCTGCTCACCAGTATAGAAAGGGTGGCAGTTGGCACAAAGCTCGACCTTGGTAATCCCTGGCTTGGTACTGCGGGTAGGCCAGTTGGTACTACAGGTAGAGCAGATAATTGTTGCTTCCTCGTAACGAGGATGTATTCCAGATTTCACCTTACAACCTCTTCTTTATATTAGTTAGCTTCAGCCGTTGCGACTACCGCCGGATAAACGCTAACCCGTTTGCGGTCTTTGCTATCCCATTCAAATTTCACCAGACCGGGAGCGGTGGCGAAAATAGTGTGGTCGCGGCCCAGGCCAGTATTCGCACCGGGTTTGAATAGCGTACCACGCTGACGGATGAGAATCATCCCGCTTTTTACCACTTCCCCGTCAAATTTCTTTACGCCCAGCATTTTAGGTTTGCTGTCGCGTCCGTTGCGGGAACTACCTACACCTTTTTTATGTGCCATTAGCTAAATCCTCCCTGTCTAAAATTTCCGGCAGGGTTTAACCCTGAACAATTTCCTCAATCTTGAGAGTAGTTATCAGGGCGCGAAAGCCCATCGTGCGGCGATAGCGTTTTTTGGATTTAAACTTGAAAATGCGAAGTTTTTCGCCTTTTCCCTGCTCCACAATAGTCGCCCGCACCGAAGCTCCAGCTACAGTGGGCTGCCCAATGACAATGCCACTGTCCCCCGAAACCATTAACACTTTTTCTAGCGTAACTGTATCATTTTCGTCACCAGCCAGTTTATCAACCTTAATGGTTTGGCCTGGTGCTACTTTATACTGTTTGCTTCCAGTTTCTACAACCGCAAACACAGCAGTTCCTCCCTATCTGAAGCCGGGCCGGTGGGGCGCGGACAGATTTTGAATTTCTCTTAAAATTGGGGCGAACTCCGCCAAGTTCACCCCCAGACAATTACAAGTTTAAGAAGTATCGCTAAAAGCTTGCTTAACTTTTAGATTGCGAGAGTGCATTATAAGGGCTGGCGGGCTTTGTGTCAAGTCTATTTTGGTTGAAATCATGGGTGATTGCAAGAACTGTCCCTGAGTTGGCGAAGGGTCTTGTTTAAAAGTTTGAGATTCTTCGGTTTCCCCCGGAAGGAAGGTTTAATTATTCTCTGGCAGCAGCCCCGAAAGTTGAGCTATGCACTGGACATTTTTCAGGTTAAGACCTATACTTAAGCGAGTGCCTCAATATTAACGGTAAAAATTCGCAGGAATAGCCAAGTGAAAATCAACCAACACACCGATGTGGAAAAATCGCCGCCTGAAATAGCTTCCGGTATAAAAAGCAACCCCTTTTTCCTTGAAAAAAAATGGCAACATTTTGGCCTGGGAATGGTTTTAACGGCAATTATTGGGATTGTAGCGATGCAACTAGCCCCTTTGCCGGGGTTGGCGGTGTTAGGAAGTTTAACTATAGCCCTGTTGCTTGGAATAAGCTGGCGGAGTTTATTTGGCTTACCAAAAGTTTATGGTGGCGGGGTGCAGTTTTCGGCGCGGCGGGTCTTACGATTTGGTATTATCCTGACGGGGGTGCGCCTCAACTTTGGTTTGGTTGCTTCAAGCGGCTTTCAGGTTTTATTGCTGGATGTATTGCTGATAATTTTTGGGGTGTTTTTTATTCCCTGGCTGGGTAAAAGGCTGGGTTTAACCTCTAGTTTGGCCCTGATGTTAGGGGTTGGGCAATCTATTTGCGGAGCTTCGGCAGTGGGAGCGGTGGCACCTCTGGCTCCGGGGGCTGACCAGGACGAAGTTTCTCTGGCAGTGGCAATCTGTGGCATTATGGGGACGCTGGGAGTGCTACTATTTATTTTTGCCCTGAATATCCTAAACTGGCAATCGCATTTCTATGGCCTATTGACTGGCTCAACTTTACACGAAATTGCCCAGGTTGCGGCGGCTGGCCCGGCGGGTGGTCAATCCGCGATGGATTTAGCCATGGTAGTTAAACTTACGCGGGTACTATTGCTTGCCCCGGTGGCATTGGCGTTGGCATTCCTGCTCACTTTACGGGCGGGCAAGGAAAGTCAGGCCGCCAAAAAATTTGACTGGCGCAAGCTGCCGATACCCTGGTTTGTGCTGGGCTTTGTGATAGTAGGGGCAATTAATTCGCTAGGGTGGCTCTCCAAAGACCTGAGCAACATTACTCTACAGATTAGCATATTCCTGATGGTAATGGCGATGGCGGCAATGGGCTTGCTGGTGGATTTGAAAGTCATTCGCAAGACCGGCCTGAGAGCTTTAGCAGTTTCTTTCCTGGCCTTTGCCGCTTTTACCGCCATTAGTTTAGGGCTAATTGCCGTTTTGGGTATGGTTTAACCGCCGGTTTTAGACCAGTGGATTTCGTCGCCGCCCCCATAATTGATTACCCCGTAAGTCCTTCCAACTTCTATCATCTGCTCATTTTTGAGACCTTCGCTCTTGCTAAAACGGCGGGGATCGGTATTAATCAGGGTTTTGACCCCAGCACCCTTCTTCTTGATGCTAATATTGCCCGACCAACTTACGTTCATATCCAGGGCGTTACCGTCAATGTGGTTGGACTTGCCTGGAGGAGCCACCACACTATAATTTCCTACCGCCCGCATAGCCTCTGCTCCGGCTTTGGTCTGGGCTTCGGTGGGATGCGACCACTTTATCGGTACATCGGGGTATTCCGCCAGCCGTTGCAAATCCGCCGCTCGCGCCCGTATAGTTACCTCGCCAGGGCTGTTTGTACCCTCATTTTTCAACTGTTCTTTAGCCAGGGTAATATATTCGCTCACCGCACTGGTGTTGGTGTTGGTTTTAGCGACCCGCACGCACCAGTATAATAGATAAGTCCGGGAAGGAAAGCGGCGAGTTTCATTAACGGTGTAATTCGCCCCTGCGTCCTTGAGGGATCCTTGAAATTCTTCAACGTTGCTTTTGAAATCAGGTTTGAGAGTCGCCAGGTCTTTGGAGGCCCGAAACTCAGGTTTAGCATCCCAAACAGAAGCCGCGCTGAGGGTGGTTCCATCCGCTCCGGTGTCAGCGTTGGTTTTAGTGGTCGCCACTGCCCCTACTCCGGCGTTTATATTCGCCTGGGGGTTAATCCAGTTCAGTCCCGCACTGGCAGCTACTCCCATCAAGCCATGTTTGTCGCCATTAACGTTCCAGAAAACCCCGCCCGATTTCATTTTAATGATTAGTTCCACGATGCCATTGTCCGGGCCGGGATTAGCTGCCAGGGCCGCATCAATTGCATCTTTGTATAAAGCGAGTCGTCCTGCCACGTCCCGAATCAGGGTTGGCATTGCATCTTTAGCTGAAACCGCTTGAGTTTTGGCGGAAGCTATCAAGGCCTGGGTTTTGCTGTCCAACAAATGGTTAAGGGCCACTTTGTGAGTATTGAGGTCGGCTAGAGCCTGTTTTTGCTGCTCTATACTGGCTGTCCCAAAAAGGGTCGTTAGACTTGCCTGAAGGGCGGCGGCAGTTTCATCGGTGGAAGTTGAGCCTTTAAGCCAATCAGCGTGGGCTGAGAGTTTGTTTTTTATCTTTTTCAGTTGGGTTTTTTCGGCGGATGTGAGTTTGGGTTTGGCTGGCGCACGCTGGATTTGACTTGCCATCCGCGCTACGTAACTATTACCGTAGTGCTGACCGATTGAACGGAAAACTTCCCGGCGGGCATTGGGACTTTTTATTTGGTGTAGGCTGGGAATATTGCCCTGAATTCTGGCAGGTATATCAGGATGCGCCGATTCAACTTCGGCTTCTCTTTCTAAGGTAGCATGTGCCGCTGGCCTAACGCTGGCTGAATCTTCAAATCGAGGGGATTTCTTTATAAACTGCCTGGTTTGTCTCATTTTACTAACCCTTTGGCTTTTTTATTTATATAAACGATAGTCCGCCCACTTTTCCGCTTTTGGGCTACTTTCGCTTCTCTCGCACCCCCTAAATCGTACAAACATATTTCAGCATTTTGGCTATTTTAACAAACAGAGCTAACTATTACCACCGCCCTAAGACCTATAAATTAAACTCGTTATTCGTTACTTTTGCTATCCTGTTCATCCTTATTAATTCTTTTCCGACAACCACTTTTAGAACCAGCCCACTGGACGGAAAAGTACCAGGATTTGGAGAAGAGTTGCAAAATAGCCGAGGAAGCTCCCCGCAACGACCTGACCGACGGTGTGGGCTTTGAGCTGCACTCTGGCCCAATCCACCAGGGGAATCAATATGAAGAACGGTGCAGCCACCCAACCAATCGTCAGAGTCAGAACGGCTAACGGCCCGCCCACCCCGGCAGCATGGACGCTGATTTTCCAGTAGAAATTGATTAGCATAATAGCAATTGAAATTGTGGTATAACAAATCATGGTAGCCGCCAGTCGGGAAGGGCCAGATACTAACCATAATAGCCCTGAACCAAGTAGGTGACTGACAATGGTTATCAGGAAGGGGATGGTTCTTTGCTCACGAATCGGGATATGCACATCGGTAACTTTTTGCATACTTCGCAACACTAAAACCGTGATAACCGGAATAGTAAAGCTAAAAGTTATAGCAATTATGAGGCTGATAAAAAGGTTATAGGAAGAGCCTATGCGTTCCTGGTCGTAGGAACCCAGCACGATATAGGTTGGGATTGCCAGAAAAGGTGGCACCGTAACGTTGGTGACAATCCGGGCAACGCGCGTCCAGCCATTGCCGGGCGCACGGTAGGAGGCTTCTTTTTCCAATTGTGTTTGGCCCGACATTATATTTTCTCTTAAAAGCTTCTTTCTACCAAAAATGTACAAAGGTTGCGTAACTGCTCAAGTGGTGGGTTTTGCTCGATTGGCCCGGAAGTGGCCCGGTTAAGGGCATCCCAGGCTTCGTTTTTAAGGCGATTGGCCTGTTCCTGAGCATACTCCTTAGCCCCGTAAGTATCCAGAGCTTCAAAAATAAATTTTTCTTCTTCCGGCGTAATCGGGTCACTCCGCCGATAGATTTCCAGTAGTTTCTCGCGGGTTTGCCCCTCACTACTATCTAAAGTATATATCACCGGGAGGCTTTTTTTGCGCCGCCGAATGTCGCTGCCGCTCGGTTTACCCGTTTCGCTGGCTAATCCCCAGATGCCCAGAATATCGTCGCGTATCTGGAAACCCAAACCGATTTTCTGCCCGAAGGTTGCATAATTCTGGACAACTTCGTCGGAAAGAGGGTCGGGCAACCCCGCCAGAGCTCCACATTCCAGGGCGCAACTAAAGATTGCCGCAGACTTCCCACCTATCATTTCCAGATACAGTTCGGGTGTTACCTCCAAAGTATCTTCAAAACTCATGTCCAGGTGTTGCCCCTGCGCCAACCGTACCGACATCCCGGCGATAGTGGCGGCAATTTTCAGGGTGCGCTCGGCACTTAGCCCCTTGCTGGCGGCTCGATACAGGCGGCGGAAAGCCAGAACGTGCAAACAGTCGCCCACATTGATGGCTTTGGGTTTGCCCCAGATAGCCCAAACGGTGGGTTTGCCCCGGCGGGTGCGGTCATCATCTTCAATGTCATCATGAATCAGGCTGTAGTTGTGAATCATTTCAAGGCAAGCCGCTATGGGTAAAGCTGGCGCAAGCGATGCCGAAAACCCGGTTGGGTGGGCCGCTTGATAGGCCAGCAAGAGCATCACCGGGCGCAACTTCTTGCCACTATTGCCGCCTGCTACCGTCTGGAAGTTCTGGTCTACCCAGCCAAACTGATAACTGACCGCGCCACGCATAAAATCGTCAAGCTCGCTATTCAGTTCTTCTTGTATTTCGGTATCTACTACCGCCGCATAACGGCTCAATGCCTGGGTAAAATCGTCGTTTTGGGTCATATTTTCTCAAGTATCTAATACTCATTCGTTGGTTTTCGGAATTATTTACAAGGATGCACAGGATAGACAGGATATTGGGAGAATAGCTATAGGAGGATGCTCCATCATCCGGTAATTATCGCAGGATAGAGAGTACTCCTACAAAAATCCGTCAACCGGGGGGTTGAATAACCGCCCCTACGAACTTCCCCTTCTTTATTCTGACTCCTGATTTCTGACTGCTAGTGCTTAAAATGTCGCCGCCCGGTAAAGACCATTGAAAGATTAAAACGGCTGGCAACCTCAATCACATCGGTATCACTGATAGAGCCGCCGGGCTGAATAATCGCCGTTACGCCACCCTGTGCGGCAGTCTCCACCCCGTCCACCTTCGGGAAATAGGCATCGCTGGCAAGCACACTGCCTTGCGCTCGTAATCCGGCTTTGGAGAGAGCGATTTTAACCGAGTCAACCCGGCTTGGCTGTCCAGCCCCCATTCCCACAATCGCGTGATTTTTAACCAGCACAATTGCATTGGATTTAATATGTTTTACCGCCCGCCAGGCAAATTGCAGATTGGTAACTTCTTCCAGGGTGGGTTCACGCCCGGTCATAACCCGCATTTGCAGCTCGCGTTCGGGTAGGGCATCACGGGTTTGGGCCAGGAAACCCCCAATAACCGGGCGCAGTTCCAGGCTCATGGCAATCTGGTCAGCCCCGGTAGCCAGTTCGCCCACCGCCAGTAGTCGCAGATTCTTCTTCTTCTTGAAAATTTCTAACGCACTCTGGCTAAACGAAGGGGCCACCACCACCTCAAAAAAGGTGGCGGTAATCGAGTTAGCCAGGGTATCTTCCACCGGACGATTGATGGCTACAATCCCGCCATAGGCCGAAATAGCGTCCCCTGCCAACGCTCGCTCGAAAGCTGTCACAATATCGGGATGACTGGCAAGGCCGCAAGGGTTGGTGTGTTTGATAATCGCCACGCTGGGGGCGGAAAAATCCCGTACAATCGCTAGAGCCGCATCCGCATCCAGAATATTGTTATAAGAAAGTTCTTTGCCCTGTAATTGCTCGGCGGTGGCGATGCTGGTAAATTTTTCCTCAGAACTGCCTTTCCAGCCGTAGAAAGCGGCAAGCTGGTGAGGGTTTTCGCCATAACGTAAATCCTGAATTTTTTCCAGAGCCAGGGTATAGCTTGGCGGGAAATGCTCGGTTTTAGTACGCAAATATTGAGCAATATAGGTATCATAAGAGGCCGTATGCTGGAAGGCTTTGGTAGCCAGTCGTTGCCGAAACTCCATATCGCCGATACCTTCGACGGCGGGGGCGGACAAAGCCGCCAGAATCTCGCGATAATCCGCCGGGTCAACCACCACTAGCACATGCTCGAAGTTTTTGGCTGAAGCTCGAATCATAGCTGGCCCGCCAATATCAATATCCTCGATGGCTGTTTCCAGGGTTGTACCAGGTTTGGCGATGGTCTGGCGGAAGGGATAGAGGTTTACCGCCACCAAATCTATCAAACCCAAATGGTTATCGGCTAATTGCTGAAGGTGTTCGGGTTTGTCACGCCGCGCCAGAATCCCACCGTGTACTCCGGGGTGCAGGGTTTTAACCCGTCCGTCCAGAATTTCGGGGAAATTGGTTAAATCGGAGATAGAATGGACTTCCAACCCGCTTTCACTCAACACCCCTTTTGTGCCACCAGTGGAATAGACCTCAAAGCCCAGGTTAATTAACCCTTTAGCGAATTCGAGGGCTCCAGTTTTATCCGAAACACTGATAATGGCTCGTCGTTTCCTTAGTGCATCCTGGCTCATCCCTTACCAAGCCTCCCCCTGAAACCTTTGTGAAGTAAAAAAACAGACTATTTTATGCTGAAATAATCGAGCAACAAGCTTTACTGGTTCAGACTTTAACAGAACCGCTTCTTTTTGGCAAGCCCAATATCAGTGGGTTCAGGGCGATTGTAAGAAAAACATCCGACTGTAATTCTGAGGCGAAGCCGAAGAATCTCAGTGTTATCAACAAGACCCTTCGCAAGCTCAAGGTGACTATCGTGGTGAACGAATACAAAAAAGGATGTAAGGCCGAAACCTTCATCCTTGAGAAATCTGGGTAGACCCAGAGGCATCGACTCCAACAAATACATTTGTTCTGTTCTCTAAAAGTAAAATCAAGTTATGCACTTGAGTTCAAAACTACTCATTTACTACTTGGTTCAGAGCAAATTCTATCAAAGGGAATTGCTCTAAATCTGATTTGAAATGGCT
>JBBQZS010000058.1:0-39203 GCA_038207495.1 Chloroflexia bacterium
TAAAGACGAAAAAGTCGTGGCAAGAGCGTGGTGGACCCACCCAGCTCCATCCCGAACCTGGAAGTGAAACGCCTCAGCGCCGACAATAGTGCTACCGCAGGGTGGTGTCAAGATAGGCCGCTGCGGCTTTTTCGTTTCATATCCCCTAATTTATTACCTTTCCCTATTTCCTAATTTATTTCTTCTCTTCCTTTCCAATTCTTAACCGCTCCTGCTATAGCCAGGATAAACTAAAAATAACCGAAGGGCTAATTGAATATCAAGCCAATCATCAGTACGACTTAGCGAACGCCCGATAATCTCTTCGATGCGCCCCAATCGGTAGCTCAAGGTGTTGTGATGGATATGCAATTCATTAGTTGTTAATTGGTGGTCAGAGTTGCATTTGCAATATGTTTGCAAGGTGTTTATCAGGTTACTCTGGTGTTGCTGGTCATATTTTATAAGATTACCCAATACCGAGTCCACAAATTCCACAAGTTCCGCTTTATCCTCTACTTTCAATAATAGCAGGGCGGAACCAAGAGCTGAACAATCCACTACCTTACCTGGATTGGTCGCCCCGCCCGTGATTTGAAGCGATAACAAAGCCTCTTGATAACGAAGGCGGAATAGATTTAATTCGCCGCAGGGTCGGCTAATTGCCAGAGAAAAACTAATATCGTTAAATTCCTGAGCTAATTGGTTTTTTATTTCCAAAATCATTCGATAAGCGCGTTCCCGTAATACTTCCTGGGCGGGACCTGATGGCGTTCCGAGCATAATTACCACCATATCGCTGCGCACCGTAACTATACTTTTTGGATAATAACGGGTCACCAGAGTCGTGATGAATTTCAGCAATTGACGCTTAAAGGCTGCAATCGTGCTTTCTTGCAGGTTATTTTTTTGAATATATCCCCGAAAGTCGTCAATATCAGCAAGAACTATCCAATAAAGGCAACTACTATCATAGCCCAATAATGTTGCCCGCTTACCAATATTATCGTCCAACTTTTCGGACAGAATTTCTTCCAGAAACTCCCCTCTTAAACGCCGTTCAACCTCAAATATTGTCTGCTCCTTTACCATTTCCAGGGCAATAATCGTCGCAGCCTGTTCAATTGCAACCTCAGCAAAATCGTCTTTGGCATCATTTTGCCATTGGGCCGTCAGGATATAGCCAAGTTTATCGTTACCAGCCTGAACTGGAAAAATTTTCTTTTCCCCCCCGTATTTAGGATTTGGGTCTAACCACAAAACTGCATCATTTTCAGTTTTAATACTTGCCCGTAATTTCTCGACCTGTTGGCACCATTCTTCTGGAGGAAACAAGCTCTCGGCAAGTTGTAGATTAATCTCCGAAGGTTGAGCCTGGGCCAGAACATTAAATAGTAAATCCAATACCGCTACAGGCTGCCCTAAAATATCGGCCAGGGCCTGGGTAATAGCCACTAACCCTCTGTTTTGCAAAGCTAAGCCGGATAGAGTGCGGTGAATATGAAGGGCATGCTCTAATTGTTGATGCTGGTGACTAATAATCTGATTTAACTGGGCCAATTCTATTATAGATTGGCGTTGTTCTTCATAAAGTCGCGAATTCTCAATCGAAATGCTGGCCTGGCTGGCTAATGACTGTAATAATTCAAGGTCAAACTCGGTAAAGGCATCAGTAGCCTGGAAGTTATTTACCGTAATAACCCCTAGTGCGCGCCCTTTGAAATCCAGCGGGGCGCACATTACACTTTTAGTTTGCATCGGTGTAATTTGGGGCTGTAATAGTCGATTTTGGGGAGTCATCGAGTCTATACCCTGTTGTATATTCATATTCCCGGCGTACAGTACCGGACGGTTATGAAGAAAAGCATAGCCTGACATAGATTCCCCCGGCTTAAGTTGAATTTGTTGAAGGGTATTGGCAATAAACCCTACCGAGGCCCGCGCCACCAGGCGGTCTATATTTGAATCGTATAAAAACAAAACGCAAGCTTCTACCGCCGGAATTACCTGTGGAATAATTTCTATAATGGTTTGAACTACGGTAGTGGTTTCTAAAGAGGCGGTCAATAAACGGGCTACCTCGGTTATTTTCCGCAACCTGTCTGTTTCAAGGCGATTAGCTTTTTTACTTGAATATTGGGTAGTTTTAATACTATATGTCATAAGGATTGGCCTTCAGCAAATCTATTAGCTTTAACTACTTAAAACATTAAACCCTACTACCAAAACCTGGCTATCTAACCAGTCAATGGATTAGTTGGGTTGCTCTCTATCCTGAACTTTATTCTGAAAAGTAAGGAATGCTATGCTCAAGCTATCAGTTTTTAGGTTAAAACTAAAATTTGTTTTTCTATACAAATGTTATAGCATATAATTGGGGATTTCGACATATCAATTTTGTAAAAGAATCGGGGTTATGATGGACTGTAAGGAAGTACCCTGGTAGTGAAAAGCTTTTTTTAGCGAATATTTTCTATCAGAGAGGGGTAAGCTTGAATTAAACGCAGCGCAATTTGAATGTCCAACCAATCATTGGTATTGTTTAATTTACGCTCGATAATTTCCTCAACACGTTTGAGGCGGTAAATCATTGTATTTTGATGAACGTGTAACTGTTGGGCTGTCGCTAGATAGTCAGAATTATTTTTGCTGTAAATCGCCAGGGTTTCGAGCAGGTTACTATGATGCTGGTGGTCGTAGTAAATTAATTTTCCTAGCACATTATTAACCAATTCTAGTAATTCGGCCCGATCTGACAATTTTAGTAACAAGAGAGCGGCTCCTAACTTATTACAATCAATCATTTGAGTCGAATTGGATATCGTCCCAACCATTTGGAGAGCGGTAACAACTTCATCATAGCGGGTTTTAAACTGTTCAAGTTCGCTGGTGGGACGACTGAGGGCCAGTGAAAAATTAAGTTCATAAAATTCGGCCCTTAGTTGGATATTAATTTCCTGACAACTCTTTAAGGCTCGCTCATAGGATTGGACCTGGCCGCTTATGCGAGGAATACCCAATAAAATTATCAACATATCGCTTCGGGCAGTAATGATACTCTTGGGGTAGTTACGAGTAACCTGCCCGGTAATAAATTTCAAAAGACGCCGTTTTAGTACGGCAATCTGGTTTTCGTCCAGCTCATTTTTTTGAATATATCCCCGAAAATCATCAATATCAGCTAGAATAATCCAATAGAGACAGTTGCTATCGTACCCCAGCAAACTTGCCCGGCTGGCAAAGGAATCATCAAATGTTCCATTCAGCAATTCTTCCAGCAACTCGCCCCGCAGCCGTCGTTCTACTTCAAAGATTGATTGTTCCTTGACCATTTCCAGCGCAATGATAGTAGCAGCCTGTTCGATTGCCACTTTCGCAAAATCAGGGTTTGCCAGGTCTTCCCCGATTGTAGTCAGAATATAGCCAAGTTTATCGTTACCGGCTTGAATCGGGTAAATTTCACGGTCGTTTTCCAGAAATTCAGGCACATCGTTTTGATTGCTAGCACGCCGGCTCAAGGATACTATCTCTGCTTTGGTCTGTTCTTCCTCTTCACCGCTCTCATTTGCCCCGCTAACTGGTAACGCCCCGGTTATATTATTAAATAGTAAATCGGTCACTGCTACTGGCTTATTCAAAATATTGGCCAGGGCCCTGGTTATAGCACCCAGACCCAGATTTTGCAGGGCCAGGCCGGATAATGTTCGGTGTATATGCAGTGCGGTTTCTAGCTGTTGGTGTTGGCGGGTAATAATCTGGTTTAATTGTTCCATCTTAACCAGTGACTCGCGCTGCTCTTCATAAAGTCGCGAATTTTCAATTGATATACTGGCCTGGCTAGCCAAAGATTGCAAAAGCTCTAAATCGAATTCGGTAAAGGCCAGTGGAGATTGAAAATTATTAACTGTAATTACGCCTAAAGCTCGCCCTTTGAAATCCAGAGGGGCGCACATCACACTTTTTGCCTGAACCAAAGTTAGACTTTGCTGAAGGGCTCGATTTGAAGGGGTCAAAGTAACCAAACCAACACGACCTATTTGTTCCCCTGAATACATAGCCGCTTTATTTTGCAAAAATGAATAGCCCGACATAGACTCGCCGGGTTTTAATTTGAACTTTTTGAGGGTTTCGGGAATAAAGCCAACTGAATCTCTGGCTACCAGGCGGTCAATAGTTGGGTCGTACATCAAAAGTACACAGGCTTCCACATTCGGTATCAGTTGAGGAATCGCTTCAATTATGGTTCTGACTACCGTAGTGGTTTCAAGTGAGGAGGTAAGCAAGCGGGTGACTTCTGACATTTTTTTAAGTTGCTGTTGAACCGCCCCAGAAATTTTCAAGCGGCCTTTGCCATTAGAATAGACTCTTTGGGTGGTTCGAGTATTTGTTCCTTCAATATCCATATTTAACTCTTCAGTCATTCCGGCCTGTAAACTAATCCCAATAACTAATAACGTAACTGTTCGCCATGATACTTTCCCTGAGCTTGCGAAGGGTCTTGCTTTGTCGTGTATACTGCTAGTTGAGCGATGCCTTTAACCTGTTGATGTGAATAAGTCTATTTGGCAAAGCAGAAATAAAATAGGTAATAAAGGGTTAAGTATGGCTCGGAAACCCTGCATTAATGATTTAATTGATAGATAGCAGGCATTGTACTTAAATAGAGCCGAGGTTCAGTTAGGTTATTATATAATCAAATAGCAGCCAAATATATATTGATTTCCCCAAATTTCGCCAATAATACTTGTAGAATTCCACAAACATAGCCCAGATCACTCTTTAAGGCTGATTCAATAGAGAAATCCAAACTTAAAGATGGGGCAAAATAAGGTAAATGTGCCATAGGAGACCCGATAGACAGCCGCCGGGAGTCATAATTTAACGCACTTTACATAACTCGAATATGCCAAACTATATCTAACCCTGTTCTAATCTTGTAATGTTGCGGGCGGGGGTGGTTGGTGCTAAACTCGGTATAGTTGATTTAATAACTAACAAACATTTTTATGACAATACGGAACCGAGAAAATATGGCACAGGTGGTAGAAAAGAAAAAGAGTCCCGAACAAAAGCCCGATAGCAAAGGGGCAAAAATTGCGCGTTTCGCATTAGGCTCGCTTTTCGGGATATTGTTTCTGGTTATTTGCGGTGCGATGTTTTTTGCCGCCTTACGTGGGCCTGACACCATTACGATGGACGGGGTAAACCTCAAGGCCGGAATTGTGGCGGGACAGCAACTCCCCAGCCGCGAACTTAAGGAAGGCGATATTGCCCCCGATTTTGTGCTGGCCCAACTTGGCGGCAACCCTATCCAGTTGAGCAAGTTACGTGGCAAAGTGGTCTTTGTTAATTTTTGGGCTACCTGGTGCGCCCCCTGCCGTGACGAAATGAAAGATATTGACCGTTTCTACAAGGCCAATAAAAATAACGATAAAGTGATAGTGCTGACGGTCAACCAGAAAGAAGATGACAGCACCATCAAGGGTTTCTTTAAGGATAATGGCGGAATTACCGTCCCGGTAGTGATAGACCGCGATAGTGGCGTGGCCGGGGCTTATTTCGTAACAGCCTATCCGGAGTCCTACTTTATTGACGCTAATGGTAAAATTATAGCAATTAAACGGGCGCAAATTACCAGCAAAGATATTGAGGATTTTTATAACAAAGCCCTCGCCAGTAGCAAAATATAACTAATTATGTGTAATTCCAGCGATTGTAGCCACAACAGTGACAAATTAACAGCATCACCCCGCCCGATTGACCCCCTTTCGCTGGCTTTTGAGCCGGAGGGGGTTGCACCCTGGCGACGAAATTTATCTCAGGTTGTGCTGAATGCAGGTTTGAAATCTTTACGCTTTGGTGGGCGGCGTTGGCTGACGATTCTCAATAGCCTTAACCTCGGTTTGGTTTTTCTGGCATTTGCTACTCCACTGGCGGCTTCCTGGGGTTGGAACTGGCTAAGTGACCCGGTGTTTGGAGCCTGTCATGTTATCTGCGTGCAAGCACCTACCCACTCCTTTTACTTGCAGGGCCAACAAATGGCGATTTGCCAGCGTTGTCTGGCGATTTACGCGGTTCTAGGGCTGGTGGGGCTGTTATTCCATCTGGTACGTTATCGTTTGCGCCCCCTGAAATTCTGGCAATTTGGCTTATTTTGTTTGCCGATGGCGGCTGACGCCCTAACCCAGCTTTTTGGCTGGCGCGAGAGTACCGCCGAGTTACGCCTCTTAACCGGGGGACTGTTTGCCCTGGCATTTGTCTGGTATTTTTATCCCTATATCGAAAGCTGGATGCGGGCTTTGCGAAGCTGGCTTAACCGTGAATTGCGCCTTAGCCGCCCGGAAGCTAGCGTATGAGTGGGCTTCGATACCTGCATGTTATTCCACGTTATTATCCTTATATCGGTGGTTCGGAAATATACACTCAGGAGATTGCCGAGCATTTAGCCGCCCGCGAACCCAAATCCGAAGTAGCGGTTTATACCACCGATGCCTGGGATTTGGAGCATTTCTGGAGCAGGGGCAAACGTACCGTTGACCGCCCTTCTCACGAGCTTTTTAATCAGGTTCAGCTAACCCGCTTTCCTGTTCGGCGGGTGCCCCTGGTATCGCCCCTCTTTTACCCGGTGATGCGTCGTTTATTAACGATGCTAAGTGCCTCGCCCTTGCCCGACAAAGCCGCTTTGCCGCTATTACAACAGCTTTGCCGCACTACTCCCCTGATTCCGGCTCTGGGTCGCGCCCTGAAAAAAGAAAAATTTGACCTGATACACGCCACCAACGCCCCTTTTGACAGCCTGATTTATCACTCCTGGCGCAATATTAAACAATCGGGTGGGGCTTTTGTCATAACCCCTTTTGTTCATCTGGGCGAGCCCAATAACCCCCAGGTTCGTAAATATTACACCATGCGCCATCAACTGGACTGGATGAAACAGGCCGATGCGGTTATTGCTATGACCAACCTGGAGCGGGATTACATCGCCAGCCGAGGAGTAAACGAGGCCAAAATCCATATCGTAGGGGCGGGGGTTGCGCCAGGCGAAGTAACAGGCGGGGATGCGGCGGCTTTTCGCCAGAAACATAATATTGCTGGTCCGATAGTTTTCTTCCAGGGAACCGCCGCCTATGATAAAGGCACTGACCATCTAGTTCAGGCGATGCAAAAGCTGTGGCAACAGGGCGAATGGCGGGAGACTACGCTAGTTATTGCTGGCCCGATTATGAGCCATTTCCAGAAATTCTACGACGAGTTGCCCGAAACGGACAAAGCTCGTACCCGCCTGTTAGGCTTTATCTCGCCAGAAGAAAAGCGAAACCTTTTTGCGGCGGGTGACGTTTTTGTTATGCCAAGCCGTACCGATAGCTTCGGAATTGTTTATATGGAAGCCTGGTTGAACAACAAACCCGTTATTGGGGCGCGGGCGGGCGGTGTCCCCGGTTTGGTGACAGAGGGGCGAGACGGGCTACTGGTAGATTTTGGTGATATAACCGTCCTGGCTGATAATATCAAAAGCTTACTGGGCGACTCTGTCACCGCTGCCCGTTTAGGCGAAGCCGGACGGGAAAAGGTACTGGCTAACTATACCTGGGAAATTGTTTTTGAAAAGGTCTGGCAAATCTATCGGCAGGTGTTGAAGGGTTAGAATATGCGGCGGTTTCTGATTCCAATTCTGGTGGTAATATTTATTATTGCGGCAATTGTCATAACCTTGCTATTGGTTACGGGCGGTTCTAAACAGGTTACCACAGCTACCTATACCGTGCGCACCGGGACTATCAGTGCCACTATTCGGGCTACCGGGCGGGTTGAGCCAGTCCGTAGCCTACAACTGGCCTTTCGCTCTGGCGGTGAGGTTTTACGGAAGCTCTACGTCAGGCCGGGCGATACGGTTCCGATGGGAACCCTGCTGGCTGAAC
This sequence comes from Chloroflexia bacterium, assembly GCA_038207495.1. Classification (GTDB taxonomy): domain Bacteria; phylum Chloroflexota; class Chloroflexia; order Chloroheliales; family Chloroheliaceae; genus Chlorohelix. The sequence goes on from JBBQZS010000058.1 coordinate 7,899, forward strand.
TGGATAGCACCACCCTTGAACGGAATCTGGCGCAGGTAGAAGGACAACGCGATATCACCCGCTATAACCTGAGTGCTGCTCAGGAACGCGCCGCCAGTGCCCCTACTCCAACCCCTGCCGCTAACCCTACCCCTGCTTCCCAAATCCCGGCCTCTTTTTCGGATTTGTACGCTGCCGCCCGCCAATCCGAACTGGCTGATTTGCAACTTACCGCCGCGCGTTTAGCCCTGGAAGGCAGCAAGCTCTACGCCCCTTTTGATGGCACCGTTTTGAATGTCAACATTCAGGAAGGGGAATTTCTAAATGGCCCGCTCCTGACTTTTGCCGACCTTCGTACTTTGCAGGTTCGGGCGGATGTGGACGAATTGGATGTTCCTAACGCCGAGGTTGGTCAAGCCGTTATGGTCAGCCTGGATGCTTTTCCGGGTCGGACGTTTCCGGGTCGGATTACGCTAGTCTCGCCCACCGCTACTCAACGCCAGGGGAGTTCAGTTTACCCGGCGGTAATTACTTTTAGCCAGCCTCCAGGCATAAAATTACGTCCCGGTATGGCTGCCAACCTTAACATCAATAGTTTTAGTAAAAATAATGTGGTGCTGGTTCCAACCCGCGCTATAGAGACAATCGGTCTGCGCAAATTTGTTACACTTCTTAAAGCTGACAATAGTAGTGAAAAAGTCCCAGTCGAAGTCGGCCTAACCAATGGGGCTGATACAGAAATTGTGAGTGGTCTCAATCCAGGCGATAAAATCAGCTTCCCCCGTTAGTGGTTAATCCAAACCCAAAACCTCCCGATATTAGATGTTCGAGCTTAGATTCTCGATTCTAACTTTTGATGTAGGGTTTTTCCCTACAAAAGTTAAAGGGTTTCCCGACTGTGTAAAGTTCCAAGAAGCCCTAAAATATACTTCGACACGAAAAAAGCTAAAAATTAGTTAATATAACAATCAGCGAAGCAAACAGTTATAACCTGGGTTGAACAGGTTAGTATTTTGGAAATATCGCAGCAGTAGCTTTCAAAGCACACGAGTGGGCGGGGAATACCCCGTCTACTTTTTTTGTGTGAAAAATCCTTAATGAATAAATTTTAAGCCTTAATTCTGTCAATATGTACATAGGAAAATGTTCCCATCTTTATGTAGCATGTTATAATGCGGTATTGGCAGTAGCATTTCTACATAACACAGGAACAATTTCTAATGGGTCGCTACGCTATCTGCGTCGGAATTGATGATTATGATAACTTACCTGAAAGTTGGGACTCGCTAGAGTTTGCTAGTTCTGATGCCCGCGCTATGGCAGAAATCCTGAGCACACCCATACTGGGTGCTTTTGACCGTGTTGAAATCCTGACGAAACCAGCCCAAACAACCCTCTCTGGTATAATTGATGCCCTCAAAAGCCTGTTTTATGACGTTCGGTTAGAGCCGGATGATACAGTCGTGCTTTATTTCGCCTGTCACGCCGGTATGGATGCCCAGGATAGATTATATTTAATTCCTAGCGACGGTAAAATAAATCAGTGGGGCGTGCCCGATATGGGAACGATGTTGCGGATTGAGAGCCTGGGAGCTTATTTTGCTACCAGCCACGCCCATAATCTGGTACTTACCCTTGACCTGGCCTATGGGGATGACCCGGCTACCCTGGCGAAGCGGATTAAATTGTTGGAGAATCCCAACTTCTCAATCGTGGGTTCGGTAATAGGCCAAAGTGTGATTGATGAGTTGCACGCTCTGCGGCACAGTCCCTTTAGTTACTGTTTGTTTAAAGCTTTGAAACAAATGCCGTCGTCCGATGGTTGGGTACATCTAAACGATGTGCAGAATTATGTTTCAACCGACCTTCGGAAATTGCTCGGTCCATATTGGGCCACTCATTGCCAGTTGCTCAATGAGAATAGCCCATTCCTCGAAGATGTAGTGTTGTTGCGTTCGGTACCAGAGTCTGAGGAATTTACTCGTGAAGTTAAGCTGATGTTACAGCGGGCTGGTTATCGTTTGCACCAAACTTCCCTGATAAACCCCCAACCGGGACGGCTACGCGCCGAAATTAGCGCGGCCTTTACTCGCTCGGTAGTTGAGATTCTGGCGGTGGATAATAGTCGAGTACAATGGACGGCCCATCAGGCTCAAAGCTTCCTGGAGAATGTAGATAAACTTCGGCAGCTTGGCGAAATCACCCATGGGCTAGTTATCACCAGCACTCATCTATTGCCAGAGTTGGCTCAAAGTTTGATGCGTTGGCATCTTGATTTCCTAACCCTCGAAGATGCAATGGCTCAGGCCTAGCAGTGTTACCAGGATAAGGGCTTACCATCCCGGAAGAATCGACCATACGGGCCATCGTCCGATAAGTTTACCGCCCCAACCCCACGAGCTGCTCCTTCTGGTATTGGTCGCCCTTAGTCTTTTTTTGCTGCTGCCAATCTCTTCTATTGCTACACTCAGTTTTACCCCCGTCGAGATTGGAGATGAATAGAGTTTCTTCCAGCCAGCTACGCCTATACTAAGTCCTGGTAAGTAGTGATTAAAGGTAGGGGTGGGTTTACCTGCCCCTCCTGTACTCAGGGGGGTAACCCACCCGGACGGGTTTGAAACCCGCCCCTACCCATCTTTTCGTATTGTAATCAGCCGTACTTAGTATTATTGAGTTAGCCAGGGATTAGCGGTGGTTATTTGTCTGGCTCTTTCAGGCGAAACCATCTGGATAAAAGCTAGATAGCCCATGGCATGAGCTCGTGCATTGCGGCCCGTTTTTTCCGAAACGGCGGCAAAACCTTCTTTTTCACAATGATGCAGAAAAGCCCGGAATTTCCGCAAATCATCCCGCGACAGGTGAGGTTCTTGATTGACTACCAACCCGGTGACAGTTTGACGCTGTTGCTGGCGCATAATCCGGGTTTTTTCTTCATTAACAATAAACCCCTCGCCCTGAATAACCTTTCTGACCAGAGTTAAAAACAGACCAAGCTTTGCTTCAGAATCGCTATGAGAAAATACCAGGTCATCGGCATAACGGCTATAGGTAAAACCAAATTTTTGACCCAACGCGCTCAGCCGCTTATCCAATTTACGGCATAAAATATTGGTTAGCATCGGGGAAGTACAGGCTCCCTGGGGCAACTGGCGGTCACCCAGGCTAACAAAGCGGGTTTCGCCAGCCAGTTTCATTTCCAGGCGGGGGGCTTCAGTACAGAGCAGAGCTAGAATAGTCGCAACCCCTGAGTTATAACCAAAAGATTGGAACAGCCCTTTGACCCGCTGTAATTTAATGCCAGGGAAAAAATCTTTTAAGTCCAGGCGCACCACGATGGCTTTTTCCTGATGCAAACGGGCATTATCCACAATTGAGCGACCCGCCCGAAACGCCGCTGCCGCTTGATGCAACTCTATTTTGGAAAGAACCGAAGCCAGTACCCAGTTTTGAGCCACCCTTAGCTGCTTCTTGGGGGAGGAAATAACCCGCATGCCACCGCTACGCTTGGGAATGGTGAAGCGGTAATAGTGGTCAATGGTAGCCGCGCCCCGATGATAGGTTAGCCAGGCCAACTTATTTTTTTCAATACCAATGGCACGGGCAATATCCCCGGCGGTGTTCAATTCCGGCAGGTGCAGAGCCAGCAGTCTTTCGCTTGAGCCGCCCTGATATTTCAAACCTGCCGAGACCCCTCGCCCCAGGAAAGGGGGTGTTTCCTGGCGGCGGGCAGCTTCGGCAGTGTGCTTTTCTTCCAATTGCAGAGCCTTAGCGGCCTTACGAGCCTCACGTTGCAATTTGACCCGCTCAATCCGTCGCTTGCGTATTTCATCAATCAGGGCTTCCAGGTTGGTAACGTCGCCAATTTCTTTCTCAACCCCAGATAACTCCTGGTGTAAAGCTACCAGCTCCCCCTTCCGTATTTTCAACTCAGCCAGGGCTTTTTCGCGATTTTCAAGAGCTTGCGAATTGGGCGGCCAGAAGCCCAGGCTAATCATCTCCTCTTTGATAAAAACCTCACGCCCGTATTTCCGCATTAACTCGCGATATTGTTGGCTGGATAATTTCTCGGCCATCATCTGCTCCTGAATTAGTTGGTTGGGTTGGCGGCTAGTTCCTGCGAAGCCTGAACGGTGGTTGCCAGAATATGGGGACAGGGGCCTTTGCGAAGTTTATCCCGTCGGAAGGCACTACAGGTACATTGGGCGTAAACCACTCGCCCATCCAGATCCAGGTCTATCACTACCTCAAAAGTTTTATCGCCTTTGACGTTTGCCTGATAGCGCGTTTTGCCATTTTCTACCACCGCCTCGGCTGACTCAGTAGTGGTTGCGGTCGAAATAGGGCTAACCTCTTTATAACCCTTGTTGGCCTTTTCGCGGATAAGTTTTTCGTAAGACTCTTTGGCCTCTTTCACCGACTCGAAATCTTTGGTTTGTTGCTGACCGCTGGTGCCAATCCGCCCGAACATAACCGAATGTGACTCATCTTCCAATTTAATAGCCCAGAACTTGTTGGATTTTGTGTCTACTAGCTCAAAAAAACGCCAGATATTAGCGGCCTTTTTGCCGGATAAGGGTGGCGGGTTTTTCAGGGGGTCGGCAGTCCAGATAACAGCCTTGCGCTCTAACAGGCGGCGTACCGTAGCCAGACGGGGGTCTTCCTCTATGGCTTCGCGTTCCGGTATAAATGGGAAAAGCTGCCGCCAGCGGTACGAGCCCGTCACCTGGTCGTACATTGCCCGCCCTTCCCGGCAGAGTTGTTGCAGGGCGGTAGTCGCGATTTCTCGGCTTAAGCCAATATTCTCGGCCAGAGCTTCGGGGGTGATATGCAGTTGAGTTTCCAGGGCTCTAGTGACAATCCCAAGTTGCGCCGCTGAAGCTTTAGCGGTAGAGGCCAACAGGTCGAATTGGGCCGCCCGTGACCAATCGTTTTGAGTCCAGCCCGACAGTCCCAGGTCAAAGCGCAAGTCGGACTGAAAAATACTCCAATAGGAGGGCATACCAGTGCCTAACAGATAAACCTGTACCTCAGTGGCGTAGGGCAACAAATTTTCCAGTGACAACAGACGACGGCGACCCCACAGCCGAATTTGTTGGGCTTCCTTACCCTCGAAACGGTAGTTGTATTCTTTGATGACAATATTCCAGGGTTCGATTAACAGGCTGGGGAATTCGCCCGGTTGTAAGATAAACTTGATTGAGCGTGGCCCTCTATCCTCCCGGTTACGCTTTAATTCGCTCAAGGCTTCCGCCAGAGTAGCTGCGCTCAAACGCACCTTAACCCCCGGTAGGGTCGCTGCCGATTGTACCTGTAAAAAGCCCCGTACCCAACTGGGCGGTAAATCTATTTTTTTCTCGACAGCCGCGCCCGCCCCAGTGGAAACCACCACTCGTTGGGCTCCCACCTGTAGGTCAGTGGGGCGATAACTGCGGATTCGGCCTATTTCGCGGGCAAGGTCGGGGCTAAAGTCTATGTTAGTGGTGCCATAATCCACCGCCCCCTGCAACTCCATTCTAGCCATCGGCACTGTCACCCGCCCATAGCTCGACTCGTCTTTGGAAAAAGCCTCAAAAATTACGCAATCGGGATGCACACTGACCACTGGATCAAGGGCAGACCATAACTCCCGATTGTATTTGTATAAATAATCCCGGTAACGCTGATAGGCTCCCCAATATTCGGTGCTATTAGCACTGCCGTAAAGCTGGCTGATGTCTTTGGTCAGGGTTTTAATTTGCTGTTTAAGGTCATCTCGTTGTTTTCTCAGTTCTGACAATCTACCCAGAGCCTCGGCCTGCTGTTCGGCTAATTCTTCCAGATAACGCTGGTGAACCCATTCAAAATAGGCGGTGCGGTCTTTTTTGGGGGTACGCAAATCGTTTGTAACCACCGCATAAAGGGTTAACATCAAGCGGGCATAGGCCAACCCATCCTTAACGGTGGCATGTAAGCGCACGGAAGGGCGGCTCTGTTCGGTAGCCACATTTAGCCACAGACCGTTCAAATCCATGGTGGCAGCACTTCGCTGGGCGTAATTCTGGGTTACAAGCATAGCTTTCAGCCTCCGGTTCAAAACGATTAGGCGGACTTATATCCCGCTTAGAGGGCCGATTTCAAGGCCCGGTATCTCTTCCCCGGCCATTGCCAGCCGTGCCAACTCCTGCCACGCCCATTCGGCATCGCGGGGGGTGCGGCTATGGGTCATTTCCAGCAGGGTAGTTTTGTCCAGGTTGGTGGGGGCGGTTTGTTCCAATCGCTTTTTGACCAATTCCTTTACTTTGCGTCCTCGGTTACGAGCACGTAGCACACTGGAGTCAAATTCGGGTAGCTGCTTCGCCACTTCCGGTTGTTGGAGTAGCCGCGTAGCTACAAGCTCCTGCACCTGGGGCGCAGGGTGTTCCGCCAACCGCCGGGTTACTTCCTCAGAGGGTAGATTTCCTTGTCGCTTTAGCAAAAACTCGCGCCCAAAAGCCTGAGCATATCTTTCGGGGCTATCCAGAATCGCCAGAGTATATTCTAATTCCTGGGGATGACCGGGTGGGATAGCTTCAAAGAATAATTTACCTCGAGCGATTACCTCCGGCAGACCAGACTCTAACAACCGCAAGGCGAAGGGCATATCCAACCCTACTTCGTCTAACTGCCGGAAAGCCTGTTCGCGGATTTCGGGCAATTTATGGGTAGCGGCCTTCAACAAAGCGGGCGAGTTTTTGCTAAATAAATCCGGTTGTTGTCCAATCCATTCCACCAATAAGGTGCTGAAAGCGGGTTCACCCTTGTCCAGAAAACCTTCGTCCGCCACTTCGTAAAAGCTTTGGGCCACCGTTTTATCGTTCAAAATTCTGGTAGCAAATCGTCCGTTAGCATCGCCTGGTATCGCCTCCATCACCTCGCGCCAGAATTTCAAAAGTCGCCCATCCTCCCGTAATTCGGCAATCAAACTTTCCTTGAGATTTAACCAGACACTATCGTCAACCTCGGAAATTAGCTTGAGAATAAAACCGAGCTGCCAGTGCTTCATTAGCAGCATAGCGGTTTCGGGCGCGAGGGCGGAGAAAAGAGTCGGATGATTTAGTAGAACTCTCTGGAGTAGTTTTATTATTAACTGGTCTTTTGGCAAGAGTTGAATCGCTGCCGGAGAACATAGAGCCGTTTCCAGCGTAGGAAGATATATTGAACTATTTTGTGCCCAATTAAGTATATTTGACCAGAGTTCGGCGGGGATTTTCCCGGTCTTGCCAGTAATCGCCAGCAGTTCCCAGCCGAACTCCATAACTACTGGTAAATTGTTAAAGACCAGAGGATAAAAATAGCTAAAATTAACGGGTATCTTTTGCAAATAGCCCGCCACAAAACGGTTAAACTCCCGGCGTTGCTCTCGATTAAAGCCCTGGCAATAGCCCAGTAGTTGCGGGATACCCGACAGGTTAAAGTGGCTTAAAACCCCCACTATCAATGTTCTAAACTCGGCTCGTCCGGTAAAATATAAGGCCGGGATTATGGGTATAAAGTTCCGGGCGTTAACGCTGCCAGGGTATTTCTGGGCCAGGAGCAAAGCCGCCTCTAAATACCGCCCGGATAACTTGCCGCTAAATTGTCCCACCAGACCCGCCAGCCGCATACCGAACTGGTCCCCCCAGCGGGAATTTACCTGGTCTTCTTGAATATTCTGGCGAATAATTTGTCGTTGGGTCGCCTTTCCATATAAAAAGGCATAGGCCGCTAACTCAGAGTCGGGTGCACCACCGGATTCAAAGATGGCTACGACCTGGGCGGTTGCCAGACGGATTAACAAGGGGGATTGGCCTTGCAAAAAGCCCAAAAGGGTAGCCTCGGACAGAGCTGGATACTGAATCTTATTTGCCAGTAACATTTTCAGGGCCCATTCCTGAATCTGCCAGGGGAGATTGGCAGTGTTGACCAGGGTTATTATATTGTCAGGATGCTTGGCCCAGGCGTCTGCCGCCCGCACATCCTGGGTGTTAAGGGAAATCCGCCGTATACGCAGGGCATATTTCCCACGTCCATGCCCAAACTGGCTAAAACGTCTGGCAGTGCCGTTCAAAATATCTACTGTAAGCCACTGATAACTCAAATCCAGTTCGGAGTCGTTTTGTTTTAAGAGAGTATAGGCTAATTCCTGATAGACCGAGGGGTTTTGCTGGGACAATCTTTGCAAAAACCGCCGCCCGCGCCGCTTCATGTAGACCATCGTGTTAAAAGTAGGCCACTGCACCGACCAACCAAAGTCACCACTTGATTTCAAATCCGGCGGCTTGATTTTATCCAGTCGGGGCAGGGCAATTGCCAGGGCTTCCAGGTCAAGTTTAGCTTCGGCCTGTTTATAGAGCCACTTCCAGCCGCCCCAATAACCATAACTAAAAGGGGCTTTTTGCAAAAAATCCAGCACCGCCGCCCTTGCCGCCTTTTCGGGGCGACCATATAATTGCCGAACAAGCTCCCCGGCAGCCACGTTATTGGGCATTTTGGTTTTCCCAGTCGCAATTTCCTCGGCTAACTGCCCGTTATCAATCCCGGCGGGGCGTTCGTAGCTAAAAATCACGTTCAGGTCGTATTTCTTACTCCGTGAATCAAAACTATCAGCCCACCAGTCAGTCTGTTTTAGGGTTTGTTTGGCAAAACGCTCCGGGTTTTCCAGTACTGCTTTCAGGTGCTCTTTAGCAGCCTCAAAAGTCTCAAATTCTTTACTATAACTCCAGGGATTGCCCAGGGGGCTAGTCGTCTGCCAAACATTAAACAATTGAGAGCGCAGTTCTACCTCAAATTTTGCCCCGACCTGTACCAGAGTAGCAACATAAAAGTGAATATAGTGCTGATATGTTTTGCGTTTCCCCTGGGTGAGCGAATGTACCAGATAGGTCATTTCGCCACTGGATTGAGGCGCAGTCGTTTTCGGTTTTTTCTTGAAAAAATCTTTTAGCATAAGTTGTAATTGGCAAACTACCGGGCAAAGCCGGGGTTGATAAAAGATTATTAGATTTTAAAGAGTCGGGATAAAGTACAGGTGAAAAAAGGGAAAAATAACGACAGAAAAGATTACTTTCATACCATCAGACCGGCCTTAATCGCTTTAGGCACGTAATCACGGGGTAGGTGTTGATAGATAATGGGCCACTGTCTACTCAGCGTTGGAGATCCACACCTACCCCGTGATAGTGCTGAGTGACATTGAGGCCCGGTGAAGTGATGCGAACTTCACGGCAGCTACGGCGAAACACCGCAGACAAAATGCTAATCTTTCCTGTCGTTATCTTTTGGAGCATTTCTTGTTAAAGTAATGCCCCGCTGATATTCATTATATCACTCACCCACCAAAAAAGTGCCAACTCATCGCTACTAAAATACTTGGAGTCGCTTTCAACCTAAACATTGTAATAACGCCATAAACTGGTTGGGTAACTTATTTTGGAATTATCAACTCAAGTTTTTTGGAACAACTAGGCTAATCCCCAAAAAGAGCCGAGCAGCCTTAGGGGTGGATCAAACAAGATTTAAGGCCGTTACAGCCTGCCAACTCTTAATTTGGTGAGTTTTCTTTTCAATGGATTTGCTGCTCTCATGGAATAAAAAGTTTTTAGAATTTCCCAGAAATATCTCACACTTTCCTCACTATCACTTACTTTACCTGACAATACCTCGTAAAGTAATGCCAAAAGTTCTTGTTACAAGATTGGGGTTGGGTAGGGTGTATAATTAACCAATGTCAACACCAATTTTAACGACAAAACTTTATATCCCGCCGCCTCGGCCTAAAGTGGTGCTCCGTTCCCGCCTTATTGAACGGTTGAACGAAGGTCTACACCGCAAGCTGACCCTAATTTCTGCGCCCGCTGGCTTTGGGAAAACCACACTGGTTAGCGAATGGGTCGAGGATTGCAAGCGACCCACCGCCTGGTTATCACTGGACGAAGTGGATAACAATCCTGCCCGCTTTCTGACTTATCTTGTGGCGGCTTTGCAAACGATTGCCCCAAATATTGGTGAAGGGGTGTTGGGTGTGCTTAAGTCTACTCAACCACCACCAATCGAATCCATTCTTACAGCTCTGCTCAATGAGATTACCACCATCCCGGACAATTTTATGCTCGTTCTTGATGACTACCACTTGATTGATGCCAAGCCGGTTGCCGAGGCTCTCAACTTTTTGCTCGACCACTTGCCGCCTCAAATGCACCTAGTCATCACCACCCGTGAGGATCCTCAGCTACCCCTGGCTCGGTTACGGGCGCGAGGCCAATTGACCGAATTGCGCGTCACAGATTTGCGTTTTACCCCCTCCGAAGCTGCCGAATTTCTCAAGCAAGTAATGGGTCTAAACCTCTCGGCTCAAGATGTTACAACGCTGGAAGCCCGTACCGAAGGTTGGATTGCTGGTCTACAATTAGCCGCAGTTTCTTTGCAGGGACATAATGACACCTCCGGGTTTATCCGAGCATTCGGTGGAGATCATCGGTACATCGTGGACTATCTGGTTGGAGAAGTCCTGGAGCGTCAGCCCGAAGCTGTCCGCAATTTCTTACTCCAAACTTCCATTCTTGAGAGGCTAAATGGCTCATTATGCGAGGCCGTTACTGCCCAGAAGGATGGTAGCGGGAAATTGGAAGCCCTGGAGCGCGGCAACTTTTTTGTCGTTTCGCTGGATAACCAGCGCCATTGGTACCGCTATCACCACCTCTTTGCGGAAGTTCTTTACGCCCATTTGATGGCGGAGCAACCCATTCAGGTAGCCACTTTGCATCGGCGAGCCAGCGAGTGGTACGAGCATAATGGCTCGGCTACTAATGCGATCCGTCACGCGCTAATAGCCGAGGATTTCGAGCGAGCGGCGGATTTGATAGAGTTGGCAGTGCCAACGATGCGCCGGAATAGGCAGGATGCCACATTTCTTGGCTGGTTAAAGGCACTACCCGACGCGCTGTTCCACGTCAGACCCGTACTCAGCGCTCACTATGGCGGGGTTCTACTGGCTAGTGGCGAGCTAGGGACGGTTGAGGCCAGATTGCGGGAGGCCGAACGCTGGCTGAACCCGCCCAATTTAAATGAACGACCTGACGACCCGGCAGTGCAGATGGTCGTTGTGGATGAGGTGGCATTTCGCCAGCTTCCGGGTGCGATTGCCGTGTGGCGTGCCGGGTTGGCTCTGGTGTTAGGCGATGTACCCAGCACCCTCAAATACGCCCGGCAGGCACTCGACCTCGTACCTGAGGAAGACCAGCTTGGGCGCGGTGGGGCAGTAGCACTTTTGGGGCTTGCTTACTGGACGAGCGGGGATTTAGAGGCGGCGCACCAGTCGTTTGCCGAGGGTATGGCGGATGTGCAGAAAGCCGGGTTCATCTCTGACGTAATCAGTGGCACAATTGCACTGGCTGACATTCGGATTGGGCAAGGTCGTCTCCACGGAGCGATGCGCACCTACGAGCAGACATTAAAGCTTGGGACAGAGGCGCACCCAGAGGGTTCCCTGCCGGTATTGCAGGGAACGGCAGACCTGTATGTGGGAATGAGCGGCCTTTACCGTGAGTATAACGATTTGAATGCCGCCACGCAGCACTTGCGTAGAAGCCAGGCGTTGGGTGAACTCGCTGGATTACCGCAAACCCGCTATCGCTGGTGCGTGGCGATGGCTCGGATAAAGGAGGCCGAGGGAGATTTGGACGGCGCACTCGAAATGCTCAACGAGGCAGCGCGAGTGTATGTAAATGACTTTTTCCCCAATGTCCGTCCGGTAGCGGCCCTCATTACACGGGTGTGGGTAGCACAGGGCAGGGTGGGCGAAGCCTTAGGCTGGGCACGCGAGCAGGGGTTGTCTGCCCATGACGACCTCAGCTACCTGCGCGAGTTCGAGCATATCACCCTGGCCAGGATGCTCTTGGCCCTGTCCCGGAATAAGAGCGACCGTACAAACCGCTCCATTGATGAGGCAACAGAACTGCTGGGGCGCCTCCTGAAAGCAGCGGAAGAAGCCGAGAGGACGGGAAGCACTATCGAAATTCTGGTATTGCAGGCACTTGCCCACCAGACGCAAGGCGACATCCTGGCTGCTCTTGGGCCGCTGGAACGCGCTCTGACCCTGGCCGAACCGGAAGGCTACGTCCGAATGTTTGTAGACGAAGGTCCGCCTATGGCGCAACTTCTGGAAGAGGCGATGAAACACAAAATCGCCCCGAACTATGCCCGTCAGCTGTTGGCAGCCTTTGGCAAATCCGAGGAGCGCACGCCTCTCAAACAGGACTTGATCGAGCCTCTAACCGAACGAGAACTTGAGCTGCTTCACCTGCTCAGAACCAACCTGACTGGCCCGGAAATCGCCCGCAAACTGATGGTTTCCCTGAACACTGTACGCACCCACACCCAAAACATTTACACCAAGCTTGAGGTGAACGACCGCCGCGCAGCAGTCAACCGGGGCGAAGAACTCGGTTTATTGTAAGCAACCCACTCATTCCTCCAGCCCACGCCAGTTTGTCCAAACCCGTGCCGGGGCTTTTTCTATATCGGCCTTCCCTTCTCTCATCACATATATCATCACATTGTGTTGATGTCACCTCATCACATTAGCTTGTATCTTATGAATGTCTAACAAAAACGTAAGCAACCAGGTGGGGTAATACTCCATCAGATGTTAAATCTTGGCCCATATCATTATTAGCCATAAAAGGAGACAAACAGATGAATATCAATCGCCAGACCGCAGTCATTAATGAGAGCAAAAAGACGATAACAGGCTCGAACCTGATTCGTTGGACCGGTATTTCAGCTATGGGGGCAGGGATCATTTTTGCGGGCATTCAGCCGATCCATCCAGCTGACGTTGTTGCCTCAGTAACCACCGATGCATGGGCAATCATTACCTCGTTGAAGACGGTCATGTGCATCCTCCTCCTGCTGGGCATTGTGGGGCTTTACGCCAGGCAAGTGAATAAGCTCGGTTGGCTTGGTCTGGTCGGCTTTGTCCTGTTTGGCCTCTCCTGGACGATACAAACGGCCTTTGTCTTCGCTGAAGCCTTTATCATGCCACCGTTGGCGGCCATAGCGCCAAAGTTTGTGGATAGTTTCCTGGGGACCGCTGCTGGGCGCGCCAGCGAGGTAGACCTTGGTGCCCTCCCCGCGATATATGGGCTGGTAGTAGGGGGAGGGTATATGCTGGGCGGCCTGCTGTTCGGGATCGCAACTTTCCGCGCCGGCATCCTGTCGCGTTGGCCTGCTGGCCTGCTGGCTGTCACCGCTGCGTTGACTCCCCTGGCGGCGTTGCTCCCGCACCAAATCCAGCGGTTTGCGGCGATACCGATGGGGCTAGCTCTGGCCTCCCTGGGCTATGCACTCTGGTCAGAACGGCGAGCGCAAACCTCGGAAACCGTACCTGGCAACGGAAGTACTCAACTCCGCCAAACCGTAACCGAGTAAGTTCGCGGGAAACCAGGTAGAGTGGACAAGCGGCCATACAGCCGCCTGTAGCATTGAGAACACAATCGTCGCCCGATCCATTACCACTGCGGGCGATGACCTGACCCGGTATCTTCGGAACGCACACAGCACAATGTGCATCCGTCCAAGGAGTTAAAAATGAAAGCGAATGTCTACGATAAAGGTCGAACCCTCCATGTGCCTCAATTGAATGGGGTAGGGAAACCTAAGCCTCCGAAAACCAGAGTGCCTGCAAAAGCAGGTTCAGCAAAGTGGCTCGTCACCGTATTGCTTCTATTGAGCGCCATTCCGCTCGCTGCCGGTGCCTATCGCCTGACCGAGCTGGCTGGCGGCGCGAAAATCACCCCGTCCAACGCAAGGTTCTTTGCAGTACCCTTGCCGGTGGTGCTGCATATTGTGGGTGCTTTCGTCTATGCCCTCCTGGGGGCGTTCCAGTTCGCCACCCGCTTCCGGCGGCTCAGACCCGGCTGGCACCGCATGGCAGGGCGGCTCCTGATTGTAGTTGGACTAATGGTTGGGCTGTCAGGGCTGTGGATGAACCAGTTCTATCCCCACCCGGCTGGCGACGGGGAGTTGCTTTATATATTTCGGCTCCTGTTTGGGTCGGCCATGGTCGTGTCCATCGTCCTGGGGTTTGGTGCGATCCGGCGAGGGGACGTGAGAGGGCACCGCGCCTGGATGATTCGCGGCTACGCGATTGGGCTGGGGGCCGGCACTCAGGCACTGACCCTGATGGTCGGTGGAATGATTGGTGGCCCGCCGAATGAGCTAAGTAGAGCACTTTTGATGGGTGCGGGCTGGGTGATCAACCTGGCCGTGGCTGAATGGGGCATTCGCAAGCGACCCGCCCGTATAACATCAGCCGTTGTTTCCCATCCACAATGAGTCAGCCTGAGGGAAGCAACCTATCCACACCGCACAGCTTCGTTCTCAGGTGGGAATGCATGAGGAGCACAATGAGTCCAACACAAAATTCGTCTGAGGCTCCTCAGGAGCAGGGGCCAGAACATTACAAAATTCGCCTCAAGGGACACCTGGATACCCGGTGGGCCGACCAGTTCGAGGGTATGATTTTCATCCACGAAAGCGACGGAACAACTGTACTGTTTGGGCCTGTGGTTGATCAGTCCGCACTTTATGGGTTGCTCAGGAAAGTGCGGGATTTAGGAATGCCTTTGTTATTAGTCGTTCTCGTTGAACCTGACCGGGTAGTGGCCTCAGATGTCAATAAAACTCAGTAATAACTGGATAGTAAACAGGATAAGAAACAGGGTTGGCGCAGTGGCAGTGTAGTGTTTGAGTTGGGGAGTGCTGGGTAACGCTGGTCTTAGGGGAAGAGGTAGCCCAAGGCGAGCTTGCGGTTGAACCAACTGTTCATCGCTACAGTCGCCCTCCACTCTGCCAAATTTAGTCTGGTTTACAAGGGCTTGGAAAGTGTACAAAGTATTTGGTTGGTAGGGTGTATGACCCACCAGCGTTGGAGCTAAAGCATTTTGAGGCAGGGCGGTGGTCGAAACAAATTCAGCAGCACCACGCTTTGGCTTATTTAGCGGTTTCTATTCCTTAGCCAGAGGATTTGCTGCTGCTGATTTTAATAAAACCTGTCCGCCCTTAAACCAATAAAGGAAGGGGGCTAGGGGTTAGGGTTACCTGGCCGCGACGACCTGCATTCCCTCGCCCGTAGTAAGCAGCCCGGAAAGGCTCTTACGCACGAACTCCACCGCTACGGGGGTATATTTCAGCTCCACCGTGCCAGTGCGGGGGTCTTGAGTACGGCTGGTGATGACGAAACCGGGAGCTTCGCGGAACATCCAGGGCATAAAGACCTGACCCTCGGCCTGAGCAGTGCCGACTTTAGCCTTGATTTCGAGCCCGCCAAAGATAGAACTAATCTTCACAATGTCGCCACTCTCGATACCGAGGCTGGCAGCATCGTTAGGGTGCATTTCCAATTCTGGCTCCGGATCAAGGGCTTCGGTCACGTAGTTGCGGCGTAACATTGAGCCACTGCGGTCATTGGCATAGAGAGCCCGACCCACCGCCAGGATAAGCGGGTAGTCGCGGTTAGTAACGGTAGGGCGCACCTGTACCCGCACCGGAACGAATTTTGCTCGACCGCTGGTGGTGGCAAAGGCGTTTTCAAACAGGATTGGGGTGCCATCCTCTGCCAGACCGTCAGGGGTTACGGGCCACTGCACCCCCATGCGGGTGAGCGAGAAGGGTGACATCCGGCTATAGTCCGCGCCTGTGAACAACAGACCGGGCTTGAAGGTCATAACTTGTTTGCTGCGATCCAGTTTGCTATAAGTAACACCACTATAGAGGCGGTTGGTTCTGGCAATTTCCAGCATAATTTCGCCAGGATTCTTATAAGTAGCCGCCAGACCGGGGCGGTCAATCATTTCAGCCAGAATTTTCCAGTCGGGCTTGGCGAAACCGGGGCTGGACACCGCCCGCCGAGTGCGATTAATCCGCCGCTCGGTGCTGGTGAAACTGCCATCTTTCTCGGCATGACCACCCGCCGGGAGAATAATATCGGCATATTGGGCCGTTTCGGTCAGGAACAGGTCTTGAACTACTACAAATTCAGCCTTTTTCAGGGCGCGTTGTACCAGTTGCAGGTCGGGAGTAGTGACTAGCGGGTTTTCGCCCACAATGTACAAGGCTTTAACGCTACCCTCTTCTGTCGCTTTGAAAATATCCAGATATTTCAGGCCGGGGGTGGCGGGAATAGAGCCGTTGGCCTTGCCAAACCAGGCGGTTTCGAGGGCAGCGCGAGCTTCGGCGTTAGTGACGGGAGCATAACCGGGTAGGAAGTCCGGCAAGCAACCCATATCGGCGGCCCCTAGCTCGTTGGCCTGATCCAGAATGCCGTTCAAGCCGCTTCCCTTGCGCCCGATGTTACCCGTAATCAGGGCCAGGTTTGCCAGAGCGTGGACATTCTCGACCCCGCCCGCCCATTGGGTTACACCTGTGCCATAGAGTATAGCGGAGGCCGGGTATTTGCCATCCTTGCCCTTGTTGTTGACTCCTGCCCCGCCCGTCGCATACAACCGAGCGGCTTCAAAGAGTTGCTCAACTGGAATACCCGTGGCTTCGCTCACTCGCTCCGGGGTGTATTCTGATAGAGAGGCTGTCCAGCCCTCAACTGACTCGGTGCGGGCGTTTACGAAGTCGCCGTCCTGCAAGCCTTCCTTGACGATGATATAGGCCAAGCCGTTATAGAGAATAGCGTCCGTTCCAGGCTTGATTTTCAGCCAGAGGGTCGAGCGTTCAACCCAGCGATTGGCGCGGGGGCTAACCAGCACAGTTTTAACCTTGCGGCGGGCTACCGATTCCTGTAGCTGATAGCTGATAACCGGGGCGGTGTCCTCGATATTCAGACCAGCCATAAAGTAACAACCCGCGAAATCCTTGATGTCGTGGACGGTGTTGGTCATACCGTGCAAGCCGAACTGTTCGCTCTGGGCCAGCACACCGGGGGCGTGGGTGAAGCGGATGGGGCTGTCAATGTTGTTGGATTTCATGATAGCGCGCGTGAACTTTTGCAGCAGATAATTTTCTTCGTTGCTGATTTTACCGCTGGCAATGGCGGCAAACTGGTCGCCGCTATACTTGGCAAAGCGGGTCAGGATTTCGTCATAGGCCTGTTTCCAGGTAATTTCGACAAAATCGTCACCCTTGCGCATCAGGGGCATTTTCAGGCGGTCTTTGCTGTTGATATACTGGTAGCCGTAGCGACCCTTGACACAACTGCGCCCGTCGCTGATGCCCGCCCCTTCGTTGAAGGTGACTTTTTCAATCAGCCCGGTATTATTTTCGGCCTCAAAGTTCATCTGGCAACCCGCCGCGCAGTAGTTACAGGTGGTGGAGGTACGTTTCATCGTCCACTGTAGTCCGGTATTTTCGTACTGGGCGTGCATCAAACAACCCACCGGGCAGACCTCCACGCACAAACCGCAGCTGGTACAGGCGGTGGATGTGGTCAGGTCGCCACCCCAGGCCGAGTCAATATAGGTTTCGACCCCGCGATTGACGAAGGCTAAAGCGGTTGCGCCAATTAATTCTTCGCACACCCTCACACACTGTCCGCACAAAACGCAACGGTCACGCTTGATGATAATGGCGGGGCTGAGGTAATCCTGTTCATACCACATTTTTTCGCGTGACAAACGATTTTCGCTCATGCCATAGTGCCAGGTGGCATTTTGCAAGTCACAGGCACCACTGGCGGGGCAAATCGGGCAATCCAGGGGATGGTCAACCAGCAGCGATTCAAGAATAAACTGCTTTACCTCACGCACCGCATCGTTGCTGTTTTCGGTAAAAAGTACCGCCCCATCTTTGCACTCAAAACCGCAGGAAATTTCAAAATCCATTCCCCGCTTACCCTGTACCCCAATGGTACACATCCGGCACGCCCCAAAAGGCCGCAAATCAGGGTGGGCGCACAGGTTGGAAATATAAATCCCGGCCTTTTTGGCTGCTTCAATCGCGAAAGTGCCTTTAGGGACGCTTACTTCGATGCCATCAATTATTACTTTTACCAGGGCGACACTTGCTGTTGCATCCGCCATTATCTTGTTCACTCCTCTAATCGGTTGTCAGTCGTCGGTTATTGGTTGTTCGTAGGGACAACCCTTGTCCCCAAAGGGGACGCTACGCTCTGGTTGTCCTGTTAACCAGGGTAGACACGCTGGTCTACCCCTACAAAACGGCGGGACGTTATTTCTGGAATTCGTAGGCATGGTCAGCCGTGACACCCGAACCATAACCGAGCTGTTTGGTGGGGTGATGGGCCATTGAGCAGACGTTAGCCCGACAGAAACCCGCCTGGATATGTTCCAGCAGTTCCTTTTTGAATTCCTCGATCATCATCATATTTTTGACGGGTAGTGGCGCGGCCTGTCCCAAGCCACAAATTGAGTGTTCGATTACCAGGTCGGAGAGCTGCTCTATCTTGGGAATATCGCTCTCTTTGCCATCGCCGTTTTTGATGCGCCAGAACATTTCGGTCAGGCCTTCGCAACCGATGCGGCAGGGGATACATTTCCCGCAACTTTCGTCCCGGTTGTAGCGCAGGATGTAATAACAGGCATCCACCAGACAGTTTTCGTCGGTGTAGGCGGTCAGGCTGCCACTTCCCAACAGGCAGAAATATTTGCCAAAAGTATCAATATCAAAGGGGGTATCGTACATCGAGGCCGGGAAGGAACCGCCCGATACCGCCCCGGTTTGGACCGCCCGGATAGGATGGGCTGGGTCTGCCGAGCCACCGCCTACGATGTTAATAGCGTCGGAAATCGGCCCACCAAAGGGGATTTCAGCCAGACACTGCCGCTTGAACGGGCCGGAGAGCATAATAATTTTGGTGCCTTTGCTTTTTTCCGAGCCAAACCCGGCATACCAGGCTCCACCCCGCAACAGGATTTCGGGGACGTTGTTAAAACTTTCGACGTTATTGACAGTGGTAGGTTGCGCCCACAAGCCGGCCTCGTAGGAGCGGGGCGGCTTCACCCGAGGCATCCCCCGGCCACCCTGGATACCAAAGAGCATGGCACTGGCTTCACCCGAAATGTACGCCCCTGCCGCGATAATAACTTTAACATCGCAACTGTAGCCGCTTCCCAGGATATTATCACCCAGCAAGCCCAACTTTCGCGCCTGTTCTACCACTTGCCCCACCCGTTTGAAGGCCAGGGGATGTTCCGAGCCGACGTAGATATATCCGTGTGAGGTGCCAGCCACATAGCAGCCAATAATCAAACCTTCCAGCACCGAAAGCGGGTCGCCCTCGAAAAGGCGGCGGTCTTTGTAAACGCTTGGTTCACCCTCATGCCCATTAACCACCACATATTTGGGAGTACGCTTTTCATCATGGGTGGATTGCCATTTAGTGCCAACCGAGAAGCCCGCCCCGCCTCGCCCGCGTAACTGCGAGGCTTTTACCTCGTCAATCACCTGCTGGGTGTTCATATCAAACAGGGCTTTTTCCAGCCCCTTAAATCCGCCCACCGCGATAAAATCTTCGATGCTTTCCGGGTCAATATAGCCACAGAAGCGGGAGGAGATGCGTTGTTGCAGTTTACCCCATTCGGTACGACCCATTGGGGGGATACCTCGCCACTCTTCGTCAGGAGCCTTACCCCAGGCAAAATCGGGGTAGTGATAGGGGTCAGTGGACAGCCAGCCTAATGCCCAATCAGCACAGGGGTCATCACCCTGGACAAATTTATCCAGTAAATCTTTGGCACGAGCGGCGTCAACGTGGGCATATAAGACGCGGGGTTGGCCTGGTTTGGTAATAAAGACGGTGGGTTCGGCCCACATCGCCCCAAAACTGGCTACCATCCGCACTTTTACGTTTTGGAGATTGCGGCTCTCAACTTCTTTCTGGAAGAAGGCCAGGGTATCTTTCGCCCCGGATATAATCGAGCCACCATCTACTACTACTTCAATCACGGTTTTGGTGTTATAAAAGTCTTTGCGTTGTTGGGCTAGACGGGCTGATAATTCCTGAAATTCCTGGCGATTCATATATTTACTGCACTCCTCTAGGTTGTCGGTGTCAGTTGTCAGTTGTCGGTTATTAGTGGCTTTAATATTACTAACAACCAAAAACCAAAAACTAGCAACTAAATTTCGTCCGCTGAATGATGTTCGTGGTCGGTCTTGCCGGCATTTACTTCCTCGATTAGCTCGTTCAGTCGTTCTGGGGTGACATGGATATAGATGCTGTGGTCAATTTCCACAATTGGCATTCCCTGGCAAGCCCCAAAGCACCAGTTAGCCCGCTCTACCGTCCACTTTTTATCGGGGGTTACTTCCATATTCTCAATGCCAAGTTTATCCTTAACAAACTGGGCCAGCCCTTGCGAACCGTTGAAGTAACAGGCCATTCCTTCACATAATAGAACACGATGTTCAGATTTTTTAACTACTTTGAAGTCAGTATAGAAGGTACTTACGCCATAAACGGCGGGTAGGGGAATTTGGAATCGCTCACTAATGAGAGCGGCTACCGGGGCGGGTACATAGCCAAGTTCGTGTTGAACATCCTGTAGACAGGGGATAAGGGCTTCGAGTTTTATATCCCAGGATTCGTATTTATCAATTATGCTATTTATTTTAGCCAGTTCAATGCTTCCGCCACCGCCGCTATTAATGACTGTGAGAGACAACACCACACCTCCGAAGAATTCTATTTTTATGGGTTAAATAAGCAGCTATTACCAGAATTTTATTATACTACATTTTTATCAAAAGTTTGTGAAAATTGTGATTAGTTTGCGGGGCTATCCTTACTTTTTTTGACCATAATCAGGCTTCTGGTTTGGGCGTATTGCGACTCCAAACCTTCTTCCAGCTCTTTGGTAGTGGTGGCAGTCTGATAAACTTTTTCCAGCCGCTCCATCAGGTCATTCATAGCCCAATCCAGCAAAGGGCCGGCCTCGTCGTCGGTCAGGTCTGAGCGTAAAGATTCGTCTTCATACAATCTCTCAACCAGCATTTTCATGCGCCCGTCAAAATCCTCACGGGGAACTACCGGGCTGGATGGAGGAGTAACGGCCTTCCCCTTATCCCCTTTGTTCTTTACTTCCGGGGTGGGGTGAGTTGCTTCACTTTTAACTTCCGGGCTACCTGGGGTAACTTCCGCAGTGGCTACTGTTTTTACCGCTTCAGACTGGGCCGGGGGTTGATGGCTGGTAGCAGTGTCGGGTTCTTTAGCTTCAGGCTGCATCGGGTGATGATGGATCGCTGCTACAGGCTTAGGTTCGGGTGGGGCTGGTTCGGCAGCTTTCGCAGTTTCCTCGATCTTGTTCTCAGTTTTTTTGCCGAACATGCCCATAAAGTTACTCAGGGCATTTTTAACTCCACCCATCGCGCTATTTTGCCCCTCTTGATTTTCGCCCATTACATTATCCCTTTGTACCAACCGCCATCCACCAATAATGAAGTCCCGGTAATATAGCTGGCGCGGCTACTGGCTAAAAACACCACAGTTGCGGCTAATTCTTCAGGTGTCCCCATCCGGCCTAATGGTACTAGTTTCTCGATTTCATCCCGTATCTCGGCTTCGCTCCGATTTTCGCGGGCAGCTCGGCTTTTCATCACTTCGCCTACCCTTTCGGTTGCGGTCCAGCCTGGCAGCACGTTGTTAACCGTGATGTTATATTTGCCAAACTCGGTGGACATTGTTTTTGCTAGACCAATCACACTGGCTCGCACCGCGTTAGAGAGAATTAGTCCATCAATCGGTTGTTTAACTGACATAGAAACGATGTTAATTATCCGCCCACCATTGGATTTTTTCAGGTAGGGCAGAGCCGCCCGTGACAATCGGACGGTGCTGAACAGGTTTAATTCCACCGCTTTAGCCCATTCCTCGTCCCCCAGGCTCTCGAATGTACCTGTAGGCGGGCCTCCGGCGTTATTGATTAATATATCAATTCGACCAAAGCGGGCAACGGTTTTTTCAATCAGGCTATCTATATCGGAAGCTTTGGTCAGGTCGGTGGGCAGGGCCATAATATCCACCCCGGTGGCAGTGCCAATTTCCTGGGCGGCGGTTAAAAGCACTCTTTCGTGGCGGGCGCACATCGCCAGATTAGCCCCTTCACTGGCAAACTCCATCGCTACGGCTTTACCGAGTCCGGTGCTGGAGGCCGCGACTAGAGCTACTTTTCCTTTAAGACCTAAATCCATAAGCTTTCTCCCCTGAGAACGGTTAGCGGTAATCGGTTATCAGTATCCTCTACTTGAGATGTTTGGCGAAAACTTCGGCCACAGCGCGGGCCATAAAACGGCGGTCCGCCATCGAAAGGGCGTTTAGACGCACCATATCTACATCCAGGCCGGGATGCGCAGACTCAAATTCTTCGGTAGCTTCGCGAATTAAATCAAAAATATCAGTTTGGTGGTCGTTCATCCAATCGTTTAACTCTTTTTCCAGAGCTTGAGCATCCATGTAGCAGAATCTCCTTTAAATATTATCAGGTTAAGGGTTATTGGACGAAAAAGTGGTGCTGTTTATAATGCTTGATGTTGCAATAAGCTCATCTTAACGGTTTAATGCCGCTTTGTAAAGTAGAAAATGAAATATATTAAATCCTGCTGGCTTAACCCTTAATCCCCTCTGGTTAAGCTGGGTATGTTTAACTTTTTATGTTTAACTGTATATGATTCGTAGTAATTGGGGCTGCTACCTCCCCGTTACTCCAGTGGCGACCCGGTAGTAACTCCCGCTACTACCCCCTAGCAACTCTAGTGCCATTGGGGGATACCTGGGAGATAGTTAAAAATTGAGGGGGATACTTGAGTAGGGACAGCCCTTGTGGCTGTCCAGGAAAAATTACTCGTCGGAGGGGGCGGTGGCGGCTTGTAAAGGGGCAGCTCTAGTTCCGGTTGATTTTGGCTCGGCCTTGAGAATAGTTTTCCAGCGACCGCTTTTGAACCGCCAGTAAACCAGCACCGCCAGCACCAGCGAATCCAGACCCATTGCCAACCTTGCCCCAATGAGGCCGAGGCCCGCAATTTCGATAAGCATATAACCGAGGATGAAGCGCACCCCCCAGGTAGCTATCATCCGCCCGTACATCGGGAAACGAGTATCCCCCGCCCCGCGCAAGACCCCAATAAAGATGAAAACGGTGGCTAATAACGGGTCAAAAGCTCCTGCCAAACGTAACGGGTTAGTAGCCGCTTGAATAACCGCCGGGTCACTGACCAGTAAACCCAGGAAGAATTCAGGGAATAGGATAAAAGTCAGACCCATTACCGTCATGAATAATAAACCCATTTTGTAGGCCGTCATGGCGTATCGTTCGGCTAAATCGGGTCGTCCCGCACCCAAACATTGCCCAACCAGGATTGTATTGGCAATCCCAAAACCAATACCGGGCAGGAAGGCAATACTATCAATAGTAATAATCGCATTATAGGCCGCATAATCGGCTTCTCCCAGCCCCACCACCAACCGGGCAAAGAAGAAAATCCCAATCTGGAAGGCAATCTGTTCCCCAAAAGTGGGGATGCCAATTTTGCTCAGGCTTCTAATCACTTCTCTTTCGAGTTTCCACTTCATCTCAAGATAAAGTGGTTGATTGGGGCTACCCAACCGGCGTTTGCCAAACCAGCCAAACACACGGGCCACTACTACCAATCCTCCCACCGTCCAGGCACTTGCCGCCCCGATGGCTGCCCCGCGTATACCCAAAGTCGGCAGACCAAAGGCCCCATTAACCAGGGAGGCTCCCACTATAATATTTACGGCGTTGACCAGACCTACCACCAAAAGGGGAGTACGGGTATCGCCAGACCCACGCAGACAAGCACTGCCCACAATCATCAAGGCCCAGAAAACCATTCCATAGGAGGTAATTTGGAGGTAGACCGTGCCGATTTCCACCACCTTTTCGCTTGCGCCAAAGGAGCGGATTAAATCAGCCGCAAAAAAATGTATCAGCAAGCCTGTTATTAAACCCAAAATCAGGGCTAAAACCATTGCCTGTCGCCCGATGTTGGCGGCTTTCTGGCGTTCGCCTTGCCCATAAGCCCGCGCTACCAGGGCAGTCGCCGGGATACTTAAACTGCTAAAAATTACCAGGGCTAACCAGTTGAAAAAATTGCCGAGGGCGGCAGCGGAAAGGGCTTCTTTGACTCCGTAACCCAGCTTGGCGGAGGCTTCCAGGCTGAGGTGGCCTACAAAAAACACATCTGACAAACCTACCAACAGGTTCAGACATTGCTCGCCGATAGTCGGCCAGGCCAATCGCCAGACCCGCGCCCTTAATTTACCCTCCGTTACAGGCCCATCAAAAATTATGTCAGCATTTTTTTTGCTAACCAGCATTTTCCCATTTTTTTCTTCTATATTCATAGAGTAAATTGAAACAGTTTTAGCAAAGCACGTCAATCCGCTAAAAGGCCGATTTGTTTGGGGAAACAATAAAGGAATCTTGTTCCCCCTTCCAATTTAGAGAAGGGGGCTAAGGGGTTTGGTTTACTTTAAATTTTGGATTCTTCGGTGACAGTGGGTTTGGCGGGTTTGTTCCAGGGGATAAATCGTTTCAGGCTGGGGTTGCGCTCCGACGCTTCAATAAATACCGCGAAAGCTACCGCTAAAACCCCGGCAATTGCCAGGAAAATCTGGGCCTCGGTCACTCCCGCCAGCATCGCCAGAATACCACCCGGCATTAATATCGTTCCGGCATATTCGCAGCGCACTTTGGGGACTTCGATAGTAGCCACATAAAATACCAGCGTGGCGGAGGTGAGGATACCCCAGCTAACTACGCCAGCGTATTCAAAAAACTGTTGGGCAATCACGGTCAGCAAAATTGTTAGCCCGACCCCCCCTACAAAGGCCCAATAAGGTAACTTGGCTAGAAACATCCCAGCACCTCTCTCAAGTTCGTTTAATTAATCACAACCTTGTACAAATCCTATACAAACTATCTTACACGTTTCCCAATGGGCTGACAAGAGTTATCGAAGGTTCAAAGCAGGAAGAATTGGGTACTAATCGGGACGAGAAAGAGACAAATATGAAACTTTGACAAAAATTTCACGTATATATGCCAGAATAGTGAGCGAATTCACATCACAAAGCTGATTTTTTCTGGTATAATAGTTGCAACATCCAAGGTGTGGGATATCATCTACAGCACCATAGCGTCTGCACGGTTTTTAACCTCTTACGGCATGGTAAAGTATTTCATCTTATATGAGCCTGTCAATGCTGACTGATGTTCATCTGTGACATCAACGCAGGCTAGGATTCTCTCCAAATTTGGCAGGGTTGTTATGTAACCAACCTGTTGTCTTAATCGTTTATTTTATCAAGTGTGGAATAGCTTGTCAGGAATTATTACACTTAGAATACGGAGTCATTTGTAATGGCAAATATTAGAAGACCGAGCGGGCCGCGTTGTCCGGGCTGTGCTACGGTTTATCAACCGCGTGTTATGCGCGATGGAACTTTATCCCAAACTTGTGGGCGTACTGCCTGTGTCGCTTTACACAATCGGCGCAAAGCTACCAACTTTAGTGAAAGAGATCGTCGGCCTACCCCAAGCAAGGCTGGCTAATTCTAGCTAAACCCCTCAAGTTTTGTATCAAGTTACTTTAACTTAAAATCTGCGCCAATTTATAATCGGGAATAGTATGGCAAAACCTGTTAATATTGTAATTTATCGGATAACCGGGAAGCAGTTCTTTTTTGACGTGCCTCACGCCTGGTGCGAGGAATGTGAACTTACTGTTGGTCTAACCAAAAGCGTTCTGCGCGAATTAGGTGTTGGTGCCAATGACCCTCGAGTACGGCTGACGGTAAAGCCCTGGATTCAGTTCTCGCTACAAGCTTTGAGCAAAGGGGGCTGGCATGCCCCGGTGCTGCTGATAAACGATGTTATCTTCACGCAGGGCATCGTACCCAACAAGGCCAAGCTTAAAGCCAAATTAGCTAAAGAGCTTAATATCAACCTTACCCCGGTTGCGCCCGTCGAAGCTAAAGTCGAATAGCAGATTACTTCCGAACCAAAAATTTTAGATAGTGTACCCTTCCAGAAGCAATTGGGCCAGAGATAGGGGTTTATTTCCCCTTTGGCGATTTGGGCGGTTCGCGAACCGCCCCTGCTCGGCACTTTTGTCTCGTTACTCATTACTATTTCCGACTACCAACAACTGACGAGTAACAACCGAAAACCGAAATTCTCCCGCCAGCATCCCCAACACAATCAGTATCGCCCCAATCACCGCCGCAACCGCCAGGGTTTCGCCCGCAAAGTAGAAGCCGAACAGTCCGGCCCAAACTGGCTCCAGAGCATAGAACAGAGTGGCGCGGGTGCTGCTGATGGTTTGCTGCACCTTGTTCATTACAGCCAGGGCGAAAGCGGTTGCCACCACTCCCATAAACAGAGCCGAACCCCAGACTGCTAGTTCCGGCATCACAAATGGCTCACCCATCGCGGGTATCATCAACATACTAAGCACCGCCGTTACGCTAATCTGGACGATTGCCAGATTAATCGCATCAGCGCGGGGGGCAAATTTTCCGATGCTAACGATATGCAACGCAAATGCCAGAGCCGAGCCAATCGCCAGCAACTCGCCTAGCCCCAGGGACAGACTAAATTACTCGTTAACACTCAGCAAAATCAAACCCGCGAAAGATAATATCACCCCGATTATCGCCCCAAAAGTGGGCCATTGGCGCAACATTAATACTGCCAAAACGGGCACAACTGGCACGTACAGCGCGGTTATAAACCCAACCTTGCTGCTGGTGGTATTCTGCAAAGCCTCGGTTTGCAAGGCATATCCCACAAACAGAAACAGACCAATGATCGTTCCACTAATCAAATCCCTGCGACTGATATTTATAAGCCGTTTGTGAAAAATTATTGCCAGGGTCAGGGCGGCAATAGTGAAGCGCAGAGCCAGGAAGGTGAATGGCTCCACCAGCTTAACGGTTTCCTGCACCACGAGGAAAGTGCTACCCCAGATAATCGTTACTAATATTAACAGCCCATCCGTCCGCATAAAGCCCAATAGCCCGGATGCAATTGGAAATTTCTTTTCAAATTTTTTAATAAAAGCAGTCATTTTATTATCTCCTTCTCTATATTAGCTTATAAATCAAAAAAAGCGGGTACTTGGCCCGCCCGCACAATTATTATTATGGGTCTGGGTCAATTTTTGGTAATATTCAGGCCAGCACTCCCGGCCTCTTTTATAGTATAGAGCGCGATTGATGTTACCGTACGGGTTACGCCCGGAAAGCCCCGAAGCCGCGATAGCAAGGCTCGCAGGTTTTTGGGAGTGTCGGTCTGCACTTTCAAAATATAGCTGTCCTCGCCATCCACATCGTAACAATCCACAATTAGGGCTTCATTCAGGACAAAATCCTCGAAGGGCTGATACTCGTTGGCGGTGGTTTGGGTAGCCAGCCTGACAAAAGCCACCAATCCCCGCCCCATCGCTTCGGCATTCAAGAGCACCGTGTAGCCCCTGATAACCCCTTCGCGCTCCAGACGCTTTATGCGGGCATAAACCGATGGTCCGGTCATACCAATCTTTTCGCCGATGGTAGCATGAGGTAATCGTCCGTCCTCCTGCAAAAACTCCAAAATCTTCAAATCCATATCATCTACTGTCATATTTCTTACTTTCGTTAGCAAAACTAGCTAATCTCTATAGTTCTATTGAATTATATCTCATATTCTTCAATGTGTCAAACATCTAAACCCCTTCTTCCTGTTTCTTACCCAAGAATTATCCGATTGCAACCCTCTCTGGATACTGGCATAATAACTCTAGCTCTAATCTAACACTTAATCTGTTACTTTGCGCCTAAAAATTACGTATTCTATCCGGCAGCAACAGATTTTCACCACATAGGCATAGAAAAACTATAAAATTCTTGGGTTAAATTAAAACCAACAACATTTAACCGACAACTGACGACTGACGACTGACAACTGTTAACAAGGAAACGAACAATTAATGAAACTTGAAAAGTTAACCGAAAAAGGACAAGAAGCAATGGTTGCCGCCAGTACCCTGGCCGAGCAACGTAATAATAGCCAGATTGAACCGGAACATTTGCTGGTAGCCCTGCTTGAGCAATCGGACGGGATTGCGCCGCGCATTATTACCAAACTTAACGCCAGTGCCGACCCAATCCGGCTGCGTACCGAAGGGGCAATTGGGCGGCTACCCAAAGTTTATGTAGATAAACCCAATGTGGTTATTTCGCTGGCCTTACGCAAAGTCTTAACCCAGGCCGGGGATGAAGCCAACCGCATGAAAGACGAATATGTCAGTACCGAACACCTGATTATGGCTCTGGCCTCCCCCCTGAACAATACCGAGGCCGGACGTTTATTGCGCGAATACGGCATTACCCGTGACGCAATTTTTAATGTTTTGAGTACCATCCGGGGAGGAGCAAATCAGCGGGTAGTCGAAAAGAATCCCGAAGCCAGTTATCAGACTCTCGAACGCTACGGGCGCGACCTGACCCAACGAGCGAAGGATGGCAAACTTGACCCGGTTATCGGGCGAGATGACGAAATTCGGCAGGTGATTGAGGTTTTGAGCCGCCGTAGCAAGAATAACCCGGTAATTATCGGTGAACCGGGCGTGGGTAAAACTGCTATCGTGGAAGGTCTGGCCCAACGGATTGTGCATGGGGATGTGCCGGGAACGCTCAAGGATAAAAAGCTCATCAGCCTGGATTTGGGCTCGATGGTGGCCGGGGCGAAGTTCCGGGGCGAATTTGAGGAGCGCATGCGGGCGGTTATGAAGGAAGTGGAGCAGGCCGAGGGTAAGATTATTCTATTTGTAGACGAACTCCATACCATTATGGGGGCGGGTGGTAGTGGTGATGGCGGGATGGATGCCAGTCAGTTGATTAAACCCGCCCTTAGCCGGGGCGAGTTGCATATGATTGGAGCCACTACCCCCGACGAATACCGTAAAAATATCGAGAAGGATGCCGCACTTGACCGCCGTTTCCAGAAAATACAGGTGAACGAGCCAACCGCCCAGGATACCATCAGCATTTTGCGAGGGTTGCGCGAACGCTACGAAGTGCATCACGGGGTAAAGTTTACCGACTCGGCTCTGGTGGCCTCGGTGGAACTGAGCCAGCGTTATATTACTGACCGCTTTCTGCCTGACAAAGCGATTGACCTGATTGATGAGGCGGCTGCTCGCCTCCGCACCGAAATTGACAGCCTTCCAGCGGAACTGGACGAGGTGCGGCGCGACATTACCCAGCTAGAAACCGAGCGCGAAGCCCTCAAGCACGAAACCGACCCCGAAAGTGCCGATGAGTTAGCCGAGGTTGAGCAACGCCTGAGCAATCTCAAGGAGAAAAATAATCAGCTAACGATGCAGTGGGAGCTGGAAAAAGAGGCTATCGAGCGCACCCGCAACCTCAAGGAGAAGATTGAACAGACCCGCCGGGCGGTGGATGAGGCCCAGCGTAACGCCGATTTTACCAAAGCCAGTGAATTAAAATATGGCGAACTGACCACCCTGGAATATCAACTCAAGGAGCAGGAGGCCAAACTAGCCGAGGTGCAAAACGGCAAACCCTTGCTTTCGGAGCGGGTGGATGAGAATGTTATTGCCAGCATTGTGGCTCGGCGCACCGGAATTCCAGTCAACAAAATGATGGAAGGTGAGGCTACCCGCTTGCTCAATATGGAAGAACGGCTGCGACAGCGGGTCGTCGGGCAGGAAGAAGCTCTCAAGGCAGTGGCAGATGCGGTACGACGGGCACGGGCGGGCTTGCAAGACCCCAACCGTCCGTTGGGCTCGTTTATGTTCCTGGGGCCAACCGGGGTCGGTAAAACCGAGCTAACTCGCGCCCTGGCTGAGTTTCTTTTCGATGATGAGCATGCGATGGTGCGGCTGGATATGAGTGAGTATATGGAAAAACAGGCGGTTGCCCGACTTATCGGCGCACCTCCCGGCTATGTGGGCTACGAAGAGGGTGGGCAGCTAACCGAGGCGGTGCGCCACAAACCCTATACGGTGGTGCTGTTTGACGAGGTGGAGAAGGGTCATCCTGATGTTTTTAACCTGTTGCTGCAAATTCTGGAGGATGGTCGCCTGACCGATAGCCAGGGGCGAGTAGTTAATTTCAAAAACACTGTGATTATCCTGACTTCAAACCTGGGCAGCGACCAGATTATGGATATGTCCAGCAAGCCAGTCGCGCCGAACTCCAAAGAGTTGCGGGATGCGGTTATGACGGCCTTGCGCGGTCACTTTCGCCCGGAGATGCTGAACCGAATTGATGAGATTGTGGTATTTAAGCCGTTGGGTCGGGAGCAGATTAATATCATCATTGATATTCAGCTTAATTCTCTTCGCAAACGGTTGGCAGCCCGCAAAATCAATTTGGAAATCAGCCCGGAAGCCCGTGATATTCTGCTGGAAGTGGGCTACGACCCGGCTTTTGGGGCGCGTCCCCTGCGTCGGGCCATTCAGCAACTTATCCTCGA
This sequence comes from Chloroflexia bacterium, assembly GCA_038207495.1. Lineage (GTDB taxonomy): Bacteria > Chloroflexota > Chloroflexia > Chloroheliales > Chloroheliaceae > Chlorohelix. The sequence goes on from JBBQZS010000058.1 coordinate 38,342, forward strand.
CCCATTGGCGATTGAGCTTATCGGCGGACGGTTCAAGGATGGTGATAATATCGTGGCGGAGGCGGACGATAACAAAGCCGCTCCCGCCAACACCCGCGAACTCAAATTCCACAACAAGTAGCAGTGGTCGGTTGACCTAACCCCCTAACCCCCTTCCCTGATTCAGGGAAGGGGGAACAATTACAGATTTAATTATTAAGGTTCATGAAATCCACCAATATCCAAACTCATAATTTCTCAGCGTTCTTGGCGTTCTTGGCGGTTCAATTTTCCTTGCGCCCTCTGGTGAATATCCCTGAAGCTTTTACCTTGAATTTTCCAGAATAAGGTCGAAAACGGGCAAAATGGCAGTAATTGGCAGTAAATTTCCTGTTTTTGGCAGTTGCTCCTGTGCTATGTTAATGCCAGGAAACATTCGACTGCCTAAAATTTAACGGGACCCCAAATAGAACTTCAAAAAAAATACCCGTGAGAGGAATAAGAGATTATGCAGCTTTCCAGCAGTTTAGCTGTAACACCAATGGGTTCAAATAACCCTACCCCCAAGAGCGAAGAATTAACCACCAAATCGGACAGCCCCAGTAACGGGAATTTCCAATATTACCCGAAGGGGAAACTCTTCCCATTTGAACGGTTCTTCCTCTAGCTTCTTCTAGACCTTTATCCCGACCAGATAACTGCCCAGGGCGCACCTCCGTGCGCCCATTATTGTTTTATACTCAAGACAGACAGTCCCCAAGTTGTGTGGGAGGGATAAAAGTTGCCAATAAGGGTCAACCTCGCGAGAATTGAAAATAGTTTGAGCCAACAGACTATTTCAAAAAGCGAGGAAGACCATGGCCACTATACCTTTGATGCTCGA
>JBBQZS010000059.1:0-38750 GCA_038207495.1 Chloroflexia bacterium
CGGTTGGGGCCAGAACTAAAGAAGCTTTAGAAAAAGCTTTAGAGGAAGCTTTAACTTTAATTACTTCCCAAGATGCCCTGGCCTGGTTTAAGCATTGTGGCTACAATATCCCGGCTCTATAATTATGCAACTTGCTATAGAACGATTAAGCGGAGCATTATCAGCGGAGCTCACAGGTAAAATTGTCCAGGAGATAGGCATACCCGAGGAAATTGGAGTGCTCTGGGAAGAAAAGCTGGCGATTGTTTTTAAAACTGGTCAGGAAGCTTCGCTTGAATATAGCTGGCCCTATGCCAATGCCGCCGAATTGCACTATTATCAGACCCGTTTCGCCCCTGAATTTGCACCCGACGGCTTGGTGCAGTCAGTATTGGCGGTGTCGCGTGATATCACTGAACAAAAGCGATTGGAGGAGCGACTACGTTTCTTAAGCGAAGTGAGTATTGTGTTGGCCTCCTCTTTGGATTATGAAATCACCTTGCAGAAAGTAACCAGTTTGGCCGTTCCCTATTTGGCCGATTACTGTTTGTTCGATATTGTGAATGAGGATGGTCGAAGTTTCAAGCGGGTAGCTCTAACCCACCGTGACCCAGCAAAGGTGGCAATTGCGCGTGAAATTAACTACAAGTTTCCGCCTGACCCGGAAAATCATCCTCTTGCCATAGTGCTGGCAACGGGCCAACCCTTACTAATAAGAAACCTGGAAGAAACTGTATCCGCCCAGGCCCATAATCAGGAGCATTTGACTTTACTGCAAGAGCTTGACCCAAAATCAGCTGTTTACGTACCACTTCAGCTACAAAATAGAGTTATTGGAGTTCTCACCTTTGTAACGGCTGAGTCGGGGCGGCGTTTTGAACAAACTGACCTTGAACTGGCCGAAGAATTAGCTCGACGAAGCACCGTTGCAATTGAAAACGCCCGCCTCTACCGCGAGTCGCAGCAAGCCCTTCAGACTCGGCAGGAACTAAACGACCTGAAGGATTTCTTTATGGCAGTGGTCGGTCATGAGTTGCGTACGCCCCTGACCTCTATCAAGGGTTATGCCCAGATATTACAACGTAATCTGAATCGTCTAGCCCTGGAAGAAAAGGGCCGACTACTGGGTTCAACTGAGACTATAATTCAACAGGCCGACCGCTTGAATGATATGGTAAAACAGTTGTTTGATTTCTCGCGAATTCAAAATCTTCAATTCGCAGTGAATATCGATCCGCTTCAGGATTTGAACGGATTGGTAAACCGTATCGTAGAGCAGCACCGCCACGCTAATCTATCCCATAAATTCCTGGTAGAACTTCCTACCCAACCAATCCAGGCTGCCCTGGACATGGCCCGCATAGAGCAGGTGCTGGATAACCTTATCAATAACGCTGTGAAATATAGCGAACCCGGTACTAACGTTAGAATCGGGCTTCAAGCCAATCCAGGGGAGGTTATTTTTTGGGTGCAAGATGAAGGGCGCGGTATCAGCCTGGAAGATCAGGCACGTATTTTCAACCGCTTCTATCGCATTCTAAACACTAGCCCTAACAAAGTGGATGGGCTTGGGCTTGGCCTCTACATCAGCAGCCAAATTGTTCAGCAACATGGTGGTCGCATTTGGATTAAATCGGAGCCTGGTCAGGGCAGTACCTTTTTCTTCTCAATACCTCAGCAATAAAATAGAAAGAAAACTCACATAAAAAAGGACACAATTAAGTGTCCTTTTGGCTTGTGAAAATAACCTGTAGGTCGAAAACTAACCTGTATTTTTAGGAATTGGTATTGGTAAGATTACTAGCCAATATTACCAGATTATCCCCAGACTTTACACCGCTTGTAATTGAGGGGTCTACCGCTGAAAGAGCCGTTAAGGTAGTCATATCCATAGGACCTAATACCACTATGCCCGCGCCATTAGCGGTGCTAGTGCTGCTCTTCTGATAAGCCGCTAGTTTCACCAGATTGGATAAACCAGCTATCGAAGGCATCATGTTCGTACCAGTCGCCATATTGGTTACTTTGGTCAAACCAAGTTTAGTCATTTCACCGTCATAATACGAAAGAATCTTGTCGGAACTGTCCGCCGAATTAAACACCGAGTATTTAACATTAGTACTGGAGCCTATAATTTGACTGATAAACGGTCGGGCAATCGTTTGTTCAAAAGTTGAACCAACTTTAATAACAGTAGCCCCCAAATAGGCTGGCAACCCGGTATCACCCTGAGTTAACCCGGTACTGGATGTTGCACCAGCGGTAGTGGTGGCATTACTCGAAGTAGTAGTGGCAGTGGTCGTAGTGGCACTAACCCCTGGCGTTACACTCGAAGTTGCTCCACGGGTTGTAACTGTACCCGCTGATGTCGCAACGGTAGTATTTAGTGCATTAGTAGTAGGTGTTCCGGCAGGGATAGTTCCAGTTGCACCCGTAGTCGCTGAAGTCGTCGTAGCTGTTGAGTCGCCACAAGCTACCAGCAATACGCTGATAAGCAATACTACCGATAAAGTTCCAAACATTTTTTTCATCAAAATCCTCCTTAGATTTATATATTGAGTCAGATAGCTTTCTTAGCCTGTCAGGTTAAAAATTTAAGCGCCTAAAACTAAAACCTCTCAGGTGCCTACATTACTGCTTATCTGCACATTACGTGCCACAAGGCGGAGTTAATTCAAATCCTAATCCAGGTTTTAGGGCAAACTCTCTTTTTATAACCAAAATGGTTTGGCATAAATTATGCATGCTTTATGAAAATAGACTTACAAGAGTTTTGAAATTTTAATGTGCTGGCTAATAAAGTGGAATAAGCCCTTTATCAGGAAAAGGAAAAACCCGAAATGGATGTTCAAATTGCCCCCCCGCCCCAAGAATTGCGAGTAGCAAGCATTCCGGTAATTCAGGTTAGAGATGTAACCAAAAAATTTGGCTCGGCAGACCCTATTATTAAAAACCTTAGTTTTGAGGTTGAACCCGGCCAGATTTTCTGTCTGCTTGGGCCAAGCGGTAGTGGTAAAAGCACCATTGTGCGAATGCTAATCGGGATTTACAAAGCTACCTCTGGAGAAATTAAAGTCCTGGGGGCTAACCCATACCACTATACGAACCATACCCGCGGGCGGTTTGGCTATATGCCTCAACAGTTTGTGCTTTATCCTGAGTTATCAGTATTAGATAACATTAAATTGGTTTCTTCGATTTATCAAATGAAATTATTAAAAAGAGCTCCAAAAATTAAGGAAGCTCTGGAATTCGTAAACCTATGGGATGTACGCACCCGTATCGCGGCTAAACTTTCTGGTGGAATGCAACGTCGTTTAAATCTGGCTACCACCCTTGTACACCAACCGGAGCTTATTTTTATGGACGAGCCCACCGCCGGTATTGACCCGGTGTTAAGGGCGCGTTTCTGGGAACACTTCAAAGAGTTGAGCAAACAAGGTCATACAATCTTTGTCACCACCCAATATGTCACTGAAGCCGATTACTGCGATAAAGTGGCGATTTTAAATGAGGGGCAACTTCTGGCATTTGGCACGCCGGATGAAGTTCGGCACGAAGTTATTGGTGGGGAAATCGTAAATTTATCCCTGGAGGAAATTACTCACCCAGTCTTGAGTTTGTTGAGGCAATTACCCGGTATTCTGAAATATGAAATTATCACTTCGCAGAGTTTACGGCTGACAGTGGATAACAGTGCGGAGGCTACAAAGGATATTATTACATCTTTCCAAGAGCACAATTTTTCAATAGTTAGTATAGAGCCCTACCGTCCAGATTTTGAAGAAGTTTTTGTTAAGCTGCTAAAGAATAATGAAAGAATAATAAAGGAATAACCATGACTTTACTAGCTCTAACCATATCCTTTATTCGCAAAGAGTTATTGGGAACTTTACGACAGCCGAGCCTGATGCTGACTATTTTAGTTGGGCCGTTTGTTATTTTGGCTCTTTTTGGGCTAGGCTACAAAGCTAAAAGTTCTTACCCAACTATTTTGGTAGTGCCGGATTGGCCTCAACTTAGTACCAATAAAGCCGATTATAAAGAGGTTATAAAAGACACTTTTGAATTGGTAAGAATAAGCAAGAATTTAGACGAAGCCCGTAATGCCTTAAAAACGGGCGAGGCTTCTATCGTAATAGATGTTAAGGAAAATGCTCTGGATGAAATATACGCTGGGCGCAATGCGATTTTCCCGGTTTATTATCGAAATCTCAATCCAGTCGACTCAAGCTATATTGAATTTAGTCTTTATGTATATGGCACCGAATTCAATAAAACAGTGGTGCAACAGGGGTTTGAAGCAGCTAAACCAAAACCTGGCGCTACCCAAAAGCTCGATGAGTCAGTTAATTTGTTAGATAATTCGATGAAAAATGGCGATATGGTAGGGGCACGCACTCAGGTTAGTGTATTACGGGCCCTGGTAGTTGTTTCAGCTCAACAGTTGGACCAACTCTATTTACCGGGCCGTAGTAATAATCAAACCACCCAACAAAAGTTGCTGGTAAAGCAATTGCTGGATGTGGTGGTAAAAAGTGGGGCCGACCAGGCCAAAGCCGATTTGGAAAACACTCAAAAAAGGCTTGATGCTCTGGAAACTGGCTTCAATCAGAACGATTTAAACTCCCCGGCTCAGCGCACCCAACTGGAAAGTATTCGCAGTTCAGTGCGTTCCAATAATGAAAAACTTAATCGGTTAAATAGCATCCCGTCAGGTGTAATGGTTGAGCCAGTATTGCTCAAGGCTCAAAATCAAATTGCTTCTACCGTGAATTATATTAACTTTTATAGCCCCGCCGTCATAATTCTGCTACTACAGCATATTGCAATTACCCTGGCGGCGTTATCGAATGTTCGAGACAGCCAGTTAGGAACAATTGAAATTTTTAGAGTCGGCCCGGTGGGACCTGTTCAATTATTAACTGCCAAGTTAATAAGTTTTATGTTACTCATTTTGCTGATGGGTTGTTTATTGGTTGCCCTGATTATCACAATTCTGGGAGTGCCAGCTATAAATCTGGAGCAGAATTTGTGGGCGATACTAGCAGTACTGGCGGCTACGATTTACGCTTCCATCGGGTTAGGTTTTCTGGTAGCTGGTCTATCTCGTACCGAGAGCCAGGCGGTCCAGCTTAGTATGGTACTAATGCTCGCCACAATCTTCTTTAGTGGATTTCTGGTGCCCATTACGCAATTTATTGAGCCGGTTCAATATGTTAGTTATTTTATACCAACCGCTTTTGGTGCTTCTGAGCTACAAAATTTGCTATTGGACGGACAAGTTTTTAGACTGGAAAAATTCATAATATTGCTTGGGGTTGGTACAGTTTATCTTTTAATTGGCTTGTTTCTTTATCGGCGGCAATACAAGGTTAAATAACGGCCATTGAGTACCGATAAAACAAAAAGTCAAGAGACACACAAGCGTATTTGAAATCGAATTTTAACTTGTCATCGGGCAAACTCTTGTCCCCGCATTCCTTGCCGACCAGAGCGTCGGACACCCATTTTTTAAGTTATCGAAGAGGGAGATTATAGTTCAATTAGCTCGCCCTGAAGGGTTACAAAGAGGATCGCACTTAGCTGGGCTTTTTGTTTCAGCTTTAACTGTGCGGTTTCGGTGTGACCGAGGATTAAGGCAGTTTTTGCCATTACATCTGCCATCTGCACATTACTGGCTACAACCGTTACCGCTGCCAGACCGTTGGCGGAGGGTTGTTGAATGCGCGGGTCAATCAGGTGATGGCGGGTTTGCCCGTTTATTAACCAGCGTCGTCCAGTTGTCGAGGAAGTTGCGACCGCCTTGTCAATTACTTGAATAGTAGTAATATCTCCAATAAAATTAGGTGCTTCGTTTTGGATATTAACCACCCAACCTCGGCTATCCTGGGGCGGGCAACCTTCCAGATACATATCGCCCCCGGCACTCACCATAAAGCTCTTGAACCCATTTTGACGAAGTATTTTGGCAGCTAGGTCTACGGTTGAACCCTTGGCTATTCCGCCCAGGTCTAGTCTGACCCCTTTACCAAGTTCGATTCTATGCTTTACTTGGTCTAAATGAATTGAGTTATTGAAGGTTTTTAAGTCTGGAAGGGAGCGAGATGGTACTAACCGGGGTGAATCTTTAAGACCCTCAAAAGTTCGGTCATAGCCAGCCGTTTCCAGGGCATCCAGAATTGTAGGGTCAAAGATACCCCCGGTCAAGTCGTGCATTTGGCAAGCTGCCGCCACATTCTGGTAAAGCACCTCTGAAGCGTGCTCCAGGTAGCCCTGCCGATTGAGCTGACTCAATTCACTTTCCGGGCGAAACCTGCTGAGGGCTGCTTCGGTTTCAATAAAAAGACCTTCTACTTGATGGCTTACCACTACCGCTTTATCAGCCTCAACTTTAGGGACATAAATCAGCAATTCTATGGCGGTATTCATGGCCCTAAAGTTAAGGGTTACTTCGGCCAATTCATCCAAACTGAGAGAATTATCCATTGTCTTAACTATTTCACTTGAGTCCGCACCCTTGGATTAGGAATGGCGGGAACGTATTACCGGCTGAGAAGAAGAAGGTGAATTCACTTGGGAATTGCTGGAAGAACTAGATGAGTTAGAACTGGTATTCAGGTTACTTGCATTTGCGGTATTGCCGAAATGCTTCACCAGATTCGCCCCCAGATGGCCTACCTCAAATCCGAAGAAGATTGCTACGCAGCCTGCCAGCGTTACCAACGCAATCATTGGAATAGAGCTACGTTGCCTCGGAAGAGCCACGCGGGTTGGTTGTCCCGGATTCTGCCTCACACCAGTATTAGGCGCGGCTTTACGCATCTGGCTTCGGCTACGATAGACCATAAAGCCAACAGTTTGGGCAATTATTACTCCAACCCCCAGGGCAATTGCTCCTAAAATCAGGACTAAGCCTCGTTCACTATTGATTTGCTGGGTAAGGGTATGGGCTAAAACTACCGCAAAAAGTAGATAGTTGAACCTTTGCAAGTTTTTCCAGCTTTTGCCTTTTAACTTTTTCAAAAAATAATTGTTTGAGATAACCAGTAGCAATAGCACTACCAGGGCTCCAATCAGCCCAAAATAATCACTGATTCCAAATAAATCTAATTTGGGAGAACCATTAGCATTAAAGAAAAACCCAAAAAGGGTATCACCCCAGCTAATCTGTAGAGCGGCAGCAAAAACCACATGGGCCAGTGAGGTAATCCCAGCCCAGATACCAATATCACGCCGGATATTCAGGTTTACCGGGTTTTTGCGAACTTTGAGCATATTGATGGGGCCAATTACCAGCGTAGCCACGATTAGTAATAATCCAACATAGCCAGTTCCAACCGAAAGAGTTTCAAAAATCGCTTGATTGGCCTGGGCAAAAATCGCGGCGATTACACAGCCAATAACGGTGATAACCGCCATAATTGATTGGTTGGTTAGCCGAGGATGTTTAGCGGTATAACTTTTATAAATGCCAGGTGAGGTTATCATTTCAATATCTCCGAAGACTTTATCCAGGTTATAGGAATTGTCTTTTTAATTAAATTTATTATATTCTTCACGATTCCAGAGCAAATGCTTTATTTGTTCCTCACCAGTATACCGGAGTAAACTTAGAGAACGCTGAGAGCGGCATGAGAACTACCTTAAGATTAAATGTTAATTGAGAGAATTTGTTTTTGGGAAGGGAACGTTCTCTCACTAACCAAGATTCAGGAGCTATTGTTAGTTTCCGTAATTATTGGGATTCATTCCATAATTATTGAACCAGCCCTAGCGGTTAGCAGAAATTTCGTTAAGCCTAAGTTCAAATTTGATCACTTTCTGGGGGTTTCAAGCAGGGCGATTGCGGTCATGAAATAGAAAAAGTAGAAAAACAGAACTTTTCTAAATACGATAAAGCTCTATATTTATTAATATTAGGACTTTTGCTTTGAGCCTGATTTTAGTAGTAAAGACTTTAGTCTTTGAATTCAAAAACCCAGAAGAAGCGACTAATACCCTGAGTACAAGGCACAGGCGTCACTACTACGAGCTAGAGTCCTGATGCTAAACACCCGGTGAATTTCCGGCCTGATTAATAGTCCGCCCATTTTTGTTATTGCAAGAATCGTTAAAACCACATGCTGTTTTTCTGTTTGGAGCTTGGACCTTCCGATCCAGCTTTTTTGAATATCCGCCTGAAAGCCCTGACTATGTTACAATCTGTTTTATCATTGGTCACGCTGGCTACCCTGGCCGCTCGTGCTATCAATTTGTTGTAAGTTATAGCCAACCCAAATCACCAGGAGGAATTTTATAGTTATGCCAAAGAAGAAGAAGAACCCAGGCGCACCAATCGCCCTCAGTGGTCTGATTGTGCTACTGATTGTAGTGGGGGTAATTGCGGCGGTGATTCTCACCAGGCCGAAGGAAGAAACCCCTTCTGCCAACGTCGCTACTACCGCCCCCGTTGATGCTACTGATGATGAACAGGGAGCCAGCGAAAAAGGTCGTGCTACCCCTATCCCCCTACCAGCCGGAGTGACCGTTGGTGATAAAAATGCCAATACCTCCGCCAAATCGGATTGGTATGAGGTCTATTTCACCAACCCGATTTATCCGGATGACCCCAAGAACCACAAGGGCGGGTTGGATGAACAACTGGTTAAACTTATTGATAAATCTACCAAAACCCTCGATATTGCCGACTATGACTTTGACCTGGCGGATGTTACGGATGCGATGGTGCGGGCCAAAGGGCGTGGTGTGCTGGTACGGATGGTAACAGATACCGATACTCTGAACAATGTAAAAAATAAAGAGATTCAGGACGCTTTTGCCAAGCTCAAAAAGGCTAATATACCTTATATTGGGGACGAGCGCGGCCCGATTATGCATAACAAGTTTACGGTGGTAGACAAAACCTGGATTTCAACCGGTTCCTGGAACTATACCGATGGCGATACCTACCACCTCAACAACAACATGATTATTATCAACAGTTCCCAATTGGCCGAAAATTATACCGCCGAGTTTGAGAAAATGTTTGTCAAAAAACTCTTTGGGCCAAACAAAACCAAGGGCGTGCCGAACCCGGTTATAACAATTGGCGGGGTGAAGGTTGAAAACTATTTTGCGGCTGAGGATGGGGTAGCCCAGCATATTATTGATAACCTGAACGGGGCCAAAGAAAGCATTTATTTCATGGCATTCTCCTTTACCCACGATGGTATCGGCACGGCGGTGCGCGACAAAGCTAAGGTGGGGGTTAAAGTAGGCGGCGTTTTTGAGACCACTGGTTCCAGCACTCCCTATAGCGAATATACCAAGATGAAAAAAGTGGGGCTGGAAGTTTACACCGATGGCAATCCCTGGGTAATGCACCACAAGGTTTTTATTATTGACGGGCAGACGGTGATTTTTGGTTCGTTTAACTTTAGCGATAACGCCGATAAATCCAACGATGAGAATGTTTTGATTGTCCACGACCCAAAACTGGCTAAGGCCTTTACCGATGAATATAATCGTGTTCTGGCCCTCGCCAAGAACCCGCCTGCGAAGAAAAAATAGTGGGGGGATATTTGCGAATATAAAAAGGGCAGACACATTGGTCTGCCCCTACGAATTAGATTTCCCCTTTCACTTTAGGGAAGGGGGCTAGGTTTGTCCCACCAAACTAAGGGTTTTGGATGCGTTGAGGTTCTTTGTCGGGCTTTTTCGCACCCGGTTGCTTTTCGGCCTCCTTGGCTTGCTGTTCGCGTAGTTCGGCGAAGGCATCCTGCATCTGTTGGGCCCAACCGGCATGCTCCCGCTCCAGAATCTTTTCGGTAGAATCTACCAGCAGGTCAATATTATCCTGGTCGGCTTGCTTCTCAATTGAGAGCGCGGTCCACCAGGCTCGAATATTTTCCAGGTCAGTAACGGCCTGATTAAATTTCACAAGCTGGCTTTCGGTCTGCATATATTGCAAGTAGGTAGCGAAGGCTGTCACTAGCGCGGCGGTAAGGGCAATCCAGAGTTCAAAGCCGATAGCCGCCAGCACAGTTCCGGTCCCACCTACGATATAAATCAGCCACTGCATTATCGTCAGCCGTCTTTCCATGCCTTTGGTTTTGCGGCGGAAATAATTAAGCTGGTCTAGCAAGCGATAAGCCACATAACTATCAGGGGTAAGGAACCCTTGCCCTTCATCACCTGCTGCCGCACCATTTTCGGGTGGAATCTGCCCTGTGTAACCAGGAAGGTAGGCCAGATTAACCTCAGTTTGCATTAGCTGGTGGCTGATAAACTCCAGCCGATTCGCCAGTTTAACCTCACGGGAGGTTTTGGCAGTGCGAGCCTCACTATAAATCCCAGAGCGACAACGATAACGGTAAATCTCACGTTTGAGCGACTCGGCGGAAGCCCGCAACAATACCCATTTGTTACCAGGATTAAAGCGGTTGGAAGAGGCCAGCAGGATAGAAGCCGATATTGGGATAACCAGAATAGTATAGTAGAAAACACTATTAAGCCAGCCCAACCCTACCAGCCCATTGTTATATTTCAGGGTAGTATAGAGCAAGGCCAGAAACGTTCCTAACACCCCCAATATAATAATAAACATCTGAAGGCGTAGGAAGGTTTTTTGCTGGCGTTTGGCACAGGCATCATAGATGGCGAACCGCTCCCAGGCCTGTTTCAGCGAGTTGGTATCGTTTTTCGTTTCCAGCAGCAGTAAAATCAGCCGCTCCATCTCACCCACCGTGTCGGTCAGCTTGAAAAGATGAATATTACCATCTTCAATAATTTCTGCCAGCAAAGGGCTCTGGATAAAAGCTGGTTTATCTTCGTAGAGTTTGGCTATTTCGTCAGCCGTGCCGCCGCTACCCTTGACCACAATCACCGGCCAACCCCGCCGCACCGCCAACAACACTTCCTGCTTGGTAGTTTGACCGCCGTTAACCACCAGCGTCACAATCGGAATATCTTTCGCCAGGGTCGAGGCCAGTTCCGACATTGCCGCCGATTCTCCCCCCCAATCCAGGCAATCTATCAAAACAAAGTGAGAATGATTGGGGTCAAGCGGCACCAGGTCGGGACTTTCGGAAGGGCCGCCTGGGTAAGATACTTTAGGGGCGGGCACTACTCCAATCAGGTTAGTTTTGTAGCCCCTGTCGGCAACCCCGTTCCCCATTATTGCCATAACTCCGGCCTTAGTCCCACCATCCACAATTACCGCCCCGATATTGGCGGCGGCCCGGGCAATGCCCCGGCTAAAAAGCTGAATTAGCCTGGAATGGAGTATTTCTTCAAAAGTCCCAGCCCCACCTGCCAGCAACAGCACCGCTTTGGGTTGGTTAATATTTAGTGATCTTAGGATTTCTTCGGCTTTTGTGCCAAGCGTTGGAGCTATTATTTGAGCTTTGTTACCATTGGGGAAAATTATTTCGTGCTTGCCCTGGCCCTGTGTTAGTTCTTGCGTAATCACCAGCCACCCTCCCGTAAATTGGTTGTCAGTTGTCGGTTGAACCTAACTCACTAGCCCCTTCCTTTACAGGAAAGGGGGGAACAATTTGCCTCGGTTTCTTATTTTTATTTCTTATTCTTGCTTTTGCATTTCTTCAGCCTTCCGCCCTCACCCCTATCCCCTATTCCATTACCTGACCACAAATGGCTCGTAAAATCTGGGTATAGGGGTGTTGGGGATAGAGCAGACAAAAAACATCACTACTACCCAGCCGGGTCATTTCCTCTATTAATGGCAGAATCCCGGCTACAGTAGCACCATAGGCTGTTTCAACCTGTTTTTCCAGGGCATCGAAGTCAAACGACAACAATGCCATATTCACCACCATCAGGAGTTTTGGCACATCCAGTTTGCGGGCTACCTCAACCGTAACGGCGGTTCCCTGGAAATCCTGACGGTCGGGCCGTAGCAGTAACACCAGCACATCCGAAAGGGCAATCGAAAGCAGGGTTTCTTCGTTCATACCAGGGTGAGTATCAATAAACAGGCAATCCAGCTTGAGACGGCGCACAATTTCGCGGAAGCCGTTGGACAGTATACTAACATCATAACCTTCACTGAGTACTCGCGCAATCTCGCCCGTTTTAACGCTGGAAGGAATCAGAAAAATCTTGCCCCCCGAAGCTGCCGCCTTTGGTTCTTTTTGCAAAATCGAGCTAACATCGTAAGCGGCTTGCTCTACCGAACACCGCCCCCACAGGAAGTCGTTCAGGGTCAGGTTCATCTCATTTTCTTCCAGGCCAAAAATCACATGAATACCGGGCGATTGGATATCGGTATCCACTACCCCCACCCGTTTCCCTTGCCCCGCCAATAGGGTCACCAGATTGGCGGTCAGGTTGGATTTACCCGTCCCACCCCGGAAAGAGTGAACCGATACAATTTTAGACAAGTTTACCCTCCAAAAGTTAATGCCCCATCCCTATTCCGAGGTGGATTTAACCTGATTGCGAAGCTGGCTGGCTTTGCGTTGAAGTTGCTGAAAATAATCGGTTTCGGTAATTTCGGCTACCTGGTGAGCTTTCTTGGACTGGTCAATTTCGATTTTTAGTTGCTCGACCTGCTGCTTCAAACGTTGCTCGCGAGCATAAACTTCGCGGGCCATGTGTTGAAATACCCGGGCTAACTGACCTAACTCATCCTCACGACCTGCTACCCCATCCAGCGTTTCAGGGATAAATTTATCAGTCTCGATAGCGGCGGCGGCGGCGGTAATTCGGGCAACCTCCTGCAAATATAGCACTTCCTGGTCACGCAGAAACTTTTTCTCAAGGCAAGCCCCGATTCTGGCCCGTAACAGTATCGGGTCGAAGGGTTTGGGCAAATAATCCTCGGCCCCAATCTCGATACAGCGCACCACGCTATCTATATTATCGAGAGCCGATAACATAATTACCGGAATATCCCGCGACCCTGTGTCCGATTTCAAGTTGGTCAAAACCTGATAGCCATCAATTTCGGGCATCATAATATCCAGCAAAATTAGGTCGAATTTCTCAGCTCTGACCATTTCCAGGGCGCGGTAGCCATTTTCGGCGGCGGCAACCCGAAACCCCTGACGCTCCAGACGGCGGGAAAGCATGTCCCGGTTCATCTCATTATCATCTACTACCAGTAAATAACCATTGAGGGTCAGGGCGCGGGGTGGCACGATTTGAACAAGGGCGGCCTCGCGATTGACAGAAGGACTATCGGGTTGCGCCGCCAACTGAGGGCGTTCCAGGTTTGGTGAGGTAAAAACCTCCCTGATAATATCAAGCAGGTTGCGGGCGGCGGTATGAATACGTTGCAGGTCGGGTAACACTTCTTCCTGACTATTTTCGCTGGCCTCTTCCTGCAACATTTCGCTGTAGCCCATAATCAAGTTAAGGGGGTTTAACAGGTCGTGGCGCAACATACCCAGGTTAGCGGTATTTATTTCAGTTTTGGCAGGGTCAAGGATATCATTAATAAGATTAAGCAACTTGGTTCCGGCAGCATGAATCCGTTCCAGGTCCGGGACAAAATTTTCCCATTTAAGCTCCTCGGCCTCTTCCAGTAGCATCTCGCTATAGCCAATTATATGGTTCATTGGGGTGCGCAATTCATGGCGCAGGGTAGCTCGCAAAGCTTTGGCGGTTTCGGCTGAAACCTGTATCGGGGGTAAATCGTCGGTTAGGAGTCTGGTTTCTTGGTCGCTCATTAGCCCTAAGTCCCTTCCACCACCGGGCTTTTCCGGTCTTGTCTTAAACGTATAGTATTAATGCCGAAAGTTATCTCAGCGTGAGGTTACCTTGATAGGGATGGTATTCCAAAAGGGAATCCTTGTCAAGAGGAAGCGGGAAAGGCCAGGGGAATTGCAAGAATATTATTGAACCGCCATACCCCCAAGAGGCACAGGCGAACCCCAAGAAATTTTATATTTTCTTGGTGTCTTGGTGGTCAGTCCCCCTTTTTTCCAGAGAGAAAAGTCCAAAAGAGATGGTAGAAAAGATTTTGAGGCAAATCAAACCATAGCACTCGATTAAAGAGGCAGTAGCAGATTATAATGCTGGCGTTTGATAATAGCACCGCGACAGGGAGCGGGTTGGCTGGCGGGGTAAGCCAGGGGGCGATAGTCGGCGGGGTTGGGGTGGCCCAACTTTTGCCAGATATGCCAGAGCTGGTTTATTTTTTGTAAAGCCAGATTCTCAGCTTGGTGGGAATCCCCGACTCGCCAGCCTTGCACCGCTTCGAGACCGATAAGAATGGCAATATCAAGGGCCAGACCCTCTTCAGTCGGAATTACCAGAGCAATCCCGCGCCACTCAAAACGCCAACCTTCCCGCACAAAACCAATAGCACTGCTGCTATTGCCGGAGGAAGCGGCGGGAGTGGCTACCAACAAGTTGCACAAACGGTCTTCCAGAACCGCCGCTAGTAACATATTAAACCCCTGAGTTAGCCCCATCGAATCTTTTTCCTGTTGGGCGATTACTTCCTGGTTATTATTCCGGGGGTAAAAGGGCGGGCGTTCCAACAATCCATTCATGGTACAGGGGGTTTCTACAGAATTTAACAATTCGGTTAAATTAGATTCTGGTAGGCCTTCGCTGGTAAGATAAATTAGGGCTTTTTCAGCCTGATAGTGGGGCGGCAGGATTTCATCAGCCGATAAATGGGTGGGTAACAGGTTATTGGAAGAATAAGGGCTGCGATTGGCGTAGGGGTGGGCCAAACGACCCCGCATTGGCATAAAACCGCCGCTACTCGCCGCAACCGCGCGGAGCGTCCCATCGGCCTCCTTGCGCATCGCCGGAATAAGCCCGCCCCAGACGTGGGTGCTGATTGTCAGTGGCAATAATATTATCCCACCAACTTTAAGTTGCTCTACCCAGGCCGGGCTAATCTCCCACTGTTGAACGGTCACGATTATACGGTCATAGGGCGCGTTAGGGGCGTAACCTTCCGCCCCATCCACCACAATTACCTGAACCTCGGAATAAGGCGAACCCAGCCGAATTAAATTATTCTGGGCAATGTTGACCATCTCCGGGTCAAGGTCAAGGCTGGTAACAAGCGTGCCATCCCCCACAATTGAAGCCATAATCGCGGCGTTGTAGCCTACTCCTGCCCCAATTTCCAGCACTTTCATGCCTGGTTCAAGGTTCAGGGCAATTAGCATGTCCGCCATTAAGAAGGGCTGGCTGCTACTGCTGGTGGCCCACCCCTCCTGGCTATATTTCACCACTATCGCGTCGTCGGTATAAACTTTGTCAAGTGGAAGTTGGGAAGGTAGAAAATTCTCTCGCGGCACCGTCGCAAAAGCGGCTTGAAGTTGAGGGGTGTCGAGCACCCCACCTTGCTTTAAGGAGGCTACAAGTTCCGCCCGAAAGTCGGCAGCAGTTTTAACTTCTTCTCCTGCATTGTCTTCGGGTAAGTTAGATTCGCCTTCGTCCGCCATAGGAGTTGCTCCCTTAGCTTAAAGGCATGCGATTAAGCTAAATTAGTTTTGTAGTTTATCGCGAATACCTTCGATGTGAATATCGAAGTCAATCGCCGCCCGCACAATCCGACTGATAATCAACTGTTGTTGCTCGTAGCTATAACGAGCGCGATTAGCCGGGTCACTGAAGTATTGAACCGCCTCATGGACGTTGTAATAAGTATCTAGCGGGAAGGTGAAAAAGTTCTGGTACTGAACTACCTCGTGCATTTTATGTCCGGCGGAAAAAGGAAAGTTGGTATCAGATTGGTTGGGATTGGTGACAGGTTTAACCACCTCTGGACTCAATCCGCCCGGTACATAGCCTGCTGGTACAATTGCCTTTTCGGTTTCGTTTGGGTTCTGGCTCATGGCTCTCCTGATTTCTGGTCGGTAGTCGGTTTACCTAACCCCCTGACCTCCTTACCTAAAGTGGAAGGGGGAACAACTTATTCTTGTTTTTTTATACTTACTTCTTTATTCTGCTTGGTTTCTCAGTTTAAATTATACAGTCAAGGCAGCCGCAAAGTCAAAAGAATA
Organism: Chloroflexia bacterium; assembly: GCA_038207495.1. Taxonomy (GTDB): domain Bacteria; phylum Chloroflexota; class Chloroflexia; order Chloroheliales; family Chloroheliaceae; genus Chlorohelix. The sequence continues at coordinate 15,954 of JBBQZS010000059.1, forward strand.
AGCTTAATCTTTTAGAAGGAAATCCGGCACGCTGGCGGGGAAATCCATTTTGCCAGTGCGTCCACCCCACCACGATTCGCGCAACCAACCGGGGCGCAACTTGTCATTTACTTCCTGGGACAATTCGGCCCACATATTATGGTTAAGCTTTTCCCGAATTTCGGTCAGGCTGACCTGTTCCAGGCATTGCGCCGGGATATAACTCAGGTTGCCGCTCCATTTCCAACCCTTATGAAACAGGTCGGGGGCCTGGGCTAAGATGTCGGCGGGGCGGTCATCTTCGGCAAAGCTGCCCACCGCCCGTACATAATACATTCCCTCTTCAGTAGGCGTAAGGTAGCGCAACACCCCGTTCAACCGATAAACAAAAAACTGCCGCCCGCGCCCCGCCATATTCGCCAGCCAATAGCCGTACCAGGCAGCATAGGTCAGGCTACTGTGGATGGTCGGGATTTCGCCGCGAGTATAAAGCGGCTGATTATCCAGATTGGTTATAGTAGCGTGGTAAAATGATGGTTCAGCCATACTATTTTCAGGATTATTCACGTAATAGCCCGCTTGTATCCATTTGGCGCAACAAAGTTAATTCCAGGGTAGTTGGCGCGACGGTGGTTGGCACTTCCGCCGGGATAATCAGCTCAAAGCCCGTTGCGGCTATGACCTCCTCCAGGGTAGTATCGGAATGCACCGAAACCAGCCGCATGGCCTTGCTTTCTTCCTCAAAATCCAGCACCGCCAGGGGTGAAATCACCAGAAAGGGGCCGTTGCCGCGTATTTGCCCGTTGGCTTTAGCCTGTCGCCAGCTTTCCCCTCCTTCCAGGAAGCCGGGAGCAGTCCGAAAGTCCACTTTTTCCACAAACGAGCGCGGGGTGTGGTCAGTCATAAAGATAATAGCGCGTTGGGCGTTGGGCAGAAAGGGCAAAGCCGCCGAACCCGGCCCACGTAGTTTGGGTTTGTTATAGTCGCCAATCACGCTCAGGTTAACGTTGCCGTATTTGTCCACCTGTAGCCCACCATATAGGAAGGTATTCAGCTTGCCCGTGCCAACCGAGGCAATCAGTTCTGCCGTGCTGATAACCGCCTCGCAAATCAGGTTGGTGTAGTCGCAGGAAGAATTCACCAGCGGTTCTTGCAGCGAATTGACCGCGCCGCTACCCCCCGCCACATAGCTCAAATTCGGGGCGTGTTTAAGTTGAGCCAAGCGACAGGCCGCCCGCGCCACCGCACTTCCCGCTCCCGTTCCAACATTCTCCCCGTCCCGTAGCTGCCGGGACATCAGGCAGGCCATTACTTCCAGTTTGGAGAGTTTGTTACGGTAGAAATTTGCTAAATTATCCATAGACATGTTCATTTTGGTAGTTTTCAGTAATCAGTTGTCGGAAAGCTGTCAGCCATCAGCTATCAGCCATCAGCTTTTAAGATTAGGTTTTTTCTCAGGCATCTTTGCTAAAAAAGTCAAATTTAGAATCATATTCACGACCAACAATGGCATAAATATAACAAAGGTTATCCATTGTAGGTAAGGTATCAAGTAGATTTCAAGGCTGAATAAAATGTAATAATTCGATGTCCAAAACAACTGAAACAATTTGTTTTTTATGGCAAATATCGTACTAATTACTCCGAGGAAAATTACCACCAAAACAAAGATTAATGCGTTGAATTTTAACGGCGCACCTAACGCTACAACTATAAAAAAAACACATTGAACTATTATCAGGAATATGCCGATGAGTTTAGTTTGTTTTGTTTGTGTGACGATTTGTGTTGGTGCCATAAATACCTAAGTGTATTAGTTTCAGTAATCAGTTTTCAGATTGCGCGGGACTGAAGCCGCCGCGCTAAAAGGGCCTATGTTTTGAACAGAAATTGTGTTACCCCAGTAAATAGAACCTAATGTTAAAATTACAGGCTCTTTTAGCCTGGTGATTTATTACCGGGCAAACTTTCTTTCCCCTGTGTGCTGCTTAGATAGTCAGTTTCGTTGCGGTTAAGGACGTATTTATTTAGGTATTCGTCGAAACCCTCGGCGGTAGCGGCCATCTGCAAATAGATTTTGAGATGGTCTTCATCATGATGATATACCCGATGGCAACTGGTTGGGTGACAGCCAAATCGGGCCTGCACCACCCCACTCACCAAATAGCCGGGAACGGTAACCTGCTGGGGGGTTTTGGTCAAGCGTTGGCTGGGAATAATTTCCTCAGATTGAACAATTACCGTTTCGGCGGCAAACATCATCTCCCGGTCAGTAAAAACGCTACCTTTGAACAGACCGTTGCCATATTCATCAGCTTGCTGTGTCACAATCAGGGCCACCTTTGGCTTAATTGGTGGAGCGGCTAATACGGTGCGCCCGGTAAAGGGGTCGGTAACGGTTTTATAAAATTCGGGTGAGGATTTCGGCACGTCGCTCAATTCAATACCGGGTGGCAGGGTTATGAAAGGTTGACCCGCCGCTGCCGCCCGCAAGCCCAAAATCAAGGTCAGTTCGTCCAGTTCGTAGACTTTAAGCCGGCCTTCCTGAGCAAAACGGCGATAAGCCGGGGCCAACCCCAGATGTTCAAAACCCAGATAAGAGGTAACAATTTCCTCCACCAACCCAGCCCCAATCAGCAAATCGGCGTTAATCGAGGCCGCAGGGCTAGTAATCAGGCGTTTGATATGGATTTGTTGCCGCACCAGTTCCCGAATCAAAGCCATCGGGCAGTTGTGCATATGCATCCCGCCGATAGCCAGACTCTCGACCCCATCCGGCACAAAGCGCGAGACAGCTGCCGAAAGTGACAACTCCTTTTTTTGGCGCACCAACTCCTGGCTCATTTACTATCTCCTGGGGCATCAAGATAGCGTCTGGCCCGCTGCAAAATAATCCGGGCGGTCGGGTAAATCGCCAGGGGAATCGCTCCTTCCAGGTCAATCCAGTGGGTATCAATCGTCTCGCCGGGTTGGGGGCGGGGCTGCTGGTCAAAAGGGGTGGCCTTCATCAAGTACCAGGTCACACTTTTGCGCTTGGGGCCGCGTTTGGTATCGGCTACATAGCGGCTTTCCCCCAACTCCCTGATTATCTCGGCCTGGAGACCAACTTCTTCCTCAACTTCACGCAAAGCGGCCTGTTGGATGGTTTCACCTTCTTCCAGGTGGCCTTTGGGCAAATCCCAACCGCCGTTATCGGTACGACGCATCATCGCCACCTGCCAATGGGGTTGCCCGGCGCGTTCAATCTGGCGATACACTACGCCCCCCGCCGATACATCTTCCGGTTCGCCCGGCCCATTCCACTGATTTAGTACATTATCCTCGTCTCGTCTTAACATTCACTTCTGACTACCAACTTTCTAGTATAGGTTTTGGAAATAGCTTCTGTTGAGATTTTAACTTTGTTTATACTTTATGGCAATCCACAAGAGGCCTCTTATGCAATGGGTACCAAAGGAAATTGAACCACCATACCCCAAATGGAGTTATTCAGGAAATAACTCCCTGAGTTCGTTTTTGGGAACTTGCCAAATTTTTTGAGGTATGGTATATTATTCGGGCTAAAGTGACCCGTCCCAATGGGTTATTCCCGAAATGCGCGTATCGTCTAGAGGCCTAGGACACCGCCCTTTCACGGCAGTAACCGGGGTTCGAATCCCCGTACGCGTATCATTAACTAAAACCGTCAAGCTGGCGGTTTTTTTGTTTCATATAAAAAGCAGCCCTTTCGGGCCGCTGTTCGGATTGCCTCTGAGGGAATGCAACCTATTATATTGGCAACTGACTAGAGTAAAGGATAGGTAAAATAACTAGTTATAAGGTATAGCTAATTTATAATATTAGCATGGCCTAATAAATATTAGTTGTCAAGTAACTGTAGGAAATTTGTCGGGATTCATGAATCAAAATGGGCGGGTATTGGCAACCTATATGGAGACCTTGCTCTCCACTACAAGTCAGCAAAACCACGCCCACTCAACAAATATTAACTAGCCAATCCGCCTTAGCTTAACGATACTGGCTAAAACTATTAACTGATACCCGTTTTAACCGAGCTGAAAACCCTACCAATTTGCGGCCCAAGTAAAATAAGGATAGCAATTACTACAACCGCAACCAAAAAAAGAATCAAGGCATATTCAACCAGACCCTGACCCTCTTGTTCTTCGGTTTGTTCCTTAAAAAGTTTTTTGAAATCAAGCACCTAAATACCTCCTGTTTCTGTCTGCTTATGCAGAACTCTGGCAATTAAATATCAGCAAAAAATTCGGAAGTTAAGGTTATGGCAAACCTGGTAAAGCAACTAAGAGGTAAGAGGCAGTAAATCAAACTTCAGCACACTCTCAAATAAAAAATAAAAAATAAAAAAACGGGATGAACCTTTTTTGCGCTTTGGCTCGAACTTTTCTACCGCTTAATAATCCAATTACCACCAGGTTGGACGCATCAGGCTATTACTTCCATACAGTAATTTTATGCTATAAAGGCAAGATTATACAATAGCCTTTTTGGGATAATAGTACCATAGTACCCTTTTGTTATATATTTAGGAAGATGAAAAAATTTTGGGGGAAACTTTGGCTGGAATACTTAATCGCTTTTGATTTCTGCCGAGGCTTTTTTGAGCCAGTTATGGCCTATCGCATCGGCTATCTGGTAATAGTAAAGCGGCGTTATCGGCGACCATGGCCCACTCACTTGAAAGATGGGACGGTTATTCGGCGTGGCGATAAAATCGTGCGGCTTCACATGAAGCTTTTTCTGCCACCCATTCGCGGTAGTAGTAGCGAGTTAACCTATAGCCGTTATTTGTACGAACTTCTAGCCCCGGAATTACCGAAACTGGCTAGCTTGTTGCAGCACGACCCGGCCTGGGCGGATTTTGTAGCCTTGTTTGGGCAATCCCATATTGTGGGGCGTTTCACTGAAAGAGCGGGTTTTGAAACTCAAAATATCCCCGACTGGTGGATTGTGATAGTGGACATTTGTGGGCGGGGGGCAATGTTACTGACCGACCCAAGTTTGCGATGCTTGCTAAAAATTGTTCAGCCGGGCAAGGTGCGCCAACCCCGTGAGTGCTGGTCCAGCCGCGCAGCTTTCCTCAGCCAACAACTAACCGAAGCCACTCCACCGCCCAAATTACGCCGCCTCTTTAAATATTTTTAAGGGACAATTTTGGATATATTTAGGGGTTATAGTGATTATAGAAGAGGGTGTCCAGCAAGGTTTTGCCCACAAAACAAACTAGCAGAAGTACAATTATGGCATTTTTCCAGTTCTGAAAGGGGCTGCTAAAGGGGGTAGGAATCAGGATTAAAACCATCGCCACCCCAATCGCCACAATACTGGTAGCCAGGGCTTTTAACCAGCGTAACCACCTGCCACGCCGCCGAACATGATAATGCACTACCCATTCCGGCTCAACAATTCTATCCTCAAAAGCTGTAGTTCTTTTTTCGGTGGCTAATTCAGTGGAAGTAACCGGAATTACATTTAGATTTGCTTCGTTTGGCTTTTCCATAGTAGTGCCAGGGTGGGTTCCCATAATTCATCAGGTTATGAACTAAACAGGTGAGTTGCTAATCTCCTATTATTATAATCCAGAATCACCCAACTAAAAAGTAGCACCGCCGCCTGTGACCGCATCGATTGTGAGGTATCTGCCAAGTTAATTGAGGATAGAGCCATTGGTCGCCCCTCTTTTCCAGGCTTAAGGGCAAGAGGGTTAGGAATGGCTGAAACGCGCCGCCGAGAGGAAATCCACCGAATGGCGGGTTTTACCCTCGCTGGATAATTCAGCTAACACTTCCCCAATCGCCGCCGAGAACTTGAAACCATGCCCCGAAAAACCGCAACCATAAACCACATTCGGCTGGGTCGGGTGGCGGTCGAGAATAAAGTTGCGGTCGGGGGTGTTGGTGTACATACAGGTCAGGCTGGTCTTGAAAGAGGTCGCGCCCCCCCGCATGTAGCGGTTAAGAACGGTTTGAAGGGCCTCAATCTCGGCGTGGGCAACCTCGCGCTCGATGGTGTGGGGCGTGCAGATGTCGCCGATATCATGCCGCCCAATCTTGAGGCCATCTCCCGGCAAAAACGGAAAGCCGTAATACTCTCCTTCTGGTACTTCCAGCAAATAAACCGGGCAAACCTCCGGGTCAAAACGTGCCGCGCTATCCGGCTCAAAAAAGGCGTTTACAATTCTTTGGACTTTGAGCGGCAAACCCAGTTCGGCTAATAACTCGTTAGCCCAGGGCCCGGTGGTCAGCACCAGCCGTTCCGCCAGATAAGTTTCGTACTGCGTTTCGACCAATATTTCGTCTCCTTGCGGCGTCCATTTTTGTACTGCCTCCTGGTGATGAAGTTCGGCCCCCTGCCGGGCTGCCAGGTCAAGATGGGCAACCACACATTCCTCCGGGTAAAGTATCCCGGCGTTTTTTTCGTAGACCGCCATCAGCCCTTCGCTCAAAGTATAGGCCGGGAAATGCTTCCCAACTTCGGCGGCGGTAAGATATTCGTAGGGTAAGTTGTAAAGTTTTGAGCTAGCTAACGCGCCACTCACAAAAGCCCCATCTGGCTCACCAATGGTTAATCCACCCGTAATTTTCAGCAGGCTTGCCCCGCTTTCGGCTTCCAGTTCACGCCAAAGCTGGTAAGCCCGTTGGACTAGCGGCACATAGTTGGGGTCTTCCATATAGGCTTCCCGAATAATCCGGCTGGTGCCATGCGATGAGCCGAATTTATGATGGCGGGGATGCGCGTCTAGCCCCAACACCCGTTGACCCTGACGAGCGAGGTGGTAAGCCGTCGCGCTACCCATCGCCCCCAGCCCCACCACTATTACGTCATATTTTTGGGCAGTCATTGGATGTTATTCCCTTTCCGGCAGAATAGTATTAATAAAAAAGGACGGGTTTAAAACCCACCCTGACATGCTTTATTATATGGTATTTTGGCTGATTTGCCAGAAGTAATTAGCGGCGGGAGGAACGGCTGGTAGTGCGCCAACCCCGGTTATAACGAGAACGGCGTTGCTGCCCGTGATGCTCGAAAAAGCCTTCACGCCCCCGCCTGCGCTTACCCCCAAAAGTGCGTTTCAGGCGGGTGCTGGTAACATCCAGAAACATATGAAGGGTATCGCTGCACATCATCCCGACCACAATGGCGATAAGGTAAGGGGCCAGTTGCGGTGCCCAGTCGTATACCTGGTCACGGGCACTGGCTTGCACCGCCGACCCCAGCACAAATATCAACAGAATCGGTAGCCACAGCAAATAGATTATCCTGAAAATGGTGCTGATAATCGGGAAATGGGAAAGGAAGCAGCGATGGGCCAAAGCCTTCTGGTAGGGCCACCAGTAAAAACGCAAGAAACCCCAGCTTTGATAACCCTCGCTGTTTAAATCGAGGTCGGGGTTCATTAAGAATGTCGCAAAGGTATATCCGGCAAAGAAGGTCAAAATTTCAGTTGGGGTACGGTGCAAACCGAGGAAAACTCCGCCGGTTAATGGGATACTGGCAAAAGTATTGATAGTACGGTGGGTTACGCCCATTGGCATAGCTTAACTACTCCTGCTGGAAAGAGAATCTGATAATGAGGTTCAGAAAGTTTCATAAGTAGTGGCTTATAGAACTTTCATGCTAAGGGGAATTATAACATGTGTAGCACATTCATGCTAGAGTCAATTTGAAAACTGGTTTTTGTAGGGGCAGCCCCTTATAGCTATCCTGAATTAAGAAAATTTATTCCCTCTTCCCTAACAGGGAAAGGGCTGGGGGGTTAGGTCATCATCTTTTAACCAGCTCACAGGCTCTGGCACATGTAGCTTCCAGGGTGGTGTGGACGGGAATATCAAATTTGGGCAGGACAATTCGGTAATAAGTATCACCCGTCACCCCTGGTTCAATCCCTACCGCCAGAGGTCGGGTAGCCGGGTCAGCCCCAAAGCGCATGCCAAACAACCAGCCCAGCTCGAAACGGGTGGTTATAGCCTGGGCCTCCTTTGGCAACCAGAACAACACTACATCGGCAGCTAATAAATAGCGATGTTCCCATTCCACCTGCTCCTCGTAACGACTTAAATATTCGGGGTGGTCGGGTGACGCGAAACCATCTTGGCGACGCGGATTAAAGCAAGTGGCGAAAGCCGAATCCAGCAGCTTTACCGCTTCAGTTTGCCAATCCGCCGCTCCGGTAATCGCCCCCGCCAGAAATAGAGAGGGTTTCTCGAAACTAATCGGCTGTTCCGGCGAGGTATAGGTTATCATTTTTAGCCGAACAAACCCTTTTTCTTTTTGGGCTGGTCGTCGGTTTTGCGCCAGATACGCAGGGGTAATTGGGAACTTCGCGACAAATCCAGCAAATCGCCCCGTAACAACGCCTGATTATGCCCGACCTGGATATAGCGCAACCAGCTTCGGGCGTGCGGCCCTTCCTCTCCGGCGGGACAGAGGGTAAAATCCCAATATTCCAGGGGAACACCGGGGCGCGCATTGACAAAGTTCAGGCTACCATCGCGTAGCAACAACCGACCAGGAGAGCGATAGGCAAACATCGTCCAATCACCCAAACCCCACTTGCTCAAGTCGCAAGGCCACTCGGTAGCCGCACTATCCGCCAGATAAGCATCCTTCTGTTGCAGCAAATATTGGCTTAAATCCCAATCCTTAACCTCGCGGGCGATAAAGGCGCGGGCGTATTGTACCGTGTCGGCCTCCACCACCAGATAATCCAGGTCACCCATCAGGCCAAATAGCAAAAAAGTAAAATCGCCCGAAGCATCGCTGATAGCCGCGTCCGCCACCGCCGTCACCACCGCGTTAGCACTGAAACTACTCATGTTAAAGAAAACCGGGTCGTTGACATCGGCCTCCACCGAATCCCCCAGCCGAACCGGGCCACCCAAAATCTGAATGGCAATCGCCGCCTCGTTCACACCATCCCGGTCGGTGTAACTGCCGTAATTATTGTAATTCGGGTAAGGGTTGCCACCGGGCGGGTTGTTGCCATAGGGATAATTGGGATTACTCACGCGCTACCTCCTCTTAACGGTTGTCAGTTGTCGGTAAAAATCTAAAATCTAAAATCCAACATCCAAAATCTAAAATCGGGGACGGTTATCGGTCATCGGTAAAATAGTCGAAAAATTAGGTACGCGGGACTAATGCCACCGCGCTGAGAAAACCTATATTTTTTACAGGGTGGTTAATTTTAGTAAATGAGTCCGAATGTTTGGTTTGTATGCTCTTTAAGCCCGGTGATTTATTACCTGGTTAAGAAGCGACTAATACCACCAGGGGGGAAAGGTGTCACTACTACAATTAATCCCCTACGCATTTTTCCGACAACCGAAAACCGTTTACTCGTTACCTCTTCTTACCACCGCCGGGGCGAGTGCCACCCTTGCTACCGCCACTGCTGCTGGGCGGCGAAACTTTGCTGCTGCCCCCGCCACTACTGCTGGGCGGTGAGACCTTGCTACTCCCGCCACCAGTGCTGTTGCTAGGAGCCTGGGTCTTACTCGGCGAGCCGGAACTCGAACTTGAACCGCTACTGCTGCCGGGGCGACTGCCGCCTTTACTGCCGGAACTGACGACGGGCTTCACATAGCCGCTCGAACCAATCCGAGTTGAACCCTTGCTGACGATTGGCGGTTCGGATTTAACTTTGGTAGCGGTGGTGTCGCCCGGTTTATAGCTGGTATAGCTGTAATTTGGATTCGATACCGGACGTGGGGCTTGCGGCACATACAACACCCCACCTGTATTATAAATCCGATTGGTATACATCGGCGGGTGACTATAACCATAATAACCGGGGCGGTCAAGTAACCACAACCAGAAAAACGGATTACTGGCGATACTGTAGTGCGGCTGATTATTAACGTAGACGATTTGTTGCTGGGGCGGGGCAGGCGGCGTTTCCGGCACTTTTATCCCGTCCGCTACTAGCACCATACTGGCGGTTTCTATCTGGCAGTCGTCCACCGTCACATATTTTTTCTTGGTCTGAAAGTTCTTGCCATCCAAACCACCCGGCAGACTTGCCTCAACCTCGTATTCGTTAATATCAAGATTATCCAGCGAATAGTTGCCTTCAGCGTCCGCTTTAACCGTCACTGGGTCTTTTCCCGCGGTAGTCAGCGTCAGGGTAGCCGGAACAGGCTGCAAACCTTTGGCCTCGTCCATTACCGCCAGAATTTGCCCGCTAACCTGACCCTTGCCATCACAGGCCGCAGAATTTTCGGTTTCAAAATCACCACCATTACTGCCAGTGTCAAATCCCCCACTGGAGGCCACCGGGGTAGGTGGGGTGGCAGTAGTCGTAGAATCACCACAAGCCGCCAGCAAGAGCGACAATATTACCAAAATTGCCAGAGGGGTATACCAGCGCATTTTTTTCATTTTCTCAATTTTCGGGTTCTTTGTTTTGGTTCTGGTCATTTCCGACTCACCAGAAGTAGAGTCACTTTCCATTGTAGTTGCCTTTTCTTGTCAAACCATTAAATCGTGATTAACAAAATCACGTTACAGTGTATTTTATACGTAAAAAAGTTGCCGCTTGTTTCGAGATTTGTCTCATGTGGCAACAAGCTTTATACTTTGTAGTATGTACTACTCACTGCTGCTTTTAGAAACTTTATGATATAGATATATTTCTTCCTATTAGGACTTTCGCTTGATACCAGTTTTAAGTTTAGATTGGAACTAGTTAACCCAATTGGTTAGTTTCAAAGTGAAAGTCGTAATTATGAAACACTGCCAACCTATAGAGGAGCAAAATCCAAATGTTAACCGAATCACGTTTTATTAGAGCCTGCCGCCGCCTGCCAACTGACACTACCCCGCTCTGGTTTATGCGGCAAGCCGGGCGATATATGCCGGAATACCGGGCTATTCGCGAAAAAGTAACCATGCTTGAAGCGATTCGCTCTGCCGACCTGGCCCACGAAATTACCATGCAGCCTATCAACGCCTTTAATCTGGACGCTGCCATTATTTTTGCCGATATTTTGACCCCGCTCATCGGGATGGGCATCAACCTGGATTTTCTAAAAGGTGAAGGGCCCCATATTGATAATCCCCTACGCCGCACCAGCGATATTGACCGTCTGGCGACTCCGCCCGCCGAGGAAACAATGCCCTTTGCCTTGTCCGCTATTCGACAGACCGTTGCCGATTTAACGCCGCGCAATATTCCATTAATTGGCTTTTGTGGCGCACCCTTCACCCTGGCGAGTTATGCCATCGAAGGGGGCGGCTCGCGCAACTATGAGCATACCAAAGGCCTGATGTATAGCGAACCCGCCGCCTGGAAACGGCTGATGGAACGGGTTGTGACCGTTCTGAGCGACTTCCTGACTAAACAGGTTGAAGCCGGAGTGTCGGCTCTGCAAATCTTCGATTCATGGGTTGGGGCGGTTGGCCCCCGCGATTACGCCAAGTTCGTCGCGCCCTACACCAAACAGCTAATCGAAGCGGGTCAAAAAACGGGTGTCCCGGTGATTTACTTCAGCACCGGCACTGGTACAATGCTCGACCAGGTTACGGCGTTAGGCAGCGATGTGGTTAGCATTGATTGGCGGATGGGGCTGGATCGGGCCTGGCGCGAAATCGGCTATGACAAGGCCATTCAGGGGAATCTAGACCCGCTGTTGCTGTTCGCCCCCTGGCGCGAGGTACAGGAGAACACCGACGCGATTCTAGCCGAAGCCAACGGGCGACCCGGACATATTTTCAATCTGGGGCATGGCATCTTGCCGGGTACTCCAGTGGAAACAGTGCGCCGTTTGACTGATTACGTTCACGAAAAAGCCGCTAGACTGGAACAGGTAGCCTCATTATGACCGCAGCAATTACCGAACCGCCTATTGGGGTGCTATTGATGGCTTATGGTAGCCCCGAAAGCCTGGACGACCTGCCCGGCTATCTGTCTGACATCCGTAGCGGGCGCACCACCAACAGAGTGGTAATGAACGAAATGATTAATAACTATCGGTTGATTGGTGGCAAATCGCCTCTGTTGGAGGTCTGTCGCCAGCAAGCCGCCGCCCTGGAAACCTTGCTGAATGAGGGGTCAGGTCAACGCTACAAGGTTTATCTGGGAATGCGCCACTGGGCTCCCTGGATTGAAGAAACCGTGCGCGACATGATTAATGATGGCATCACCCAGGCGGTGGCGATTGTGCTGGCTCCCCACTACAGCAGCCTGAGCATCGGCAAGTATCACCACAAAGTTGAGGCCGGATTGGAGATGTTTGGCGGCAATATTAAGTTTGAGTATGTGGATAGCTATCACAACGCCCCAAAATATATTCAAGCTCTGGTAAACCGGGTACATGATGGTCTTTCACGCTGGCCGGAAGCGGAGCGCGATGCGGTGCATATTATTTTCTCGGCCCACAGCCTGCCCGTTCGGATTCTGAGTATGGGCGACCCTTATCAAGACCAGCTTTTTGAAACCGCCCGTCTGATAGCCAAAGGGGCGGGCTTAAAGGAAAGTCAATGGAGTTGGAGTTACCAGAGTGCCGGGCGTACTCCCGAACCCTGGCTTGGCCCCCAAATCGAGAAATATATTCCGGAGTTAGCCGAAAAGGGCATCAAGAATATTATCAGTATTCCGGTGGGCTTTGTCTCGGACCACGTTGAAATTTTGTTTGATATTGACATCAAGGCTCAAAAAGCGGCTCAGGAAAGCGGGGTGCGCCTCGAACGTCCCCCCGCCCTAAATACCGATCCGCTCTACATCGAAACCCTGGCCGATTTGGTGCGAGAGAGAACGGCCCGGCTGGTAACGGCGGGGTAAAATTAATTAGAATTATCTTATCCCCCCTTCCGCTTTAGGGAAGGGGGCCAGGGGGTTAGGTCAACTTTCGACTATTCTTTATCCTTGTTGAGGTCAAAATGACGCGAGTGGTTATTATTGGCGGTGGAATTACCGGGCTGGCGGCAGCCTGGGAGCTACAAAAGAACGGGGTAGATTATACCTTACTGGAAGCCTCTGAGCGGCTGGGTGGTAAAATCCAAACCGAGCATGTGGACGGATTTATTCTGGAAGGGGCGGCGGATTCCTTTCTGGGACAGCAAAAGCCCTGGGCCTGGCAATTCTGTCAGGAGCTTGGCCTGACCGACCGCATGATTGGCACTAACGACCAACAGCGCAACGTCTACGTTTTGCAGGATGGTAGATTACAGCTTATGCCGCGTGGGATGCGCCTGATTATCCCCGCCGACCCTGATGGTTTGCTGGAATCGCAACTACTCACCGAGGAAGGCAAGCAACGGATGTTGGCAGAGGTGGATGTGCCGCCCCGCAGCGAGCAGGGGGACGAAAGTCTTGGTTCGTTCATTCGCCGCCGCTTTGGGCAGGAGGCTCTGGACGTTTTTGGCGAGCCTTTACTGGCCGGGATTTACGTGGGCAATCCCGAAACTCTCAGTATGCAAGCGACTTTTCCCAACTACCTCAAGATGGAAGAAAAATATGGCAGCCTGATAAACGGCTTCCATAACACCCCCACCCCAAGTCCCACCCCCGATATGCCTAAAACGGTGTTTGTTTCGTTCCGCAACGGGATGAGCGATTTTATCGAAGGGATTCGGGCCAAATTGACGGGCGAAATTCGGCTCAACCAGAAAGTTACCGGGATTACGGCTGACAAGGTAGTGCAACTTGCCAGTGGTGAGAACATCCAGGCTGAGGCTATTCTGCTGACCACCCCCGCCTATGTTACGCGAGAATTGGTAACCGAAGTTTCGCCGGGACTAACCAGAGGCTTGCAGGAAATCCGCACGATTAGCTCGGCAACGGTATCAATGGGCTTCAAAGAGGATGAGATAAATTATCCCCTGGATGGCTTTGGTTTTGTAGTATCGAGCAAAGAGCCGACTCATCTGGTAGCCTCTACCTGGAACAGCACCAAACTAGCCGGACGCGCTCCTGCCGGACATGTACTGATGCGGGTGTTTCTGGGCGGGCATCGCGGCGAAAGTGACGTTTTCCTGAAGGAAGATGAGATTATTGCCCTGGCACGGGCCGAGATTAAAAAGGTAATGGGGATTACCGCCGCCCCGGTGCTTACCCGGATTTTCCGTTGGATTAACGCCAACACCCAATACGAGGTGGGGCATTTCGAGCGGGTTGCTCGTTACAAAGGTTATTGCCCGCCCTGGCTGCTGCTCACGGGGGCCTCTTACGATGGGGTTGGCATCCCGGATTGTGTGCGGCAGGGACGGGCCACTGCTCGACAGGCTCTTGAGTTAGTCTAATATCGAAAGATGGAGAATCTTCGTAGGAACAGGCCTTGTGCCTGTCCGGGAATTTTTATTCACAAGGATGGACAGGATGTTGGAGAATTCGTAGGGACAGACCAATGTGGTTGCCCTGGTTAAATTCAGGATAAACACGCTGTTTTACTCCTTCAAAAATCTGTCTGTTGGGCGGTTCGTGAACTGCCCTAGATTGGGAAATGCGTAGGGGTAGACCAAGGTGTTTACCCTGGTTTTATTTTAAATACTGATAAACAAATACCTCAACTCTTTCGATTTTACTCGCCAATAGCCTTTGTAAACCAGTTTATATATCCAGACGTTACCGTCATGCTTTAGTTTTTATAGCTTTTATCAAGCCCAGCGGCATATTTTGAACTGACAAACGCTAATTGATTGAATACAACCCGGTTGTATTATATAATGCGAACAGATTTTTAAAACTTTGAGTGGGCGAAAAACATTACATATTAGACTCCCATTTTCAGGAAATGGAGAAAGTCGCCAACCTCAAACGGGACTTGCCGGATAAGTAACGAAAGGTCGGATTAGTGGCTGAAGTCGTAACCACAGTTTCACAAGAAATCTCCTCCCAATTCCCCCATCTACGGATACTAAACGGCCCGCAAGAAGGATTAATCGTGCCGCTGGATTTCGTGCGAATGGCGGAGAAGCCCTTTGTGTTAGGACGTTCCAGCGAAGTGGATTTTTTAGTCCATGACCCCGCCAGCAAAGTCTCGCGCCGCCACTCCGAGCTATCCTGGCGGAGTAGCGATGAAGTGCTGGTGTTACGCGATACCTCCACCAATGGTACTTATCTCAACGGGCAACTGATTGCCAGCGTAATGCCGCTTTATCCCGGCGATGTAATCGGCTGTGGCACCATCAAAATGCTGTTTGCCGTGCCGGTGCCTGGCCTGAAAACCCTGCTGGCTCAACTCCCCGACGAAAAGCATCAGCCCGAAGATAGCTGGCCCGGTGTCGCCCGCCTGGACGTATTGGAAACCGACGCGCGCGGCCTAAAAGTCGGGGCGTTCTGTCGGCTGAATCCTCAGCACACCTTCACGGTGGGGCGGTTTAGCGATAACGACTTGCAACTGCTGGATGAAGATGTCAGCCGCTATCACTCCGAAATTCGCTGGGTGGCTAATGGCTATATCTTGCGCGATGTGGGAGCGGCAAACGCCACCCTGGTAAATGATAAAATCCTGGAAAAACCCCGCAAGCTGGAAAATGGCGACGAAATTAACTTTCGCGGCAGCGTTTTTATCTATCGCGCCCCTCGTATGCCTTATGAAAGCAATGTCGGCCCTAAAACCGAAACTGGCCCAATCCTCAAGGTTGGCACGCTACGGTTTGCCCTGCCCAACCGTGAGTTAACCCTCGGCCCTGATTTAATTGCCCTGCCCTTTGAGCGACAGGTACAAATCGGACGGGCCGAAACCAACGACCTACGCCTGGGCGGTGATCGTTCGGTATCACGCCGCCACGCCAGCATTGTTTTTGAGGCCGGACGCTTTATCCTGACCGATTTGGGCGCAACGGCGGGGGTACAGCTTAACGGGCAGGATATTCAACGCCCGGTGGTGTTGAGTAGCGGCAATCGGATAAAAATAGGCCAGTTTGAATTTGTATTTGAAGAAAAAGAGTTAAGCCCGCAGGACAACAGCTATACCCATGTGCGGAGTGGACAGCCGATTACCCTGTCGCTGGGCGAGATTAAGGTTGGGGCAGGTTCAGCTGACTCAGGCAGCGTTGATAACAAACTGCAAACCACCACCGCCACCCACAGCCCTATTGTGCACCCTTTGCGGGAAATTCAACCCTTTGATGAACTAGACACCGCTTTTTTCGACAAGCTTGTCCCTTTTTTCAAGGAGACCAGTTATCGAGCGGGACAGGAAATGGCTAAAGAAGGCAACGGGCGGGGCGCATTTTTTGCCATTCGGAGCGGCACAGTTACAATCTCGCGAACTCTGGCTGACCGCCGCAATGAGTCTATAATTCTGGCAGAAATGGGCAAGGGCTCAATTTATGGTGAGCGCACCGTTTATGCCAATCAACCTTTTGCCAACCGACTGACCGCCAAAACCGATGTTACGGCCTTTCGGCTGGATGAGGCTGATTTCCAAAAGAGTCTGATAAATGACCGCAAAATCCTGACTTTCTTCCAACAGCAAGTCGCCACTTATTCCGCCGCCACCTGGTTACGCGGCACAATTTTGATGCGCACTCTCTCTGATAAAACAATCCGTGAGATGGCGGGTCGTATGCGATACCGGGCTTTTGGGGCGGGCGAAACCATTGCTGAGAAAGACAAAGCCTGTGACGAGCTATATCTGATTGTGGGTGGACAGGCCGAGCTTTTCACCACTAATAACAAAGGCCAGAAACAGGTTATCGCCAGATTGCAAGAGGGCGACACCTTTGGCGAGGGCATTGCCGGGGAAGAAGAAGTTTACCCTATGACCGTGACCGCCCGGACGCTGGTGGATTGTTATGTGCTGACCAAAGCCGATTTCAGCAGCGTTTTAAGCCAGAGTGCCGAGCCTTTAGCCAGTCTTGGTGCCGAAGGTCTGCCTATCAATGCTATTCTAAACGGCATCAGTCCCTTCACCACCATGCCGCCCCAACTGGTAGCCCAGATTGCCGCCCGCATGAAGCTGAAAAAGTTTGGCAAGGGTCGGGTAATCTTTAAGCAGGGCGAAAATGCCGATGCCTTTTATATTATCCACAAAGGCCGGGTAGAGGTGGGTTTCCTGACCGCCACCGGGGAATATCGCACCGATATGACCCTCAACCCTGGACAGTTTTTTGGCGAGTCGGCGATTTCCAAAACTGGGGAGGGCCCGCCCAAAAATACCAACACTATCACCGCCACAGAGGATTGTGAGTTATTGACACTCTATCGCCCGGAATTTGAGAGCGTTATCAATCTGGACAAACGCTTCACCAAGTACCTGGAAACGGGCATAAACAAACGCTACCGGCCCAAACGGATTGCCGACTGGACGATTGACGAGCAGACCAACGCCCAGGGAGAGCATTATTATCTGCTTGGTAATGGCGACTCTTACTTCAAGCTTTCCGAGCCAGGTTATTTCCTGTGGAACTTGATGGACGGCGATAATAGCATAACCGATTTGGGGTTGGCCTATTTTATCGAGTTCAAAAGCCTGGATATTGACGGGGTATCGCGAATTGTGGCCCAGCTACAGGCGGCGAACTTCCTGGAAGTAGCGGCGATTGACGAGAAGTTGCTCAACCCTGAAAAAGCCCAGCAACAGAGCGGTTTGCAGAAGTTTGGACATAGTATCGTCCGGGTGCTGAACTCGCGCACTGAGCTTAAAAATTCCGACGGGATTTTTACGGCTCTTTACAAATATTTTGGGCGGGTTTTCTTCCTGAAGCCAGTAGCCGGATTGATGGGGCTAATCATTCTGGCGGGGGTAGCTGCTTTTATAGTGCAGGGGGGTCTGATCGCCATCCTGAGACCACCGCTAGACAGCCTTTTGCGTGACACCTGGTGGCTGTTGATTGTAACCTTGCTGTTCAATATCTTTATACACGAAACGGCCCATGGGTTGGCCTGTAAACATTACGGACGCAAAGTGCTGGGGGTGGGGATTGGCTGGCAGTGGGTAGGGCCAGTTTTCCACGTCAATACCAACGAAATCTGGCTGGAGAAACGCGGCCCCCGGATTGTGGTAAATCTCGCGGGGCCGATTGCCAACATTTTGTTTTGTAACATCTGTTTTCTAGCTCGGTTGGCGACCAGCGACCCAACGCTACAGGATACCCTTTTCAATATGGGGGTAGTCGCTTTCACTTTTGCCTATATCAACCTGACCCCCCTGATGGAGCTGGATGGCTATTACGCCCTGATGGACTGGCTCGAAATTCCCGGCTTACGCAAAAAAGCCCTGGTGCATGTACGGCGGTCACTCACCGGTAAAACCGATGTGCGCCCTTATAGCAAGCGCGAGAAAACCATTTTCAAGTGGTTTGTAGCAGCGATTCCCTTGTACCTGATTTTGATTGCAGTGCAATTTGGCTTCTGGTTTGCCGGGTTGACGATGGGCTTTTTAAAGGATATTCTAGGGGAGAGTGCCGCCGCGCCTGTAGGTTGGATTCTAGCGATAGTTCTTACTCTGGTGATGGCCTTGCCACTCTTTGCCGAATTATTCTTTAGCAGCAAATCAGCGGTGGATGAAGACGATGACTCCGCTCGCACCAATAGTGTGCCCACCGGGATTAAGGGAGGCTGACAGGTTTGAGCCAGATGATAGGGGGCGATGGACAAGGCCCACGCTTGCGGTTTGCTTTTATTAGTGGGGCCAGAATGGGAGAACGGATAGATGTACCCATTCCCCAACCTAATGGCCCGTCGGTTTTGGTCGGGCGCAGCCGCGAATGTGCCATTTGTATCGAAACCAACGATATTAGCCGCCGCCACGCTGAAATATTCGCCTCCCCTAATGGACGTTTGTTAATCCACGACCTTGGCAGCATCAACGGCACTTTTGTAAATGACCAGGCCGCTACTCAGACCGCCCCTTTGCCACTCAACCCCACTGACCGGATAAAAATGGGCCATAGCGAAATCCTGTATGAAGGGGCTACCGGTACACTCCCCCCCCGCCCAACTTATCCCCAACCTCAGATGCCGCCGCCGTATATTCCACAGCCCCAGGTGGTATTACCGCCCACTGCGCCGATGCCCCATGAAACTCCCCCCATGGTTACACCTGCGGCTGGAGTTGGAAACTTGTTCATTTATATTTTCCTGCGGAATGGGCAACGCTATCGGTTTGACGGTGAGGAAGCCACTATCGGGCGAGGGCAAGCCAACGATATTGTGATTGATAGCAATTCGATGTCGCGGCAACACGCCCGCCTCACCCGTACCCCTGGCGGAATTTTTATTGCGGATTTGGGTAGTACCAACAAAACCTTTGTAAACGGGATTGCAGCGGATGGCCCGGTAGCCTTACGCGATAACGATGTACTGCGGTTTGGCGATGTCGAGGCCGATTTCAAGCTGGAAGAGCAACGTCTCAGCACCTTCTTCAAACTCAGCGACTTTGTGCCGGGAGGAATGGATCATACCACCGAACGGGATATGGCAACGGACGCGACTTCGTTAGGGGATTTTGGCGGGGAAACCTCTTTCGATATCCCCGGTCAAGCCCCCGGTAGTCAGCGGCGCGACCTTGAGGAAGGAGTTACCAACCTCCATATTGACCTGAAGGTGGTGGGACGGAGCCAGCGGCAGGCCAGTTCGCCCGTTTCGGATAATTTGCCTGTTACGGGGCCATTCAACAATCAAGCAGGGCGCGCCCCTGTGCAACCTTCGCGCCTGGGGGTGGAAGTTGCCCGTCTGGAGGGGGTTTCTTATACCGAGGGAACAGGCCGAGCCGCTACCCAGCTTTTACGGGATGTGCGGCTAAACTTGCGCCAGGGAGAAATGGTCGCGCTGGTGGGGCCCTCCGGCTCTGGCAAAACCGAATTGCTGGAGATTATGGCGGGAATGCTGGCGGCAGACCGGGGTTTGGTTACGGTTTTGGGCTATCAAATTCCCACTCACGAAAACTGGCAGGGTCGCCGCCGCCTGAATCTGGAAGAAGAGCGCGACCATGTGCGCTGGCGTAACCGTAATATCAGCTACCTGACCAGCGACCTGAACCAGCTTAATCCTAAACTAGCGGTGCTGGAAATTTTGACCGCCGCCATCGAGCAAGCTGGAATCATCACCGACCCCCGCCGTCGTCAGGAAATTGCCATCGAAAAACTATATCTGGTGGGCTTGAATAATCCCGAAATTCCTCGCCTCAAACCCGCTGACCTGAACCGCCGCGAAAAACGCCTGGTAACCCTGGCCCGTGCCCTGGTCAACGATGCGCCGCTTCTGTTGGCGGACGAGCCTACCGGGAATTTGCCAAGCGAGTCAGCTACTTTTGTTTCGACCCTGCTCCAACAATTTGCCGCCAGTGGTAAAACGGTTTTTATGGTAACGCACGACCCCTATTGGGCGCAGAATGCCAACCGCCAGATTGAGATTCTGGATGGGCAAATTGTCGGCGGCTTGTCCTAGACTTTTTAATTAACAGTTGGGTTGGCGGCTTGCCCCAGATTGGCGAAAATTTCCTCACCCAAAGGGTCTAACGGCAGGAAAGTCATAGCAAAAAGCTGGGAATATTGCTCGAAGTAAGTCAGCATTACCCGGCAGCGAATGAGCCGATTTTCTATAGGAATCGGCAGGGCAATCCGCAACAACCATTCTTGCCCTAAATAAACATCGGTCATTTCCGGGGAAGTTTCGTCCCACAAGCGGGTGAAATCCGGCAAGCGATGTAACTCCGTCAGCAGAAGGTCATAATCGGTGTCGGGTGGCATCCCCAAAGTATTGCGCTGGAATAGGGCTATCTGGTAACGAGCGAAACTTTCCCAGCCAATAAAACTTTCGCGCCAGGTTTGGGCCGGGTCGAAAGTCAGGCGTAACAAATTACGTTGTCGCCCGGAGATTAGCTCCAGAGGTGTACCAAAAACCAGGGGCAGGGTGCTATTCCACTTCAAAATAGCCCCCAGACGACTAACCAACAGCGAGGGATAGGGCGAGATTTTTTGTAAAAAAGCCTCGACAATCTTATAGAGACGGGCCATTTCGTTGCTGGTCAAGACCTGGGGCAATGGGGCAAAACCACCCGCCATCAGCACCAGATTGGTCTCACTAAGGCTTAACTTTAGGCCACGCTGGGCAATTCCCAACAAAGTCTCGCGGCCTGGGTCGCGGCGGCTGCGCTCAATCTCCCCATAATAGTTATGGGCAATATCGCTGGCCCGCGCCACTTCTTCTTGAGATAGATTCCTTTTCAGTCGCATTCTTTTAAGCAACATGCCAAGTTGCTGGTCGGATTCTTTTAAGATAGGCAAGGCTATTTTATCCTCAAAACAAGCTAAATCAAAACCTTAATTTTATGTTATCATAGCAAATAACACCCCAACCGGGGATAAATAAGCGATGTAATCAGGCCAGACAAACAAATTTTATGACCATACCTCTGATTCTGAAAAATTGGGATGATAAAAGCGACGAAGCCGAGGCCGTTGTTATCAATTGGTTTGTGCGCAATGGACAACCTGTTAAACAGGAACAATTGCTGGCGGAAGTAATGGTTGAAAAAACCAACCTCGAAATTATTGCCCCCCAACCCGGCTTGATTCATAGCATCCTGGCTCCTGAAGGCACCATTGTAACTCCCGGTACCGTCCTGGCCCTGCTGGAAGAAAATCCCCCCGCAGTAACGGTTACCTCAAATGGCACAAGACATGCCTCAGAAGAAAAAGTTAAGGATATTACCCCCCCAAGAACCGAATTGTATATTGCCGCTTCGCCTGCTGCCCGCCGTCTGGCTAAATTATTGCGAATTGACCTGGGGAAAATTGCCAGCAAGCTACCTCCCAATACCCGCTTAAACGAAGCGGCTGTTCGTGATTATATCGAAACCCTACTGCCAGCGGATGTATCAGTGGTTGGCGAGGATAGCAACCCGACCCCGGCACGGGTGGAAGGTCAATCGAACCTGCGCCGCCTGATTCGCCGACGGGTTAGCCGCTCGGTGCAACAATCGGCAGCCGTAACCCTGACCAGTCGGGCGGACGTTACCCAACTTTTGCGCTGGTTATATGAACACCCCTCTTCGCCCGATGGTATTCAGGCGACCTTGCTGGCGGCGATAATCCGGGCTACTGCGTTGTCCCTGATTGAATACCCTTTGCTCAATTCTACCCTGGTCGGGGATGATGTGTTATATCTGCTGGAACGAAACATCGGGTTGGTACTGCCCGTACCGGAAGGGGTAGCGGTGCCAGTGGTGCGCGAAGCCGACAAACTTTCCTTAACCCAACTTGCCACTATTATCAATCAGCTAGATGAGGCCGCTCGACAGGGGACGCTACGGCTAAAAGATACACGGGGCGGCAGCTTTACGGTTAGTGATTTGGGGAGTTATGGGGTGGATAGTTTTACCCCGATTCTAAATCTTGACCAGGCCGCCGGGTTGGGCATTGGGCGAGTTAATAGCGAACCGCTCTGGACTAATCCTATCGTTAGTATTACCCATGAGTTGCATAAATATATCACCCTTAGTTTTACTTTCGACCACCGAATCGCCGATGGTCCTACCGCTTCGGTCTGTTTGCAAACTATCGTGAATTTTCTTCAAAACCCCCAGAGTTTGGCCTAAAATTATCGGGGCTTTAGTGATTGTTAGCGTAGGCTGCTGTCACGCTATAACCTGTTTTGGCTCGTATAATAGCGTGGTCGGCTAGAAGCTGATGGCGAGGTAGTTGTCTTGGCAGGTGGCTGGACCACGAAAAGTAGATAAGCCCTCATCAGCTTAAGCAGACCTGAGGCTGAACCGCATCAAGTAGCCCTTCGTGGTGACTACGGATCACGAGCTCCGTCAAGGACTGCTATTCTAGACCCTCAAAGCTATTCAAGAAATTTATCAGGGCTGTTCCCAGCCAGAAAGAATTTCACCTTGTCCAATTCTA
>JBBQZS010000060.1:0-38491 GCA_038207495.1 Chloroflexia bacterium
TTCAAGAAGTGTCCCATTTTAGACCGTTGGGACCAAAGGTGGGTTGGAACCCTGTTAATCTGGAAGAAAAAACCCAAACTAACCGACCCTCCCGCGGTGATTGGATGTGACCCATTTTTGCCCGTACTTCCCCCACACCCCTAGTACTATACAGCCAGGGAGAGGGGCTGGTACAAATGGTTATTATACCTGGGCCAGATTTGGCTTCACGGCGGCTTTAACCGAAAAAGAACGAGCCAAACTCCCGGCAAATTTAGCCCAAGCAACCACTGTAAATGAATTATTGGATTTGGCAGGCGGGAAAGAATGGTGGCTAACCAATGGCACCGGTAGACAGATGGAATTTGATTTGAGCGCGGGGAGTAGTTCAAGAAAACGCTTTGATCGCTACTGGCAGGAAAAAGAAGGTGCAGAATGAAAAAAGATAAAAATCAGGTCGGTTGGAATGGTATAGACCTGAATGAGGACGAGGAAATCTGGGCCAAAGTAGACACTCAGCTACAGGCTGAGTATGCGGCTGACCCTGAAAACAATCATAAGAAATATGCCGAACAGGCCCGTCATTTACCTGACAGTAGCCCAGAAGGGGAACAGTTCAAGCTTGAGAACCTCAAACGGTTGCGACTACAGGCCGGAATGCGCCGGGAAATGCTGGCAACCGCCAGCGGTTTAGAAGAAGGCACTATCCGTAGACTAGAATATCACGGGATAGGACTGACCAGAGATAAAATAGAGCGGCTGGCAAAAGCCCTGGGAGTAAAGTTACAGAGCACTTCTGAAAAGGCCGAATGAATACATCTCCGACCAAACCAGTGAAACTGTGAGTATTAAAAAGGGGGAAATCACCTGCGTTATTCTAACCCAAAGGCAGAAAATTCTATAGAAAGGTCAGTTTCAGCCCAAAGGCAGTAAACCAACCTCAGGCTTAGTACCGGACAAGGAATAGAAAATCCCTCAAGCGAGCAGCATTATACTATACTAAGTACGGCTGACTACAATGCGATAAATATATGTAGGGGTGAGTCTGTGACCCATCCGGGCGGGTTACAAACCATCTGTTCCAATAAATACAGATGTTCGGGGCGAATTTCAGGTTCGCCCTGGGCTTATACCCCCAGGGGGCACAGGCGCCGCAGGGCTATTTCAACGAAGCCCCTTAAAAGGGGCTAAAAGAGCTTGATTTAAGGATGATTTGAAGCATTTAGCCAGCTTGAGCTGGCTTCGTTGAAGTAGCTCGGTGATTTATCGCCGAGCGAACCTCATATTTTGGAGAACTTTACCTATTTGTTGGAGTCGATGGTTACAAACCCGCCCCTACATTTAAATACTCTTATCAGGACTTAGTATTAGTTGGATATATTACATGGTTTTCTGGATTATTGTCAAAAGTTGAGCTGGCTGGTCAGCCTGAATTTATAAGGAAATAGGCTAATATCAAGGGCAAGTTTTGCGCCAGGAATAGAAATATCAGGGATACCAACCGTTAATCAGAAAAGTCAGCTTATTGAGACCGTTGTAACTGGTTAAGCCTGACCCCCAGCCCGGTATAACGCCCCGAGCGATGCTGTCCACCTCCGGCCTGGGGGCCATTGCGAACCGCAATCGCCAGAGCCTTGCGGCTGCCCACCAATACAACAATCTTTTTGGCCCGGGTTACGGCGGTGTAAATCAGCCGCCGCTCCAAAAGCATAAAATGACCCATAATCACCGGGATAACACAGACCGGATATTCAGAGCCCTGAGACTTGTGGATTGAAATCGCGTAGGCCAGGGTTAGCTCGTCCAATTCACTGAATTCGTAGATGACCTCCCGCTGATCTTCAAGCCTGACTTTAACCTCCTGGTTCTCATGATCAATCCCCAGAATCACCCCACCATCGCCGTTAAACACACTTTTATCGTAGTTGTTCTTGAGTTGGAGCACTTTATCCCCTACCCGGAAAACTGTCCCGCCAAACTTCTTTTCCCCTTTACTCTCGGCGGGTGGGTTTAAGCGTTGCTGCAACTGCTCGTTGAGGGAACCCACCCCGGCTTTGCCCCGGTGCATCGGCGACAAGACCTGAATATCGTCGGCCTTCAAACCAAAACGATTAGGCACCCGGCGGGTCACCAGTTCCACCACCAGTTCCCCAACCTTCTCAGGGTCATCCTCACTAAAGAGGAAGAAGTCGTTAATCTCCCGGCCCACTACCGGCATCTTCCCCTGATTTATCAGGTGGGCATTGGTTACAATCGCGCTACCCGCTCCCTGGCGGAAGATCTGCTCCAGTTTTACCACCGGCACCACCCCGCTGCGGATAATATCGGCCAGCACATTCCCGGCTCCTACCGAAGGCAACTGATCGGCATCCCCCACCAGAAGGAGATGAGTGCCGGTAGCAATACTTTTCAGAAGGGTATTCATCAGCAGCACATCCAGCATCGAAACCTCATCCACGATTACAATATCCGCTGGTAAGGGATTATCCTGGTCATATTGAGCCTTACCCCCTGGTTTTAACCCCAGCAAACGGTGGAGGGTTTTAGCCTCTAGCCCGGTGGCTTCCCCCAATCTTTTAGCGGCCCGCCCGGTAGGAGCAGCCAGAATAATATTCTTTTTTTTAAGAGTTAGCACCCGGATTAAGGCTCGCATACTGG
Source organism: Chloroflexia bacterium (assembly GCA_038207495.1). GTDB lineage: Bacteria > Chloroflexota > Chloroflexia > Chloroheliales > Chloroheliaceae > Chlorohelix. Next base: position 2,638 of record JBBQZS010000060.1, read on the forward strand.
TGGTCTTACCGGTGCCGGGACCCCCGGTCAGTACCCCCACCGGTTTAGCCAGGGCCATTACCACCCCCTCCTGCTGTTTATCGGCTAGATTGAGACCTTCTTTTTCGGCCAGATAGCCAAACATCGCGGCAAAGTTGGTCTTAGCCAGTTCCCTGAGCCGGTCTTTATCAGGAGTGGCTTTAGCCAGCCTTAGGAGATTACGGGTAATGCCAACCTCGGCAAAATAGAAGGGTGGCAGATAAACCGCTTGCTCTCCTGGCAGGGCCGAAAGGGTGGGAGTAGCCCCACCAACCCCAACTTCGGACAGGGGGATCGCCTGTCTAGATTTCACCGAGGACTGACCTGTACCAGAAGCCGAAGCCGCGGCGACAGCAGAAGCAGAGGAGGAGCCAGGGTTATAACTCTTAGCCAGACTCTCCTCCTGGATTCGTAGCGGCGTGGTGACGGACCCAGTTATTCCGGCTCCCCCTTTTCCCAGCCCTTCTATCCTTTCCAGGGGCTTACTCGGTTCAAAGATTCTGACCGCCATCAGCGGTTCAAAGGAAAACTCCCCCTCCTCGTCCACCAGAGTTTCCACTTTAAGCCCACTATCCAGTACCAGACTGTTAATGGCGGATTCTACCTGTTCGGGAGTGCAACCCAGAATTTCTATGGCCGCTTCCACCAGTTTTGGGCGGGGGATATAAGTGTGACCCTCCCCCTCGGAAGATTCTCCCAGAACATACAAAGTGCCAGCCTTGAGCCGTTCGGGATGATCCAGCTCAAAGCCTAGATTGCGGGCAATCTTATCGGCAGTTTTGAAACCTATCCCCCATACTTCTCTGGCCAACCGGTAAGGCTCGTTCTTAACAATCGTGCTGCTGGCATCGCCATACTGCTTGTAAATTCGGACAGCTAGACTGGTAGAAATCCCCTGACCCTGCAAAAAGACCATCACCTCCTTGATAGCCTTCTGCTCAGTCCAGGCCCGCTGAATCACCCCGGCTTTGTGAGGGCCAAGTTTAGGCACCTCCACCAACCGCTCAGGCGAAACCTCCAGCACCTCCAGAGTTTTATCGCCAAAGAAAGCCACAATCTTGTCAGCGGTCTTTGGGCCAACCCCTTTAATCAGGCCACTGCCCAGGTATTTCCTGATGCCCTGCTCGGTGGCAGGTAAGACCGACCGATAATTAGTAACCGAAAACTGCCAGCCGTGGGTGGAATTATTCTGCCAGAAACCACTAACTTCAAGGGCTTCCCCGGCTACCACTCCCGGCATGGTCCCCACCACCGTAATCAGATTATCGTTACCCCTGGCACTCCCGGGGGTAGACTTATTCTCCTGGCGATCAGGCAACAGGCGAGCGACGGTATAACCGGTTTCCTCACTCTGAAAAGTCAGGCGTTCGACCACCCCCACCAGCGTTTTAAGGTTAGAGGTGGAGCTCTGAGCTTCAGAACCAGCCGGTTGTTTAGTTATGGGGTTGCCAGGTTTCATTCGATAGGTCTCATTTATTGGATTTTATTCGCTAATTTGCTTCTATTTATTTGACGGCTTACCTGATAGGCTAATGGGCTAAACCATTTGGGTCGGGCCTTTCTTTATTGTAAGTTGTCTAACCACTTTACCACTGAGTGTTACATTTCCTTAAATCACTTACAGAAAGTTAATATCATCAGCCGATATTGTTTGTCCAATCCCTGGCGAAAATTATTAAATTGCTGCTGGCAATTGGTAGAAGTGAAATACAAAATCTCCGAATAATACAATTCAGCAGTGGGAGTAATTATGATGGCCTACTAAAAGAACTACCACCAGACCCAAACCAGCCAAAGGGTTGACCAGCAAGTTAATACAGAATCAACCAGCCATAACCAGGGGTTTTATAGCCTGACATTTGGTATTCAGGTTGTCAAATAACTAAAATTAAGATATTTCTAGCCCCAAAAGCGAGCTTTATAAATATTCTTGCCTATTTAGCCAGGGGTGCAAGTTAGTGTTCTTTTACACTGTTTTAATCTGCAAACTCTACAAAAGCTCCAGCATTAAACCTTCATATAAATTATCCCAGACCCGGACTTACCCCAGATATATTCCGCCGCCGCCTCTTTACCCATCGAAGCCTCGTACACCCCACTTTCACCATCTTTCTGGCTCATTGCCACACTTTCGGCAGTAATGGTGAGGCGGATAAAATGAGGGCTACCCAGGCCGACCTGAGCTACATAGATACCCGCTTCGAGTTGTTTAAGCACTTCATTAAGGGACTCAACGCTATTGTAATTGCCTTTGTTAGTCCAGGAACCCTTCAAGAAATCCTTGGCCGCACCAACGTCCTCAAAGGTTTGGCCAATCGCATGATCCGCACAATTCTTTCGCCAGTCGGGACCGCTTACCCGCTCAAACCCGGCATATTTTTCATCCCAGTATTCATTTATCGTTTTTGGCAATATTGAAACCAGCTTTTCTGATTCGGAGTCCTCGGTATAGAAAAGTTTATCTTCGAGCCACTCGCCGTCATATCCCTTAAGCTTCCAAACCTGAGCTGCTGGGGGTAAAACAGCGTCAAGCGCCACTGGCACCCAATCTTCTATTGGTTCAACTTCCAGTTCCTTACCATCAAGTTTCTTGACCCGTTGAATAATAGCCATTGATCTGGTTATGGGAGCCAACTGGGGCTTTAGCTCTGATTGCTGGGGATCTTCCGTAGCCTCTGAAACCTGTTCTTGAGATGTTTCTGTATCCCGGGTGGTTTCTGCCAGGGCCTTTGACCCCATCACATCGGCTTCGTGCTCCAAACCTTCGTCATCGTTAACAGGGGTGCTGCCCTTGAGCTGCGTAGTGGGCTGCACCCGGCCCTGAGCCTGCTGAACCACATGCCAGGCCTCGTGGGGCAGCTGCTTTTCCTGTCCCGGCGCAATCTGGATATCGCTACCCTGGGTGAAGGCCAGGGCGTTTTGCTGGGCGGGCAGGGGCGAGTTGTAATGGACTTTAACACTGTCCAGGGATAGGCCAGAGAGGGCTTCGATATGGGACTTAAGACCATCTGGCAGGCCAGAAGTATTTTCCTGGCTTTCACCTTCTGAACCTTTGCGCTGTAATACAGAGTACCCGAAAGTGGGGAGGGGCCGAGCAGTCCCGGTCTGACGACTTCGCGCGATCATTTGCTGAACGGATTTGTTACCAATCAGCCGTTGTAGGGCTAATATCTGGCCGGGGCTATAACCTCGCAGGTTCTTATCCGGGCGCAGCGGTTGATTGATGGAAAAACTGGTAGAGGCGGGAGCGCGCTCTGGTTGAGCCAGCTCCTCAAGTGGGGTGGCTTTATCAGGGGATTTGTCAGGACTTTTAGCCTGGGATGGATTAGCAGACCCCTTCATGTTAATACTGCTTTCTGGTGCTCGAAATGTACTTCAAAAAAGTTTCTACCGGGGAAAGAAGTGGTTTCTGCCCTGGTAATCTTAATCGCTTCAAAGAATCACTTAATATCCTTGAGATGAACTTTAAAAAAGTGGGAATATTTTTAATGGTAGCACGGGCGTCAATAGCCAGGCTGTAGCCAGTGGGCAAAAGAGCCTGTTCAGCTACATCGGGTAATATTTCAAAGAAGAGGGAGCTAATGGAATGGTAAGAGCGGGAAACCAGCTAAGCTGGAGTAACTGACTTAGCCAGTGAATCCGGGCTGGGCAGCCTTAGCTGAAAAAAGCCAGGATTAGGCCAATTGGCAGAATATAATTAATCCCTCTTGAGAGGGATAGACTGTAATTTGAATCAAACCACTTAAAGTGTATAATTTAATTAATAGTAACTGTATAAGCTGTATTGGCTGAAGATTTTGAATACCTTATATGCTGGAATTTAATGGTTCTTTTAACCGGGCCAAAGCCACCTGGCTTTTTTAAAGCCAGCAGCGGGATTGTGACTGACCAACCCTGAGCGGAGAACTGATGAAGAACCCTCAAAGAAGCGCCAGAGGCTTTCAACTGGCCTTTAAATTTGGCCTGATTATTGTTTTTATCGCCACAATGGGACTACTATTTTTTTCCTCCCTCTCCGACCCGGCCCAGAATGGCCCGGAGCAGAAAACCAGTACCGGCGCAAAACTTGAAAAGCCACTGGCCGATTGCCCACCCCTGCTTGTCACCAACCCGGTGGATGACCTGGCGACCTGCGGCACCCTGCGTTATGCCCTTAACTATCTCGCTAATAATCCCGCTGCAATGGATAAAACCGTTGACCTGACTTCCCTGGCCCCTGCCACCGTTCTTCAGGTTTCGGGTAGCAGTCTGGTAGTACCGGTAGGGGCAAATCTCCAGGCACCCTGTGCCTCAGCTTTAATTCTGGACGGTAGTGCCCTGGCCGGGGATGGGATAGTCCTGAGCGGGCAGAACAAAATCAGTGGCCTCAAAATAGGGGGCTTTGGCCAACGCCAGGTCAGTTTTAATTACCCTGACCCCAGCGCCGCTCGAACCGTCACTTTTAGTTGCAGCCAGATAAAAGCCGGGGGGGCCGCCGAACTAATACCAGTCCAGGGTCTACCCCAGAGTAGTACCGTAGCTACGGCCTTCCCCAGCACTATCCAGGTGAAATTCCAAAGATGGTATGGACAAGCCTTGTCAGGGATAACCGTAACCTTCAGCCTGATTGCCGGAACGAATGGGGCTAATGCTACCTTTGCCGGAGGATTAAGTAGCGTGGATAGCCTGACCGATAATAGCGGAGTGGCAACCGCCCCCGGCCTGACCGCCAACACCACTGCCGGAGATTTCACCCTCCAGGTAGCGGCAACCCTGGCCGGCTCGCCTACCACCACTCGCAGCTTCGTTCTGACCAATCTGGCTGGAAGCCCCACTTCGCTGGTTATATCGGGTGGTCAGTCCCAATCGGTAACAGTCAATACCAGCTTCCCACAACCTCTCAAAGTGACCCTGACTGACAGTTTTGGCAATCTGGTGCCGGGAATAGGAGTTACATTCAGTGCCCCGGCTGGCGGTGGTCAGGCTACCGGCATTTTCTCCAACAACCAGAACCAGCTAACCGTTAACACTAATAGTCTGGGGGTAGCTTCAGCCTCCCTTAAAGCCAATACCATAGCCGGAAATTTTACGGTTTCAGCCAGTTACAACGCCCTGAGTGCTACCTTTAACCTGACCAATCTGGCCGGGCCACCCGCCACCCTGACGGCCCTGGCTGGCTCAGGTCAGAGTGCCAGAACCGGTAACCAGTTCTCAATCCCCTTCCAGGCCAGAGTAAGCGATGCCTATGGTAACGTTCTTTCCGGGATAACCGTTAACTTCAGTGCCCCCGCTAGCGGAGCCTCCGGTAGTTTTAACGGCGGTAATAACAATACCTCGGCGGTCACTAATGGTAGCGGGATCGCCACCGCTCCCTCCTTTAGTGCTAACTCCCTAAAGGGAAATTACCTGGTAACGGCCAGCACCGGCGGGACAGCGGCTACCGCTTCATTTAGTCTGACAAACCTGGGACCAACCACCATCGTAGCGGTAGCGGGCTCCGGTCAGAGCACTAATGTTGGCACGACCTACCCACTAGCTTTTCAGGCTAAAGTAACCGACCAGAACGGTAACCCGCTATCAGGCATACAGGTTAATTTCAATGCCCCCGGGAGTGGGGCATCGGGCAGTTTTAGCGGTAGTGGTAGCAGTAGCAGTGCCTTCACCGATTTTAGCGGGGTGGCCACCGCCCCGGCTTTCAGTGCTAATCTGGTGGGCGGCAGTTATAATGTGAGTGCCAGCACTGCCGGAGTAGCTAGCTCGGCCTTCTTCAGCCTGACCAACACGGTCGGACCAACGACGGTCAGTGCCTCGGTCAGTAACCCCAGTCCCGCCCGTAATACGGTAGAGACAGTCTACGGGCAACTGATCGTGCGGGGTTTGCCGGCGGTTGGAGCGACAATGACTACCACCTGGCACTACAAAACTACCACCGTCGGGTGTAGTGACACCACCGATAATAGCGGACAGGCCAGCTGTAGTCGGGGAATTGGCAATGCCACCGTGGGTTATAGGGTGGTAATCGAGGTAGTCTTTACTTATAACGGGCAAACCTACTCGACCTCCACCAGCTTCACCCCCAGTAGTTAAGCGGGCTGAAGCTACCAGCCCTGATCAAATTAAGATTGGGACTGGTAGGTCGTTAATAAAGTGGCCAACTAATCTCCGGGGAGCTAAAGGGAGCTATGGAGCAAGCCAGGGCTGACCAGCTGATCAGCACCATCCTGAAACACGACCGCAAAGTCACCAGCTACAAACTGGCTTTAGTGCGGGCTATTAACGACGTGGTGCTGAGTTTCCCCGGACTTGATCACGACAACCAGCCAGTAGCGATCCCGCTAAGGGTGCTGGCCGAATACTGGGTGGCCTATTACTGGCCTTTTGCTGACCCGGTTAACCCGATACTCCAGGGACCTCGCTCTAAACGGAGTCAGACCTTAACTCAGGATCTGGATTTCCGGCCTGGCCTCAGCCGCCTCCGACAGGAATGGGAGCAGTTTCTCCAGAGCCCCTCCCGGCCCGCCGATGGCTTTTTCCTGATAAACGAACTCAGACTACCCCGCAAAAGAGCCGGTTACCCACCTGCGCTACTGGCAACTTACCCGGAACTCCTCAAAACCATTAGCCGAACGCTGGAAAACCCGATCCGCTACGCCGGACCAGCCGGGCAGGAATGGAGCATTTTTGCGGCTCCCTGCCGCTTTGACCAGCTGACTCCAACCCCCAATTCGGTTCCTGGTACCCACCCCCAGGATAAGTGCCTGGTCATCGAAGCCAGCCTGTGGCAAACCTTTAGCCAGTTGAGTTTGTGGGTGGAAGCTTTATGTATTCACGAGTGGTGCTTGTTCAGCGAAAGAGTGAGCCAGGAAACCAGCCTGGCGGCAGACCGGGGCGAGATTTACCGGCTACTTACCGCCCGCCCGGATAATCGTCGCCCGCTAAGCTGGGAGCGCAACCAGATCGACCTCTTAATCCTGGAAGGCCAGGAATTCGTCTGCCCCTGGAGCGAAAAAAGGATTGGCCGCGGGATAAAATATGACCTTGATCATCTCCTACCGGTAGCGGTCTATCCTATCAACGAACTCTGGAACCTGGTACCCGCCGACCCCTATTTTAACTCCCACTTAAAACGGAATCGGCTACCCTCGGCCTCAAAATTAGCCAGAGCGATCCCCCACCTGACCCTGGCCTACCAGCACTATAACCGCTCAAACCCTCTGGCAGTGGCTCTGAAGGAAGATGTGGCTACCCGCTTTAGGCTGAAAGGGAACGGAGAAAGCTCCGAGATACTGGCCCAGGCCGCCGCCAGCTTTATTGAGCAGGTGGGTCAGTCTCGCAACCTGGCCCGCTTTGAGTAACTTTAGGGTGAGAAAACTAAATTCAAAACAAAAAAGTAGCTTGAGCTTCGCAGAATGGTTATTTGGAAAACACTCCCAGCGTTTCCGGAGAAAATTAAAACGAGGCTATCTTCCACCAAATTGTTTTAAGCCAGAGCGACTCTTATCAACCCTCGTTCAAACAATTTAACTCAACCCTACTTCCAGATCGATGCCACCAGCGGTAACCGGAACATCGTTGACTTTTCATCGCCTCAATCTGACGTTTACCCCGATTGAGGATATAATAAAACAGTCTGGCTTGTAGTCTTGAATTTACTACTAATTTCCTTTAGTATTAAGATAATCAACCAAACACCAGCTTGTAATTTGCCCCTCATCCCTTAATTATCTCCAGATTAACTGGAGACATTTTAATACAATTTAAAACCAAACCTAAAAATTAACTTCCAATTTTTTAGATAGGTCATCTCAGGAGTTAACCAGATGCGGAAAGTTATTGCTAAGCCCACCAGACCACCGCGAGAAGCTATAACACCCCTCGTAGGGGAAGAAACCAGTCCCGCTGACCTGGCTGAAACCCCTACCACCACCCTTCCTGTTTTTGACCGGGCCGAAAACGGTACTAATAAAATACCCCTGGCTAATCTAACCACCGGCAATATCCTTTCACTGCAACAAACTATAGGTAATCGGGCGGTAAATCGTCTGATTGCCCCGAATAAATCGGCTAAACCTTCCCCACCTCACCCTCAAGCCAGTTCCAAACCATTAATCCAGCGTTTTATGGTAGGGGACGATCTTGATATCCAGGTGGATATTGCCAACTGGTCACCTCCGGTTCCAGACGATGTAGAAAATGCCCTTATGCCAGTGGTTGCAAAGCCAAATATTGCTCTTCAATTTTTTTACAGCGTTAATAATCGGGCATTAGTAGACTCAGCGGCTAAATCCCAGGCTATCTTTGCGGCGGTTAAAATATTCCTGGATAATAATCACGCTTTGCCAGTAATTCCCAACGGTACCGAAGCTCAAGCCGCCATCATGAGCCTTTTTCATGATATCCGTAATGGTAGGTTTCAGACCGTTCCGGCTAACCCTATTCCCTTTGCCAGAGAAGTCTTACAAAGAACCAGTTGGTTTGAGAAAGCCCTGGCAAATAAGGCCGGGAAATTAAGTGATAGCCTGAATGGGCCAAAACTTGACTATGTAAAAGCTCAATATCGCCGGGATACTTCCCCCACCGCCCCCAAAGATATAAAACCCCTCAACGAAGAAACGCTCAGGCGTAAATTGGCCGGGAATTTGATCGCGGTCCTGGAAAAATATGACTCGGAAGGTAAAGAGACCATTGACAAACCCCTTAACCCCACAATGAAAGATAAAGCCACCATCGTGCAAGCCATCGCCAATGAATTTTACGAACCTTACGCTCAGACCGCCAACACCCCGTTCAGTCTGGACCAGGGGACCGTTCACGGCTGGAAATATGCTGATAAAGTGGTAGATTTACAACAAGAAATAATACCTCCTGAAACCAGAATGGCCTACCTTAGAAACCGGGCGGGTCATTCGGAGGTGGGAGTATTGGAAGAAGCAAATTTCAACTCCAGCCGAGAAGTAGATAATCTAATCCTGGAAGAAATACTGACTGGCTTATTAAATAACAGCAATATAACGGCGATGGTTGATCGCCACCTGCGGGTGCATGGTCGAACCGATGCGGATAAGGTGGTGCATCTCAATACTCGCTTACAGAAAAAAGGAGAGGGTGTAGAAGCTGACACTACTGCCGAGTGGGACACAATTCATACCCTCTGCCACGAGTTGATGCACGTAATGGTGCATCCCAGATTTGATGCCGCAAGCAGTAAAATCGAGAATGCCCAGGTAATCAAAGAGGGCTTTGTGGAGCTGCTGGGATTTGAGCTATATACCAATATTCTAAGGAAGGCTAGTTCAAACGCCCAATTCAAGGCCCAAATAACCAACGGGCTGACCACGGCTGAGTTACCGGCTTTTCCCACTCGGCCTCAGATGGGTTATGGGGAAGCGGCCCAAAGTGCCGCAGCGGTAATGGACCAGGTAGGGGAAAAGCGAGTGGTAACCGCCTTCTTTTTAGGCAAGCCCGAACTGGTAGGCATCGGCGATAACATTTAGGAATAAGTGACATATCCCACTGAAATATCTACTACCTGATATGTAAACGGGCTGGTAACGATTAATAGCGGAAATAGTGGTAATCCCATAATTTGTAGGACTCTATGGCTAAAAAGTAGGCTGGACTTCGGAGGGTGGACCTTCCCGAAATAATGGGGATCTCAAGGGAACAGGTAAATGGTTTACTTCTCCACAGTTTCTTGGTGCGCCAATCTTTACGAAACGGTCAAAATTGTTTTGATGGATTTAATGCGTATCCTTCTCCTATTTATCATGCTAAAATAAAACTGTCCCTGCGAAACGTCTACTCAAATATTTCCAAAACTAAAAGTGAATAATGTGAAGGAGTTTTTAATTGCTTTTCGGACATAGAATGTCCAGGCAAAATTGGCAATAGTATGCTGAGATAGCGGAGGGTTCTATGTCTAGCATTTCCTGCCGGGTGCGGAATTTCGTAGCTCTGCTGACAGTGATACTGAGTTTCGGGGCGTTGGTTGCTTGCAGTAATGAAGGGGTGGCTACTTCTTCCGTGCCAACTGCTTCTCCTACTTTCCAGGTGCAACCCTCTCCAACTACGGCCCTGACTACTACTGTTGTGTCCGCTACAGCCACTACTTCTGCCCAGTTCACTGCAGCGGTGATTAGCACCCCTGGCGGGGCATCCAACGATACCTCAATCGTCACTATCAAGGATTTTCATTCGAGTTTCCTCAACAATGACCGTCAGGTAGATATTTTCCTGCCACCTGACTACAATACTGCCACCACCCGTTATAAAGTGCTTTATATGAATGACGGAAATTTTGCTTATACCTACAACGTGAACAAGCTGCTTGACAAGCTTTACAGCGACAACCAGCTTGAAAAGATAATTGTGGTGGCAATTTTTAGTACCTCTGCTCGGAATAGTGAATATGGAGTAGCTGGAATTCCAGGCTTTGATAGTGTGGGCGACAAGGCTGACCTTTACTCTAAATTTGTGATAGAGGAGTTGCTGCCTTACATAAAGAAGAATTACCGGATACAGGAAGGCCCAGCTAATACTGCCATTATGGGTTTTTCGCTGGGTGGACTAATGGCCTTTGATTTGGCCTGGCAGCATCCTGACCTGTTCGGTAAAGTAGGGGTGTTCTCAGGTTCATTCTGGGTTCGGACCGATAATGAGAGTGCCACTACTCGCCAAAACTCGCGCATAATGCACAAGGTTGTGCGAGAAAGCCCGAAGCGCGTGGGTTTGAAGATGTGGTTTTATGCTGGTACAAAAGAAGAAACCGATGACCGCGACGGTAACGGGGTGATTGATATGATTCAAGATACCACCGAATTGATTGATGTGCTCAAGACTAAAGGCTACCAACTGGGAACAGATATAGTCTATACCCAGATTGTAGGCGGCACCCACAGTGGCCCTTCCTGGTTCAAAGTTCTACCCGATTTCCTAAAATCGGCTTTCCAATAATGCAACCAGTTTAGCAAGTCAATTTTCGGGTCAAAATGGTTTTAATTTGTTGTAAATGAGAAAGTAGTTCTAAAGGAGGTTACATTGGAAGCAATAGTTAGCGATATTCCAGTGTATTACGAAGAATATGGAACCGGGATACCAATCCTGATGCTTCATGGTGGTCCTGGAAATGGATTTCAGGTACAGGCAGATATGGAACCCTTATTTCAGAACCGGACAGGTTGGCGGCGGATTTATCCCGACCTGCCTGGAATGGGGAAAACACCAGCCCCAGATTGGCTTAACAATCAGGATCAAGTGCTTGAAATTGTAGCCGAGTTTATGCAAGTTGTAGCGCCCAACCAGCGCTTTGTAGTGTCGGGCTTATCTTATGGCGGGTATCTGGCGCGAGGGCTGGTCTATAAGCAAGCGGCGATGCTTGATGGGGTATTACTCACAGTACCACCCATTGAAACGGACCCCAATAAACGAGTTGCCCCGCCCCATCAAGTATTATTTGAAGACTCTCAATTTCTAAGCAACTTGACCCCTGCTGAGAAAAATTTCCTCAATCTCTTTGTTATTCGCAGCCTGGAAGTACTTGAGTGGATCCGGATTAACACAATACCTGGGGTTTCCGTTGCTAATTTTACTTTTTGGGGCAGGCTTTGGGAGCATTTTGCCTTTTCATTCCCGGTTGATAAATTAGCCGCACCTTTTCCAGGGCCTACCTTAATCCTGGTGGGGCGTCAAGATTCAAATTGTGGTTATCGAGAAGCCTGGGAAATTCTTGAGAACTATCCTCGCGCCACTTTTGCGGTACTTGATCGAGCTGGGCACTTTTTATTTGCCGATCAACAGGCGCTATTTCGCGTTCTGACAAATGAATGGCTAAACCGAGTAGAAGAATATATAGCTCAAACTTCTGCTTCAGTAATGTAATGTGGGATTTGTTGTAAGCAAAAGGAGGCCACAATGGAAGCAATAGTTAGAGATATCCCGGTATATTACGAGGAATATGGTACGGGTATTCCAATTTTGATGCTTCATGGGAGGCCGTTAGACCATCGTCATATCGCTGCTTCGATGGAACCATTATTCCTGAATCGAAAAGGTTGGCGGCGAATTTATCCAGACTTACCTGGTATGGGTAAAACTCCAGGGGCAGAAGGAATAACAGGTTATGATCAAATACTTGAAGTTGTAAGAGAGTTTAAGGAAATTGTTGCGCCCAATCAGCGATTTGTAGTTGCAGGGATTTCTTATGGGGGTTACCTTGCCAGAGGTTTGGTTTACCAGCAAGGGGCATTGATTGACGGTGTATTACTTGTAGTGCCTTCAATTGAAACAGATTCTTTGAAAAAACACTTACCACTTTTTCAAGTTTTACATGAAGATCCACAATTTCAAGCTGCCTTGACCCCCCAGGAGAGGGACATCTCTAAAATAGTTGTTGCCCAAAGCTTAGAAGTCCTCGACGCTTTTCGGACTGTTTTTGACCCTGCTGCCGCAATCGCTGATCATCGCTTTTTGAGCAAGTTTCCTGGAGATGCAGCTTTTTCGTTTCCGGTTGATCAATTAAATACTCCATTTCCTGCTCCTACATTGTTTGTAACTGGACGACAAGACCACTGGTGTGGCTATCGGGACGCCTGGGAAATCCTGGACAATTATCCACGGGGTACTTTTGCGGTGCTTGACCGAGCAGGACACGGCTTATACGTTGAGCAAAGACCTCTCTTTGAAGCTCTAACCAGTGAATGGTTAGACAGAGTGGAAGAGTATATTGCCCAAACTTCTAGCTAGGTGTAAAGAGTGCTTATTTTGCTCGCTTATTCGCGCACATACCCATAGCCTTCAAACTGCTAGGACTTCCTGTGGCCCTGGCCAACGAGGTATTGTGCTATTTACAAAGTGCTGGTTAGCAGAGCTTACTCAGGTTGACTACTTAACCAGAGTTACTCGTTTATGTGGTGCAATCGCTGCCGCTCTTAAAATAAACATAGCCACACACTCGATGAACCAAAAGTCAGGAATTACCAGCGAGCCAACGAAACCGCCCGAAAGTTAGGCTAGGAGGAAATTTTTGGGAGAGATTTTATTCAGCCTCACTGAGAGATTTTCGGGCTGCTTTTGAAACTGAAGAAATTCCTTCGGTCTTCTCCACTCTGTTTGATCCGGCCTTTGCCTGCCGCTCTTGGGCCTGGGCCTCTCGGAGCAAGCGTTTAAGTTCGCTGCTACGCATCCCACCATGTCTTTCGTTAATTCTGTCGTTGTTATTTCCGGTCCGGCTGGCGGCGGCCACTAACATTATTACCTGAAGGTTTTAGAGGCGGCTAAATCGAGCCTGGACGAAGAAGTATACAATCAGGCTTTTGCCAGAGGGGCGGCGATGTCACTGGAAGAGGCCATCGCCTACGCCCGCCAGGCCCTGACCTTAATTTGACCCCTTGTTCTGGGTAGTTTATCCTAGCGTTCCTCGATTGGTCCAAGCTTTAACCCAGCCCTAGTTCTTTGGGCCTTCTTTTCGGCCTTCCTGGTTCTGTGTTCGGCTTCCCGGACGAGTTTTAGTTCGTGTTGAAACTCAGCCTGTCGGTAATTATTCCCGCCACTACCATAACTTGAAAGTCTACCGATTACGGTTAAACCTAGAACCACTAAAACCACTACTAATATTAGTTCCATTTTTTTCTCCTGCTAGATTCCGCAAAACTGTAGCCGTTATTATTCCACTGTGCTCCACACCTCTGACATTTCTGTTTCAATTGAAGAATAGTTGTGCTAAAATTGTTTTATGGTATTCCGTATGTTCCTGAATTTCTAACTCAACTATTCAGCTATCAGCATTATAGGTTTCACACAGGACGTTGGGTTTCCCGGAATTACCGGTTGCCATTTCCTATCGTTACCACTTTTTTCCTATCGCTGGTCTACCCAAACTGTTTATTCAAGCCGAAGGTAGTAAACAAGGTTGGTGCAAAAGTTGCAGGAATTAACCCCCCGCCTCCCCAAACGCGATATCAAAGCCTCGCCCGGCGAACTGCTCAAGATGCTGCGCCACCGCTCAACCCTGACCCAGGCGCAACTAGCCGAACTGTTGGGGCTAAAGAGTGCCAGAATGGTACGAAACTGGGAGGGTGAGTTCAACCTGCCGACGGCGGAGCGACTGCGCGACCTGATTAGAATCTACCTGGAACGACAGGTCTTTGTGGTCGGCAAAGAACGCGAAGAGGTTCGGGAGTTATGGCAGGTAATTAAAAACTGGTTTGAAACCCATAATTTCAACTCCGAGACCTACCCGATTTTTGACGAGGGCTGGTTTGCCGCTCTGCTAGTAAAACCTCAAGCCAAACCCCCGGTGGTGATAATGCCACTACCCGACTTTAAGCCGTTGGAAGGCTGGGCTAAAGTGGTACCGTACAGTTTGCCCCTGGAGTTAAACCGTTTGTTAGGGCGGGAGCAGGATTTAGCCCGGTTGCTGGAACTGCTCCAACAGCCCGACAAACGGCTGATAACCCTGACGGGGGCGGGCGGTTCGGGAAAAACCAGTCTGGCTCTGGCGGTGGGCAAACTGTTATTAGATACCTTTGGGGACGGGATATACTTTGTGGGGTTGGAAAATGTGACCACCCGCCCCAGCCTGATAGCCGCCATAACCCGAATTCTGGAGGTGAAAGAAACAGAGGGGCAGGGGTTACTGCAAAGCCTTAAGGCACACCTCAAGGACAAACGGTTACTGGTAATTCTGGATAACTTTGAGCAACTGGTAGGGGAAGCCGGGTTGTTGAGTGAATTACTCAAGGAAACCAACGAGTTAAAACTGCTGGTTACCAGCCGGATACCCCTGCAACTATCGTTTGAGCGGGAATATCGGGTCGGACCTTTAGCTCTCCCGGATAAAGAGGTGCTAACCCGCTACGATCTAGCTGAGTTAGTTAGTGGGTTTTCGGCTATAACTCTCTTTGTGGAGCGTGCCCAGACCTCTAACCCCGATTTTGCTTTGAACGAGGAAAATTCTCCAGCGGTGGTGGAAATTTGTCGAAGGCTAGATGGGTTACCTTTAGCTCTGGAACTGGCGGCGGCGCGAGTGCGGGCCTTTTCACCCCAGAAGCTGTTAGAGCGTTTGAGCCTGAAGCTGCTGGTGGGTGGAGCAAAAGATTTACCCACTCGCCAACAGACCCTCCGGGATACCATCGGTTGGAGTTATGAGCTGCTTAGTGAAGGGGAAAAGCAACTGTTTACCCGCCTGGCAGTGTTTGCGGGGGGCTGCACGCTGGAAGGGGCGGAGGCAGTTTGTAACCCAGAGGGGGATTTAGCGATTGAGGTCTTCGAGGGTCTGGAGTCGCTCCTAACCCGGAATTTACTGAAACGCTGGGAAGGGCAGGATGGCGAAACCCACTATGGGATGTTAGTAACTATCCGGGAGTTTGGGCTGGACAAACTGGCGGAGAGCGGGGAGGCCGATACCCTGGCCCAAAATTACGCCACTTATTACCTGAACCGCAGTCGTGAGCTTGAACAATGGCGGGGTGGCCCCAAAGATGTAATGTTCTGGAAGGTGTTGGATAGCGAATATGATAATTTTCGGACAGTGCTTGACCAGGCTTTTGAGGGCGGGAAAACCGAGGTAGCTTTAGAGCTAAGCGGGAGTTTAGCACTATATTGGGGTATGCGCGGCTACTATAAGGTAGGGCGGAATTACTTGAAGCGAGCTTTAGACCTCTCTTATTCCTCCTCTGCCAAAATCGGGTCATTAAGGGCTAAAATTTTATGGCGAACTGGTTGGCTGGCGGATTGGCAAGGGGAGCCTGTGGAAGCCCGCCAATTTCTGGTGGAAGCCCTGGCTTTGTACCGTGAAGTGAACGATAAAACAGGTATAATGTATGCTTTAAATATGCTGATAAATATTTTCTCACAGCATGGAGAGTATGATCAAGCCCGCCAATATCTGGAGGAGGGTTTGGCATTAAGCAAGGAACTAGCTGACAACCGAGTCTTGCACTTTATGCAGTGTCACTTGGGCGGTATGGCCTTAGACCAGGGTGAATATGCCGAAGCCCGCCGCTACTTCGAAGAAAATCTTGCCTTAAACCAGGAACATGGCTTTACGGGGGGGTTAGCCGACTCCCACGAAAATCTGGGTTGGTTGGTTTTAAAACAGGGTAAATATGCTGAAGCCCGCCCCTATTTTGAAGAAGTTCTGGCCTTGACCCAAGAACAAGGCTTCAACCTAGCTCGACCACTAATCGAACTGGGCTTTGTGGCCTTGTTACAGGGGGAATATGCCGAGTCCCGCCAACAACTGGAAGAAGCCCTGGTTATAAATCAGCAATGGGGGCATAAATTTTTCCGGGGCGTTGCCCTGAATTTGCTGGGCTGGGTAGCCTTATGTCAGGGGGATTATGGGGAAGCGCTTCCTCAGCTTGAGGAGAGCCTGGCCATAGTCCGAAAACTTGCTCTCAAGTCTTTACTTCCCATTTTCCTGATACCGTTGGGGTTGGTGGCCTTGTATCAGAAGGAGTATAACGAAGCTAGCGCTCACCTTGAGGAAAGTATGCTTTTATGCCGGAAAATGGGTTTCAAGTTTGAATTGACCCTGGCTTTGACCGGGTGGGCCTTGCTGGTTAGTAGGCAATGGCAGGAAATCGAGCAGCCGGATTCTTCTATTACTGTTAGTTATCTCTCAAACGTAGCCCGTTTGAGTGGGTTTATCTCAGCTTTACTAGCCTCAATCGGGGCGGTGATGTATCGGCCCTTCCCAGATTTGCACCAGCAAAACCTTGAACTCGCCCGCGCCAATCTTGATGAAGCTACTTTTGAAGCCACCTACGCCGAGGGGCAGGCAATGTCAATTGATGAGGCCGTGACCTACGCCCTTTCGGAATAAGGAGCAAAATTAGAGTTGTTTCGCAGCAAGCTGGAATATGCGCGTTTGAGCGCCAGTAAGTTCTAATTGTAGTATATCGCCAAATCTTCTTTCTGACTGAAGAATTTGTAACGGTTCCTAAAGTTGGGGTGTGGGGGAAGTACGGGCAAAAATGGGTCACATCCAATTAGCGAGGGAGGAGGGGTAAGTTTGGTTGTTTTCTTCCAGATTTAACTACTGCCAGGCAATCTTTTCTGGTAGTTATGCAAATCGTTGTAAAAAAGGACCAGAGAGCGGCAGTTGGTAGCTGCCGCCGCTGCGTGCGCTTCGAGGATAGCCAAGCTAGCCTCTCGCTTACTCGCGCTCTAATTTTTATTTCAAGCCTCCTCCTTCTCTTTTACACACTTTCTAAACATATACCCAAATACCATTAGAATCTGGCCGATGCGGGTTACCGCCAGGGGTTACGTCCACTACGTCAGGCGGGTAGCGAAGATGAAATTGAACTGGATTAACTCCAAAAGGTTTTCCAATTTAGATAATTACAAAACTAACGATCTACCGACTCTTTACGTTCCGCTTGTTGCTCATTACCGAGATGATACTATGGTAACATTGTATCAGTCCGAATTACCAAAGCCGCTACCATAAGGTATTTGGATAATCTTAATGTATAATTGTTTGGCATTAAAACTATTGACTCAGTTATAATTATTTTGGTGAAAGTTTTTGCCTAAAACGGTAAGTAACTCCTATAAGTTTATTCTATTAAAGTGGAGAAATTTTTTCCTATGAGTAATCTAATTAAGGAGATTTCAAAACAATTGGGAGTTTCGACCTCAACCATCTCAAGGGCTATAAACGGGCAGGATTTGAAAAGAGCCGGCGCACGGGCCCAGGCGGAGAGAATCAGGAAATTAGCCGAAGAACTTGGTTATACTCCTAATAGCCTGGCACGAAGCCTCAAGACAAACCATCGTAAAATTATTGGGTTAATTTTACCTACCATTGTTAACCAGGAATATTCGGTACTAGCTACCCAGATACAGGAGACACTGGCTACTTATGGTTATCGGCTACTTCTATGTGTTACCCGCGAAGATCCTGAGGTAGAAGCTGCACACCTTAGAGTTCTGCTCGAAGAGCGTGTTGCAGGCATTATTGTGGTAACTAATAACAGCATATCAACTTCAACATTGAAAATCGCTTACTCAAACACTTCTTTACCCCCAATCGTAGAGCTCTTGCGGAAAAGTAGCAATCCCTCGTTTGATGCCATTTTAATTGATGATATTGATGCTGGATTTAAAAGTACCCAGCATCTACTTGAATTAGGACATCGCATGATTGCTATAATATGTGGGCAAATGAACGTTTCCGCCAACCGATTGCTCGGTTATTACCAGGCGTTTGAACAGGCCGAAGTACCAGTAGAACAACAATTAGTCTGTCGTATTAATTTCACCAGACATGACGCAAAGACTACAACTGTAAATTTACTGAATCACAAGAACCGACCTTCTGCCTTGATTGCCACCAGTAGTGAACTGGCGGTGGGTGCTCTACAGGGTTTACAACAATGCAATGTAACAATTCCGTCGGATTTATCGTTTATTGGGTTCGGGAATCCTGACTGGTTTGCTCTAATGACCCCACCGTTAACTTCAATTGAACTACCGATAGAAGCAATGGCAAAAGAAGCCTGCCAGCAGCTACTTACCCACATAAATAAAATAGCTACAAATGATGAAATCGCATCAACTCCAGAAGATAAAGCTCCAGTTATTTTGCGCTACAGCGCCCGTTTAGTAGTGCGAGCTTCTACCAGAGCACTATTATAAATTGAACGCTCCACTCATTTTTTCATTATTTAGCCTGAAACTGGGATTTAATCGGTTGAGGTTCTTGCTCTTCTTCCTGCCGGAATAATCCCAGAGTCTCCAGGAGTGGACGGTCAGTGATAGTGAAAAGATCGGACTGTTCAAAAGCTACATGTTCATAGGTTGCCCAAGACGGGGTTACAAACATATCTCCGGCACTCCAATCAAATTTCTGTTCATTTATTACGCTGTAGCCGCTTCCCTGGAAAATCACAAAAACTGAGCTTCCAACCTTGCGACCAGGTCGAGTATGTCCGCCCTTAATTATACGGTGAATTTCACAGCCAAAAGTAGGCATTACAGACTGACCAGTGGCCGGGTTCACAAATTTCAGACTGGCTATCGGTGTACCCTGTACTTTTAACAGAGCACTTAGTGCTGTATCGGTATCCTCCCAACGGTATACCAGTAGTGGGGAATGCGTGGTGCTAGTAGCAACTTCAACTGGTAGAGTACCACGCCCGCCGAAGGTTAATTCAGATAGATTGTGAAGAGGGTTCGGTTGCTGGTTTAAGTCAGGAAAGGTTTCAAAAAAAACTGCATCCAGGGCTTGAATAGTTGGAAGGTCCAGGCCATCAAACCAGATTACCGGTTCGCTTCCAGGGTTAGTATGGTCGTGCCAAGTCCCTCCGGGAGTAAGCACTAGGTCTCCTCGTTGCATATCACAGGCATCTCCATTTACGGTGGTCCACATGCCCTCCCCCTGCAAAACAAAACGGATTGCCCCTGGGCTGTGTCGATGAGCCGGGGCTACCTCTCCAGGGTTAAGATATTGTATTCCTGCCCACAGGGTAGAAGTGGCAAAAGGAAGACCATTTAGACCCGGATTTGAAAGGGCAAGCACTCTACGCTCACCGCCTCGTTCAACGGAAACTAATTCGCCCGCCCGTTCAGCCAGCGCTAAAAGGGTTTTCCATTGCCAGAGCCAGGGTATGGCAGCCGGTTTAGGGTACCTGGTCATAAGTTCTCGTACCTGAGTCCAGAGAGGTTGTAAGTCTTTTGAGGCAACCTCGCTATAAAGATGCTCCAGGGCCGCCTGTAACTCCTCATTCTGTTCTATGCTGGTAGTCATATTTTTAAACCTTCTCCCCTGATTAAAAATGTTTAGTATTAGCATTATGGACAAGGAAATTGAAAAGATCGTTACTGATTAATAATGGCTATAGGAGGTTTCGCTCGGACTTTACCTCCAATGCACCCAGGTTTTAGAATGAAGTATTGGCTTGCCTTATTCTTTGAGCAATTGAAATTGGGGCGAAATTACTTCACCTGGTCCCTCGGCGGTTCTGGAAGAAGAGTATTGACAAACCAGGAATTTGCTCCTATACTTTTTGATAACGATTGCAAAAACTTATTTTAGTATAACAAAGCTTTTTCTGTTTGTAAATAAACCAATCCGACCGTGGAAAAGTAAGCAGGTTATAAACATCCCTTTAAAGTTCGCCTGATTATTTTTAACCTGGTGGTCTATTGGCTTACCGCTTTCATTGATTCTGAGCGTTAATTTCCTGTTATCAATCTCTCAAACCGGGCTGCTTATGTCGCCCGTGGCTTATTTGTTGTCTTTTTTACCTGTTTTTAAGACGGATAAACAAGAGGGATATCACTATGATTATAGATGCCCATGGTCATCTAATTACACCCGACTCTTTTTATGGATACCAATCCATCTTACGGGTTTCAAACGGTCTGAATAACAGTTTAAAACCTGGAGTCAAGGAGGGGGAAATTATAGCATCGGCAGCACGAACAGTAGAATTAATGGACGCGGTAGGCACGGATATGCAATTTATTTCTCCCCGCCCTTTTATGATGTGGCATTCACACCCTAGAGTAACAGATGTCGAGAAGTGGATAAGTGCTTATAACGATTTAATTTACAAAACAGTAACTCTTTATCCTGACCGATTCAGAGGGGTGGCAGGGTTGCCCCAGGTGGGTGGGCAGCCTGTCGAGATTGTCTTTGACGAATTGGATCGTTGTATAGATGAATTAAACTTCATTGGAGTTGTGTTAAACCCTGATCCTGGCGAGGGGGATGGAAAGACCCCCACTATGGATAATGAATACTGGTACCCGCTCTATGAGAAATTAGTCAAAAAAGATATTCCAGCCCATATTCATAGCACCGCTTGTTATGGTCGGGAGAGTTACAGTGACCATTTTATTTCAGAAGAAAGTCTGGCGATAACTTCTATCGCCCGCTCAAAAGTCTTTAAAGATTTCCCCAAACTTAAACTGATGATCAGTCACGGGGGAGGGGCTATTCCTTATCAGATGGGACGCTGGAAAGCTCGTCGCCAGGGTATTAACCCGACCGGAAAGAGCGGGCCCAAAAATGAGGTACAAGACCGCCCTATCGAGGAATCTTTTCTTGAGACCCTACGTCGTTTCTGGTTTGATACGGTGCTATATGACCAAAATGCCCTGGAACTGCTATTCAAAGTAGTCGGTACTGACCGTTGTTTGTTCGGGACCGAACGTCCCGGCAGCGGTTCTGCCATTGACCCAGCTACCGGACGGGAACTTGACGACATCCGGCCAGTTATTGAGGAAATTAGTTTCCTGAGTGCCGAAGACAAGCAGGCTATTTTTTTCGGTAATGCCCATACTTTCTTTTCCCGTTTGGGGGTTACTCAAACCGTAAAGTAAGGCCGGGGAAGGTATTCAAAAAATGACTAGGATTGTTTTAGGCATAGCGACTTCCCACGGTCCCCTTCTAAATTTGGAGGGTGCGCTATGGGAGCCCTACTCCCAACAAATCGATTTCAAACGAAAAAACCTTTACGACCCAGATGGAGAAGTACACCCTTCCTATGAAAGCCTTGCCCAAAAATACGGCGACCGTTTTGCAGAATTGGCAAAACCTGAACGGCTAAACCAACAGGCTGTAACTGCTCAGAAAGCACTTGACAGGTTAAGTGTAGCCCTAAGCGAAGCCCACCTCGATGCAGTGGTAATTGTGGGGGATGACCAACAAGAACTTTTTACGATGGCAAATAACCCGGCTCTATCTATATTTTATGGCAATAAGATAGTGAGTCACGTGGTAGAGGCCAAAGACTCTATTTGGCAAATTATCCACCGGGGTTATGGGATGGATACTCCCCGGACATTTGAAGGTGCTCCCAAACTGGCTTACGAATTGATTGAACGACTGGTAGAGCAAGGGTTTGATGTAGCGGCAGCGGCTGAAGTAGAAAACCCTCAAATAGCCGGGTTTGGACATGCTTTTGGCTTTATTGTGACCCGGTTAATGGGTGAGAAAAAAATCCCGATTGTGCCAGTATTACTCAATACTTATTACCCTCCTAACCAACCGAGTCCGGCACGTTGTTTTGCTCTCGGTCAAGCCCTGACTAATGCTATTGAATCAAACCAGGACGATATGCGAGTAGCGGTAATTGCTTCTGGTGGTTTAAGTCATCATGTAACCAACGAGGCTCTTGATAGAGTGATTATGACCGCAATTAAAGCTAATGATGGGAATCGGTTAAAGCAACTTCCCGTCAGGGATTTAAATGGTGGAACCTCAGAAGTTCGCTGCTGGATTACCACTGCTGGAGCCTGTGAACACCTGAAAGTAGTCTGGGATGAATACATACCAGTATACCGAACCCCTGCCGGTACTGGAATAGGCTTAGGTTTTGCCTGTTGGTCCTGAGTTGGAGTATTAAGAAAGGAAGCCCTGATCCATGTTAAGTAAAGAGAATAATGAACTGTTGACCCGCATAGGTCCAGGAACACCGATGGGCACCGCTCTTCGACAGTACTGGGTGCCTGCTTTGCGAGCCGCGAAATTGGTTTCCGATGGTGCCCCGGTAAGAGTACGCCTTTTTGGGGAGAATTTTGTAGCTTTCCGGGCTACCAACGGTCAAATTGGGTTCTTAGATGAAGCTTGCCCCCATCGCGGAGTTTCTCTGGCGCTGGCCCGTAACGAGGATTGCGCCCTGCGTTGTATCTTTCACGGCTGGAAAATCGATGTTTCCGGTCAGGTAGTAGAGATACCCGCAGAACCAGCCGATTCTAACCTTGCTTCTAAAATACAGGTCAGCCATTACCCGGTACGCGAAGCCGGTGGAATGGTTTGGGTCTGGCTGGGTCAGGGCGATACTCCAACGCCTTTCCCTGATTTGGAGTTTACCCACCTGCCTGATTCCCAGGTAGAACCGCGGGGTGCATTGCTTCACTGCAACTGGTTACAGGCGGTTGAGGGGCTGCTCGACTCTTCGCATGTAAGCTTATTACATCAGTCTTGGCTCAGATACAATGGAGCTACCGGAAAGGATATTCAACGACTACGTGCCGATACTGCTCCACGTTACGAAGTAGAACAGACCTCTTACGGTTTAAGGGCAACCGCAATTCGCTCGCAACCTGATGGAAATAACTATGCCCGGGTAACCGAGTATGTACTACCATACTATGGTCTGATTCCTCAGATTTTTGGTACCATGCGCTTTATTGTTTGCCCGATTCCGATAGATGATGCACACACGATGACCTGGTATTTCGTTTACGATACAGCTCAAGAAGTAGATCGGAACGCTTTCTTTGGCTCCCTGGTAGGTCCCAATCCAGATAATATCTACGAACCGCGCTTTGAACCGGAGGAAAGTTGGGGACAGGATCGAGCTGCTATGGCCCAGGGGCATTTCACTGGTCTTAAAAATCTCTTATTTGAAGACTTTGTAACCCAGGAAAGTATGGGTGTAATTGCAGATCGCTCGAATGAACATTTGGGAGTTAGCGACACCGTGGTAATTAAGCTTCGCCGCTTATTGCAGGATGTCTTACAGGATAGCCAGGCAGGCAAATTATCTCGAGGTCTGGAAGATGGAATAGATTTTCGGCACCTCAGAGCTTCAGAAATCATAATCAAGCCAGGAGAAGATTGGCGAGAAGTACATGAAGCTTTGCTTCTTACTCGATAAGCTTTTATCGGGCAGCAAGGTTTGGTTACTTTCCCTTGTTTGGTATGGCTGAGAGATTTTTCAGCCAGGGCTTATCAAAGTTGCAGCGTTGCCTTTGGGGATCATTGAGGTTCGAGCAACCACTAAAGAATCAGTCTCAAACTGATTATTAACAGGAGGAGAGAAAAAGTGAATAGAATTTTAACTACTTCAACTAGAAGAAACCTCGGCGTGATAGTAGTATTAGTACTGTCTATGGTATTAGCGGCCTGTGGAAGTGATACTGCTGTCCCTGCTACCACTACCACAGCCGCCACTACCACTACCGCTGTCGCAACTACTACCACTGCGGTTGCCACCACTACCGCTGCGGCTACTACCTCCGCCAGTGGTACAATCTCCGCCAATATTAAGGTAGGTCCCGGGGTTGATACCAGTGCTAAAGTTATCAAGGTAGGATTTTTAGCACCTTTAACCGGCAATTTTGCCTCACAGGGGGTCCCTTTCCAACTTGGTCAGAATATATTCTTCCAGAACCTGAACGACAACGGCGGAATATATGGCTATAAAATCCAGCTAGTTTCTCAGGACTCCCAGTATAGCCCCCAGGTAGCAGTACAGGCTTACAATAAAATGGTCGGCGATATTGCCATGTTCAGTTGCTTATTTGGTACTCCAGTAATGTCAGCCCTTAAAGATCAGACCGCTCAAGATAAAATCCTTACTCTTTATGGCGGTAACGCTTTCAGTATGCTCTCCTCGAATAATATAATCCTTGCAGCGCAGCCATTTGTGCTGGATGTCTTGAACGGTTTTGATTATCTGATCAAAAAAGATGGCAAAAAGAACATCAAAAGTGCCATAATTTACCAGGATGATTCGCTGGGAGCGGATGGATTGGTCGGCTACAACGAAGCTGTAAAAACTTTTGGTATGACGGATGTAGGCAAAATCCCCTATAAAGTATCTGATACCGATTTTACCGCTCAGGCTACTGCTCTTAAAAATGGGGGGGCAGACTACGTTTATCTGGCAGGAGTTGGGGCTTTTGTTGGCAGAATTATCACGGCGGCTTATGCTCTTGGCTACACAAATGCCCGTTACTTACTACAGTCATCGGCCTGGGACCCTTCTTTAATGCAGACTAATGCTAAAGATGCCTTAGCCGGTTCGCTATTGTTACTGGCTAACCCAAGCTGGAGTCAGACCGAATATCCAGGCATTTCGGCTCTGGTAACGGCTGCAAAGAAATATGCTCCCAATCAGAAAGAGTCTTCGATTGTGTCTTCTGGCTGGGTGCAAGCTAACGAGACTTATATAATTCTCAAGAAAGCCCTGGAGAGTGGAGACCTAACCAGGGATGGAATCGTGGCAGCCAGTCAAGTGGTTAAGAACCTGGATCTCGGCGGAGTGGTACCAAATATTCCTGGTTTCGGTACTACCCCAAATGAAAGAGTACCTAGTCGGGGGTCTTTCATTCAGATAATTGACCCTACACTTCCAGCCTTCCTCAAACCTGTCCAGGATGCTTATATTTCGGAGGCCGCCAAGAGCTACGTCTTCAAATAAGCGCCTAGTGCCAGTTTTGGCTATAGTGCTGGTTAACCAGATAAGATAATATTTATGGTTTGGTTTTCCATAGATTCCGCTACAACTTGCAGCTAATATTTATGGAAAACCTCATCTTAAGTGAAGCATAATGTCAAAATTTTCTCAAAAAAGTTTCTCCTTGCGGCAAGCACTGGCTTATGCCTGCCGGATTCTGGCCGCTAATGGTCACAATGATACTGTATTGGGTCATGTTTCCTATCGTGAGCCAGAAGCCAATACTTTCTGGATGAAACCCTCTGAAATGGGACTAGATGAAGTTACTCCTGAAACTTTAATTAGAGTTGACCTCGATGGTAAGGTCATAGAAGGAGAACTACCACTTCACCTTGAATTCCCTATTCATAGTGAGATTTTTAGAGCCAGACCAGAAATAACCTGTGTAGTACACACCCACCCGATGCACTCAATAGCTTTTGGCGCGCTGGAGCAACCTTTGCGGCCTCTTTCCCACGAAGGGGCCCAATTCAGCCCCCCTGATGTTCCTCGGTTTACCCTGACTTCTAATTTAATCAAAACACCTGAACTAGGCAAACAAGTGCAAAATTGCCTGGGCGGTGCCCCGGCATGCTTACTTAAAAATCACGGGATTGTAACTGCCGCCAATACCATAGAAGGCGCGGTTATTGCTGCCATTAATCTCGAAAGGGCCTGTCAGATCCAGTTGCTGGCGGCAGCCTGTGGCAATTACTCCTGGAGTTGTGATGAAGAAGCTCTGGCAAAGCAGCAAACTCACTTTGGAACAAAACAACTCCAAAATTTATGGAAGTATCATTGTCGTAAAGTAGATAGTATAACCAATCCGAGCTTTAAGGATTGGGAAAGCTAAAGGATCAAAGTTAAAGAATTATGAAAATAACAGACCAGAAAAAGCCGGATGATCCAGTACTGGAGAGACTTCGACAGCTAGGTTGTACTACCATTAGTGATGCTCTGGATCGTTTGGGCTTAAACGGTCAATGTCTGGGTATTATGCCTTTGGATCGAAAATTTCGGTTAGCAGGCCGCGCTTTTACCGTTCATTATGTTTCGGTTGGGGTAGAACGAGGTACGGTAGGCGACTATATCGATGAGCTTGGACCGGGCGATGTGGTAGTTCTAGACAATGCTGGTAGGTTGGATGCTACAGTGTGGGGAGATCTCCTGACCTATAGCGCGCACCAACGGGGAGTAGCAGGGACTGTTATTGATGGAGTCTGTCGGGATATAGACCGAAGCATTGAGCTGAATTATTCTATTTTTAGTCGGGGTAATTGGATGAGGACCGGTAAGGACCGAGTGATGGTCGCTGGAGTAAATGTACCAGTTAATATTGGTGGTGCCAGGGTTGAACCAGGCGACTACCTGTTAGGGGATGGCGATGGGGTGGTAGTGATTCCCGCCGCTAAAGCCCCAGAAATTTTGGCGGTAGCTCAGGAAATTTATAAAGCCGAAGAAGCTATCCGGGCCGAGATAGCCAGTGGGGTGGGGTTGAAAGAAGCCAGAGCCAGAGTAGCCTACTTTGATTTACAACGCCGCCACCACCAGTAATTCAAGACCATTTGCACAAGACTCGAGTTATTTTTGTAGTTTTGGAGTAATCAGCCAGGGGGCTAAATGTTAGAAATCGATAAACTTGAGGTTGTATACAACGGGGTAATTAAGGCTGTACAAGGGGTTTCTATGGTTGTGCCTGATAAAAGCATCGTAGCACTACTAGGAGCCAACGGGGCGGGTAAAACTACCTTACTAAGAGCTATTACGGGCATTTTGCCTTTACAACGGGGTAAGATAGTGTACGGGAGAATCAAACTCGATAACGTTTATCTTAATAACCTTTCCCCAACCTTGATTATCAAAAGAGGAATAGCCCAGGTTCTGGAAGGAAGACGTATTTTTGGTTCCCTTACGGTGGAAGAAAATTTAAAAGCCGGTGCCTATTCCCGTAAGGATACAGCCGCCGTCCGCCAGACCTATGACCATGTGCTGGAACTTTTCCCGATTTTAGCCCAACGCCTTAAAGGGGCCGCCGGTTATCTTAGTGGTGGGGAACAACAGATGTTGGCGATAGGCCGCGCCCTTATGGCTGGTCCTCGACTATTGCTGCTGGATGAGCCTTCTCTCGGTTTGGCTCCTTTGCTGGTAGAACAAATAAAAGATATTATCATCCAGATAAACCGGGAAGGTACGGCGGTTCTACTGGTAGAGCAAAATGCTAAAATGGCTTTATCAATCGCCAGTCATGGCTATATCCTCGAAACTGGAAAATTGGTGGATGCCCGACCCGCCACCGAACTCCTGGCGGATGAAACCATTAAACGATTTTATCTTGGCACAAACGAAACCGGAGAAAGCCGTGATTACTCCGTTTTAAAAAAACGATCCTTCTCCCGACCTGACCAGGATTTCCTGACAAACTCCAATAAGGAAGCAAACTGAAATGAGTAAGTTAAATCCTTCCAACCTGAAAGAAGATAATTCTAAACTTTCGGACGCTCCATTGCTATTGGTGGAGAACATTACTCTGAAATTCAAAGGAATTGTCGCGCTCAATAATATTTCTTTTGAGGTTTGGCCGGGCGAACTGTTTGCGATAATTGGCCCGAATGGGGCAGGCAAGACCTCGCTTTTTAATTCTATCACCAGAGTTTACCAGCCGCAGAGTGGCACTATTCAGTTTGCCGGTCATAATCTTTTGAAACTGAGGACCGACCAGCTTGCTTCGGTTGGAATTGCTCGAACTTTTCAAAATCTTGGCTTATTTCCCCTAATGACAGTCCTGGAAAACCTCCTGGTAGGCCGCCACCATTTGATGAAAGTCGGACTAATTCCTGGTGGTTTGGGGTTTGGCCCAGGAGCCCGCGAAGAACGGACTCACCGCAAGCGTTGTCTGGAAATTGCCAAACTTTTAGGTCTAGGCCCCTGGTTAGGGCGGTTGCCACGGGATTTACCCTATGGAATCCAGAAAAAGATTGAATTAGCCCGAGCTTTATTGTCTGAGCCAAAAATACTGCTGCTGGATGAACCAGTGGCAGGTATGAATCATGAGGAAACCTACGAAATTGCCGAAGTCATTTTATTGATTCAAAGTGAAATGGGTATAACTCAGATTCTAGTAGAGCACGATATGGCGATGGTAATGGGTATAGCTGACCGAATAATGGTCCTGAATTTTGGACAACGTATTGCCCTGGGTGAACCGGCTGAAATTCAGGCCAATCCCGAAGTAATCCGAGCCTACCTCGGTCAGTCTGAAGGCTAAGATACCCCTTACCATGGTCGTATTATTCTAGAATTTGCGTTGCACTGAAAGTTTACCGATTATGATTACATTTCTCCAACTCCTAATAAGTGGCCTGGCCCTCGGTGCAATGTACTCGTTGATTGCTCTAGGCATTACCATTATCTTACAGGCTGGAATTTTAAATTTTGCCCAGGGCGGGTTTATGCTGGTAGGTGCTTATCTTGTTTCGTGGTTAGCCATTGAGCAAGGTTGGAACTTCTTCCTGGCCCTCATAGCCTCCCTTGCCGCGACGGTCATTTTTGGAATGGCCTTTGATCGGTTTATATTAAGTCGTTTAAACAATCAAAATCAATTTTCCGTTCTTATGATAACCTTTGGTCTTAATATTATTTGTGAGATTTTCGTCCAGGCCACAGTTGGTACTGATTTAAGATCTAATGGCGACCCTTGGGGCAAGGCCGGCTTTAATATTGGAGAGTTGCGGTTTAATCTAAACGATTTACTGGCTATAGGAATTACTGGTATTTTACTGGTTATCTTTTTTATATTCTTTAAAATCTCCAAACAGGGGATAGCAATGAGAGCCGTAGCCCTCGATTTTGAAGCCGCTGCGGCAGTCGGTATAAACGTTTGGCGTGTAAATAGCATTACCTGGGGTATCTCGGTAGCCGTTACAACCATAGCGGGGGTTTTCCTGGCAGGATTTCCCCACAGCCTCGAGCCAGGTTTGGGAAACGCGGCATTTAAAGCCTTACCGGCACTGGTGCTGGGCGGCTTAGGCTCTACTACTGGGGCAGTAGCTGGTAGCCTGATAATAGGGCTAACTGAAGTATTGGTAGCGGGCTACGGGGAAACTGTAAACAAGTTTATCCCGATTGGCAGTGGTGTTCAGGCAGTAGCCCCCTATATAGTGCTATTGATTGTACTACTGGTTCGACCACAGGGTTTATTTGGCAGAAAGGGGGTAGAGCGGGTATGAATCTGAATAAGGATGACACTATTGATGGAAACGCTCTTTCTGATACCGAAACCGCCATTAACACTGCTGAGGCCAGAGAATATTTAAACACTCACCAGGTTCTCCCAAAGCCAAAATGGGGCTGGATAATTTGCTGGGTAGTAATTGTAGTAGCCTTTCCTCTAGTTTTTTCCAACAATAAAATTTTGCTGTCCATCGCAGTATTCGGCATGATTGTTGCTGTCGGTAGCCTCGGTATGAACATTCTAACCGGGTATACTGGTCAGGCTTCGTTAGGGCACGGCTTTTTCCTGGGCGTTGGGGCATACACTGCGGCAGTGTTGGGAGGAACTTCAAGTAATGGCTCCGATTTGTTAGGTTTGAACTGGTCGTTTCTGCTCTGGATTCCCGCAGCAGCTCTGGTAGCAGGCTTAATCGGTGCGATAGTAGGTCCCCTGGCGTTACGTCTGCAAGGAATGTATTTAATCCTTGCTACTGTAGCTCTGGTATTTATCGGGCTGCATCTTTTTTCAAACCTCAAGAATGTTACAGGTGGTCAGGGTGGACGCTCCTTTCCCGCCCCCAACCTGGGCGAGCTTAATTTTGCCACAGGTGGGAGCATTGGACCTTTTTTTTTCAACCGGGATCAACTCTACTATTTTCTGGTAGCCATAATCCTGATACCCGTAGCTTTGTTTGTACGTAATGTGATGAACAGTCGGGCCGGACGAGCCTTTATGGCTGTACGTGACCGCGAAATTGCCGCCGAGCTTTTCGGCATCAATTTAGCCAGGACTAAAGTAGCCGCCTTTATTTTTTCCTCAGCCCTGGCAGGGATGACCGGAGCCCTTTACAGTTCTTACCTACGTTTCGCCGAACCTACACTCTGGGGGGTAAATTTAAGCCTCCAGTATGTAGCTATCATAATTATCGGAGGGCTGGCCAGTGTTAGTGGTTCAATCATAGGGGCGTTACTGCTGACGGCCTTGCCACAGCTAGTTGAGTTGCTGACTGGAAGTAATCCCTGGCAAATTAATTTCTTCCCTTTTGTAACCAGTGAAGTAGGGGCCCGGGGTCTTTCAACCAGTTTATTCAACCAGTTGCTTTATGCCCTGTTTTTAATCCTTTTCTTAGTATTTGAACCAGGGGGCTTTATCAGAATCTACCGACGAGTACAGATAAAGCTGCAAAAGTATCTTGCTACAAACCGGCTAGAGCAGTAAAAATAAGATTAGTTTTAATGGATGAGTTACAAACTCAGCCTAGAGCGTCTCTAAATTTCGCGTTATTCTTCCATAAAAAAGGATAAATAAAGTGAGTAGAAGAAAAAGTATTGAGGTTGAGGGGTTACACCATGCCGGCGCGCCTATTCCCATCGCTTCCCTGATAGATAATATTCTAATATCTGGTAGTATTTCAGGGCAAGACCCCGCTACCGGCAAAATTCCAGACAGTTTGGAGGAGCAATGTGCTAATGTCTTTATAAATCTCCAAAGTGTGGTAATAGCCGCAGGTGGCTCTGTGGAAGATATTATTAAGTTAACCTTTTTTGTGAAAGACCGTTCCTCACGCGAAGCCATTAATAAAGAATGGTTGCGGCTTTTTCCTGACTCTCACTCCCGTCCTGCCCGCCACACTATGGTGATAGATTTGCCCGGTTCTATGCTGATCCAGTGTGAAATAATGGCGGTACTGAGCAAACAAGAGGTGGCTGCTAATGAATAATACCGAACTTTTAGAAAGGCTGGGCCAGCTGGATAGTTGTGCCGTTTCGGATGCACTTGACCGATTGAAGCTGGAAGGAGTCGTGTTAGGCTTGAAAATGGTTAGTGTAGCAAAAAAAGTAGTCGGTAAGGTTCAAACGGTACAACTAGAGGAGCCCAAGAATGGACAGATTGCATCACGCCATCTGGGTACAGCCGCAGTAGATGCTTCGGGCCCAGGAGATGTAATTGTAATAGCCCACCAGGGCCGTTTAGATGTCTCAGGCTGGGGCGGTCTTCTTTCGCAGGGGGCAATTGTTAAGGGGATAGAAGGAATAATCGTAGACGGGGCTTGCCGGGATGTAGATGAGAGTCGTTTACTTGGACTCCCGATTTATGCGCGGGCTACAGTACCAATTACGGCTAGAAACCGGGTAATAGAAACTGCCTGGAATATTCCGGTGAAAATAGGGGGAGTAACTGTTACCCCTGGCGATTTGGTAGTTGCTGATGGTAGCGGGGTTGTGTTCTTAGCAGCGGAGCGGGCCGAGGAAATTATTGCTACGGCAGAAGAGATATTCGCTAAAGAACAGGCTATGGCAGAAGCAATTAGAGCAGGCCACCCGATGTCCCAAGTAATGGGTGCATCATACGAACAGCTATTGCAGAATAAGGAGTAATTGCGGTGAAGTTAGCACTTTTTAATGGAAATCGGCTAGGGATAGTTCAGGGAGAAGAATTACGGGACGTTACCTCGGCGGTACCTCAATGGGACAATGAATTAGCGACTAACTGGTGGGTAAGAATGTGTAAGAATTTTGACACCCTTCGTCCAATTCTGGAAGAAGAAGCCAGTAGAGCAAAAGCACTCCCTCTAGCCAGTGTTAAATTAAACGCTCCGGCTCTGAACCCTGGTAAAATTGTCGCTGCCGCCTCTAATTATGCCGAACATGTAAAAGAGATGGCGCAGGCAGCCAAATATGGTCAATGGATGCTGGATTTTGGAATATTTCTTAAAGCTCCCAGCTCTATCATCGGCCCAGAAGATACTATCTACTTGCCGGAAGTAGGTGAGGCTGAGATTCATCATGAGTCTGAGTTGGCCTTTGTGATAGGTAAAGAAGGTAAAAATATCCCCGAGGAAGAAGCTCTGGATTATGTGCTGGGCTATACTGGGTTGCTGGATATAACAGTTCGCGGTGGTGCAGACCGCTCCCAAAGAAAATCCTACGATGGCTTTTCCCCAATCGGCCCCTGGTTAGTAACAGCCGATGAAGTAGGTGATCCTCACCAGTTGCATATTCAGTTATGGTTGGAGGGCCACCAAAAGCCTCGTCAGGATGTAAATAGTGCTGATATGCTAGTGAAAATACCAGCGATGATTGCCTTTGCCTCCAAAATATTCACTCTCTATCCTGGTGATGTATTCTCGACTGGTGCTCCTCCTGGCGTAGGTAAAATTGTGCCAGGGGATATTATGACATTTGAAATTGAAAAGATTGGGAGGATGAAAGTTTATGTGAAATAAACCACTCTGATTTTCAATGTGCAATCAACTTTAGGGATTAACTCCTGTTGGGTAAGCAGTCAGCAAATGAGTTAGCAGGTGAAAATCAAAGAATCTGACAAACCTCTTTAGACTAACTCCAATTCTGGTTAAACCAAGAGCAAATAATGGGGTCACTTTTATGAACCGATTGAAAGGTAAAAATATAGTAATTACCGGCGGTGGAAGGGGTCTGGGTCGGGCTTTTGCCGAGCGTGTAGCTGGAGAGGGCGCCAAGGTAGCCATTGCTGAAATTGATGGTTCGTTGGGCGAGGCCACTGCCCGGGCTATTCGTGATACCGGAGCAGAAGCATACGCTTACCAGACCGATATTAGTAGTAGTGAAAGTCTGGAAAAACTGACCTCCTCCTTAAAGGAACACTGGGGTGGGATAGATGGCCTGGTGAATAACGCCGCTATCGCCCAGGGGGTTGGTGGTAGACGTTTTGATGAGATCGATGATGCGGCTTTTGAGCGTATTTTATCAGTGAATGTCAAAGGAACCTGGCTGGCGACTCGGGCCCTCGTGCCTTTAATGAAAACGCAGGGTAAAGGGAAAATTGTTAATGTAGCCTCCGATACGGTACTCTCCGGGGCGGTTGTTATGTTGCATTATGTTGCCAGCAAAGGGGCTATTATCGCAATGACCCGTTCACTAGCTCGTGAACTGGGCGAATATAATATTGCGGTTAACTCTATTGCTCCTGGTTTGACCTGGACAGAGGCCACCAGTAAAATACCGCCAGAACGGCATCAGGCTCAAATAGATGGTCGTGCCATCCGTCGTCAGCAAGTGCCGGAAGATATCACTGGTGCGGTTGCATTCCTGCTCTCTGATGATGCTGATTTTATCACGGGTCAACTTCTAACGGTCAATGGTGGTTTTGTTTTTCACTAAAGGAGAAAAATAAGTGGCTGAAAAATTGTTAACGACTGTGGTAGGGAGCTATCCTCAGCCGGACTGGTTAGTAGACAGGGACAACCTTAAAAGTCGGCTACCTCCTCGCGTGCGAGCCAAAGAAATCTGGCGTATTCAACCAGAATTTCTGGAACAGGCTCAGGACGATGCTACGCTAGTAGCTATTCGTAATATGGAGCGAGCCGGGGTAGATATTATTACAGACGGTGAAATTCGGCGTGAAAGTTATTCCAATCGCTTTGCTAACGCCTTAGAAGGGGTGGATTTGGATAATCCTGGAACCGGGCTTGACCGAACTGGTCACTCTACTATCCTCCCCCGCATTAGCGGGCCAATTAGGCGACCTCAACCAGTTGAGGTAAAAGATGTTCAATTTTTGCGTGCTAATACTGACCGGCGCATAAAAATAACCGTACCGGGACCATTTACTATTACTCAGCAAGCTCAGAACGATTATTACCCTGATGATCTATCGTTGGCACTAGCTATTGCTGATGCTGTGAATGCGGAAATTAAAGATTTAATGAGTGCCGGGGCTGATATTGTGCAGATTGACGAACCATATTTACAAGCCCGATCCGAGAAAGCCCGAGCTTACGGAATCGAAGTTATTAACCGGGCTTTGAAAGGGATAGAAGGAACTACCGCTTTGCATATGTGTTTTGGGTATGCGGCTATTGTTCATAATCGCCAGTCTCGGTACGATTTCCTGGTGGAATTAAAAAATTGCATAGTACAGCAAATTTCGATTGAAGCCGCCCAACCTGACCTTGATCTATCTCCGCTCAAAGAGCTCTCTAATAAAACTATTATTCTTGGAGTGCTAAACTTGGGAGACCTTACGATTGAAACCCCTGAAATAGTGGCAAAGCGAATCAGGTCAGCACTGAACTACGTTGAACCTGAGCGGTTGGTAATCGCTCCCGATTGTGGTATGAAGTATTTGCCCCGCGAGGTAGCCTTTGGTAAGTTGAAAGCAATGGTGGAAGGAGCCAGAATAGTCCGGGAAGAGCTTGGTTAGTTTGGACGGTAGAGCAATAACAGGCAATACAAATGCCGTCTGCCTACAGTCCCCCTAATCAGACCAGCTAAAGTGCTTAAATAATGTAACTCCCGCCCCTGAGAGTGGGGGTGGAGTTGAAGCAATTGTTCTTTTAGCCACGATGCTGGCGGAGGTTGTTACTTATGGTTTCCTGTATGCTACTTTGGTTGGTAAGAAAACAGTAGTTAACAAGAGTTGCACAGCCTTCTCCTCTTTTTTCAAAATCCGTACGGTTGCAAAAATACATGAAGGAGTAAGTAGTATGAGCGATCTTGAAAATATTGACCTCGTTTCATCCGTTGGTACCGCCTCTTTACACGAAGCCGCTGGAAAGATTGGGGCTTTGGCTTCGGCAATCAAACCTCTCAGCCCCTCATTCCGGCTATTCGGTCCGGCTTTCCCGGTACAATCCTCACCTGCTGATAATTTATGGCTACACCGCGCTATTTACGAAGCCACAGAGGGCGATATTCTGGTGGTGAATGTTAGCGATTACTATGAAGCTGGTTATTGGGGCGAGGTTATGTCACATGCTGCAATTGCCAAAAAACTGGGTGGCCTGGTTATTGATGGAGGGATACGTGACAGCCAAAGCTTGATTGAATTAGGCTTCCCAGTTTTCGCCCACACTATTTGCATTCAAGGCACAAGCAAAAACCCCAATTTGGCTGGCTCTCTAAAAATGCCAGTGCGCATTGGCGAGGTGATAGTAAATTATGGAGACCTGGTAGCGGGGGATGCTGATGGCGTGGTGGTCATTCCGAGGGCAATCGCCGAAGAAATTGTAGAGAAAGCCAAGGTTCGGGAGGAAGCCGAGGCTCAAATTTTCAAGCGGCTGGCGGAGGGGGAAAGCACCCTCGAAATTTACAATCTACCTCGATAAGAGCGTTTCTTAAAACTAGTGGGCCACTTGTCATGGGCATTGCCCTAAAGAAAAAGAAGGAGTAAGCTATAAATAGCAGGTATAAAAATGCTGAACTGAAAGGTCAGGAGGTGGC
The DNA here is from genome assembly GCA_038207495.1 of Chloroflexia bacterium. Lineage (GTDB taxonomy): Bacteria > Chloroflexota > Chloroflexia > Chloroheliales > Chloroheliaceae > Chlorohelix. The sequence goes on from JBBQZS010000060.1 coordinate 38,226, forward strand.
GAAATGCCAGCTAGGGGCAGAAAAAACATTACTGCTACGAAGTGTCAGTATTAATGTTCTAACTTCGGATTTAAGCCTATAGTTATAGAACCGTTAGATCGGAAACTTAGTCGTAACCAGGTTATGGGGTACAGGGAGGATACGGCAAAAAAACACACACTAGAATTGCGGGAAAATTAACGGAGTGTGAATATTGTGTGAAGTACAATCCCTTTCAAAATAAGGAGGGAATGCTTTTCATAGTTTTGCGAAGAAGCCGGTTGCGA
>JBBQZS010000061.1:0-37751 GCA_038207495.1 Chloroflexia bacterium
TACGCGCCACGTGTTAGCTACTTATAGTGCGACTTTGTTTGTCGGTTGGGTGGCGGCCCTATACAAGCGACCTGATTTAATGCGTTCACCCAGCCGGGTCTTGGCTTATTTTGATGCCTAAGCTATTTATGAAAGGCTCTCTGGCAAAAACTAACTATCGGGATTCTCAGTTTTCTAACAATCGGACTGGTAGTGACGTTGGTTTTAGTTTTAATTTATGGCAATCAACCCCAAACCAACCAGACCCAATCACAGGTTACTACCAACGCGCCCCAGGCTAACCCTACCACCGTTGCCGCCCCTGCCGCTAACCCGGCACAGGTTGTTACACCAACGAACAATCGGACTATTTCAGTCAGTGCCATTGGGCAAGTACAGGCTACGCCCGACATGGCGGTGCTGAACGTGGGTGCCGATATACAAGCCCCTACCGCGCGGCAAGCCCTGGATAAAGCTCAGAATATCAACGCGAATATTATCAAAGCATTGACGGATTTGGGTATCGCCGAAAAAGACATTCAGACCCAGGGAGTCTACACCTATCCTGAATATACTCCAAGCAAAGATGGCACGCAGCCTGCTGACCCAAAAAGCTATCGGGCTAACCTGAACGTTTCGATTACTATTAGCGATGTTAACAAAGCCGGAACGGTGCTGGATGCTGCTACCAAAGCTGGAGCGAACCGGGTTGGCGGTTTAACCTTTGGGATTAAAAACGATAAAAGTTATCGGGAACAAGCTCTGGAACAAGCGGTACAACTGGCGAAACCCAAAGCCGAGGCTATGGCGCGGGGTCTGAATTTGCAAGTCGGGCAAGTCTTGACTATAACTGAGGATTCAGGCAACTATGGTCCGGTTTATGGCGGCGGTGGTAAAGGCGGTGGCGACGGGATTGCACCCGGCCAACTGAGCGTAAGTGTTCGGGTGATTGTGGTCTTTGCCGTTAGCTAAGATTAACTACTTTATTCCCCCTTCCCTGAATCAGGGAAGGGGGTTAGGTCAACCGACAACCGTCTAGTGCGCGCCCCATTTGCGGATTTCGGAACGAGCCAGCGAACGTTTGTGAACCTCGTCCGGGCCGTCCGCCAGATGCAAGGTGCGACCATAGACCCACTGTTCGGCTAACGGGAAATCGTCACTAACGCCAGCTGCCCCAAAGGTTTGAATTGCGCGATCTAACACTTTGGTATGAACTTCGGGGGCGGCGATTTTAATCATAGCAATCTCGTCCTGCGCCGCCTTCTTGCCCAAAGTATCAATCATCCAGGCCGCTTTTAGGGTCAACAGGCGCACCATCTCGATTTCAACCTTTGACTCGGCAATCCAGGTTTGAATAACACCCTGCTCGGCGAGGGGCTTGCCAAATGCCACCCGCGAACTGGCCCGCTGACACATCATTTCCAAAGCGCGTTGGGCTGCCCCTACAGAACGCATACAGTGATGAATGCGGCCTGGGCCAAGACGGGCCTGAGCTATAGCAAAACCGCCTCCTGCTTCACCCAGCAAGTTACTGACCGGGACACGCACATTTTCATAAGTTATTTCGCAATGGCCTTCGTTGCCGGGATTACCAAAAACCGGGACAGAGCGCACGATGGTAACGCCGGGAGTATCCAATGGCACTAATATCATGCTCTGCTGTAGGTGGCGGTCGGGGTTGGTAGGGTCGGTTTTACCCATCACAATCGAAATCTTGCAACGAGCGCGGGCTGCCCCTGAAATAAACCACTTCCGCCCGTTGATTACATAATCATCGCCATCACGCAAGATAGAAGTCTGTACGTTAGTCGCATCCGAACTGGCTACTTCCGGCTCGGTCATGGCGAAACAGGAGCGTATTTCGCCCCGTAGCAGGGGTTCAAGCCATTGCTTTTTCTGTTCAGGCGTGCCGAACTGCGCCAGAATTTCCATATTTCCGGTATCAGGGGCCGCACAGTTAAAGACTTCCGAGGCCCAGGTGCTTCGGCCCATTATTTCAGCCATAGGCGCGTATTCAAGATTAGTGAGGCCTGCCCCGTGGGCGGGGTCTGGCAAAAATAAATTCCAGAGCCCCAGCTCTTTGGCTTTTTCTTTTAGTTCATCCACAATCTCGGCGTGGTGGTGAATGTTTCCCGAAGCAACAATTTGCTGGTGGTAGGTTTTTTCGTTAGGGTAAATAAACCGGTCCATAAATTCGAGCAGCCGTTGGCGCAACTCGTTGGTTTTGGTAGTATAGGCAAAATCCACGGCGACTTCCCTCCTGTTTCTAGCTAATTTTCTAATTGACAGGCTAATAATACCACATTGGAGGTTAACGGTTATCGGTTATCGGTTGTAGGTTATCAGATTTTAATCCCTGGAATAATAAACGAGTCGCGGGCTGAGTTTATCCCCTCACAATCCCCTACAATCGGGGCGCGGGGATAGCGTCGGTCATCCACATTATACATCCCTACCTGTAAGAGATAATTACCGGGTGGAGTAGCCGGGTTAATCGCCAGATTATACTGTCCGATTATAATATCGCCGGGGAACCAGCCCTGCGAGAAAGCTCCATTAGCATCCTGCTGGGCTAGGCGATTAGGCGCGTCCGGCTTCTCCACCAGATGCACGAAAATCTGCCAGGGTTCGCGACTAGGGCGTTGGGCTTGCCAATATAATGTTACCGAGAGCGACTGACCGGGCTTGGCTTGATTGTTTATCGTCCAGCCCAACAGCTTCACATCGTTGTTAAAATTCACCCTGCCACAACTCGGTTTCTGGATAGGTAACTTGTCAGGGCTAAAGCCGCCTTTGAGTTGAAATGAATAATTTTTTCCTAGAGTTCGACCCTGGACGGTTTTTATTTCCTCTACTAGGGGAGTGACCCCCAAAGCTTTGTACCAATCAGCAGCCAACCCTAATCGCGCCACCCGATCAATCACTACATAATCCAACCTGCCACCATTCGTTACCGCTGCCGGGATAATTACCGCCTGAGAAGGGTCTAGCCAGTGGTAATTTTTCGACTTTGGCGACAAATAAAGGGTAGTAGGATAGTCCAGCAACTCAGAGGCTATTACGCGGCTTGTGCCATCCTCCGGCAGACCGTTCAGATAGCTGGCAAGGTCTAAATATTCGCCATCAAACGCTTCGTAAAGCTGGGGGAATTTAGCCCATTTATCAAAATAATCGGTATAGGATTGATAAAAAGTAAGGGTTAGCACTAACGCTGCCAGTACCGCTCCAACCCGCCAACCGTTGGTTTTGAAGCGGCTTTCTAAAAAGCTCCAGACCTCGTTCAGGCCAACCGCCCACAGCCCCATCACGGCGGGCAAAATACCATAAGCCCGCAGGGGATGATTTCCATCTTCCGACAAAATTGAGGGCAGGAACATCACCACAAACCAGGCCAACAGAAAGCCATAAGCCGGGCGTTTCAGGCAACGCCAGAGGCTATATGCTACCCCCAGATAGAAAAACAGGCTGGGAATCAAGTCGAAAACCGGGCGACCGGGCAGGTTATATTTCAGGTCGTCTGTCCCTTTGAAGGTTAGCATCTGAACTGCCACCTGAGTATTCTCCCACACTTTCGCCAAACCACCACTTGAAATCGCATTCACCTGGGCACTACGCTGAAAAAAATCGCCCCGGTGCAAGGCAAAATGAGTTGCCAGGGGCGCAACCACCAAAATTGTTACCCCCACCCACAGCAAGGCTGGTTTGAATAATTTCAGGTCAAGTTGAGGCAAATGTGGCTTCTTGCGCCAGAAAAGCCACCAGAAGAATAAAAAATATAGTCCGAAAGCCACAAACACAAAGGGCATGAAACGAGCCGAAAGATAGGTGTAAAAATTCAGGCCGCACACTACCCCTGCCAGAATTATCGAGCTGGTAGTCCGCAAGCGATAGGCCCGCCAGACCGTCCCAAACGACAACGCCCCCAACAAAGGAACTAGATTGACCCGATAACCCTCCCGACTGAGGTGCAAATTCCAGAAAGAAAAAGCCACCGCCAGTGTCGCCAGCCACGCAATCCGCCGCGCCTCCTTGCTGATTTCCCCGCCTTCCTTTGTAGGGTCACGAGGAATAGTGTCAGGGTGGGTGCGGGCGGCAAAAATATTCCGAAAGGCGAAAAAGGTGGCAGCAACAATACCTACCCCGATAAAAGCGGCGGGCAAGCGTTCCCCAAATACCGTGCTACCGAAAAATAATTGGTAGAAGGCTACCAGATACATATAAATTGGTTCGCGTCCGGTGAATTCGGAATAGAAAACGCCCAAATTGCCGTGTCGGATAGTATCGGCAATCAGGCCATAGGCGGCTTCGTCAAAGTGGAGACCAGGAGGAGTTTTATCGTTTTGCCAGACTCTTAATATAAAAGCGAATAGTAATAATAAGGCCAGAAATAACCATTCAGAATGTTTTCGCAGCCAGGGCCAAATCACCAATCCAACTCCCGATCTTGATGATAAACCTTGCCCAGCCGCACACTCAGAGCCGCTTTATAAAGCTCTTTGCCCAGGTAAAATGCGTGGGAAGCATTATCAATTTTTAACTTGCGGAAGATAGACCGGATTTCGCGTTCGTCCGGTCCACCCAGCACAAAAAGCTGATTATTAAAAGCGTAGATATTCTGACCGTCGGTATAAATCCGAATATTGGGGTCGGTCAGGCGGGCTTGCATACCCCGCAGTTGGGACTCAGTGTTAAAGTGGTGGTGTTCTTCGGCTCCCACCCGCCGCTCTAGCCAGGCTTCCAGCTCCGCCAGGGCGGTTGGGCCAAGTTCGGCTCTAATCCCGGTATTAGACTCTAACTGCGCTAATTCACCTTTGGCGAAACCCGGAACTACGATTAAATCCAGCGTGGCTTTTTGTTCTTCGGTCAGTTTAAGATGGTCGGTAATATAGCGGATGGTCATAAAGGCCGCCACTTCAATCTCTAGGGTCGCCACCTGATATGCAAAGCCTAGTTTTGGGCCATATTCTGCCAGATATTCGTCTAACCAGGGAGCAGCCAACTGCCCGGTGACAAACAAAAACCGCGGCAGGGGCACCTCCAACGGTGATTCGGCGGTATAGTGCTTTACCCCTTCTTGCTCCAGGTCAAGCTCGTTAAGCAAATCCTCCACTGTCAAACCGAAGCCGGGATGGACGTAGCCGGGCGTAAGTTCAGCCAGTGGAGCTAGAACAAAACCCCGCCCGCGCAGCCTCGGATGGGGAATTTGCAGCCGCTCATCCTCAAAAATCAGGTCATCATAAAATACTATGTCAATATCAATCGGACGCGGGCCGTTGAGAAAGGTCGTCTCCCGCCCCATATCAGCCTCAATTTGTTTCAATGCCAGTAACAATTGTAAAGGTTCGAGTTCGGTTTCGGCGGCAACTACCATATTCAGAAAATCAGGTTGGTCGGCGTAACCCACCGGGCGAGTTTCATACAGGCCCGATACTACGGTAATCCGTAATTTCCCACCCAGTCGCAATCGATCGAGGGCTTTCGCCAGATTCTCCCGACGGTTGCCCAGGTTCGCCCCTAATGCCAGATATATTGTTGCCCGTTTCGATTGCATTGTTTGATGTTTTCTAGTTTTACTACTTTCGGGACGAAGTTTTGCTTTCCGCCAGGGTGTTGCGTTCCCAGAAAACCCTCTGAGAATAGCCCTGAATCGTTTTATCCTGTTCGGCTATTTCCAGCCGTTTTTCCGCCAGACAGGCAAAAGTCTGGTCTATTTCGATTCCCAGGTAACGCCGCCCCAGCTTTTTTGCCACCACCGAGGTTGTGCCGGAACCCAGGAACGGGTCAAACACTAACTGACCGAGATTGGAGCTTGCCAGGATTATTTTCGCCAGTAACTTTTCGGGCTTCTGGGTGGGATGGTCGGTATTTTCGGGCATAGACCAGAATGGCACGCTGATATCCGTCCACAGATTTGAAGGGTGGGTCAGGCGAAAATCCCCCGCCTCGGTTTCTTCCCAATCTTTGGGCAGACCCTCGGTGCGATAGGGGGCCATAACTTTACGCCGCAGCTTGACCGCCTCCACATTAAAATCATATTCATCGGAAAGGGTGCAAAACCAGATATCCTCTGAGCAGTTCTTCCAGTTAGCTTTGGCTCCCCGACCTTTCTCGCGCTCCCAGGTGATGCGGTTGCGAACCTTGAAATATTTCTCAGCCACATAATGGATCGGAGCGGAGGAATTCCAATCACCACAAATATAAACCGAGGCAGTAGGTTTTAGCAACCTGACCAGTCCCGCCAGCAAGCCATCCAGCCAGTTGGCGTAATCGTCCAAGTCCTGCTTTTTGAAAACGCGCCCGTTAAAACTTTTGGTAAGGTTATAAGGTGGGTCGAGAAAAAGCAGGTCAACCTCAGCTTCCGGCAGCAGTGGCAAAATAGAAAAGATATCCTGATTAATAGTGTGATTTTCTATTTCTGCCACTGTTGCAGGCCTTTCCAGCTTCAGCAAACGTGAGCCAAAATCTTGCTGCTCTTCCTCGGAAAGGGTCAGGGTACGATTGCGCGGAGCGCGTTGATTTTCTTGCATATATCCTTTCAGATTAAGCGGCTGGCCTCAGTCCACACCAAACCAGCCCCGAAAATTATTGTTTTGGCTGCAAAGCCCGTTTGAGAGCCACCACCATATCACGCACAAACGCCTGCGATACTTGAGCAGTAGGCATCATATTAAAACCATGAAAAGCTGCCGGATAAACATGCAACTCGGTTCGTATTCCTTCGCGTACCAGTCGGCGGGCGTATTCCAGGTTTTCTTCAAAGAAAAGGTCTAAAGCTCCCACATTAATATAGGTGGGAGGCAACCCGGCGAGGCTTTCAGCACGAGCGGCGGCGGCATACGGCGAAACCCCAGCACTACCCGGTTCCTGACCCAACAACGAAGTCCAGCCAAAATGGTTAGCTTCTTTTGTCCAGATAAACTCCCCGGTGTAAGGGTGAGGGTTTTCGGTGCTGACAGTGCGGTCATCCAACATCGGGTAAATCAAAAGTTGGAAAGCCAGGGGGATTTCGCCCCGGTCACGAGTAAGTAACCCAAGAGCAGCAGCTAAACCACCACCGGCACTAGCTCCACCAATCGCCAACCGACTTGAGTCTACTCCGAGGTCAGAAGAATTGGTATAAAGCCACTTCAAAGCGGAGTAGCAATCCTCTACCGGGCCAGGGTGAGGGGTTTCAGGGGCCAGCCGATAATCTACCGAAACCACCGCGCATCCGATATCGGTGACAATCTGCTTCACCTGCAAATCATCGCCATCGGCACTGCCAATAATATACCCCCCGCCGTGAATCCACAGCAAACCAGGCATAGGTCGTGCTACATTTTTGGGAATATATACCAGAACTCGCACATCCGGCGCACCCTCTGGGCCGGACACATGATGCTCGGTTACTTCTATATCAGGAAAAGCCGGAGCCGCCTCGCTTGTTTGAGCCAGCATTTGGGTAAACATTTCACGAGTCGCGGGGAGACTTTCAGCAGTAAAGTTAAATGCTGGAAACACTTCGAGCATCGGAGCGAGTTCGGGGTCAACCAGATGTTTGGTACTCATTCATTTCTCCTCGTGGTTATAATTATAAATAGCACATATGTTGTAAACGCCGTTATTTAACAGCTATTTGCTACTTCCTTGTAGCTTAAAACCTAAAGAATTCTGATATACCAGAATTATAAATATTCCTCGGTTTGCCAGCCCGTCAGGTTTAAACGAATTCTGATGGACAGGCTGGCAAAAGCGGTGAAAAGTTACTTTTATTATTTCGACTTAAGACCTTTGAGCAAATTGCGGGCGACCACCAGACGCTGTACCTGTTGAGTACCTTCGTAAATCTGGGTAATTTTAGCATCGCGCATATGGCGTTCGGCGGGGTATTCCTTGATATAGCCATAACCGCCAAAGATTTGCAAAGCATCGGTAGTTACATTCATTGCGGTATCACCCGCAAAGAGTTTAGCCATACTGCTTTCGCGGGCACAAGGAATACCCTTTTCACGCAGATAGGCGGCGCGTAGGGTTAATAGCCGGGAGGCATCAATCGCCGTTGCCATATCCGCCAGCATAAACTGGATACCTTCAAAATCGGTAATGCTCTTGCCGAACTGCTTGCGCTGGGTCGCATATTCAATACAATCTTCGAGGGCAGCGCGGGCAATCCCGATAGCCTGTGCCGCAACCCCAACCCGTCCACCGTCGAGGGTGTCCATCGTAATGCGGAAACCGTCGCCTTCTTCGCCCAGGCGGTTAGTTACTGGCACACGCACATTATCAAAAAAGACCATTGTGGTAGGGCTGGCGGTGATACCCATTTTGTGCATCGGTTCGCCAAAGCTAAGGCCGGGAGTGCCTTTTTCTACCACAAAATCGCTGATATGGCGGTGTTTGGTGGCGAGTTCCGGGTCAGTAACGGCTGTTACTACATAGGTTTCAGCCACTCCGCCCAGCGTAATAAAGGTTTTAGAGCCGTTGATGATGTAATAATCGCCATCGCGCTCGGCTTTGGTTTTAATCCCTGCGGCGTCGCTCCCCGCTCCCGGCTCGGTCATTGCTAACGCCCCCAGCTTCTTGCCACTAGCCATCCCCGGCAGCCACTTCTGCTTCTGTTCTTCGCTGCCAAACATTAAAATCGGTTCGGCTCCCAGGCTGATATTTACATCCGGCACTAACCCGGTTGAGGCACAGGCCGCGCAGAGTTCCTCAATTACCAGCGCGAACAAAACATAGCTCTGCCCCGCTCCGCCGTACGCTTCGGGAATGGAGAGGCCCATCAAGCCCATATCCGCCATTTTACCAACCAGGTCGGTGGGGAGTTGACCATTAGCATCAATTTCGGCGGCGCGGGGTTTTAGCTCGTTCTGGGCAAACTCCCGTACCAGCGAAAGAATATCCCGCTCTTCCTCGCTCAATTCCAAATTGAAGTCGTCTTTGCCAAACATCTTATAGCTGGCAGTTTCAGTAGCTAATGTCATGATAAAACCTCTCTGTTTTAGTGCTAAAAAAATATTCTTTGCAATAGATTTTGTGGCAGCATTTTCGGCGTGTTTGTGTTTGATGATTTTACCACAAAGTTTCGGGCTGCACAGTAATTGGCTACGTTGAAATCGCAATATCTGGTTAAAAATAACCGGGGAAATATTGAAAAGCTTTATTCAGGAGCACCACAGGGCGGTTCGCGAACCGCCCCTACGAATTGTCATCCTTCATCCTTAAATCCAACCCCCACATTTGTTGCTGGCTGGTTGTGACGGCGGCGGCTCCGGCAGCAAGCACTTGCCGAATATCGGCCTCGTTGCGGAGGATACCACTGGCGATAAGGGGCTGGGAAATATCACGGGCTAAATCCTTAGCAAGATGCGGCACTACCACACCGGGCATAACCTCAACCGCGTCGGGCTGAAGGGCGTGTAGCAGACTGATACCTGTCTGGTAGGCCGCGCTATCCAGCACAAACAGCCGCAAGATACTGGCCAGCCCCAACGAACGCGCCTCTTTGAGCAGGTTGCTACGGGTACTGACTACCCCTTCCAAACCCAATGTATCACGCAGGAAGCGCAACCCGGCTTTGTCACGCCCCACCCCTTCTATCAGGTCAATATGGATTAAAGCCAGGGTATTTTGCTGGCGACTACGTTCTATTACGCGCTCCAGGTCGAAAATATCACCCTTGAGTAACATCAGGACGAGCGGGTGAAAAGCCAGGGCTGCATCCAGGTCAGCGGGGGAGCGCAGGGCCGGAATTATAGGGTGCTTGGCAAGTTTTTCTTTAAGAATCATTAGTTATTCACCACAGAAAAAGGTTTTAGGCGTTAGTTTTTAGGTAAAACTGATAAACCCTCACCCTGTCCCTCTCCTTTTTAGGAGAGAGGGGATTACTCCTTCTCAGCTTCTAGGGGAGAAGGTTGGGTTGAAGGGTAGTATAAGCACACCACTACGATTATATTGCATCTACCCAATGCCTAACACCTTTCAGCTTTTGATACTTTGCAAATAGGCATAAATATTAGAAATATCGGCCTCGCTTAACTGCACAGAGCTAAAGGCTGGCATCAGGCCCTTACCCTGGCGAAGTTGCTCGAAAAATTTAGGATAACTCGCGGCAATTTTGCTGCTGGTCAGGGCCGGACCATTACCGGGACGTTTGCCGTCATTTGGGTGACAAATAGTACATTGTTGCTGGAACAAAGGCAAACCCTTCGTGGCGGTAGACCCAGTTGTTGGAGTGACTAGGCTAACGGGACTATCTGGTTTATTGAATAAAAACAGTAAAACTACCGCCGCCGTTACCAGCAAAGCCACGCCCACCAGACCACCAATCAGGGTTAATATTTTGCGATTACCATTGTTCATAATTTCAGTTTAGAGGAATAAGCTCAGGTTGACAAGCCGCCCAACTTTACCTACTATTCACCAACAGACTTTAATGTTCTAACCAAATTTTTAAGTGAAGGACAGAAGGAACAATGGCGACTTACCTGCCCAGGCCGGTGCTGGGAGTAGATTATTACCCGGAACACTGGCCGGAAGAAGGCTGGCGTTTGGACGCAGAGCAAATGCGGGTTATTGGGCTGAAAGTAGTACGAATTGGCGAGTTTGCCTGGAGCAAACTTGAACCCCGCCTGGAAGAATATAACTTCGAGTGGATTGACCGGGCCGTTGAAACCCTGGATACACAGGGCTTAAAAGTAATTATTGGCACGCCCACCGCCGCCCCGCCCCCCTGGATGGCAGAAATGCGGCCTGATATACTGGCCCGCACTCGTGAAGGTCAGGTTTTGACGGTAGGCGGACGACGGTTTTACTGCCCCAGCAACGCCTTTTACCGAACCCAGTCTTTCCGCATCGCCCGCGAACTAGCTCGCCATTTTCTGCCTAATTATACCGTGATTGGCTGGCAGATTGATAATGAGATGGGCAATCACGGCAATTGTCGCTGTTATTGCCCAACCTGTAAGCTCAACTGGCATAGTTGGTTGCAACAAAGATATAATTCGATAGATAACCTGAACAAAGCCTGGGGGACAATTTTCTGGGGGCAGGAGTTCAGAGAATGGTCCCAAATACCGCTGCCAACGGGTACGGGCGCGCGCTATAGCCCCAGCCTGGAATTAGATTATCGCCGTTTTGCCAGTGACAATGCCATCGAATATTTTAATTTGCAGTTGGATGCGATTCGCGAATTCTGGACTCCCCAGCGTGGCTTTATTACCCATAATATATTTTACGGCGATGACCATATAGATTTTTTCAAGATGAGTGCTGGTCTGGATTTTATCGCATTTGATAATTATCCGCATGGCATGAAGTCCACCGCCGATTTATCCTTTTACCATGATTATGTTTTTGGGCTAAAAGGTGAGCCGCATTGGGTAATGGAGCAAGCGGCAGGGCCAATCAACTGGACAAAATATAATCCGGCGGTTGCGCCAGGTCAGGTACGCCTCTGGACACTCCAAAACTTCCTGCGGGGGGTGCAGGGGACAGTTTATTTTAACTGGCGGGAAGCTCGTTTTGGCGGGGAGCAATATCACAGCGGGATTGTGAATCATGATGGGCGACAACGCCGAGCCTATCACGAGATTATGAATTTGACTGAGGAATTGGATAAATTACCCAATCATTTCTTCCGACGACCCAAAGCGAAAGTAGCCCTGCTATTTGGCTTCGAGGATTTATGGGCCTTGCAAGTTGAGCCGCACAACGAGGCCTTTGATTATCTGCAAATTTTGAAAGATATTCATGCCAGCCTGTTAAAACGGCATGTACAGTGTGATATTTTGCCGCGTGGCACCAATTCCGATACCCTCAAAGAATATTCGCTGGTTGTTGCCGTTGCCCCTATCATCAGCGATTACGATGAGAGTAATGACTGGCAACGATTTGTGGTGGATGGCGGAAAGTTACTGCTGATTACGCGGGTGGGCGCAAAAGAGCCTTCTAACGTCTGGACAGACCGCCCCCAACCTGCCGCTCTTTACGAGTGGCTGAACATTCGGGTAGATGAGATTCTTTCTTTTCCCCCATACTTGCCGGGTTCCCATCCTGATAACCTGATTGGCGACACACCCGCCGATGCCGATGTGCCCGTTTCGCTGTACGACGAAGTGACAGGGCGCACAGTACAGGCTAAAAAGCTCTGGTTGGAATTACTCGACCCCCAGGAAGGCACCGAAATAATTCTGCGATATGGCAAGGTTAGCGATGAAGATTTCTTTCAGGGGTCGGTAGGACTGGCAAGCTGCAAGTTGGGTTATGGCGAGGCTTATTATCTTGGGGTGTTGCCCACCGAAGGAACTTTTGAGTACCTATGGGTGGATTTGTTCCGTCAGGAGTGTGCCCCTGCCATAGACAACTTGCCTCGCTATGAGGGCTTTGAGGTCATCCGTACTGGCGACCAGGGCCAGTATTTTGCCCTGCTCAACCATAATAGTTACCCGCTCACCATTCCACTTGGTAAAACCTATTACAATATCGACGGTTCAGCCGTTGAGCAAGTTACTCTAAAGCCTTACGATGTCCAATTCTTTAGGGTTTGATTTACATTGGCCCGGCTATAGGTCACCGGGCCAGCTCTATCCAGCAAAAATATACAAGTTTTTTGTAACCTCATTTCCCCTAATTCCCCGATTCCTGGTTTAAAGGCGAAACCACTGCCATCATCAAACGTTAATTAAGTGGAAATAGACAAAGTTCAGGCGGGCATGTTAGACTAACAACGCTTAGGCCCGCCTGGCCTCTCCCATATTTGCCTTTGACTTGCTAATGGGAAGTCCGTGATTCAGATTTACTCTCTAGGCTGAACCATAGTCAATTCAGCCGTTTACGAACAAGCGTTGGGTTTGGTGGTTATGCCTCGTGGGAACTTTTGAGCATATTAGCCCCGACTCCGCTTGCAAGGAGGAAACTTGTGAAGAAACGTTTGCCGTTAGTGGCAGGGTTAGTAGTAATATTTTTATCTGCCATTACTCCGGTGTTTGAGGCCAACGCAACCTCAGCCCCGGTTACCAATAGCCTGACCAGCACAAACGCAAGTGCTGTTGCCCCAGGCTTTGTCAATCCAGCCTTCCAGAAAGTCTGGTTAACTACCGACCAATTGGTGGATATTGGGGCAGTCGGGCGCAGCTATTTGTGGGGCCCTGCCGTGCAATCCGCCAACGGTTTATTTGCCGAAGGTTATGTAAACTCACCAAATAACTACCGTTTGGTGGAGTATTTTGATAAAACTCGCATGGAAATCAACAACCGCTATGCCAGCTTCACTGACCCTTTCTATGTCAGTAACGGTTTGCTGGTAGTTGAGCTAATAAGCGGAGCGCAACAGGATGGCGACAGCGCGTTTACTTTCAAATCCCCTGCTGATAATGTGCCAGTAGCGGGCGACCCGATTGAGGGCAACCCAAACGCTCCCACCTATGCCAGTTTCAAGAACGTAGCCTCAATTGACCAGGCCAACCCGAAAAGCAAGGCCGCCCCTAACCGGGTTGGGCAACGGGTGAACGCCACTATTGATAAGGCTGGTAACATTGGCACCAACCCTACGCTAGCGAATAAAACTGGGGCGGACATCACATATTACGACAATACTCTGGGGCACAATATACCCCGCGCCCTGTGGGATTATCTAAATCAGGTGGGGCCAAAATTGCGCCCTGATGGTACTGTGGTTAATAACGAAACTGTTTTCAACTGGATTTCGGCCATGGGTTTACCAATTGCCGAAGCCTACTGGACCAGGGCTGTGGTCGCCGGAGTTGAGAAAGACGTTTTGGTTCAGGCTTTCCAGCGTCGGATTTTAACCTTCACCCCCGACAACCCGAAAGAATTTCAGGTCGAAATGGGCAATGTAGGTCAACATTATTTCCGCTGGCGGTATCCCAACGGCCCCCGCAACTTTGTACCTTCGTCTGGAGCTAATCTTAAAGTACCCAGCATCAGCTATGGTATCAACGCCCACCTTTATTATGTTGACCGCAGTAAGGTAGTGGGTTGGGCCAAAGATTTGGGCGTTCGTTGGGTTCGCCAGCAAGTAACCTGGAAGGATGTTGAGCTTTCCGGGCAGCCAGGAGTTTATGATTGGACTGAGGTTGACAAGATTGTAGACGCGCTATATAGCGAAGGTATTCACATCATTATCAGCCCGGTTGGTACCCCTGATATGTATCGTGACCCTAACTCCAAACTCCCGATAGATGCCAACAACTTTGGTCGGTTTATGGGGGAAATGGCTAAACGCTACCGTGGACAGGTTGACGCTTACGAAATCTGGAACGAGGAGAATTTAGCCGGAGAAGTCGGCGCACCTGTAACCGTCAAGAAGTATATACCTTCGTTGGCTAAAGGGAGCGGCGCAATCCGGGCAAACGACCCTTACGCCATAATCATTCTGGGAGCCCTTTCACCCACCGGCGTAAATGACCTGAATGTCGCGATTGATGACGTAGAGTATTTGAAACAGCTTTACGATTACAACGATGGCGAAGTTAGGAAAAACAATTACTTTGATGTGGTTGGCGTGCATCCTGGTAGCAACTGTAACACGCCTGACTCTACGCCCAGCAATCCGGTCTCTTCCGCCCAGTGCCCTGGTTGGAAAGATCATCCGAGCTTTTACTTCACCCGTATAGAAGGAATTCGGCAGGTAATGGTAAGCAAGGGCGATGCTGACAAACAAATCTGGTTAACCGAGTTCGGATGGGCCTCCAGCCCAACCCCTGCGCCCGGCTATGATTACGCCAAGTACATCAGCGAGCAGCAGCAGGCCGATTATATTACCCGGGCTTTCCAGAAAGCTCAGGCTGAATATCCTTATATGGGTGTGATGGCTCTCTGGCAATTAAACTTTGCTTTGCCGGAAGTTACCGCCGACCCTAATAATGAGAAAACGGCCTGGGGTGTGCTGCGGCGCGATGGGTCTAAACGACCAAGTTACTTTGCGGTACAGGCTTTAGCCACTAAAGCAAAATAACTTTTTACTGTATTTCAGGGACGGGGCTTAGTACCTCGTCCCTTTTTTATTGCCAGAATATAAAAGGTTTAACGAAAATATTACTTTTGGGCTGTATCCTTTGTAATGATTCGAACGTTTATATAGGTGCGAACGTATAACAATGGGACAAAAAAACTAGCGGTGTTAACTGGTTCAACTATAACCAGCCAAATCTTAAAAACATAAGGAGGGCGCGGCGATGAATCCATCCGATATTTTCCCGACTAACCGCGACCAACAGGAGTTGGAAAATAATTCAAACCGTCTTTCCCCAAATCTAGTCCAAACTACTTGCCGCACTATCGTAATGGTGGTGGGAACGGGCTTTAAATTTCAAAACGACCGTAATCTAATTAAATCTTATAATCTGCTTTGCCACTTTCTGGATGAAGAATGTTATCGGGTAGTCGAAAGCGAAATTACGAGTGCCTTTGAAGTAATTCGCTGGGAACATCCGGCTTTGGTTTTGCTGGATGGGCGTGGTTGGGATATCAAACACAACGACTTAATGGAGCGACTACATGGTGACCGCTTGACCCGTGAAGCTCAAATTCTGATTTGGAATAGCCACTTGCCCTCAATATTAGCAGTTGAAGCTTTGTTAGCTAGCCAACCTACTCGCGACTCGAAAACTGAGGGTGATACACAACACTCTCGAAAAAGTGAAACACTGACCAAAACCCGAAAAGAACGTAGGCTTTATCACCTTTTGCACGACTTGAAACTTAAAGAATTTGTGGATGAAGTAGTGGATAGCTGGGAAGCCCTGGAGTTGGTAAGTATTCTAGCAGAAGACTCGGAATTTGTCTTTAATCTCGAAAGTTTATGGTATATGCTTGGGTTGAGTGAAACCCAAACCGAAGATTTGGTTAAAAGGTTAGCTCAATGCGGGTTTATTGAACCGATTGAAATTGGGGTGGATGACCCCCTCTGGTCAGCAGTAGCATTCCCCGAAAAGTTGGATGTTTTGAAACACTTTCATCAGGCCTTGAAAGTCAAGGAATATCGGCTGGCACTGGCTACTTTGATTTTGGCTCGCGATAGAAACCTAAAATAAAGGTGTAGTTATGGGCTTCAAAGTTGAAATTGAACGGAAATTTCTGGTTAATATTGAGAAACTTCCCCAATTACCCAAAGGTCACCGATTGACCCAGGGCTATTTGTCGTTTGGCCCAAAGGCAACGGTACGGGTAAGAACCGAAGAAGCCGAAGATGATAGCGAAAATATTGCCTATATTACTATCAAAGGCTCCGGCCTGGTTGGTCGGGACGAATTTGAATATAACATTCCGGATAACGAAGCCCAGCAGTTATTAAAATTAGCCCAGGCCGCGCTTGTCACCAAACGCCGATTTATTCTGCCAGTAGAAGGTTTGCCGGAACTAAAATGGGAGTTGGACATCTTTGACGGGGAAAACGAGGGGCTTGTAGTAGCTGAAATTGAGCTGCCCCACCAGGATTTTGACTTTCCCCACCCTGTTTGGCTTGGTAAAGATGTTACGGAAGACCCAGCCTACAAAAACGCCGCCCTCGCTCAACACCCCTATAAAAACTGGTGAGGGCAGTGTTTCCTCAGATAAAGTCGTAACAATATTGTTAAATCCATAGCAAGTCAACTGTTGTATAATTATGGAGCACCTTTTCAATCACGCAGTTGAACTAACATTGGCCATAATTTTTAAGTTGAAGAAATTTACTAGCAGAATCGGAAACCTTAGCTACTCTTCCAGGCAAAAGGTAGCAATTTACTGCAATCTTCTGATTCTACCTAACCAGGCTCTATTAAAGAGTAGGAATTTATGACGGAAAAAGAAACCCTTCTGTTGAGTCAGATGGTTATCTATGCCAAAGAACTGAAAAGCGTTTATGATGAGGAGCGGGATAAGAGACACGAATTAGAAACCGCCAACCATCGCCTACGTGAACTTGACGACCTCAAAACAACCTTCGTTGAGTTAGTTAGCCATGAGTTGCGTACTCCCGTTACTATCATCAACGGCTACCTTGAAGTAATGGCTGAAATGTTGGCAGGCCGCTTGGAAAAGCAGGAAGCCGATTTTTTTCAGTTAGTGAGCGAGCAAGGCCACCGATTGGGTAAATTAATCGAGGATATAACCAATTTTACCCGCCTTACCCGTAATCAAGCCCTACCCCAACCCGTCGAACAAGAAAATAACTTTAACCTGGTAGCAATAATCAAGAGTGAGTTGAATAGATTAGTCTTAGAAACCGACAGCTTGCAACTTCAAATTGCGGTTGAGTTACCCGAAACGATTGCTCCGGCAAATATAGACCCGGCTCGATTTCGGGTTATAGTTTCCCACCTGCTAAACAATGCCGTAAAATTTAATGAGGATTTAGGCTGGTTAAGAATTAGCCTGAACATCGAAAATGATAGCGACGAGCAGAATGACTCCAAAACCCTGAGGCTAAGAATTAGCAATAGTGGGGAGACAATTCCACCTGAACGAATAGTTTGTATGTTTGAGGCTTTTCAGCAGGGGCAAGTCACTCAAACTCGTAATTATAACGGTCTTGGATTAGGTCTGGCATTGGTACAACATGCCATCCACTCATTTAACGGCGAAATTTCGGTAAAGAGTGAGCCGGAAGTGGGCACGGTTTTTGAGGTCACGCTACCTTATATTATCTGGCAAAACCCCGAAGAACTGAACCACCGCTTGCAGCAATTACAATCAATGAATCTGGCTTATGCCCAGGATTTGCGCCACTTATACGAAGCTGAACGCGAAAAAAGCATCGCTTTGGTTAAGCTTACCGCGGATTTAGAGGAGAAACAAAAACGGCTGAATCTTTTCCTTTCCGAGTTGTTAACCGCCCAGGAAAAAGAGCGGCGGCGAGTTTCGATGGATTTGCATGATGGGCTGGCCCAAACGTTGACTTTCGCGCACCAGATGATTGAAATGACCGAGGTTGAAGCTCCCGACGTATATAATTCAAAAGCCTTTTCCAGAGCCAAAGAAGGGTTAAGAGCCGCACGCACCGAAGTTCGCAGGTTAGTTGCCGGATTACGCCCGGATGCCCTGGATCGCTTCGGCTTGATTCCAGCCTTGCGCGATTATTTTGCCATTCAAACTAAAGAACTAGGCTGGGAAGCCACTTTCGAGGCCATCGGCGAGTTCGGCGAACCGGGGTACTCGACAATCGAGCCTCAAATTGAAGAAAACTTGTTCAGAATTGCCCAGGAAGCTATAACCAATATCCGTAAGCATGCTGACAGTCATAAAGTGCTACTTAAATTAGTCCGTATGCCCGACCAGGCTCAATTAATTGTGCAAGATTGGGGTAATGGTTTTGTGTTACCTAACGGAAACGGGGCAGGGCACACTACCAAAGGTGACACTTTGGGTCAATTTGGGCTGATTGGTATCGAGGAACGTACCCGCTTGTTAGGCGGACAGGTAGAAATTATAACCAACCCCGGTAGGGGTACGGTATTAACCGTCAAAATCCCTCTGAATGGATAATAAATATATGCCACACATTTCGTCTATATTCCGCCGCGAGTGGAAAGAAATCCTGAAAAACCGAACCTTGCTACAAACGATGGTGCTGATGCCGATATTGCTGGTAGCCCTGCCTACAGGCGTTATTTTATTTATGAATAGCGTGGTGCTGGATTTCGCCGAGAAAAACCGGCCACCCGAAGTAGTAGCTAAATTTGGCCCACTTAGCGGGTCCGATAATGGGACGGTTTTAGCGGGGTTGATTACCCTTACTTTTATGTTTTTCCTACCCCTGCCCGCCGTGCTACCAATGACGATTGCCAGTAGCAGTTTGGTTAACGAGAAAGAAAAACGTAGCCTTGAGCCGCTTTTAGCAACTCCGGTTAAAACCAGCGAAATATTATGGGGCAAAAGCCTCTCGGCGATAGTTCCCGCCACAATTCTAACCTGGGTAAGCTTTATACTTTTGGTACTGTTATTGGGTCTTATTCTCGACCGGAACGTGATTAAAAAGCTGGACTTGCCCCTGTGGTTTGCGATAATCGGGCTGTGGACTCCGGCCCTGGCGACCTGGACAACCCTGGTAGGAGTAGCGATATCCTCACGGGCTAAAGATGCAAGAGCCGCGACTCAGGCCGGCAGTTTTATGGTAATTCCTATTATCGCTTTGATTCTCGGCATGGGGACAGGGGTAGTAGTTATTAACTGGACAGTTTTCGGGGTTGGGTTGGTGCTCTGGTTAATGGCAGTAGCGGTGGCTTATTATATCGCTAACCAATTATTTGACCGTGAAACAATTCTGACTCGTTGGAAGTAAGCATAGGGGATAGGGGTTAGTAGAAAAAAGAAGCAAGAAAAAAGATATATTGTTCCCCCTTCCGTGAATCAGGGAAGGAGGCCAGGGGGTCAGGTTTGCCCAATAAGCCATTTTAGATATTCGATTTTAGATTTTTGCTTTCCCCTCGACAGCCGCATGCCTAAAAACCAAAGTTAGACTATAATAGTTCCCATCTTATATAAGGCAAGAAATAGACTCCAGGAGATTGGTTTGATAAGGCTGGCAACGAGCAACGACTTGGATTTAGCTCCCTTTTTTTTCCCGATAGAGGCGGGCTGGGTTATGCCTCCTTCCGGTTTAGTAGAAACTGTGGCAGGAACAGCGGGAGAAGGAGTTGAACGCTTGCTGGCGGGGCAGGTGGATATGGCTCTGGTTGGCCCAGCCATTTACGCTACCAATCGCGATAAACTACAAGTATTACCTTTACCTCTTCTAACATCCGACATTTATAGCGATAATATTTTCCTGATTAGTCACAAAAGATTAGACCAATATGATAAACCGCGTATTACCCTGCCTAAAACAAATCTTACCGCTGAGGGGCTAATCCGGGTATTAGCTAAACCCTATTACGCTTTTGAGCCGGAATTCCAAATGGTTAGCTCAGAGCTTGAGGCTTTGAACGCTATGACTGGCACTGATACCGATATGTGTATTGTCAGTGGCGAAGTTGGCATGCGAGCGGCAGGACCAGCCAACACTAAAGGGTATTTTGTGGAGGATTTGAGCAAAGCCTGGTGGTTATTGGTAGGCCTGCCAATTCCCCTGGGGATTTTTGCTATTCGGAAAGAGTGGATAAAGAACACAGCAGATGCGGCAGGGCAAGCCCGACAAGTGATTTTGTTTTTAAGGAACTGCCTGGTAAAAGCCAAAGAGCAGATGCCAACCTTAACTGAAATAGAAGAACGGCGGACGGGGCTCCCAGCCGAAGCCCTTGCCAAACATTTTGGAATACAACGTTATGAGCCTAACGCCGGACATTTGCGAGGTTGGTTAGAATATTACCGCCGAGCCGCAATGGTTAATTTTTCTGCGCCTTTAACCGAAATAGATTTCTTCCCATCTCTTGGTCCGCTTCCCGCCCAGCCCACTGGGCCAGTCCGCCGAAGCCAACCGGAAAACAAACCTGCCACTGATACTAAAAAAAGAGCCCGTGACAAGGCGAAGGAACAGGGTCTAACTATATTGCGAGGCGGTAAGGACTCCAAACCCGACGAGGAAGTAAATTAGTAGGTAGAATAAAGCGGTCGCTTTAGTAGCTGAATAGCGTAATGTGTTATTCAATATAAAATCCTCCTTTTTATTCTGGCGACTAGCTAAATAGCCTAATGATTTCAGATTATTTACATGTTATGTTAAAATGATTCTAGCTGTACGCTATTTCACTATATCAAAAATTGAGATCCTGGATTAGCGAAACGTACAAAGCCCAGCTTCAACTACAATTATCTACATTTAATTTACCAATGGCGTTTTACACCCTAGTAAGGGAGAGTTACTTTGAAAAGTCCTAAGATACTTATTGTAGACGATGAACAGAATATCCTTCGCTATCTTAGCGACGCGCTTGAAGATGAAGGCTATACGATTACTACCAAGGCAAGTGGTACCGAGGCGGTTACCGCCCTGGAAGAAGAAAGCTTTGACCTGATACTGGTAGACCTGAAATTACGAGATATTGATGGTCTGGAAGTAATGCGCGAAGCTAAGAAACATTCATCCGACACGGTAGTAATAATGCTAACGGGGCATGGCTCACTCGAAAGTGCGATGGAGGCTATTCGCTACGGTGCCTCAGATTATTTGCTCAAACCAGTGAAGGTGCAAGCCCTGAAGGATAGTCTGAAAGAAGGACTGGAAAAGCGCGAAAATGCCCTGCAACAAAAACGGCTGGCTGACCAGGCCCGAATTTTCGCCCGAAATGTAATTGATGGTGGCGAAGTTGCCAGTGGAATTGAAGGGGAACGCCGGGATATAATTGCCCCAAGCGACAGCGAAATTATCAAGGTCTCGGATGTACTGGTAGATGTACGCAAGCACGAAGTACGCCGAGCAGGGGAGTTGTTGAATCTGACCCCTACTGAGTTCAATTTACTGGTAACCTTGATGAATAATTCTGGACGGGTTCTTAGTTGTAAATATCTGGTAAAACAGGTTCATAATTATGATTTGAGTGAATTTGACAGCCGTTCAATGATTCGGGTACACATCAAGCACCTTCGCCACAAAATCGAGCGCGATCCCAATAACCCTGAATATATTCTGAACGTGCGCGGGCTAGGCTACAAATTCGGTACATAGTCGTTGGGCTCTCTCCCTGTCCCCTCTAGCTAGGAGGGGTTATTCATCCAGAATTAGCCGTTGGGTTCAGCAAACAGGGAGAGATTATAGAAAATCAAGCTGGCGGAAACAATGAAAATTTGGTATAGATTAATTACTCCACCTGCACGTTTTACTCCAGACCACCAACTTCAGGCCCGTTTGCTCAATGTTTTACTAATAATTACTGGCCTGGGGTTATTTCTCCTGATACCAACCTCCCAGGCTGACCGCCCCCTTGACCCCAACCCGCGCACTTTTATCCCGGAAGTATTGGGGTTGATTGTGGTAGCGGTTAGTTATTTCATGAACCGTCTTGGGTTTACCAAAACATCCTCCATCTTTTTTTTCCTGGCCTTAAACGCGCTAGTAATAATTTACCTTTCCACCGAAATTGACGACATTGTTTCACAGGGTTTGCAAGCAGTTACCCCTGTGCTGGTAATTCCAATAGTCTCCTCCGGCGTAATTATTGGCCCAATTTATAGTTTTGTTTTTGCCGGGATAAGCGTAATTTCGGTGCTAACTTTAGCACTGGTAAGGGCTGGGCCTGGTATCAGGAACATGGAATCACCCATTCAGGCTATTATCTTGCTCTCAATACCGATTAGCCTGTTTTTTGTGGTAGCGGGTTTATCCTGGTTTTTCGAGAGCAATATTCGCAGTCTGGTAGCCCGTCTTACCGCCCAAAATCAGGCTTTGGATTTAGCTAACCGTGAACTGGCGCGAAAACGTGAAATAGAACTCCAACTTAACCGCCGTATTAACCAGCTGACCAGCCATGTCTCGCAATCATTCGAGGAACAAAACCGCGACACTGCCGACCAGTTTTCGGCTTTACTTGAGGTTACTACGACCATCGAGGAACTAAGTGCTACCAACGAGGCCATCTCAAGGGTGGCAAGTCAGGTGGATAATACCGCTCAGAACGCCCTGAAGGTCGCCGAAGATGGTACAAATAACGTGCGGAAAGGGTTGGACTCACTGGCACTATTAAATGAACAAGCCCAGGCTGTAGCTAATTCAATGGACGACCTCTATAATCAGGCCCGCCAGATTGACCAGATTATTGAGTTAATTACTGAAGTAGCCGAGGAAACCAATTTGCTGGCTCTGAATGCTACGATTGAGGCTGCCGGGGCGCGTGAATATGGCCGGCGATTTGCCAGTGTTGCTAATGAAGTACAGCGTCTGGCGAACCGTAGCCGGGAAGCGGCTGACCAGGTGCGGCAGGTGGTCGAAGAAATTCGCAAGGCCATCGAAAACGCTTCGACAGTAGCCCAAAAAGGTATGCGTGAAACGACGGGCGTAATGAGCGGAACGCGCCAGATTGAACATACCCTCGAAGGAATTGTAGCAATGGTGGAGAACACCGCTACCCTGGCCCGCCAGATTTCGCTTTCTATTCAGCAACAACGCGGCGCGACCGTTCAGGTGGTGGACACAATGCGACAGATTTCTACCATTTCGCATACGGTAGCACGAGGCAGCCAGAATTTGATGGATAATGTCTACGAGCTAAACGAAACTGTTTTGCAACTGAGCAGTGTCGAAAACGAAGAACAGCAAAAGGTTTAATATGTCCTGGGAAGGGCTTAGTTTAGGACGCTACCATTTAGAAAAGCGGATTGGGCGGGGAGGATTCGGCGAAGTATACCGAGCCACCGAAGTTGGGCTTGACCGACGGGTGGCGGTTAAGATTTTGAGCGGGCCGGAAGATTTAAACGACAACGCCCGCAAAAAATTACTGGAACGCTTTGGACAGGAAGCCCGCATTATTGCCCACCTAGACCACTATAATATTCTGCCAATTTTTGCCTTTGACCAGCATGAAGGTACACCCTATCTGGTAATGCCTCTAATGGCAAAAAACCTGAGCCAACGCTTGCGCACCGGGCCGTTAAGCCTGGAGGAAATCGTTTTTTACAGTGGACAAGCCGCCGCAGGTTTACAATATGCCCACGACCAGAACATTATCCACCGCGACATTAAACCCCCCAACCTTTTGCTTAATGAAGACGAACGCCGCCTGGTTATTGCAGATTTTGGGATTGCCCGGATTTTGAGCAGCCTGAACGAAATGACCATGACCAGTGTGATTATTGGCTCACCACTTTATATGTCGCCGGAACAGTCGGCTGGGTTAGTCGGGCGCAAGGGAGATATTTATAGTCTGGCTCTGACTATTTACGAAATGATAACCGGGTTGTTACCCAAAGAACATGCCTACAAAAATCTGGTGCCCCCCAGCCGGATACGCCCGGAAGTACCACCCGCTATGGATATTGTGATTCTAAAAGCTTTGGAGAAAGACCCCGATTTGCGTTATGAGAGGGTAGATATTTTTGCGGCAGAGCTGGAACGCGCCTTACTTTCAATTGGGCGGCGACCCCATCCACCAACTAAAGCCCCGCCCCGTTTGCAAGCTACCGACCAAACTGAAGCTTTACTACCCAATGTACCAAAAGCCACAACTCCACCGCCCTCATCGGGGCAAATCCAACCCCGCATGACTAATCTTACCAATTTTCCGCCCGGCTCAGTAACACCTCTAGCCCAACCCCAACCGCGCCCTTTTCAACCATCCCAACCGCGCCCCCAGCCCCAAACCATCACGCCACCGCCAACTCCTTCAGGTTATAGCACTGAACCTCGTATTTTGCCGCCCAGCCAAAAACTAAAAGAAGGGCCGAGCGCAGCCACTCTGATAATTCTTTCGATGATTTTGGTAATAATTTTGCTAGTAGTAGCTTTAGTGGTGCTAACGAATATTGGCTGACGCGCAAAAGCCTCGCCTCAGAGCTTTCCATTTTCTCCTTACAAAAAGCACAAACCTTCGCCCCGGTAGGTCGGAATTTCATCCACGATTTGACCTTGCGAGACCAGCAATAGGCTGTTGAAGCGTTCGCATAATTCCCCGGCTTTGGCGTGGCGGAAAAAGATTGGGTCGCCTAGAGCTAATTTTTCCGGGCCAACATAAGTAACCGGGGTTTGCACTTCGCCCGCCCCTTCCAGGGGGATAAGTTTAGCTCCGGCTGGCAGATAGGGCGTAGGAAGTTTTCCCGGCCCGGCTGACCCCGAAGCAACATAGCCACCACCGCTACAGGTATAAATATTGGAGGTTGGTCGCCGCACAATTTCAAGGGCGAATCCGGCGGCGGGTTGATGCTGAAATCGGCGGTAGTGGTCGAAGAGCGTTGGTGAGTAGAATCCCGACCCTACCGTTACCTCGCTGACACAGGCTTCCTCCCGAGTGGACTCAAGGCTACCTGTACCGCCACCGTTGACGAAGCGTAACTCTGCACCATTAGTCTGTAACATTTTGACAGTTTCGGCCCGCCGTAGCAGCAGTTGAGCAATCGAACGGGTTTTGAGGTAACTTATCAGACTATTTTTGAGACCCTGACCGGGTAATTTGTCGCCCACCCCGGCAATTTGGGCCTCATAGCCCATAAGCCCATCCAGGCGCAAGTGGTGGCTATTTTTAATTTGCTCGTAAACTCGTAAAGCTGCGGCGGAATTAGTAATATTGGAACGCCAAACCCCGAAATGAAGCATTGGAAAATCAGTAGAAAGGTCAAGGTCTAGGCAAACGGGCATGATTACCCCACACTCCCCGGCGATTTTGTCCAGATGGCTCACATGTTCCAGCGAATCCAGCATTGCCACAATGGTTTTGCCCTTTTGAATTTCAGCACAAATAGTCCGTAATTGCACAGGTTGCCAGACCGGATAACCAAGTAATAAATCATCCAAACCCTGTTGACTAAGCCAAACCGCTTCTTGAGGGCTAAAGCACATAACACCCTGAAATTTTGGGCTGGCTGCCAGAATACGTTTTAGCATAGATAAAGAGCGCACCGATTTGCTGGCGATACGGATTTTTTTGTCGCCCGCCCGTTGCAAAATTTGCTGAATATTCTGGTCAAGCAGGTCAAGGTCGAGATAAGCAAAGGGCAACGAACGCCCCTGAAAGATTTTTCTGTAGTAGTTGTATTCTGGCATATTTCCTCTGAACATAGGTCGCTAAAATCTTGAACGGTAGCCTATTATAGCCGATGTTAGATGGAGAATATAATAATTTTAATCATTTTTGGAAAGGGTATTGACATCCAAAACGTTTTCGGTAATAATAAAGTAGCTCCCAAAACGTTTTGGAAAAATCACCACCACTTGAAAACGAATTACAGTTATTCTTAACACCTTGCCACAATCTTAGGAAAATGTTATGCCGAATATCTTTGATGTTGCCAAGCGTGCGGGGGTATCTATAACAACTGTTTCCCGTGCTTTGAATGGGTACAGCGATGTTAATGAAAAAACCCGTAAACGTATTCTTAAGATTGCCGAAGAACTAAATTACTATCCCAGCGCGGTTGCCCGCAGTTTGCAGGGTAAAAAAACCAATACAATTGCTTTTGCCCCCTGGCTGCGTGACCATATTGAGTCACGTTCCTTCTTCAAGGAAATCGTTGGGGTATTGGCACTGGGTTGTCTGAAATATGACCTGAGTTTATTGGTGTCCGGGGCGGATTCCTCGCAGGAAACCAATGAGACCTTACGCGAGGTGGCAGGTAGTGGTCGGGTTGATGGCATAATTCTGGCTGACATCAAGCCCGAGGATGAGCGAATTGCCCTTCTGACTGATATTGGTATCCCGTTTGTGGCTTTTGGACGCACCTCCGACTACCAGGAGCTCAGTTATCCGTTTATTGACATAGATGGAGCGGCAGGTATTCGTGAATTAGTGGAGTATGTCTATAACCAGGGTCGCCGCCGCCTGGCCTATCTCAGTGGCCCATTTAATACTTCTTACTCGGTTTATCGTTTTAATGGATATCGTGAGTCGTTGAATAAGTTCGGAATAGCCGAAGAGCCGCGATTGATAGTGGCGGACTTACAGGAACAAAGCCAAATCAAAGAGACTATTAGTAAGTTATTTAGCCTGCCAGAGAGTCAACGGCCTGAAGCTATCATCGCCAGTAACGATACTTTGGCCTTGAATGTAATTAACAGCTTAACCGAAATGGGCATTCAGGTAGGTTCAAAAGCTGGGCAAATTGCAGTAACTGGCTTCGATGATTTACCATTTGCGGCCTTCCTACGCCCAGCCCTGACTACCGCCCGACAACCTATTGAAGATACCTGTGCAGCATTGTTGGAACTATTGGCGGCGATTATGGGTCAGAATGAGGCTAAAGTTAAGATTTCGCAAACTAACGCCCTGATGTTAGGGCCAAAACAATATCTCTTAAAACCGGAGTTGGTAATCAGAGAGTCGGCATAAATACTTATGGAGTCCATTACTTTAAAAGATGACCTGATTTTCCTGGTGAGTGATACAGCGGGCGAAATCACCCCTGGACCAGACGGTTTTGGTTTGTATCTTCAAGATACTCGCTATCTTAGCCGCCTGGAACTAAAAGTTAATGGTCAAAAACCTCAACTCCTTAGCCAGACGGCGGATTATAACCTGGCAGCGACCTTTAGGCTAAGTGCAAACTATCAGGTACAACTGGATGAGCACGACTCAACCATTGCGCCAGCCTGGACCATTGCCGCCCACGCGGTGGGGATTGCCCGAAGGCGTTTTGTCAAAGGCGGGTTAGTGGAAAGCCTGGAGATTACTAATTTCCACCCCCAACCAGTTAAATTAACCCTTGAATTATTACTTGGGGCCGATTTTGTAGATATTTTTGAGGTGCGGGGTTTTCTACGCGAAAAGAATAGCCATGCAGTTGGGGCAAGGGTTTTGTGTGATGGGCAAGTGGTCAATTTTCATTCCGAGCCGTTGGAAGGGCATACGGGGACGGTTCGCAACTTGCGGCTGGAATGTAATCGCCTGCCAGTTGATTACACCCTAAAAAGCATTAAAAATACCCTGAATGAACTTGAGCTTGCAGAAGTAACTTTGACTTTTGAGTTTTATCTAGAGCCACACCAAAGTCAAAGCTTGACATTACAGTTTTTGCCTGATCCTGCCGAGCCGTTGGACGAAACTATTTGCGATTTAGTTCGGGCCAAGTCCACAGTTAATTTCCCTGCTGAAGTTTTAGCTATGAGGCAAGTTTATGCTAATTGGCAATCTATTTGTACCCGTCTGAAAACTTCGGATTATGGCTTGAACAAGCTTTTTGAGACTAGCACCCTTGACCTGCGTACCCTGATGCAACAACATCAGCAAGGTTTGATGGTGACTGCCGGAATACCCTGGTATTTCACCCTGTTCGGGCGGGATAGCCTGATTACCGGGATTGAGACTCTGAGCCTAAACCCTCAGATTGCCATAGATACTCTACGGGTTTTGGCGGCATATCAAGCCACCGAGTTTGATGATTGGCGAGATAGCGAACCGGGCAAAATTCTGCACGAACTTCGATTAGGGGATATGACACTAAGCGGTGAAGTTCCGCACGGCCCCTATTACGGTTCGGTGGATAGCACCCTGCTCTTTATTCTATGCTTCACCGAAACCCTGAAATGGGTGGACGACCCGGCCTTTTTCGCCGAACTATGGCCCAATATCCAAAGAGCTTTGCATTGGGCCGAAGAATACGGCGATATTGATGGTGATGGCTATATTGAGTTCAAACGGCGTTCCCGGAGGGGGATTTTGCATCAGGGTTGGAAAGATAGCGATGAGTCAATGGGTGGCTCTTTAGGCCCCCGCCCATCTTTGCCAATAGCTCTGGTTGAGGTACAAGGTTACTACTATGCGGCCTTGGTTGGGTTGGCTGAGACTTTACATCAATATGGTAATCCGGGGCAATTTGAATTAGCCGAAAAACTGGAAGCCAGGGCTGCCCGCTTAAAAGAAAATTTCAACCGTGATTTCTGGTGGCCTGAAGAAAAGTTCTTTGCCCAGGCCCTGGACGGGCAAAAAACCCCAGTGCGGAATATCACCTCTAATCCCGGCCATTGTTTGTGGAGCGGGATTATAGCGGATGATAAAGCCGCCGGAGTGGTGGCACGTTTATTGCTGTCGGATATGTTATCTGGTTGGGGGATTCGCACTATGAGTTCAACCGACCCTACTTATAATCCCATGAGTTATCATAACGGTAGTATCTGGCCCCACGATAACGCCTTGATATTAGCCGGATTACGACGTTATGGTTTCCATACTGAAGCCCAAACGGTAGCCGGGGAGCTTCTTGCCGCTGCCGCCACTTTCCCTGACTATCGCTTGCCTGAGTTATATTGCGGTTTTGCCAGGAACGAATCTGGTAATCTGGAACATGCTCCAGCGGCCTACCCTGTTAGTTGCAGCCCGCAAGCCTGGGCCGCCGGGGCTACGTCTTTAATCTTACAAACTCTGCTCGGTATCCAGGCGGATGCCAGAAACAAAACTCTATTGGTTGAACCCTTACTACCAGACGGGATTGACGACTTAATGTTACTCGGTGTGAGAATGGGACATAGCCGGGTTAGTCTCTCTTTCTGGCGTGACCCTGAATCTAATCAAATTGACCTGGATAGTACCCAACATTCAACCATTGACCTGGACCAGATTACCATTAAACGAATAAATTAAGGGGTAGCAGACAGAAGCGGGTAAATTAGAAATCAACCCGGTCGGGTTCGTAATCCGACTCGAAAAGTAGACTCTACTCGCTATCCTTTAAAACAACTCCAAATGGCCCTATTTTTGTAGGGGCATGATTTGTTGCACCAATAATTGTTTACACATTGAGGTGGAAGACATCACTTCACAAGGAGGAGAACGATGCCAAAGCATAACCAAATTTTCAAGCGAATTTGTTTTCTGGTGGTGTTAGGAACACTACTAACCTTGTTAGCGGCCTGTGGTGACCCGACGGTCACTAGCGCACCGGTAGCAACTACTGCTGCCGCGACCACTACCGCAGCAGCCGCGACTACTACCGCCGCTGCTGCCACTACCACCGCTGCCGCTGCGACCACTACCGCTGCACCAGCCGCTACGACCGCCCCGGCAGCCACTACTGCCGCCCAGGGTAACACCACCGTTAGCGGAAACGTGCGGATTGCAATTGCCCCCTCTTCCCCAGCGGAAGACGCGATTGTCGACGCGCAATTAGCTAACTTCGCCAAGGCTTACCCCAACATCAAGGTTACCAAGGAAGTTATCGCTACTGATTATTTCACCAAGATTCAGACCTTGTTAGCAGCTGGGAACGCCCCTGACGTTTTCTATGTGGATAGTCTGCCAGCGATTGACTTGATTGAGGATAAGTTGTTAGAGCCTCTAAACACTTATGCGGAGAAAGCCAAGGTCAATTTTACTGATTTCTATCCCAGTTTGATTGCGGCTTACACTGGCTCTGACGGCAAAGTTTATGGCCTACCTAAAGACCATAACACGCTGGCTATGATTTACAATAAGGAGATGTTTGCCTCCGCCGGAATCACTGCTGCCCCCAAGACCTGGGCCGAGCTGACCGACGCTGCCACAAAGCTGAAAGCAAAGCTGCCTGCCGACTCTGCTGCTATCGCCCTTGAGCCTGACCTGGCCCGAATGTTGCCCTTCATCTATCAGGCAGGTGGAGCGATGGTTTCGGATGACCGCAAATCCTCCAAAGTAAGTGATGCTGGTTTTAAAAAAGGTATGGACTATTATGTGGGTCTGCGGACTGCCGGGTTAGGTAAGAAGTCCAGTGAACTAGGGGCAGAATGGGCCGGGGATGCCCTGGTCAAAGGTAAAGCCGCCATTGGCTTCGAGGGTGGCTGGTTCATTCCCTTCGCTGAAAAGGCCGGAGCAATGAGCAAGTTCGGGATTGCCGAACTGCCCAAAGGCGACGGGCAGGGCAACCTGGACTTTACTGTAGCCTACGTGATGTCTGGCAAATCCCAGAACAAAGATGCCGCTTTTGCCCTGTTGAGCTTTATGACCAGCGACAGTCAGCAGAAGTTGTTGACTGATGCCGGATTGGCTCTCCCTTCCCGCAAGGCTCTGACTGAAGCGTTTGTGGCAAAATATCCTGAGCGCAAACCTTTGGTGGATGGCGTAGCCTACGCCAAAGCCTGGCAGTTTGGGATTGGCTTCGGCGGCTTTGATGGCAAAATTAACCCGGTATTACAGGGGGTTTTCAGTGGTAGCAAGCAGATTGATGGAGCTATTACTGAAATGGACAAGCTCGTCAAAACCCAATTGACCAAGCAATAAGTTTACACCCTCACCCTACCCTCTCCCTTTCTAAGAGAGAGGGTAGAAAAATTCCCCCTTGCACCTGCCCTCCTGTACCCAGTGGGGTGAATCAAGGAAGGGGGTTATGATAGCCCATCATTCAGCACTTGGTATAGAAAGGAGGAGGAGGATATTATGGCTACAACGGTCAACACCCCGACCAGCCCCGATAAAGCTGGCAGTATGCGGCGGGAGAAATTGCAAGACACCATATCAGGATATATATTTATTTTTCCCGCGCTTTTCTTTTTCACGATATTTACCGTTTTCCCAATTTTGTATGGAGCA
The DNA here is from genome assembly GCA_038207495.1 of Chloroflexia bacterium. Lineage (GTDB taxonomy): Bacteria > Chloroflexota > Chloroflexia > Chloroheliales > Chloroheliaceae > Chlorohelix. The sequence goes on from JBBQZS010000061.1 coordinate 31,035, forward strand.
TTTCTGGCTCTTTTCAAAATTAACCTTACCACCATTGATAATCGGACTTTTGTGGGATTGGATAACTTTCCGAAGGTTTGGGAGAGCGAGGATTTTCAAACCGCCCTCTTTAATACCGCCCGATTCTCTTTTTTCGTGGTGATTTTGCAGACGATTCTGGCTTTATTGCTGGCAGTGGCGGTTAATCAGAAAATCAGGGGGCGCACTTTCTTCCGCACCGCCTTTTTCTTCCCCTCCATCAGTAGTTCGGTGGTAATCAGCATAATTTTCTTGTGGGTGTTTAACAAGTATGGCATCCTGAATTATGTGCTTTCACTTATTGGGATTAATGGGCCAGTTTGGGTGGACGACCCCAAAACCGCCTTGCCCTCGATTATGGGCCTTAATATCTGGACGACTGCCGGGACCTTTATGGTGATTTATCTGGCAGCTTTGCAAGATATACCCGCCCAGCTTTACGAAGCCGCCTCAGTGGATGGGGCTACCCCTATCCAGAAGTTTCTCAGGATTACTGTGCCTTTATTGACACCTACCACCTTCTTCGTGGTAACGCTGGGGATTATCGGCACTTTCCAGGTTTTCGACCAGGCTTTTGTAATTTCTGCCGGAAGTGGCGGGCCGGAAAAATCCACCCTGACAATCGTGTTCTTTATCTACCAGCAAGCTTTCAAAGAGCGTAACGGGATGGGGGTTGCGGCAGCCGGGGCGGTTATCTTGTTTGTGATAATCTTTAGCCTGACTTTGATCCAACGTCGCTTCTTCAAAACCGAGCAGAATTACTAAGGAAAGGAGGTAATATCTTATGGCAGTTTCAGCTAAAATACCAGCATCCTCAACCACTATAGTCAATGAAAGTTCGCCCTGGATGCGGCGTGTCGTGAAAATCGTGGCTTATGCCTTTCTGATAGGCTTTGCCCTGTTGCAGTTCATTCCCTTTATCTGGGCTTTAAGTGCCTCCTTTAAAAATGCGGCAGAAATTCAAACCAGCCTGAGTTTCCCACCCAAATTTATCCCTGACTCGCCAACCCTTCAAAACTATATTGATATTTTTACCATAGTTCCGTTCGGGACCTGGTATATAAACAGCTTCATCGTGGGGATTACCACCACAGTGTTAACGCTGTTTTTCTCGGCCACTTCGGGTTATGCTTTTGCCCGGATACCTTTCCCCGGACGTGATATTATTTTTTGGATGATTATCGGTACTATGGCAATTCCAGGGGTTATTACCATCGTCCCAACCTATATCCTGTTGAGAACGCTAGGCTTGACCGATTCCTTACAGGGGCTGATTATCCCATTTATGGTAACATCCTTTGGTATCTTCCTGATGAAACAATTTTTTGTTTCAATCCCGGCAGAGCTGGAAGAAGCTGCCCGCGTGGATGGAGCGGGACGTATCCGAACCTTTGTCCAAATCGTGTTACCATTGGCCCGCCCCGCTCTTTCGGCCCTGACTATCTTTACCTTTATGGGTCGCTGGAACGACTTCCTGATGCCCCTGATTATCATTGGCAAGTCGGAGTTGTTCACTCTGCCGTTAGGCATGAGTTCTTTCCGAGGGCAGTATAAAACCGATTGGAATTTGTTGATGTCCGGTTCAATTCTAGTAATGATTCCAATAGTGATTATATATATTGCCTTCCAACGCTTCTTTATCCAGGGTATTTCGACTACTGGGATGAAGTAGCTCCGATTTTATGGAACAGACCCAACATACCAAATCCTCCAAACCACTACCCTGTGCGGCGGGCTAATACCGCTACACAGGGCAGGTGGTTGTTATTTGTGATAGAGGAGAAGTAATAAAATCAGGCAATACTTGTGGTAAACTTGTTACAATATAGTTTAGTAGAACGATCTTAGAATGTGGAAGAACTCGAACAACAAGTTAATGAAAACCTTTCCCGCCCCTTTGCGGTAATGGGCCGACGGGCCTACCTCATCGGGCTGATGGACGGGGCATTCCCTGATATGGGCAACCACCTGCCGGGCGAGATGGGCGGGTTATGGCTCCCACCCCTGAAAATAGCCGATGGCTTTTGGTTCGGCCTAAAGCAGGAAGAAGCTCCCACCCACTGGTTTACTGGCTCGAATTGCCATAGTTTTACCATGAAAGCAGGTCGAGCCGAGCGTGTTTTTGAATTAGAGCTCGGCGAAGACAAAGTTCTAGCCACACAGGAGCTATTTATCCCCGATTATGAGCCGGGGTTAATTATCAGTCTGCAACTGGAAAATAAAACTGACCATGAGCTTTCTTTGACCCTCTCCTGGTTGGTGCGCTTTGATATTCAAGGGTCGTGGTGGAGCGGTTGGCCCGACCGCCCCGACGAAGCCCAATATATCCCAAATACTGGCACAATTCTCTCCAATGATTCTCTCAATCGCCAATGGTGCGGCGGAATGTGTTCCAGTCTCACCCCTATTAATTTCCAGATTGGCCCTGATGTATGGGCGGCTGAGAAAACCTCCTCGCTAAATTCCCAAACCCGCCCTGAACATGCCCTGTCACACAACCTTGATGAGTTACAAGGACAGGGTATTTCGGGACAACTCGATTATCAAGTCAAAATTGGGGCGGGTGCTAATGAAATAATCTATTTTGCAATTTCGGGCGGTGATAAAGGGCCTGATTCAGTTCAAGAAAGCCTGATTCGATTACTAAATCAGCGTGAATCTTTATGGGCAGACAAAAAAACCCGTTTGGAAACCCTTACACGAAATTCCAGCTCAATTAACACGCCACGTCCTGACTTTGACCGGACTTTTAGCCATTCGAGCCTCTGCCTGGATATGTTGACACTGGATATTCCTGGGTTGGGGTTGGGGATAGCGGCGGGAGTGCCTGAATTTGTCTGGTTTTTCGGGTGCGATACCTATTACTGTGTCAGTGGATTACTTTTATCAGGTCAGGCTGAAACGGCTTTGACGGCCTTGCGCTTTCTGGCGAATATTGCCCGAACCCAGGGTGGGCGCATCCCACACGAAATCACGCCTTCTGGGGCAATTTTCAATCCTGGCAATACTGTGGAAACTGCCGAGTTTGTTATTGCGGTGGAGCGCGCCTATCGCTGGACAGGCGACAAAACCTTTTTGAGCGAGGTTTATGAGGTTTGTCGTGATGGGATTTTTTACCATATGCTGGTAGAATGTGACCCTCAAGGCACTTTGTTACCCGATGGGCCAGGGCTATTGGAATTAAGTAGCGCGGAGCATGGCAAGAAGTTTGACGTAGCTTGCGCTTTATTTCAGGCTTTACAATCGTTGGCCTATCTGGCCCAGGCGCAGGAAGATGCGGTAACCGCTGAGAAAAGTGCGGTACTGGCGGCCCAAGTGAGGGATAAGATTAACGACCATTTCTGGGCACCAGAGCGGCAGGAGTATGTCTGGCGAATAGAACCAGACCTGTCGTTAAACCCTAATGAGCCCTCCCACAGTTACGCTGCCCTGGAAATGGGTTTACTTTCCGAGCCTCAATTTTCCGCCCGAATTTCTCAATTATTCCAAACTATTGAAGACCCTAAACACACAAGCCCACTCGGTATTATCCACCCCGGCACTGCCGATTTTGTAATGCCCATTCAGAATGCAATTGTCGCTCTGGCTGAATTTCGCTATGGGCGAGTGGATAAAGGTTTATGGTATCTTGAAAGAATGGTGGAGCTTTCGGGTTACTATATGCCCTGGGCTATCCCCGAATTTGTTGGGCAAGGTAGCTGCTTTTTGCAAGCCTGGTCTAGTGCCGCAAGTAACTGGCTCTCAGTGCAAGGATTTTTTCGCCTTAATCCTGACCCCCAGACCAGCGTAATATTAGTGCAGCCCCAGCTACCAGCGTATTGGGATTTTGCCGAAGCCAAAAATCTGACCATTTGGGGCGGGCGGTACGATTTGCGGGTGGAACGCAGAGATAATCAACTGCATTTCTCGTTTCAGGTGACAAACCCTAGCCCCACAGTTTTGCGGTTTGAAGTGGTTTTAGAGCCAGCCTTGCCCACCAGTTTTGTTTGATTATCTCATTTTCCCAAAAATAGCTCTTTTATAGTTCTTATTATATACTCTAGACCATATTGCTTTTTGTCTATGGTGTTAGAATCCGTTTGGGATAACATAAGCAATATTCTTTCCTGAAAATTTTTAAGAACCGATGGATAGATGAAGGAGGTTTTAATTTTGTCAGTCAGAACAAGCCGCACACCCTACAATGTGACTATGTTTACGACTCTTTCCCTGATTATCGTCGCGCTTTTGGCCCTTCAAACCGGGTTAGCCCTGGCTCACTCCCGGCTTAAATCTGGTAATATTTTACCGGATTCGGTTATCACTACCGCTCCCGCTACCCTTACCCTGACCTTCACCGAAGAAACCAGCCAGAAGGAAACCAAAGTTTCAGTGCTGGATGCCAGTGGTAAAGCGGTAGATAAAGGCGATTTGGTAGTAAAAGGCGATACTATTACCCTTGGCCTAAACGCCCTGGCTGATGGTAAATATACCGTCAAGTTCAGAACCTTCACCGAGGACGATAGTGGGTTATTGGAAGGTCAGTTTAGCTTTACCATTGCCAAAGGTGGAACTGCTGCCGCTGGTAATGCCGGTGCTGCCAAGCAGGAAGAACTTGCCTCACCACCCAAAGCAGGCACTGGAGGAGGTTCGGCACAGTCTGGCTTCGACCCAACTATTCCAATTATCATCCTGGTTGCCGGGATTGTAGTTTGTGGCGGAGTATTGCTTGCCCGCCGCCGGATTTCAAAGTAATCCCCCTATCTTTGACAGCCGGATTCAGTTAGTGAGTCCGGCTTCTTTTATTTCTGTTAAAATAGCTTTGTATCACCTCTTTCTTTTTGGCAAATATTATAGATATCAGGCAGATGAACAAAACAATGGTTACTCACAATAAACATAATTGGTTAATGAACAAAAGCTTACCAATATTAGCTATTCTTTTCCTGATTGGATTATTACTAACTCAGAATTTAATTTCAGCGAAGGCACACGATGATAGGGATGTATTAGGCGGTAAGTACCAATTTCGAGTGGGCTTTATAAATGAGCCGAGCTTTCAGGGCCTCTTGAACGGTATCGAGCTAACCATTTGCGAGGGGAAATGCCAATCCAAAGGGGATGGAACTTTCACTAATGGCGTAACCGGGGCTTTTGATACATTAAAATCCGAGGTTATTTTTGGTGGGCAAACCATCCAGTTACCGCTGGTGGCAGTCCCCCGCAATCCGGGGAGGTATAACGCTCCCTTTGTACCAACCAGAGTTGGCGATTATACTTTCCGCTTTTTCGGCACGATTGGCCCTGACAAAATTGATGAGAAATTTACTTCCGGCCCCAACACTTTCGACGCAGTACAACCCATCACTGCTATCCAGTTTCCCGACAAGCCCGGATTTAATCCACCCGCCGCTGTAACCACCACGTCCGTTGCCAATCAGCCAACCCCCGCAACGACTATTTCTAGCACTCCACCAGGGGCTAGTACGGCAGAGTTACAGGCCCTCAAGAGCCAACTAGACTCCCAGAATAAGCAGCTACAGGACGCCAAAACCAGTGCCGATAATAGTGCCTTGTTGGGAACTTTAGGAATCGGGGTGGGAGTTTTGGGATTGTTAGTAGGATTATTGGCAGTGTTTCTAGCGCGGCGTTCCCCGCAAAAACGCGAGGCTGAAGGGGGCTGATTTAGTATTGCCACCTTAAAACTGGTTTCTTCTCTCACAGTAAGAAACGTTTGAAGTCAGAAAATAAAAAGGGCAAGGTCGAAACCCTGCCCCGGAAAGAATTATTTATAACTCCTAATTATTCGTTTTCGGCGACCCAATAACTTTTAAGTTGACCAGCCACTAATTCCCAACGGCAAATCATTTTTACAGGTTTGTTAAGGCCGGTTTCATGGGTTTGGATTTTGCGTTCTTTAATAGTAGTATTAGTTAGATTATTATAATTATGTTCTTCCAGAAAACGATACGGAGTTGTTTCGGTTGCGACTTTCAACATTCATTGCTCCTCTAATTGTTTCAAAATTTACTGTCTTATCCTTTATTGTGTCCCATTAGCTTTTAAGGTGTGTTGATAATACAATTATTACCAATATTTATCTGTAATGTAGCTCACTTTTACCACCAAATTTCTTATAATCAAGTAACCAATCAGTAACCGTTCACGAAACCTGTCATTCTGAGCGTAAGCGAAGAATCTCAATGTTTTAAACAAGACCCTTCGCAAGCTCAGGGTGACAATCGTGGTGAACGCATACACCAATCAAATTACTGACCAGCTTTTTCAATTTTTTAACCCCTCTTCTATCGTCTATCACTAATGCTTTATAAACTGTATTGCCGGCCTTTTTTTCAATTTCTTCGGCTCAGGTTTCCTGATAGCCACTGGCATTTTACCCCTGGTTGTCAGCGCAGTTCTGTTAAACACTTCACCAAACTTTAGGCTTTTTTTACTGTGGTAATTTATCATTTTATTAGCTCCTTTCAAGTAAGTGGCGAAAGTTAAATGTCGAAAGTCAAAAGTCAGCAAATTAGAATTTTTTCTTCCTAAATGTTGACTTTAGACCTTCAACTCTCGATGTAGAATACGGGAAGGAAATGAAGGGCATTACGGTTTAAAAATGTAGAGAAGGTGAGGCTCTGCTACAATCGCTCCAGAATAAACGTTCTTGGAGTCCTATTGAAGGGAAGTTGTAGCGGAGAGGAGCCGAAGAGAGGA
>JBBQZS010000062.1:0-37513 GCA_038207495.1 Chloroflexia bacterium
AGTTCGAGCATCAAAGGTATAGTGGCCATGGTCTTCCTCGCTTTTTGAAATAGTCTGTTGGCTCAAACTATTTTCAATTCTCGCGAGGTTGACCCTTATTGGCAACTTTTATCCCTCCCACACAACTTGGGGACTGTCTGACGTTTCCCATAATCAATTTTATATTGACGATTTGGATTTATCAAAAGATTTTTTAGGACAACAAACCGGAACAGCAGATTGGCTAGAAACCTTCCCTGGTTCAATTAAGATAAATACCGCTTGCTATGATGTTGTACCTATCAGGGTTATTGTGCAAGATAGAATGCCCGAAGATAAATATTTTGTAAAATGGGATCATGTAGCCGAAGCCAGTATAGAAGTAGCTTCGGATAGCCTTTATCTGACTGGAAGTGATGACCTGACAGACGAATCTAACAAAATCCCAATAAAAACAGGTGTTTACCGAGTACGTATATACTGGGCGGGTATTAATTATGTTCAAGATAACAAAGAGCTTGGCGAGGAATATTACAAAATAATCTTCTGGCCGGAAGAATACAAACCAATCCAAGTATTAAAAGGCCATCACAAAGATGCTATTTTACAGAATTTTGGAGTTGACCGTGATATTGCCCAAAAAATTTTCGCCGAGATAGAAGCTAACTATAATGAGGAAGCTCGCTACTATCACACCGGCACCCATATCAAGGCGTTGCTGGACTTAATATCCTACTATTTTCACGAACTATATAATCCCCCTGCTTTATACCTTGCCGCCTGGTTTCATGATGTAATCTATGATACCAGAGCCAAAGATAACGAGGAAAAAAGTGCCGAGTATGCCGAGAAGGTTTTAAGTGAGGTGGGCGTGCCGGGGGAGGTTATTGAGCGGGTCAAGGAGTTGGTGCTGGCGACCAAGAGCCACCAGGCACCACCAGACGACCTGGATTGTCAGATTTTCCTGGATTGCGACCTGGCAATTCTGGGAAACCCAAAAGATATTTACGATGAATATGCCAAAAACATCCGCAAGGAATATAGCTGGGTTTCGGATGAGGATTATCGAAACGGCAGAAAGCAAGTTTTAGAAAGTTTCTTACAACGTGATAGAATATTTTACGTGTATAATTACGAAGGACAAGCTAGAAAAAACCTTGAACGGGAATTGGCAAGTTTAGGCTAAGGGAAGAAAAGAGCGAAAGAATAACATGAAAGCAGAAATCCTCTCGATTGGCACCGAATTATTGTTGGGGCAAATCACCGATACTAACGCCCAATGGCTGGCGGAACAGCTTCCGGCGTTAGGCATAGACCTCTTTTTTATTTCGCAGGTGGGCGACAACCGGGGACGACTGGTCGAAACCTTGCGCAAAGCCTGGGAACGCAGCGACTTTATAATCTGCACGGGCGGACTTGGCCCCACCGAGGACGACCTGACCCGCGAGGCCATCAGCGACTTGCTGGGCGAAGAGATGGTGGTACAGCCTAAACATGCCGAACTTCTGCGCGAATTTTTCAGCAAACGCGGCGTAATAATGCCCGAAAAGAATATCAAGCAGGCCACCCTGATAGCCTCGGCCCAATTCCTGGAAAACCCGATTGGTACGGCCCCCGGCTGGTGGGTGCAAAAGGGCGAGAAGATAATTGTGGCGATGCCGGGTGTCCCCCATGAGATGAAACAGATGTGGGAAACCCAGGCTCGTACTCGCCTGAAACCCCTGCTACCGGGCGGTATTATCGTCAGCAAAACCCTGAAAGTGCTGGGCAAGGGCGAGTCGGTGGTGGAAGAAATAGTCAAGGAGTTAATTTCCTCCAGCAACCCAACGATGGCGACCTACGCCAAACCAGACGGGGTGCATCTGAGAATTACCGCCAAAGCCGCCGATGAAGAAACCGCCCGCAGCTTTATTTTCGAGGCCGAAATGAAATCGCGCAACCTGCTCGGTACACTAATTTACGGGGAGGATAGCGAAACGATTGAGGGCGTGGTGGGCGAGATGCTGACCGACCGCAACTTTACCCTGGCAGTGATGGAATCCGGCACAGGCGGCACGGTCTCGGCCTTGTTATCCGAAGCTCCCAATAGCGTGCAGTTCTTCCGGGGCGGGATGGTCAGTCAACAACGTTCGATGCTGGCGGGCTGGGGCGTAGATAGCAATATGCTTGAGACCTACGGCATAATGAGCAAGGAAGTGGCGGAGGCGATGGCGAGTGCAGCCCGTAACAAGATGGGGGCGGAGGCCGGGCTGGCGGTGTGTGCTTCGCCAGGGCCGGGCGAATTCGAGGGCAAACCGGGCGGGCATATTATTATTGCGGTGGATTTGGACGGCACTCTCAAAAGTACTGACCTCTATTATCGTACCAAACCCGCCGAAGTTAAACGTTTGTCAGCCGTTCTTTCACTCAATCTACTTCGACATGCTCTTCTCAAATAGTCGAATTTAACTTATAATAAGCTAACTAAAGTTAGGAACAGGGGGGACGAGGCAGTCAATAATGCCTCTCCCTTTTTCGTTTATAGTTTTTAGAAGCAAATTCGCCCCGTTTTACCCTCGCCCTATCACCATCGAATTGCTTTGAGAGTGACTGCTGAGTAGTACAATCAGGAACAATGAGGTTCCCTGGGAAGGTAAAAGCTATGAGTAACAATTATGTGGGTTATAGCCGGAATTCACGCCGGGTCAGAACCGCCGTCGCTGCTCTATCGGTAGCAGGTGGGGGTGCAACCGCGATTGTGACCACCATTTCGGCCTATGTGGGCTATAAAGCGGTAAGACCGCGCCGCCGCCTGATGAGCGAAGTTTCCCCCGACCTGTTATTGCCGCCGGAAAATGTTTCCTTTAATAGTACCGATGGCCTGAAATTAAGCGGACATTTTTATCCAGCCCAAACCGACGGGCGGACTATTATAATTTGTCACGGATTTCACGGGGCGGCGGTAGATTTGCACGACGCGTCTTTGAGCTTACAGGCACGAGGCTTAAACATCTTTACTTTTGATTTCCGGGGCTGTGGAGCCAGCGCGGGACGCACCACCTCAGTGGGCTATTACGAGGTGCGCGACCTGTTAGGGGCTGTGGAATATGTCAAGCAACGCCCAGAAGTCAACTCAGGGCTAATCGGGGTGCACGGCTTCTCGATGGGTGGTGCAACGGCGATTATCGCGGCGGCTAATTCGCATGATATTAAAGCGATTATTACCGACAGTGCCTTCGCCAACCTTGATCATTTGTTGGCAACCAATTTCCGCCATTTTTATCGGCTTCCAAAGTTCCCTTTCAAACCAACCGCCGTGCTTGCCAGCAAGGTTTTTAGCAACACCGTTACCAAAAGGGTACATCCTGACAAAGCCCTGGTTAGAATGGGGCAGGAGGGGCGCAACATCCCCCTGTTCATCATTCACGGCGGTCAAGACAAAGCCATTCCGGTTGAACAGGCCCACCGTTTGCACGAGCTACACCAGGGCCCCAAAGAGTTGTGGATTGTGCCGGACGCGAATCATGTAGTGGCGAAGTATGCCGACCACGATGAATATCTCAATCGGGTGGTTGGTTTCTTCAATCGCCACCTCCGCCAAAATAACCCGAACCTTGCTTAAAAACCTAATCCTAAGTTCTCATAAAATGCCCCCTTCCCTGAGTCTGGGAAGAGGGCTGAGGGTCAGGTTATACCTTAGTTACGACAGCAAATAGCCCCCATCCACTACCAGCAAACTACCAGTAATGTAGTCGGCAGCCTCACTCACCAGGAATAAAACCGCCTTCGCAATATCGTCCGGCACTCCCGCCCGTCCTAGCGGAATTCTAGCGGTGAAATTTGCCATCAATTGCTCCACGGTCATACCCGTAGCTTTCAGAACACCTTCGGAAATAGCCGCAGCACCAGGAGTACCGATACTACCGGGCGCAATCACGTTAACCGTAATATTGTTTTTAGCCAGTTCCAGAGCCAGGGATTTAGTTACCATTACTACCCCACCCTTTGAGGCGTCGTAATGTACCAGATTGCCGGTGGGATGGAGCGCGTCAATCGAGGCGATATTCACGATTTTCCCGCTTCGTTCCAGTGCAACCATTGTCTCGGCGGCAGCTTGCGCATAGAAAAATGTCCCTTTAAGGTTAACATCAATAACCTTATCCCACAACTCCTCGGTAAGTTGTAGAGCCGGAGACATGGGGAAAATCCCGGCGTTATTGACCAGAATATCAAGGCTACCGAAATTGTCTACGGCGGCTTTTACTACTTTTTTAGCATCAGCTACGCTAGCAGCATTAGCCGAGATTGCCAGAGCTTTTCCACCCCTGGTTTTAATTTCAGCAACGGTTTGATTAGCGGCCTCCAGATTAATATCGGCGATTACCACCGCCGCGCCCGCCTCAGCTAATCTGAAAGCAACACCTTGTCCTATGCCCAAAGCTCCCCCGGTCACCAGGGCAACCTTACCGGACAAATCAAATAACTGAGCAATTGTTTTTTCAGCCATGTTATTACCTCCATTGGTATATAAATCTACATGGTAAGATTACAATAGCCAGGTTAAGATTAAGGTGAATTTACAGCACAGTCTGGTAAAAATGCAGTTCGCCCTTTGACTTTCGACTTTATACAGACAACTGTTTAGGGAGCACCTGCACAGATAAAGCTAACGTGGTTTTTGTTGATAAGTACCGTATTGGCAGTAAATTTCAGGGTTGGATTTGGCAGATAAAAAATACTGGCATCGGTTACACCAATAAACAATTCAGGCCGATCCAGCAAAACCGTTTCAAGCTCAAGTTCTTGCTCAAGATGCAAGTTGCCGCTCAACTCGAAATTACTCAAACCAAGCAACACCCGTCGTTGAAGCAAGTAGCCCGAAATCCGGGCGCGACGAGCCAAACGGTCATTCACAATTTCCTCGTTGGGAACCGCTATCACGATAGAGTTTTTATTAATGCGGGCAAACCGACTCTCAATCGGCTGGTCAAGCGGACGCACCAGACTCCCGGTAATAACGCTGGCTAATAACAAACTATCAACCCCACTGTTCAAGACCCCGTTGGTACGGAATGCAGCGGTGGTAACTTCGCCCGTGATACGGTGAAAATCGGTAAAAACTTCCATTAACATCTGGTGCTCGGCAGGCATTTCAGCCCTGATATCTGAAATTGTGGAATTGTCCATCGGCGACTCCTGACTAAAAATTATATCCCAACGTGGCTGAATTTATTCAGCGTATTATATAGAAAACCAGACAATTTTTCTAGTCTTATTAGTGGTTCTCCGACTTCGGTTTTATTTGATAGCTTTTAGATTATTTTAGCAATCAACGGTGGAGGCTCAACCGGGTTTTTGGCAAAAGTATAGGCTGATAGCAAATATTCGCGCACCTCGGCGGATTTTTCCGGGCTGGCAGCGTGAATTTCCAGCAAGGACTGGCCCTGCTCGACCCAATCCCCGACCTTCTTATGCAAAACAAACCCGACTGTTGGGTCAATATTATCGGTCTTGACCTTGCGCCCCGCCCCCAGCGTGTAAGCGGCAATCCCAATAGTTTCGGCATCCATCGTGGCAACATAACCTGATTCCGGGGAGGGCAGTTCCTCGCGATAGGGCGCAAGCGGGATAAGGCTGGGGTCGTCCAACACCGCCGTATCGCCGCCCTGATTGGCTACAAACTCTTTTAATTTGGCAAAAGCTGCTCCACTCTTCAGGGCTTGCTGCATTTGCTGGCGAGCTTCGGCCTCATTTTCGGCGCGTCCGCTCATCATAATAAGCTGACTACCCAGAATGTAGGCCAATTCCAGCAAATCCGCCGGGCCATGCCCCTGTAAAGTTTCGACGGCCTCCCGCACCTCCAGGCTATTGCCCACCGCAAAACCGAGCGGTTGCTCCATACTGCTCAAAACGGCCCGCACCTTACGCCCTGCCCCGCGCCCGATAGCCGCCATTGTTTCGGCTAACTCTACCGCTTCTTCCAGTGTCTTCATAAACGCGCCCTTGCCATGTTTTACATCCAGCACAATACAATTGGTACCCGCTGCAATCTTTTTGCTCATAATACTGGCGGCAATTAGCGGAATACTTTCAACCGTACCAGTCACATCCCGCAAGGCGTAAAATTTCCCATCCGCCGGAGCAAGTTCGCCACTCTGCCCACTGACCACCAGCCCGACCCGCCGGAAAGCCTCCCGGAACTCCTCATCGCTCAGGGCGGCGTGAAAGCCAGGAATAGTTTCCAGTTTATCCACCGTCCCGCCAAAATAGCCCAGCCCGCGCCCGCTCATTTTGGCAATCGGCAGTCCCGTCGCGGCTACCAGGGGCGTAACCACCATTGTGGTTTTATCGCCCACCCCGCCCGTGCTATGTTTATCGGCAACCACTGGGGCAATATCACTCAGGTCAAGCTGCTTGCCGCTATGGGCCATCGCCAGTGTCAGAGCAACGGTTTCGGGGGCAGTCATGCCCTGAAAATAAATTGCCATTGCCAGAGCCGAAGCTTGGTAGTCGGGGATAGTTCCGGCGGTAAAACCCTGCACGAAAAACTCTATTTCTTCGGTTGAAAGTTCGCCGCCGTTTCGTTTCTTAATTATTACGTCAACTGAGCGCATTGATTTCTCTTTTAAGTTTTGAATTTTGAGTTTTTAGTTAACCCCGAATAATTGGAACTGATTCATAGGGGCAGACCAGTGTGGCTACTCTAAGATTGACTCATACAAGGGCAGACACTGAGGTCTGCCCCTACATTAAATCCTTTTGAAGCCTCGTGTTCAGGCTACTTCTCCAGATGGTACGGCACACTGGTGATAACCACGCCTGGCCGCAGGAACAGAGCCGCTTTTAGCCGGAAAGCCGTCTGATTATGCAACAACCTTTGCCACCATTTGGCAGTCACAAATTCGGGTATAACCACCGTGATAGTTTCACCCTTTTCCTTGCGATGAAGGTCGTCAATGTAGGCCATCAAGGGCCCAATGACCGAGCGGTAGGGCGTTTCAACCGCTACCAACGGAATATCCATCTTTTTTTCGTCCCAAAGCTCCCGCAACTGCTCGATAGCCTCGCTACTATCACTCACATAAACCGCCGTAACCTCGTCCGAAAGGGCGCGGGCATAGGACAAAGTTCGCAGCGTCACTTGATTCAGGTTGTTTATAGGCACCAGGATAGTATGATGATCCATATTCAGAGTAGCCACCTGGGGGCGGTTATCCAATTCCACTTCCTGAGAAACGCGGGTATAGTGATGATGGATAATTCGGAACCCCAAATAGAGGATTGGAATCAAGGCAATGATAATCCAGGCTCCCAGCAGAAACTTGGTAGCCGCGATTATAACCGCCACAATCAGGGTAGCGAGTGTCCCCATCCCGTTAAGTATCAGGCTCTTGCGCCAGCCGGGAGTGCGCAACCGCCACCAGCGTACTACCATACCCGCCTGTGACAGGGTGAAGGAGGTAAATACCCCAACGGCATACAGCGGTATTAAGGCACTGACACTCCCTTTGAAAATAAATACCAGAATACTAGCCAGCAGACCCAGCGCAATAATCCCGGTGGAGTAGGCCAATCGGTCACCCTGATGTTTGAAGAGATTGGGCAAGTAACGGTCACGCGCTAAAAACCAGGAGAGACGCGGGAAGTCGCTAAAGGCCGTATTGGCGGCTAATACCAGAATCATGGTGGTAGTGAACTGCACAATGTAGTAGAAGAAACTATCTCCCACGATTCGGTGGGTTAGCTGTGAGATTACGGTCTCGTAGTTAGGGGCGTTTTGCTCAATGGGGATAATCTTATATTTATCGCTGACCGCCATAATAGTAATGCCCAGAAAGAGAACCACCAGAATCCCGGCCATCCAGCTCAGGGTAATGCGGGCGTTGTTGGCTTCGGGAGTGCGGAAGGCGGGTACACCGTCCGAAATGGCTTCTACCCCGGTTAGAGCGGTACAGCCGGACGAAAAAGCCCGCAAAATAAGGAAAATCGTAAGCTGTTCGGTATGTTCCAGAGCTGCTACCTGGGGGACCGGCACCGCGTTGCCAATACTAAAACCAAAAACGATATTCAAAATCCCTAATATTAGCAAAATAGACATGCTAACGATGAACAGATAGGTTGGTACGGTAAAGATTGCCCCACTCTCGCGTACTCCACGCAGGTTGGCGATGGTAATAAAGGCGATGAAGAAGATACAAAACTCAACCGTATAATCGTTTAGCGAGGGGATAGCCGACATAATAGCCGCGACTCCCGCCGAGACACTAACCGCCACCGTCAGGATATAGTCAATCAGCAGAGCGGCAGCGGCAATCAGACCGGGCGTGACCCCCAGGTTATCCTTAGCCACAATATAGCTGCCACCGCCTTTAGGGTAGGCTGCAATGGTCTGGCGATAGCTCAGGGCCACAATAATCAGCAGGAAGCCGATAGCAAAGGCAATCGGCAAGCCAATCGCTAGAGAAGCGGTGCCAGTTAAAATCAAGACCAGCAAAATTTCTTCGGTAGCATAAGCGGTGGAAGATAGCGCGTCCGAAGATAGTACCGCTAGGGCCTGTTTTTTAGTCAAACGCTGGTGCTGCGCCTCAGACGTAGGTAGAGGCTGCCCAATTAGAATCCGTTTGGCTTTACGAAAACTACGACCAAATGTGGTCATCGGGCGAGTTTCATCCTGAGCATTAAAGCTCAATTCACTTCGCTGGAGGTTAACATTCGCCAGGGTACTTTTGGACATGCGGATATAGCGGTCGCCGGGTCGTCGCCCCCGCCGGGAGCGTTCATCATGCCAATCGTTTTCGTCTTTTTCAAAATTCGGGCTAACATCATTGTTAGAGGCGACCAACGGGGGCGGATTGGGCGGATTAGAAGGGAGTAAATTGGCGGAACCGTCGGTAGCACCTCTGGTTATATGGATATGACCGGACTCAGGGATTACAGTGTCACTCGGTTCAGTGGCTTTGGTAGCTACTTTAAAGCTTTTGCGTTTGGGGGTAGTTTCGGATTCGGCCCCGTTGGATGACCCTACAGGTGGTACTGATTGCGGGTCATGTTCTTGGTTCATATTTGAACTTAATGCCTCCTATTTGATGGCAAATGATTTCTTGAACAACTTCTTACCGTATTTTAGCAAAGGGGCTAAACCCTTCTCCGAGTATTATACGTCAAGATGCAATAGTTATGTTATAGTCGCTACTTGACCATTTCTGGTATTATTAACCTCATTCTTATTTTCGACTACTGATTTTCGATTTTTGACCTGTAAGGTGCGGGTAATGGATATAATAAAAACTGTTCAGGAAATGGTTCAACGCAGTGCCGAGTGGCGCAAAAACGGCAAAACCCTGGGGCTGGTGCCAACTATGGGCTATCTGCATGAGGGGCATCTTGCTCTGGTGCGACAGGCCCGCGCCGAAAACGATATTGTAATAGTCAGCATTTTCGTTAACCCGCTTCAGTTCAACCAGCAAGAGGATTTGACCCGCTATCCCCGCAACGTTGAGCGCGATTTGGCGATGCTGGAGGCCGAATATGTCAATCTCGTCTTTAACCCTGGCGTTGAGGAAATGTACCCGGCTGGTTTTAGCGCGGCGGTGGAAGTATCGGGCCTGACGGAGATGCTGGAAGGGGCGGCTCGGCATGGTCATTTTCGGGGCGTTACTACTGTAGTAACCAAGCTTTTCAACATCATTAATCCTCAGGTAGCCTACTTCGGGCAGAAAGATGCCCAACAGGTGGCAGTCATCAGGAAAATGGTGCGCGACTTGAATTTCCCGCTCAAGATTACCGTTTGCCCCACCCGCCGCGAGCCGGACGGTCTGGCAATGAGCAGCCGCAATGTTTATCTAAACCCCGAAGAACGAGCCGCCGCCACGGTACTCTATCGGGCACTATCGGCAGCAAAAACGGCCTGGGAAAGCGGCGAACGTGAGGGGGCAAGGCTGCGAAATGTTATGGAACAAACCCTGGCGATTGAGCCACGCGCCCAGGCCGATTATGTGAGTGCTGCCCAGCCCGACACGTTGCAGGAATACCTGGGGACAATCGAGGCCGGGCAGGGGGTTTTGCTTTCGCTGGCGGTGCGTTTTGGCCCGACCCGCCTGATTGATAACTTTTTGTTAAAGGCATGAAACAAATCGTGCTGACCGCCAACCCCGATTTCAGGTTCAGTGCCTCAGCCATCAACCTCTATTTGCGTTGCCCCCGCAAGTTTTATTTTACCTATTTACTGCATCTTAATCAGACAACCGAAGTGGGAGCTACCTTTGGAACGGTGCTGCATCGGGTTCTGGAGAGGTTGCACACCTGGGCCGGTAGACAGCCCATCCGCCCGGTATACGAGCAAGCTCTTGTACAAGCTGAACTGGAATTTGCCGATTGCTGGCAGGAAGCCGCCAAAGGTTTTGAGTTCCCGGCGGTGGAGAAGGCTCACCGAGTGCGGGCGCGGCGAATGCTGGAACGCTATGTGCGGGTCGAGTTCCAACGGCTGGAAGTGCCAATCCGTACCCAGAATGAAATTGCCTTTGAGCCGGGTTTTCAGCTTGGCACGTACCCGGTGGCGGGGCGGATTGACCGGGTAGATGAGTTTGCCAACGGTAACCGGACGATTATTGATTACAAAACGGGCAACGAGGACGATGGGCCAAACGCCCTGATTAAACGATTTCTGAATTTAGCTCAAAAGCCCAACTGGAAAGCCAACGATTATCAGTTGCCGCTTTATTATTTCTACTGGTTGGAGAGATTTGGGCAACCACCCCAGTTTTTGGCCCATTACCAATTGCGTAACCCCAAAGGCCCGCGTCTTAGTCTAATCGAAATAAAGCCCGGTTTTCCAACGGACGAAGAATTGGGGAAAGGCACCCGCAAATATATTTATAGCGGCGAAATGGAACAGGTTAAAGTTCAGTTGTTAAGCTTATTAGAAGAAATGAATTGGGGCAATGCCGATTTCCCCGCGATACCCACCGCCTATCGAGAATGTGAAAGGTGTCCCTTTAACTTTGCCTGTGATGGTCCGGCGCAGGGGGAGGAGGAATGAGCCTGGACGACTGGCTAAAAAGGGAGCTAAATCCTGAACAATTGGCGGCGGCGGGTCTGGGCGAAGAAAGCACCTTGCGAATTATTGCCGGGCCGGGCACGGGCAAAACCAAAACGCTGGTCTGGCGGTATCTGGCTCTGACGCTGGGGCAGGATTTACCCGCCGACCGGGTGCTGGCCCTGACTTTTACCGAACGGGCTGCCAGTGAGATGCAGGAGCGGGTCAGGAGCATCTACCAGAGTCAGGGGCTACGGCTGGACAACCATTGG
Source organism: Chloroflexia bacterium (assembly GCA_038207495.1). GTDB lineage: Bacteria > Chloroflexota > Chloroflexia > Chloroheliales > Chloroheliaceae > Chlorohelix. The sequence continues at coordinate 11,266 of JBBQZS010000062.1, forward strand.
ATTAGCACTTTCCACGCTTTTTGCTATCGGGTGGTTACGGGCGATAACCCGGCCTTGCCCGTCTTGAACGAATTAGGCCAATTGAAACTGCGGCAAGCCCTTCAGCAGGAAATGTTAACTATCCCTGATTTGGGTGAGCAATATCCCTTTCTGGATTTTGCCGAGGCCGAGCGGCTGTTTGAGGATGCCTTCTGGGTGATTGAGCGGCTGCGGGATGCCTATCGCCCTGCGGAGGAGATTGCCGCGCTGGTGGGGGTGGTCAGTGCCGAGGCCGAGCTTTCATTCCGGCGCGACTTACTGGCCTTTACCGCCGCCCTCTATCAACGCCAACGAGCCAGGTTAGCCGAAATTTCCCGGTTGGATTACCCGGAGATGGTTTATCAAGCGTATCATCGTTTGAGGGACGACCAGCTTTTAGTCGGGAATTATCGCCAACTGTTCCGCCATATTCTGGTGGATGAATTTCAGGATACCAGCCGCAGCCAACTTGAGTTGCTGAAACTGCTTTCGCCGGGATTGGCGCGGGTGACGGTGGTGGGAGACCGCAAACAATCTATTTACGGTTGGCGCAACGCCCGCCCCGAAAACTTCAACGATGCTGCCTTGGAATTAGGTGAGGCCAAACTTTTAACCTACAACTACCGCTCGTATCAGGAGATTCTGGAGGTAGCGGCTCAGGTTTTACGCCCGTTAGAAAGTCAAAAGCTCTTTAGCCCCGATGAATTAATTCTTTCGGCGCGGCGTGGTGGAAATTCGGACGGAGCGGTGACGGTAGCCTGTCCAAACGATGGTTTGAGCCGGGAGGAAGGCCAAAAAGCCGAAGCCCGCTATATTGCCAGTGAAATCAAGCGGCGCAAGGAGGCTGACCCTGAACAAACTATCGCGCTTTTGTTACGGAGCGTCAAAAGTCAAAGTCGGCTCTACGAGGAAGCTTTGCGGGCTGAAAAGCTCGATTATATTACGGCGGGGGCGGGCGGCTTTTATGACCGGGGCGAGGTGCGCGACCTGATTGGCCTGTTGCGGCTGTTGCAAGACCCGACCGATGGGCAGGCTTTTTATCGGATTGCCCGTTCGCCTCTTTTTGGCCTTGACCACTATTTGCTATATGAACTTGGTCAGTCTGTCCGCCAATGCAAACTGTTATCCCTTGAGCTGGCTATTCCCCTTCACTCTGACCCGCCCCCGGCTTTGCTGGCTCTACAGGCTTTTATTCAAGATTGTCGGCCTGAAATCAAAAAGCGAAAGGCGGGCGCACTGGTAGAATGGATTTTATCTGGCCCGGTCTATCAGGCTTATTTGCAAAGTCGTCCGCCCGGTGAGAAAGCGCGGGTTGAGGCTAATCTTAAAAAGCTGGTGCGGCTGGTGCGTGAATTTGAGTTAAGCGAGCCCCAGGCCAACTTGCCGGAAGTTATTGAATATTTCAAGCTGTGGCTGGAAAACGACCTATTAGAGCAAGAGGAAGCCATTTCCGACCAACCCGCCGGGCCAGGGGTAGTCCAGATTATGACGGTGCATCAGGCGAAGGGGCTGGAATTTGATACGGTCTTTGTGGCGGGGTTAAAACCCTCGCAATTTCGGCTATCGGGGCGGCTTTTCAGCTACGAGCCGGATTATAGCGACTTGTTTGAAAACGGCTTTGCCCTGTTGAGTTTTCATAGTGGCGAGAATCGCGAATATGGCAGCGACCGGGATAAATATCAGGCCATTCAGCGCGAACGCTGGCAAGCCGAGGAGCGTTTTATCTGCTATGTGGCTTTAACTCGCGCAAAATCAAAATTATATATTTCGACTTCTATCTCAGAGAAGTTGGCGGCGGAGATGAAGGGGAGGGCTGAGACTTTCTTCTTCCGCGAGTTGTTGGATTGGGCCAGAGTTAGCCATTCTGCGCGGATTACCAAAATCTAAATTTTTCACCACAGAGACTAACAAGAGTCCTCAGCCCAACCTTACTACTTCAGGAGGGCGGGACTAGGACGAACAGCCCGACGCATCACCCGCCCATTCACCAGACGGGGAAGATAATCGGCAAAATAGATGCGCTGGGGCAGCCGTTTGGGTGGCAAAATTCCCTTGAGATACTCAAGCAACTGCACCTCATTAACGTTTTTATTATATTGGTCTAGCACCACCACCGCCTCAAAATGGGGCTCAACGTTCGGAGCGCGTACTCCCACCACCGCCGCCTCTCCAATTGCCGGGTGGGTTACCAGGGCATCCTCAATCTCGCGGGGGAAAATCATCTCCCCTTCGATAAACATCATATCCTCGCGGCGGTCAACGATATAAAGATTATAATCCGGGTCCATCCAGGCCATATCACCCGTATTCAACCAGAGGGGGGCTTTGCTGGTAACTGGTACTTCTTCCTCGGTTTGCTGCTTTTCAAAGGCCCGTAAGTTAAAGTAATCCTGCATCATATTCTCGCCCGATATCATTAGCTCACCGATAGAACCCGACGGCACATCACGATCGGTAGAATCCACCAACCGAACTTTTATCCCCGGCAAGGGCTGCCCCACCGAACCCGGACGCGGCACTGAAGCCGAAGCCGTGCTGGCAACTACCGGGCCAGCCTCTACCAGTCCATAGCACTCGTAAATCGGCAACTTGGTACGCTTGGCAAAAGCCCTGAAAACCTCATCCGGCAGGGGTGCACCATAAGAAAAAGCCCAACGTAGGCTGGTCAAATCCACCTGCGAAATATCGGGTGAATTCACCAAATCGCGGAAAATCGAGGGCGTACCGTGTATGGTGGTGCAATGGTATTTCTGAATGTATTCCAGAGCCTTGACCGAGTCAAAACGTTCCATCAACACCAACATACCGCCAATCATCAGGGTATGATTCAGACCGATGTTAAGGCCATAGAGGTTGAAAAGCGGCATTGGCAACAACACCACTTCGCTTGAGTCGGCGGCAAAATCCACCTGCTGCATCGCGGTAAACTGGCGATAATTAGCCAACATATTCAGATGGGTTAACATTACGCCACGCGGCGGGCCACTGGTGCCAGCCGAATAGGCGATAACTGCCACATCCTCCGCCTCGGCAAAAGAATCAAGCCGTCCGGGCAAAGGTTCGTTGATAAGATTATCCCAGGGGATAGTGTCGGGCGGTTGGGGCGAATTACCACTAAGGGCGATTACCCATTTGAGGCGTACCAACCGCTCACGTACTTGCCGGATGCGGGGATAATAGGGGGCAATCGTGATAATCCCAGCCGCCCCACAGTTTGCCAGAATATATTCCAGGTCGCGGCCTTCGTGCAAAACGTTAATCGGCACGCCAATCGCCCCAATCCGCATTATCGCCAGATAGCTTTCGACAAATTGGGGAATATTATGCATATAAAGGGCGACGCGAGTGCCAGTTTTCACCCCCAGGCGCAACAAACCGTAGGCTACCTGGTCCACCCGCGAGTCCAGGTTTAGATAACTGGTTTCCTGTTCGCGCCAGACCAAAGCCGTGCGCGAAGCCTCCCGGTCGGCAATCCGGCGCACTAACTCATCTACGGGTAAGGTGTTATTCATCATTAGCCCACGTCTGCTCCTGGTCGGGTAAATTCGAGATTTTTACTTTTCCTATTTTACATTACATAACTAAAAAATGCCAGAGGCAAAACAAAGGATGAAGGATGAAAAATGAAAGATGAAAAATCCAAAATGGGGTTAGTAGAAAGATGCTCTGTCATCTGATAATTATCGCTTACCGATTTTGGATACTTGCTAATGATAGATTAGCCCTCAATGAATATTTATAGATGTGATAGAAATCATTGCTAAAACTAGAGATTTTTTGGTTTAATAACTATAGAAGCTTTTTAGATTCACTAGTCCTCGTCGCGTCCTCGCCCATTTCCATTTTTTTAAGCTTCGGCAAATACTATCCTGTGAAGATTCAACTCCGGGGGTTAACCTATGCCATCAGCAAAAAAAGCACTCGCCAATCGTCCCAAATCCAAAGCAAAAGCCCAAGTAGAAAATGTTGTTCAGCCCGAAACCGAGTCAGTAGAGCCGGTAATAGCCTCACCCGCTGCTACAATGTCAGCCTTGAATAGCGGGCGGTTTACCAGTGTACAACGGCAAACAATGGTACAAAACCTTGGGCAGCAACAGGGCAATCGTCAGGTTCAACGGATGCTTGGTTCTGTTAAACCTGATAAAAGCAGTGGGATAAGTCGCTCGATTCAGCGTACCATTGATGGAAAGCACGACCTGGGCTCACCCCGTTTCAAAGGTGACGAAGTGCTGGAAGCCTGTTACGATAACGAACGTTTTTTACACATTGGCGATAAGGGCGACTATGTTAAAAAGGTGCAGGACGCGCTGTTAGAGCTGGATGGGGCAGCCTTACCCGTCTATGGGGCGGATAGCAAGTATGGTAATGAAACCAAAACTGCCGTTAGCAAATTCCAGAGTGCCCAGGGTCTCAAGCCAGATGGCCTGGTCGGCTTCAAAACAATGGAGCGTCTGAATGACCTTTTCCCTGCGCCAAATATTGAGCCGCCCAAAAAAGATGACCCGCCCGAACAAACCACTGCCGAACTAATCCTGCAAGTGGTGGGAAATGCTGACCAATCCACTCTGGATATCTTGCGAAAAGATAAGGTCTTTATGGATAGTAGTCAGTCTATAATGTCCGCCAAAGAGTTTGGCAAGCTTTGCGCTATGTTAATACTGCAAGTACCGGCTGAAGTGGTCAGTAAGGAAGCCGCCAAAAATGAGGCTATTCGGATAACCTCTCTCCAGATGAGCGGCGATAAAGAGGTAGCCCGCAATATGGTAGACTCTGGCTCGATTGTGGTCATCATCCCCAAGAGCAAACTTTTGACCGATATTCCGCCCTTCACGAAACTTAAAGGGCAAACCACCTCGCCGGGGACAGGCGGGCGCACCTGGGATGGTGTGCGCGGCGTGGATATGCCGGACATGAAAGCTACCGCTATTACCGAAGAAAACCTGTTAGGCGAAGACCCTACCGCCAGCTTCAAACAGGGCGGGGTAGAGCAGGTTGGCTCTTACGACAAGGGCTATTCCACCACCTCGCACGAATTTGCCCATGGGATTCACGCACGCGGCTTGAAAAAAGAGGATAAAAAGACCATCAAGACTGCCTACGATGCCCGCAAAGCTCTGGCAACAGCCAAGCCCAAAGACGCGGATATGTGGGTGGATGGGCCGGAAGGTTGTTATGCCTCGGCAAATGACTTTGAGTTCTTTGCCCAACTTGCCAATGCATACCTGGGTACGAACACTGGGTTTGATGCAACCACCAACAATCCTATTACCGACCCAGCCAAGAAAATTCCCCGCCATAATGGTAAAGATTGGGTTAGCTCCCACGAACCAACGGTATATGCCATTCTAGACCGGGTGTTTGCTGGCGGCGAAATCAAAGGCGCGAATGACCGGAAATAAAGAAATCAGGAGTAACTAATGTTTGATGACACCGAACAACGTAAAATAAGGGCTTTTCACCTCTATAAAGGGAAAACCTTAAACGTTGTAATTGAAGACCGTCCCGGCGTATACCATAGCGGGATGCCTCCCGGCCCAAATGAAGGGTTACCCCAGCACCCCTTCAATACCCAATTGTTTAACTCGCTTCCGGCTCAGGATTTACTAGAGGCGTTGGGTTCGGCAGAGGATTTCGATTCCTTTGTGACGCAGATGGTTAAGGCTGGCTACGATGTATTTGCGGGCAACGATTTCCCCGAATTTGAATTGCCGGGTCTGCATCGCCTGACAGACGGGAAAGGAAATGTAGCCGGGGCAGTTTGGCAACAACCGGGACAGTTTACCTGTTTATGGTGGCAGCCCGCCGGTGACGAACTGGTGTTTAAGCAAGCGGCGGTAACAGTCTATCGGCAGGAATGGGCCGAAACCCTGTTCAACATCGTTAAAAGCACCAAAACTTTTGAGGAGCTAAATTCAGGGTTGGAAAAAGCTGGATTGAAACTGTCAGAGGTAATAGGTTAATATATTGCTTTTTCACATCGGTTAAAACATCAGAATCAAGCATAAATGGTTCGGGGTATAAGGAAGCTTTTCAGAAGCGGTTAATAAATTGCAAAGACATTTCAGGTAAATTTTGCGAGGTGAAATTAGTAGGCTTCCTGCTTGGTTGAATATTCCGCTAACAATTTCAGTTTTTGGGAGCGGGTAAGTTTTTTGAGGGCAAATTCGCGTTTGCGGGCGTGATTTTCGCTGGGCAAAAGTTCGTGGTAGGCCAGGGTAACGGGTAAGCGGGAGCGGGTATATTTGGCCCCTTTGCCTGAATTGTGCTGATTTAAGCGGGCTTCGAGGTTAAAGGTCCAGCCACTATAGAGGGTATCATCGGCACAACGAAGCATATAAACATAGGCAGGACGCGCTTCGACTATTTCTCCCGGTTGTTCGGGAGGGTCATCAGGCATTGACAATAGTGGAAGCGGGTCGAGATTCTTCTTCCAAATCTGTGTCTAATTCTGCAAGGTCAAGCTCATCTTTTTGCTGTTTCAAGCCCAAAGCAATCAAGCCATTAACTATAGTCAGGCAGCTTTCGGCCAGACCGTGTAACCAATCCACATGACCAAGGGTTTCGGCCCCCATCACCCGCAGTGCGATTGACCCAGCAATAGCCGTTACAACAATAAAGCCAATCATCGAGCAAAAACCGATAAAAGTAGTGCGGTGTAAAAGATTGGGGTCAACTTTACGGATGCGCCAGATCAGGTAAAGAAACAACAGATAAGGGACGATTGAGAGCATCATAAATATTTTATCCACGCCGTCCCTCCTTCTGTGATTTTTGGGGTGCTGTTATTGAACGCAACAACAAAAAAGCCCATAACGCAAAACAGCAACTACCGAGAAAGGTTAGATAGCTTTGCCACTCGTTTATCCAGTTCCAGGTATCATAGCTCATATGGTAAATTAGGGCGCAAAAACCGCTCAACAGATAGGGAATCATCGCCAGGGGCATACGTTGCAACCAGACGTTATGCAACCGCCGCCCCACAAAATAAAACAGGGTCATGGCGGACATCCACTCAATAACGCTACCAAAATGAATTATCCAGGTTGGAATCGAGAGCAAACCTATCATCGAATTTTAAACCTCCGCCACCAATTTCCGAACTTCTGGTTTGGGTTTAAGAGCCGGGATAGACCATCGGGTAAAGTTAAAGGCCATTTTACCCACTATCCGCAATCCGCTCGTCAGGGGTAATTTCGCCATCTCCTTGTGCAAATAGCTGTCGAAAGTTAGACGCTGCACATCCACATCCTTACACATTGCGGTAAAAACCTCAAAATTGCGGTTGCTACCGTAATAAATTTCCTGCAACTTGTCGAGGAAGCGATACATCGAGCCGTACTGCTTGTTCCAGCGTTTCTGATATTCTTTCAGGTTGGCAGCCGTAGGCGCGAATTCATATTTCAGCAAAGTTTCCGCCGCAATCTTGCCGCTCTTCATGGCCCAGTAAATCCCTTCACCACTGGTATTGACCACCATCCCGGCGGCATCCCCGACCAATAGGGCACGGTCATAGGCCACCTGTTTCTGACGGTACATCGGTAGGGCATGGGCCTCGGTGGCATAAATATCGCCATCTGAGAGTTTAGTGCCAGCTCGTTTTACCAGATTATCCAGATAAGCCCTGACTCTAGTGGAATTTTCCGGCCCAGCCCCAACCCCCACCGAAACATGGTCGTATTTGGGGAAAATCCAACCATAAAAATCGGGCGAAACCTCGCTGCCCAGGTAAAGTTCGGCCCGTTCGCGCCACTCGCTCATCTGGCTTTCAGGCAGGCGGATTCGGTACTGCATTGCCACCGCCTGTTGAATGCGGGGTGCGCCAACCGCCTTAGCCACAATCGAATAAGCCCCATCCGCCCCAATTACCGCGTCAGCCTCAATCTTTTTTTCCTGGCCCTTCTCGGTGTAGGTGGCTTTTACTCCTTGCGGCGTTACCTCAATGCTATTTACCTTTGCTTCGATAACGGCAGCTCCGGCTTTGGCGGCTTGCTGGCGTAAATAATTGTCAAACACCTCACGCCGCACCATTCCGATATAGTCGTGATCAGTAGGCTTGCTACCCAATACCGCAATATCGGTGGAACGATTGGTAGGGGAATAGATGGTAGTGTATTTCATCTGGCAATCAATAATGTCGGTTGGCACGCCAAACTCGCTCACCACTAACGGAGGAATTGCCCCGCCACAGGGCTTGGGTTTGGTAAAACTGCGTTCCAGGATTGTAACATCCGCTCCGCCCTCGGCCAGAATTTTCCCGGCAGTTGCACCACCCGGCCCGCCACCAATTACTAAATATTTTGCCCTTGCCATTCTCTAATTCCTCTCCGAAATTTATTATTTGTCAGTATGAAGTAAAAGTTGGTTATTAATTGTTAGGAAGCTTTCAGCCGTCAGCTATCAGCTTTTAGGAATTTGTCATGGTGTTAGATTTCAAAACCTAATGCCTAACACCTAAAACCTAACATCTGTTTATACTTGGATTATAAATTGGCTGCTATTAGGTCACAGTAGCTTGAACTACACTTTGGCAGTAGTGAGCAAGTAGTTAATGTTAATAATTATTAAACATCAAATTCTTATACAAAAGCTTAACCTGTTTAAACCAACAGGGCGTGGTATAATAGATTTCGATAGTTATTTTTTTAACTAAGCGGTTGTCTGGGACAAATGAAAAAGAGAAAAACCAATTTCAACTCCGTAGTAGAAACTACCAACGAAAATATCAAAAGCAGTACATACTCTAATAGCGAAAAGATAATCCTCGCCAAAACTCTTTTTCGTACCGATAAAACTGCGGCTGATATTGCGGATAACGGAGGAAACCCACCCATGCAGGAAACGCGGCATCGCTTTCCAGGCCAAAATATTCCTGGCAATAAGGTGGCATCACAGCCAACTCCGGCTTATGTTGCAAGACCAAAGCGTTTTGTTCACTGGCGTAAACTAAGCCTGTTACAACGCATTTTTATCTCCAATGTGCTGATTATCAGTGGCGGGGCAGTAATTGGTTCGTGGCTAACCGCCCAATTGACCGAAGCGGGTAGTTTTAACGCCGTCACTTTCGGTTTTATGATTGTTTGTGCAACCTTAATGAGTGGCTCGATTAGTTTCCTAATCCTGAAACTGGCCTTCCGCCCTTTTGATGAGCTACAGCGCGTTTTATCCAAAGTCCATGATGGCAACTCCCGCGCCCGCCTTTCTTTACAACAGATTACCGACCCGGATGTGCGTCAGTTTACTACCGCCCTCAACCATATGCTTTCCCGGCTGGAAGAAAACGCCAAAGTTATCCAGGAAGACCAGGTAAAGCTTCAGGTTATGACGGCGCGGGTTATCGAAGCCCAGGAAAACGAACGCAAACGAATTGCCCGTGAATTACATGATGAAGCCAGCCAATCTTTAACCGCTATGATTATGGGCCTGGATGCCGCCCGCCGTCAGGCTAAAGAGGAGTCCTTACAAAATAAACTTGGCTCGCTGAAAGATATGGCGGTCAATACTCTGGAAGAGCTGCGCAAACTGGCTCTTGATTTGCGCCCCACCATGTTAGATGACCTCGGACTGGTTCCGGCGGTACGCTGGCTAAGTCGGAGTGCTACCGAACACGCCGGGTTTGAGGTGAAACTTGAGCTTGAAGGTTGTAACGACCATACCCGTCTTGCTCCTGAAATCGAAACCTGCTTATTCCGTATAACCCAGGAGAGCCTGACTAATATTACCAAACATGCCGGTGCCACTTTCGTCAAAATCCGGTTAAGCCGAGTCGAATCAGGCGAAATACATCTGACCGTAGCCGACAATGGCAAAGGTTTTGACCGCACCAAAGCCCGCCACTTTGCAGTAAATGGCGGACACCTCGGCCTTTTCGACATTGAAGAACGGGCCAGCCTCATCGGCGGTAAGGCCGAAATCACCACCAGCCCTGCCGGAACGACTATCAGCGTTACTCTCCCCCCTCAAAGCTGTGCTATAATTCTCCCTGACGGTATTAATACCAATGCCGCGCCTTATACCCAACCTGGACATTAATCAAATACACATATAGTTTGCTAATTTTTTCTCAATTGGCCGCGTTATAGATAACGAGGGCCGAGGATTTATTATTAGGCAGAGAAAGGGGTTAGACAATCCTCAGCAGCGAAGCCGAACTGATTGCGCGGGCAAAAGCCGGTGAGGTTGAAGCTTTTGAGTTTATCGTTACGGAATATGAGTCCAAGTTGGCCCGTTTTATCTACGGACTAACCCGCGAACGTGAATTGGCCGAAGATTTAGTCCAGGAAACGTTTGTATCGGCTTATCGGGCCTTGCCCACCATGCCAAACGACCTCAAATTATCAGCCTGGCTTTACAAAATCGCCCTTAATAAAGTGCGAAGCGAGAAGCGCAAGAAAAGGCCGCTTCCCTGGTTGCCTTTGCCCTTTTTCGGGAAGGACAATTCAGAGGATAGTCCCGCGCTGGATATTGCCGACCCCCAACCGGAGGCCGGAGAAACCATCGCCCAGCGTGAGGCGATTGCCCAGGCTCTTAAAAAGCTGGCTCCTGACCAGGCCGCCGCTTTGTTGATGGATTCACAGGGCTATGAGGATATTGAGATTGCCCAGGCGTTAGATTGTAGTGTGGGCGCGGTTCGGCAAAAGCTCTTTCGAGGGCGCAAAGCCTTCCGCACCGTATATGATGAAATGGGAAAGTAAACCTAACCCCATTCGTAGGGGCGATTGGGTTGGTCGTCCTGGGGAACAGGTTTTAACAAAGGTGAAGTAATTGGCGAACGATTTTGAGCCAAATAAAATAGATAATAACGGAGGCGAAGAAGCCTTCAACCGTAAACTTCGGCAGGATATTAAAGCTACCCTGGATTCGGTGGAGCTTAACTCGCGCCGCAGCCAGATTATGGCCCAGATTCGGCGTGAACGCGCAACTGGCCTCCAACCCGCCCGCCCCCCGGAACGCAATCGGACTGGGTTCAGGTGGAGTCCGGCCTTTGCGGGAGGTCTGGCAGTATTGGTGGTAGCCATTGCCCTGATATTTGTAGTGACAAACAACAACACTAAAAATAATACTGGCAGTACCCAGGCTGACTCAGCCGCGAATGTCTCCAATGCTCCTTCCGCCCAGGCCGTTGAGTCAGGGGCAAAGGGGGCTGCCACCACCACAACCGCAGCAGCCACTACAACCGCTGCCGCCGCCACCGCTGCTGCCGGAGCGGCCCCTGCTCCAACTAATCTGGCATTTGCCGCTACTACTGCGGCAGCAACTACCGCAGCAGCCACTACGACGGCTGCGGCTGCCACTACCATTGCGGCGGCTACCACTACGGCTGCCCCCGTCGCGGCAACGGTGGTTAATGACGCTGCCAGAATTAGCCAGCAGGGCTTAGTTTATCCCAATTCAAACCAAGTTTCGATTGAGATTACTAAATCCAATCAGTTTATAACTGATTTCCGGGCTGGATTAAACGATGCTGAACGTACCCGGCTTAATCTGCAAAATATAAGTGGCTTCCGATATTTAGCTTATAACGCCATAAATGTGAAATCGGCAACTGTTTTGGATTTTTACCAGAAACAGGCCAGGCAACAACAACTCAAAATTGAGGCCAGCCAGCCCCGCGACGATAGTAAGCTAAAATCGCAGTGGCTCTATTTGCAAAACCCCGCCAATAGTAGCGAACGTTATGGCATAATGCTGGTGGAAATCAAAGACCAGGCCGCCGCCGATGCCGCTTTTGGCCCCGGTAAAGCCACAGTTGGTGATACAATAATCCTGTTCGCTGTACCAAATTAGGATATAATCAAGGGTCGAAGGTTACAGGTCGAAAGTCGAAAGTTGGAAATCTAAAATTACTTTTGACCTTTGACTTTTGACTTTCAAATATTTTACCGACAACCGCTCAGGGGGATGAGACTTGGAAGAGAACGCACGCGTTGAGCAATTAAAAACTAAGTTTAAGGATTATTTTGGGGCGGAGGCGGAATTTATAGCCCGCGCACCGGGTCGGGTTAACCTGATTGGCGAACATACCGATTATAACGGTGGCTTTGTGCTACCCGCCGCCATAGACCGCAGCGTATTAATTGCTGTTAAAGATTTGCCAGGGTCAAGGAAAGTGGAACTGGTATCGCTGGAGTTTGATAACCACACCAGCTTCGACCTGGATAATATCAAGCCTACCCAGGAAAAAGCTCTTAGCTGGAGCAATTATGTAATGGCGGTGGTGTGGGCCTTAACCCAAAAAGGATTAATAGATTTAGCAACTTTGCCTGGGGCACAGTTAGTAATCCAGGGGGACGTACCACGCGGTTCGGGTCTGAGCAGTTCGGCGGCGATTGAGGTAGCCTCGGCATTGACTTTCCTACGATTGGGGGGCGCAACCACTGATGGCGCAACCCTGGCTCTAACCTGCCAGAAAGCCGAAAACGAGTTTATCGGGGTCAAGAGCGGGATAATGGATCAGTTTATTTCGGCTTTGGGCCAACCAGACTCAGCCCTTTTGATTGATACTCGTTCGCTGGAATATAAAGTTGTGCCGTTAGGTCTGGAAGAGTTGGGCTATCGGGTAGTAGCAGTGGATAGTGCCGTACCTCGTAGCCTGGGCAGCACCGCTTACAACCAGCGACGGGCCGAGTGTGAGGAATCGGTCAAAATTTTAGCTCCTAAACTTGGCTTGAAGGAAGGCGCGCAACTCCGCGATATTACTCTGGAACAGTTTACGGCCCATTCCGCCGATTTGCCGGATATTTTAAGAAAGCGGGCTCGACACGTTATCAACGAAGATGCCCGAACCCTCGAAGCAGTAAGTCTGATGCAAGCTGGATTCAGCAAAAATAATAACCTGGCAAGGTTTGGCGAATTGCTATATGCTTCTCATGCCAGCCTGCGAGATGATTATGAGGTTAGTTGCAAGGAGCTGGATTTGCTGGTGGAACTGGCAAGCGGTTGCGTGGGCGTGGTAGGAGCGCGAATGACCGGGGCAGGTTTTGGGGGCTGCACTGTTAATATTGTGCAAACCCAACACCTGGACGATTTCGAGCAAAAAGTAGTTCAGGAATATCGCCGCCGCACCGGGCTGGAAGCCAAAATGCACGTCTGTAAGGCCGTAGCTGGTGGCTCCTATTTAGCCTAGTTGGTGTTTTTTTAAGAACTGGAAAAGATTGGGGAGAATGGAAAACATTTCAGATTACGTCCAGCCAGCACACCCTTTACTTATTGTCCTCAGCGGGCCAAGTGGCGTAGGCAAGGACTCGGTTATAGACGAGTTGAAAAGCCGCAATATTTCGTTTCATTTTGTGGTTACAGCGACGACCCGCCCCAAACGCCCCGGCGAGGAACACGGCGTTCACTATTGGTTCTACACTCCGCAAGAATTTGAAAAGCTATTACAAATGGGCGAATTGCTGGAAAATGCGACGGTTTATGGTAATAGCTATGGCGTACCAAAAGAGGATGTACGAGAAGCCTTGAAACGGGGCGAAGACGCAATTATGCGGATTGATGTACAGGGCGCGGCTCATATCAAACGAATTGTGCCGGATGCCCTCTTTATTTTCCTGGCACCACCCAGCTTTGAGGCTATTTTAACTCGTCTGGGCAACCGCAACACCGAATCCCCCAAAGATTTGCAGCGTCGGATTGATAACTACCACCAGGAAATGAAAGCGATTACCACTTTTGATTATGTGGTAATAAATCACGATGATAGCCTCGACAAAACCGTAGACCAGATTTTAGCGATTATTACCGCCGAGAAGTTACGGGTTCAGCCCCGGATGGTGACGTTGTAAATGGTTGTTGGTTGTTAGTTATTGGTTATTCCAGAATAAAAAAGGACAGTCATAGGAACCTGCTCCTACAAGTAATCTCAATAATCTCGGCGGGGCGACCCCACCCCAACGAAATTTACCGACAACCAATACCTGTCAACCGATTAGACCGCCACCCCAACCTCAAGGGCAAAATCGAGAGCGTACTCCAGGGGCATAGCCTTACCCTCTTCATCCAAAGCGGTAACTCGTTCCTCGCCAAGAGCTTCGCGCACCGGGTTTATCAAATTATCCAGCTTGGCTTTTTCCGAGGGTGAAAGCTTCGCCCCAATTGCCTGACGTAGAGTAGTAGCCGCACTTACCAACAAAATAGCTCGCTCAAACTGTTCCTGCCGGGCAGCCAAAATTCCAAACGCTTCCAGCAAATAAGCCAGAGGCCACTTCCCACCTAGCTCACGCTGAATCTCTAGACTCTCGGTATACATGGCACGGGCAGTATGATAATCCCCCATATCGGCGGCTACATCGCCCAGATTGTTCAAAGCAATGGCGGTAGAGTTGCGTTCTCCCAAACGGCGGTAGAATTTCAAGCAGTCCTGATAATAAGAAATTGCCTGGTCATAATCCTGACGATTTTGGGCAATCATCCCCAGGTTACCCAGAGATGTAGCAATGCCCAAACGGTCACCTAACTCTCGGCGAATAGCCAGAGCTTCTTCGGCAAGTTTACGTGCGCCCTCGTAATCGCTTTCCTGACGGGCTACCACCCCCAGATTACTCAAAACGTTAGCCGTAGATGGTTTGTCCCCTAACTCACGCAATAGAGTCAGGCTTTCGTTATAGCAAAAACGCGATAAACGATAATTTCCCTGATAAATGCCCAATGTTCCAGAACCCTTCAAAGCCGCCGCCCGAATTGCCATATTTTGGGTAGGATTTTCTACCAAATCAGCTAAACGTAAACTTTCGTCATAATATTCGCTGGCTTCGGTGTAAGCCCCTTTAAGACGGTAAACTTCACCAATGGCCTCTAAAGTCTGACAAACTCCTACCGAGTGCTGTAGCAAGTCAAACCCTTGTTTAGCTCTGGTTAGCCAATCAATTGCCTCAGCGTAATTTCCGCGACGACGCAGCAAACCACCCATAGCACTCTGTGCGCGAGCCTGAATCTGTAACTCCTCAAGTTGGGCGGCTAACTCTAAAGCTTCACGGTACAAACCATCCGCTTCGTCCCATTGACCTACCAGCTCAAGCACCTGAGCCAGGTTCAACATAATCGGGGCTTGTTCGATTTTCGGCAACAGAGGCAAAAGACGTTGATAGTAATCTATCGCCGCCGTATTTGAAAATGCGGCTCTAGCGGCTTCCCCGGCTTTGTATAGGTATTCACGCTTCTTAACCTCGTTATTACTCAGGGAATAATGATAGGCCAACAAACTGACAAACTGGTCAAGCTCATCAGCATAATGTTGCTCGATATACTCTGCCAATTGCCCATGTAATTGGGCGCGGGTGGAGAAAGAAAGACTTTCATAAGCAACTTCGCGGGTTACGATATGTTTGAAAAGATAGGCAGCCTCTTGCTCAGGCTGGTCGGGCAGGGTCAGATACAAACGGCTAAGGGTTTCAAGGTCAGACTGGACGCGGGGTGCATCGCCCAACTGAGGATGCACCCCCCACAGCCAGGACATTACAAACTTGCGCCCAATCACACTGGCAACTTTAAGGGTTACTTTCTGGCTCTCCCGAAGCTGGTCAATCCGGCTTAGTAATAAGCTATGCAAACTGGTCGGTAATTCAAGTTTTTCGAGAGCTTCAGTATCCTGGGTATCCAAACCGCGATCCCGCAAATAGTTCAAAAGTTCCTCAATATAAAAAGGATTCCCCTGCGCCCGCTCGGTTATTCGTTCTACCAGTGTTTGCGAAACCTCGCCACTGGAGTTTCTCAGTTGCCCAAGTTTTAGTTCAATCAGTTTAGCAGCCTGTTCAGAAGTAAAATCCTTGAGCACAATGGGCGAAAAATTGGGAAACTGGGTGATTTTTGGCGGCTCAATATTATCAATTTCAGGTGGGCGATAAGCTAGCACAATCAAAACTGGAACATCATAGGTAGCCCGCCCGATAGCTTCCAATAAGTCACGCGATAGTGGGTCAATCCACTGACTATCCTCAATAACCAGCATAATCGGGGAAGTTTTGGCCCGCGCCCGCACACAGTCCACTAGCAAGGCTTCCAGTGAGGCTTTGCGAAGTTTAGCATCGAAAGAGCGCGTTAATTCGTTATCAGGAATTGGCAAGTTCAAAATCACCGATAGCAGCGGAATACGAGCAACCAGCGCAATATTTATCGCCGCCATGCGAGTTTCGAGATTCCGCAACTGATTTTCAACCGGGGCATCTTCCGGCAGGTCAAAAAAGGAGTTCCAGATATTTTCCCAGACCAGATAGCTTGAATTAGTGCCATAGGATTGACACTCCCCGCCAAAAACTTCAATTTGCTGGCTGCTGGCGGTGCGGATGACTTCGGCTACCAGGCGGGATTTGCCCATCCCGGCCTCGGCGGTAATACCAATAATTTGGCCTGTACCATTTAATACCTGGCCTATTTTTTGCTCAATGACCGCCATTTCCTCTTCCCGACCCACCATCGGCAATTCATAATGGGGTTCGCTGAAACGCACATATTGGCGTTCTTTGAGTTCATCCAGTCGGAAAATATTGATTGGCTCGGCCTTACCCTTGACCCGGATAGGTGGCAGGGTATCCCATACAAACCTTGTGCCAACCTCGTCTTTCGTTCGCTCGCTAACCAGCATTTGCCAGGGTTCAGCCGCTTGCATTAAGCGCGCCGCCAGGTTTACCTCGTCGCCCAGAATACCATAGGTATGGCGGACAGTGCTGCCATAAGCCCCCGCCCGGACTGTCCCGGTACTAATGCCCAGTTGGATGCCCGTCACCCAACTTAACTCAGGCGGAGGGGTGAGAAGGCTCTGTCCGGCTCTAACGGCGCGTACCGGGTCATTCTGATGAGCTACCGGTGCGCCAAACGAGGCATAAAGACTACTGCCCTTGTCACCGATGGTAATTTGCAGAAGCCTCCCCTCATAATTTGCCAGTTCACTATCATAATCCGAGAGCTTTTTCTGCACCCAACGTACAAAGGCATCTAATTTCTGGGCGGCCTCGGCATCCTGGTCATAATCCAGGCCGGTAAAACGCATAAACAAGACCGTAACGGGGCGTAACTCGGTCAGAAAATCCCCAATACCCGCCATCATCCGCTCGTAAACATCATTCAAAAGCCAGGGTCGAAGCTGTTCCAAATTTACAACGTTATCTGGTAATTCTGGCCAGGGGTCAGGAGCAGCTTTAGCCTTTAGCCCGCCCACCACAAAATATTTCTGGTTTTCCTCTGACTCACGCCATTCGAGAGCTTCCAGGTTAGCCCCCAGCAGTTCCTGAACCTCGGCTGAAACTACTATCTCACCCTTTTTAGCCAGATGCTCGCCTCCCGCCAATCGGTCTAATAGCGAGCCAGCTAAAACATCCAGGTATTGAACATTAGGGTCACCCACCACAAACCGGCGAACCGGTCCGGCTACTACTGCTACTTTTAGAGCCAGAGTCAAAGTTTGGCCCATCGGGGTGGTGATTACCCCCTGAGTGTCCATTGCTTCCTGCATCGCAACCGCAACCGTAACAGCGCGGTGGGCGGCTTCACTATCAGAGCCGTCAAACCAGCAAGTTATGGCATCACCACTGAAACTTAAAACGCTTCCGTGATAAATATTTACCTGGGCAATCAAGGCATCATAAACCGCATTTAAATGTCGGCTTAATTCCTCACCGCCTCGGCGGGGGCCAAGCTCATTAGCTAAAGTTTCGGTCAGGGGTGTAAAGCCTGAAATGTCGGCAAACAATGCCGCTCCGGCTGTGCGATCTGCTAGAGTAGCAGCTTGAGCCAAAGCGTAATAACGGTCAATGGGGAGATAAGCAGCCAGAGACATAGTATTTTATTGCCAATCTTGATTACTACTTTTAAGACCAATCCCAACGGCAAAGCTGTCAAATGCTGACAACATCTTGTATACGTAATATACAACTTTTATGGTCAAAATCAATATCAATATTTGTACCAATTTAAAGGGTGGTTATGAGAAGGGTTACGGGGCTAGGAAGGGTGATATTCCTAAAAATAATGCCCCAATTCCTAAACGGAAAAGGGGGCATTATTCTCTAACAAAAAAGGCCAGTTTATACCCCGAGGTTAACTGGCCTTCTTATCCGTCCATACTGTTTTGGTATTGGGTTGGTTATTGCGAGCGAGGGCAGCACAACGGCGCGAACAAAATTTGTTGCCCTTGACAATTTGAGCGTGGCTCAGGACTTGCCCACACTCCAGGCGACCACAGGTGCCGCTTTGGGGGGTAGATACCGGGAGTGAAACTTCTTTTTTGGTCATTGTCATGCTATAACGACCATCCCGAATCAACCGTTGTTGCCGCTTTTTAATGTCAGCTTCACAGAAGGAACAATAACCATAATCAGTCGGTTTGGCGAGACGCTTAGGACCCATTAATATATTGCAGATAGGGCAAACTTGTTCACCCTGAGCTAATTTATAAGGTGAATGTGACATTATAACTCCTTTCAGCTTGACGCTCCTACTGTCTCAACTCTGAATCAGAGGCGTTGCGTCGGTATCTATTAATTAAGTGAAGTTATTGTTAGAACTTACTTTGTGTCTAACTATTTATTTTAAGTATGACTGAAGGCCGCTCAGTATTTGTGGGTAGGTCTGTTGGTTAGTTGGGGGTCATTCCTGGGAAATTATTTGGGCTGACCCTAAGAAATAAAATATAAAGTCTGGTTAACTACTACAACGTTATCGAAAACTTGCCAGGATCAATATTAATCTATTAGCAGGCAAAAATTGGCGTTTGTTTCAACATTTAAAGTAGTTGCAAAAAAAAATCTTCTAAATGCTGAAATCGTTGCTATCTCTAATAATACACCAAAAGGGGAAATTTTGTGTTAACAATCTGTTGCGGTTTTGCTAATTTTGTCAAATTGGTCGCCGACTTAACTTGATTTTAATCTTTTCTTAATTTTTGGGGGCTACTTTCGGCTTGTTCCCAGGCTGGGAAACCCCCGGCGAATCCCTCTCGACTCATTATTGTATAATTTATAAAAATCCCTGATAATCCATAACCATTCACCTGCTTTGTCACCCTGAGCTTACGAAAAAGCTTTACAAAAATTGAGGTTCTTTGACTTCGCAGCCGTACCCCACAGGGGTGTCAGAATGACAAATCCTAGAAACGACTACCTAGAAAGTATAGAGCAATTTTTATGCAAAAGAAATATACCTTAAGTACACTTTTATTATTGGTTTTGGTACTGGTTTTAACTGCCTGTGGCGGAGACCCTACCGTTGAGTCAACCGCTACCAAACTGGTGCACACCGAAATGCAAGCGACCAATACCGCGGTAGTGGTAACTACCCCGCCCGCAACCACTACGGCAGCCCCAACGCCTGTTCCAACCACAAATTCCACCACAACTGCTCCAAGTACCAATCCAACCACCAGTACAACGAATCTTACCCCGATTAGTGGCCCAGCCACTTTCTCCGGGGCTTTGGCCCTTGAGCATGTCAAGGAATTAGCCACTAATATCGGGATTCGGGCGGTGGGCACGCCCGGTCATGAGAAGGGGGCGGATTACCTGGAAGGCTATTTCAAACAGCTAGGCTTAAAGGTGGAGCGACCTATCGCCAGCTTTGACCAGAGTGACGATAAAGGTTCTTATCTAAGCTATTTTGGTACAGATGGTCAGTCAGTTATTCTCAAAGGTAACGCCGTAAATTATAGTGGCTCGGCAAAAGTTAGCGGGCCACTTGTTTATGTAGGGATTGGGATGGATGGGCAGATTCCCACCGCCAGTTTGAAAGGGAAAATTGCCCTGATAATGCGCGGTCAAATTAGTTTTAACGATAAGGTGCAAAATGCCAAAAAGGCCGGAGCTATCGGCGTAGCTATTTATAACAATGTACAGGGGGAGCTTGACACTGCCACCCTGGGTAAACAAACCGATATTCCAGTGGTAGGTTTGAGCGATATTAACGGCAAGAAATTACGCCAGCTTCTGGATAATAGCCAGAGCGATTTTATAATTAACCTGGAAACCCAGATTGTCAGTGATAAAGTAAGTATCAGTAATGTAGTAGGTGTTCGACCGTCTAGCAAAAACCCGGCTAACGCCCCGGTCATTATTATTGGTGGGCATTATGACTCTGTTCCGGCAGGCCCTGGTGCAAATGATAACGCCAGTGGCACAGCCGTTACTCTGGAACTGGCGCGGGTCTTACAAAACCAATACCCCCAGTTTGAATTCAGGTTTATTGGATTTGGCGGTGAAGAAATCGGCCTGGTGGGCAGTGGTGAATATGTCAAAGGGTTAAGTGCCGATGAACGCAAACGGGTTCTAGCTATGATTAACATTGATATGGTAACAGTCGGGTCGCAGCTTTATATTGGCGGCACTCCCGACCTTACCAAACTGGCTTTTGGGGCAGCCAGCGAGGTAGGAGCGGGCAATGTGCAGGGATTACCCTCCGATTTGAACGGGGCCAGTGACCATGCTTCTTTTGCTCAGGCCGGAATCCCAGTGCTTTTCCTTAACCGCGAGAACGACCCGAATTATCACCGGGCAGGTGATACTACCGACAAGGTTTTGCCTGACCGATTAGAACAGATCGGTAACATTGTGATTAAGGTCATAGACAAGCTGAATGCCTGATAAGATAATAAAAGGTAATTCTGTATCTGTTGGCCTGTAATTGACTTCGTTATGATACTTTGTTAATATCATAAAATAAGGTATTAGAACTAGCACATATTCGGCAGTTATATTTGGTCTATTTTACCGTTCGGGTCGGTATTACATCTCTACTACATAAATAGTAAGTGTTATAGCATACAAACCGGGTCATATGGGGCTAGAAAAAGTGGGGTAGATCTATGTCAGCTCGTGTAGTTTTTTTAGGTACGGCCTCGGCCCTACCATCGCCAACCCAGGATAATAGCTCCCTGCTTTTCGAGAGTAATGGCTCATACCTTATGATTGATTGTAGCGGCACTCCCTACCGCAAGCTGGTTACACTGGGGGTTGAACGTGACCGCCTCGAACATATCCTGATTACCCACCACCATATTGACCATATCTACGCCCTGCCATCCCTGATAGAATGTCTCTGGATTGAGGGGCGCGATATTCCACTCCATATTTATGCCTTGCCCACCGCCATTCACGCTATCGAAATCTTGCTGGATTTATGGACATTACGCAGTCGCCCGGTTAGAGCCTTCCCGATTATAATTCACCCGATTGAAGGCTATTTTGACGAGTTAGTTTTCCAGAATACTAATTTTACAGTACGCACTACCCCGATGGTTCATGCTGTACCTAATGTCGCTACCAAAATAACTTTTCCCAATGGCGTAACTTTTGTTTATAGTAGCGACACCGCGCCTAATCAGAATTTGGTTAATTTTGCGCAAGGGGTGGATTATTTGCTTATGGAGTGTACTTTCTGCAATGATGATGACGGTTTAGCCGAAATTACCCACCATCTTAATTCCGAGATGTATGGCGATATGGCTTTGCAAATTAACGCCAAAAATACCCTGCTAATTCACCACTCCGATGTAACTGCTTGTCCCCACACCGAAATTTTGGACGAGTTGGGCGAGAAAAGTCCAAAACTTCACCGCCGCGTTCACATTCCCCGCGATATGGAAATAATGGATTTGGAATAGCTTATTCCATTAAATATTCGACATATTGTTTTCTGGTTATCATTGTTATAGTTTAGCACCTGTAGTAAGCTACTAAGCGAAAGGCCTATAGGTTATTAATTTTTAGATTTTCCTTAAGGAGATAAACAATGAGCGACCAAATCAAGGTTGATTTTGACGTGCCGGCTACGATGCGGGATGGTACAGTTTTAAGGGCAAATATCTTTCAGCCCGCCGAGGGTGGTCCCTACCCCATCGCCCTTACGCGAACCCCTTACGGCAAAGATTTTGCCAGTGTTAGCCCCTTGATGGACTCGGTGCGACTGGCGCGGGCTGGTTATATTGTGGTCATTCAGGATGTGCGCGGGCGTTTTACCTCCGATGGGCAATGGGTGGCTTTTGGGAATGAGGCCGAAGATGGCTATGACTCGGTGGAATGGGCGGCGGAACTGCCCAACTCCAACGGTAATGTGGGTATGTTTGGAGCCTCTTATTTCGGTTACACTCAATGGATGGCCGCCAAAGCCAATCCGCCCCACCTAAAAGCAATGGTGCCTTTTATTACCTGGGCAGATGTGCGGGACGGGGTAGGTTGGCGCAGTGGTGCTCTGGAACTTGGCACTTTTGCGGGCTGGAATTTGAGTTCTGTAGCCCTGGATATTATTTTAAAACGCTACAAAGATGTACCCGTAGCCGAACGAGTCGGCGCATTGATGGCGTTAGTCAACGAAATCAATCAGTTACGCACCAAAGGCTATTATTCCTTGCCTTTAAAAGATTTTGAGCCCTTGCGCAAGCTCGGATTAGCCAATGAAACCATAGAACAGTTTGAAAAGCCCTATGACCGGGAATTGGCTGCCCCGGCCTCAATTGCCACCAGTTATGATAAAGTGACCGTCCCAACCTATAACGTGGGTGGGTGGTACGATATTTTCAACAATGGCACCCTGCAAAACTTCCGGGCAATGCGCTACGAAGGCAGCACATCCGATACCCGCCAGGCCCGATTATTGATGGGCCCCTGGTCACACGTAAATTATAGCAATGTGGTTGGGGAAATGGATTTTGGTTTTGCGGCGAACTCAGCCTTTATGAATCTCCAAACCGATTTAACCGGGCTAACCCAACGTTGGTTTGATTATTGGCTCAAGGGCATCGAAAACGGCATAACCCAGGAACCGCCCGTCAAGCTGTTTATTATGGGGGCGAATGTCTGGCGGGATGAGCAGGAATGGCCTTTAGCCCGTACCAGTTACACCCCGTTTTATTTGCACAGTAACGGTGCGGCTAACTCTCTGAAGGGGAATGGCACGCTCTCAACCGAAAAACCCGTAAGCGAACCAGCCGATAATTATACCTACGACCCCAGTAACCCGGTTATCACGGCGGGCGGTAACAATTTAATGAACCCCTTGTTTACCCCCGGCGTGAAGAATCAAACCGCTACCGAAGAACGCCCGGATGTGCTGGTTTATACCTCGGCACCCTTAACCCAGGATACCGAAGTAACCGGCCCAGTAGTAGTCAAATTATGGGCTTCAAGTGATGCGGTTGATACCGATTTCGTGGCAAGATTGGTAGATGTGCATCCTGATGGTTTTGCCCAAAACCTGGCGGATGGCATAATTCGGGGGCGTTATCGTAATGGCGACAGTGCGGAGTTACTGGAACCTGGTAAAGCTTACGAATTCACCATTGATTTGTGGTCAACGGCCAATCTGTTTAAGGCCGGGCATAGTATTCGGTTGGATATAACCAGTTCCAATTTCCCGCGCTGGGATCGAAACCTGAATACCGGAGCAGCCTTTGGTACTGATAGCGAAGGTCGTATAGCGCACCAAACCATTTTTCACAATGCCGAGCACCCTTCGCAGATTATTTTGCCGCTAATTCCACGTTAAATAAAAAAGGGCGGTTCACGAACCGCCCCTACAAATCATCATGTTCCTTGTAGGGGTGCTGCTTGCCGCACCCAATTTATAAAATCTTATGTCAGACTCACGACCTTTACCTGGTTCGGGTAGAATTGGCTCGGCGGGCAAGTGCGTCGGCGGTGACAGCTAATAACAACACTGCTCCTTGCACCACGTTCTTGATACTTTGTTCTGAGTTCAACAAAGTTAAACCGTTCTCCAAACTGCCGATAACCAAAGAGCCTAATACCACCGCCCAAATCGAGCCGCGACCACCAAAAAGACTTACCCCGCCGATAACCGCCGCGGCTATGGCCCGCAACAGCAAGGTTGAGTCAATCTGACTGGCGACTGCGGTACTGCGGGAGGCCAGCATTATCCCGGCAAAGGCCGCCAGGGTTGAAGCAATGGCGAAAATCCCAATCTTCATAGCCGTTACGTTAATACCAGCACGACGGGCGGCTTCCGCGCTTCCACCTACCGCATACAAATGCCGCCCAAAGGTACTCTTGGTTAGTAATAACCAGAAAAAGACTACCAAACCAATCCAGATTACCCCGGCAATCGGTACCCCCAGGTAGGACTGTAACAAGGCGGTAATAGCCAGGACAATTACGGTTGCTCCACCGATTTGCAGAGCTAACTGTTGGACACTTTTGGTCTTTAGTCCGATTTTATCCCGTCTTTGCTGTTCATAAAGTATTGCACCAGCATACAAGGCAAGGCTCAAGATCGGTAACAACCAGCCAACCACACTATCCAAAAAGTTGGGAGCGAGTCCCCGAATAGTTTCATCTCGAACAATCAGGGTACTTTGTGGCCCTAAAACCAGTAACAACATTCCAGCGTAGCCAATCGAGCCAGCCAGGGTCACAATGAAGGAAGGCACCCTTAAGTAAGCAATGAAAAAGCCATTAGCCGTACCAATTATGGCACCCGCCAGTAAACCAGCCAGAATGGCTAGCCAGGGATTCCAATCCTGATAAACCGAAAGTACCGCCGTCACCCCAGCGCAAGCTTGCGCCACCGCTGCCAAACTTAAGTCAATCTCTCCTAATAGCAGGACCATAACTGCTGCGATGCACAAAATACCAGTTGATACAATCTGCTGCACCAGGTTGGAGAGATTGCGAGCGTCGAGGAAGAAACCGTTAGAGGCAATTTGGAAATAAATGGTTATCAAAACCAACGTTATCAGGACGGGCAGAAAGCCCAGGTCAAGCCTAAGAAAAGATTTTAGGCTTAAAGGCTCAGAAGGCGGGGATGGTACTGTCCCAGCCAGACCGGGCAGAGGCTTCTCAACTACTCCAGTCTTACCCATAGCCTTATTTTTATCAGGATTCTGTTCGCTCATTTCTATCTTCCTCTCAATCGCCGAACTCGGCCCCAGTGATAGCTGCCACTACACGTTCGGGGGTGGTATTCTTGATTTCAAATGTACCCGCCCTTCGACCCAGGCGCATTACAATAACGCGGTCTACTACTTCAAACACATCGTGCAAGTTGTGAGAAATTACCACTACCGCCAAGCCTTGTTCCTTCAATCGAAGAATCAGGTTCAAAACTTGCCGGGTTTGAGCTACCCCTAAAGCGGCGGTTGGCTCATCTAACAGCACTACTTTGGGCTTGCGCAGAATAGTTTTTGCCACTGCGATGGACTGTCTTTGCCCGCCCGACAGTGCTGCGACTGGTACTCTAACTGAGGGAATTTTAACGTCCAGCGTTCGGAGAACTTCCAGAGTGCGCCGCTCCATCTCAACCTCGTTGAGCATCCCAAATTGCAATGACTCCCGGCCTAACCACAGGTTGGAAACCACGTCCAGATTATCGCAAAGGGCTAAATCCTGATAAACCGTCTCGATACCAACGCGGGTAGAGTCCTGGGGACTGGTAAAGTGAACCTTCTGACCATCCAGGAAAATATCGCCAGTATCGGGTATATAAGCCCCAGAAATGGTTTTAATCAGGGTAGATTTACCAGCCCCGTTATCGCCCACCAAACCGACTACTTCACCATCAAAGGCTTCAAAGTCCACATCCATCAAGGCCCGTACCGCCCCGAAGGTTTTATTAATGCCTTTAAGCTGAAGGCGGGGTAATTCCCCTTTAGTTGTTGTAGCCTTACTTTCACTCATTCTAGATACTCGCTTTTCTTAATGATTCCACGTAAGGTTGTAAGTTGTTGGACAAACCTAACCTCCTTCCCTGTATCAGAGAAAGCGGTTAGGGATATTTTTTAGTAGGGACAGCCCTCGTGGCTGTCCTGGGAAGGACAGGCATAAAGCCAATCCCTACGTTACTTTAAGCTTAGTACTAGCAAATACCCCCGGCACCGGCGGCTAAGCCCTTGCAGATTACTTCCTTCTTGAGGAAGTTATCCTTAATGACCGTCGCGGCAATATTATCTTTGGTTACAATCACCGGAGTTGCCAAAACCGAAGGTATCCCAGTGCCAGTTTTGGTCTTGACCACCGCGCCTGCTGTCAAATTAGCGGTGTCTGCTCCCTTGCTCAAGGCCGCTACCAACGCTGCAGTCCCTTTGGCTTCGGCTACGTAAGCTTTGTAGATCGTCATCCCCTGATCACCAGTGATGATGTTCTGAATACCCGCTACCGTGGCATCCTGCCCGGTAACCGGTACTTTCCCATTCAACTTCTGAGCCCGCAGAGCCGCAATAACCGTGTTAGCCATCCCATCGTTGGCTACATAGGCAATTTGCAGGTCGTTCTTCTGGGTGGTCAACACCCCTTCCATCAAC
>JBBQZS010000063.1:0-36998 GCA_038207495.1 Chloroflexia bacterium
CTGTCACAGATGTTGGACTTAATGAGAGTTGGTTGTTATACTCCATTTCACTCCTTTTGTGTTTGATTTGGTGTCTAGGTAACCCAATTCTATCACGAAGGAGTTTTTGTTAACGTTCTTCCCTATTTATGAAAGGCTCTCGATTATTTTAATAATAGACGGAGCGGGCTGGCATAGGAGTGATAAAGTGGTGGTACCAAGTGGTCTCCATTTCATTTTCCTACCACCTTATTCCCCCGAACTACAACCAGTCGAGAAGTTATGGCCTTTAACTAACGAAGGAATTGCCAACCGCTCTTTTAAGGATTTGGATGAACTTGAACAGGTCCAAAGTCAGCGTTGTTTAGCTCTAAGCCAACAAACTAGCTTAATTCGCGGTACCACTTGTTTTTATTGGTGGCCCAAAGTGGCTTCTTAATGTCCGTTACTTATCAGGACTTAGTATGAGTACCGTTTCCGCCAGGTCATTTGCTGCCAGTCCCCTGGTTTCCGCCAACTTTACCAATTCCTGATACAATTCCGGCGATATATTTAACATGGTCATGCTCTAACCTCTCAAGAGAATACTGCTCTAGAACTTAATAAGCTAACCATATTTTAGTACTTTGGTGAAGTTGCAACTTACAACAAGGCGAGTTGAGATACATTCCCAGCATCTTTGCTTTTTTTAGT
The DNA here is from genome assembly GCA_038207495.1 of Chloroflexia bacterium. Classification (GTDB taxonomy): domain Bacteria; phylum Chloroflexota; class Chloroflexia; order Chloroheliales; family Chloroheliaceae; genus Chlorohelix. Next base: position 673 of record JBBQZS010000063.1, read on the forward strand.
TGGTTTATTGGTATCAGCATCGGTTTCATCCTCTATCAAATCTTCCACCTCGACCCGTGTACTTAGCCCCTTTTCCTCGAAAGCACTGCTTAGAGCATCAGCAAGTTTGGAGAGGGTAGAATTATAAGGCAGCGAGTGCCGATTCTCGGCTAAAGTGATTGTCTTAGGAGCTACCCCGGAGCGGGCGGCCAGTTCTTGTAAAGTCAACCCGCTTTTAGCCCTCAGTTTGCCCAGCCTGGTTAGTCTGGCTCTTTTTTCCCTTTTCATAAAATTCCTTCTTTCTAAAACGTCAACTACACCGCTATTTTCTAGAATATCATCAAGTGACCAAACATGCAATGACTCAACCAAATTCGTACTAAATTGAGCTTAGAAACCACTTGACAAATCGCAAAAATATTAATATAATATAAGTATCAAGTTGTACTCTAATGTACTAATTTGAACTAAAAGAAGTGCCCACTAAGTACGGCAAATACTTAGTGGGCGAGTGTCCAAAAACAGCCGTGAAGCATATTTTGCAGACGAAAGGAGTATATCACAATGACCTCTTTTTCTTCCACTGAAACCCAACCTTTAGGCATTACCCGCCACCCCATTTGTGCCATTTGTGCTACCGATGGCGGCGAAGAATTCGGCAAACAAACGCTGGTTTACGACAAAGGGCAGTATGTCCACCCCGCCTGTCAGCCAGATTTTGACCCCCGCAAAATTGCTGTTGCCACCAAACCCCTTCAGTTCCAGAGTGTGACCCCGGTTTGTGGCGGTTGTGGCGAGGTTGTCCCTAACTCATATTACAGTGATGCCGCCTGGACACGTCAGGATGGAGTATGGCATTGCCCCGCTTGCCAAATTTCACCCCGCAAACTTGAAGCGGGAACAGGGTTTTGGGAAGTTCGCACCGACTACACCACCGGGGAGTTCTACGCGATTGAAGACCACCCCGATTTTGGCATTGTAGATGTTCAAGGCCCATATCCCACCGAACCAGACGAAGAACTTCTCAAAAAGTTAGCCTTAAATCAGCACAGGTTTGCCACTTTAGCCTTGCTCGAATGGGCAGACGAGAAATGGGGAACAACCAGCGTAGCCCGTGAAGCCGAATACGCCGCCGAGTGGTGCGAACAACGCGGCTACTAACCCACCACCGGGTCGGGACTAAACCCCCGACCTACTCAGCCATTACAGGAGAAGAACATGAAAAAATTATCCGGGCTGGCAGTGGTGGTGTTCGGGCTAATCGTTTTCGCCACCATTGTTTTAGCCGTTATCGGTAATCCCTCGGCTCAATTTATCCTAAGTTGTGCCGGGAGAAGTTTCCAGAATTGTCGTAAGTGGGGTTAAGAATTATCCCAAATTAAGTTCAAAGGGGCTGGCTTTGTTGTCCAGCCGCAAAGTTATAAGAGTTATTTACAACAGTTTCTAGTGAAGGAGTGAAAACTATGTCAAAGGGAATTAACAAGGTTATTTTGTTGGGCAACTTAGGAAAAGACCCCGATTTCCGTCTGACCACTACTAACGCTGTCCCGGTGGTTACTTTCAATTTAGCCCTTAACCGCAACATCAAGGACGGGGAAAGCTGGAAACAGGCTACCGAGTGGGTGAGATGCATTGCGTGGGAACGACAAGCCGAGATTATTGCCGAGTATGTCAGGAAAGGTCAGAAGCTTTACGTAGAAGGGAAATTGCAAACCCGCGAATGGACGGACAAGGAAACCAACCTCAAACGCTATAGCACCGAAGTGGTGGTGCAGGATTTTAGCCTACTTGGACCTAAACCGCCAACGGGCGAGGAGGAAGGCGAGGATAGTTTTGCCCGACCAACCCATCCCAACCAGCCGGAGGCCGAGGCAGATAACATACCATTCTGACGGTCAAATGAGCTTAGGCCGGGTAATTACGCCCGGTCTATTCTAAAAATAGAGGTGTAGCAATGGGAGAATTTGATTTAAATAACAGCCCAGATTTAGAGCCGGAGAGTGTGAAGGAGCGGTTGAGCCATTTGTTGGAGGAAGCCGCCCAGACCCAGACCATCATCGAACACTGGCAGGAGCAGCAAAAAGGGCTCAAGGACGAAGCCTGGACTTTACTGGCGATAACGGGTGGGAAGTTTCAGGGAGAGCCAGGGGATTTTGTAGCAGTCCAACCCGGCACGACCAACAGTTATGACAGCACGAAATTAGACGCGCTGCTTGCCAGTTTGGAAACTGCTGGACTAAAGAATGTTGCCGCCGCTTTACGTTCTTGCAAACGCACCAGCCAACGCGAAGGCTATGTCAGACTTAACTTGAAGCGGAGTTAATCCAACGGCTTACGAGCCATCCCAGGCATACCGGTGGCAACCAGAGGGGCGGGGTTATTCTCTCTTTACCCCGTCCCTATCTAAATCGAAAGGAGTAATTAAAAATGACAACGCCCTCCACAACTAGCCAGAGGCTAACCCAGGAATACCATTTAGCCCTAAGCGGGCTGGAACTTGGCGAGTTAATTCAGGCTATAAAGGAACTCACTAACAAGCCCTATAGCCAGTATTACCGGGGCGAATTACAAGAGCTGTTAAACAAACTCAACAGGGAAGAAACCAACCCCGCCAGCTTGAGATTAAGCGAGTCGGAATTACATAACGGGCTGTTAGCCCTGAGAACCGAGGGACGAGTAAAATTGACCGCCAAACTAGAGGCCGAGTATCAAGCGCAGGGCGGTCAGGGTACGCGAATAGGCCGATAAAGACGATTGAATCGTATAGCGTGGTGAGTTTTAACTCAAACTCACCTCAGCCAGCAAGGATAAAAACAATGAAAAGTTCACCCGAAATGCGGCAGGTAATTCTGGATATTTGCCAGAAATACAATTTCAGTCTGGACAAAGTTGGGTCTTATCTGAAATTAGAAATGGACAGCTACATGCCGTTAGTAATCGAGAAAATAGGTCAGAACTCGGTAGCAGTGGCGCATTATTACTATCAAAATGGGGATGCTATCGCCGACCCTGAGATTGTATTTTTTACGGTTGGTGAAGATTGGATTGCCGCCGAAATCAGCCAGCCAAACTACTACTCCGCCCCGGTTACAATGGACGGTAGCAAGGAGTGTGTCTGGTTGTGTCCTGACCAGAAGAGCCAGCGGGAACAGGCCGGAATTGCCGAGTTAGCCAGATTATGGGCGGAAAATCTCAGGAGTCAGGGCTGGTTAGAAAATGGGCGAGTAGTCGCTACCCAGGCCGGGGAATAATTATCAGGGTTGGACGTAAAATCGCCAACCCGACAGTTAAGGACATGGAAGCTACTCCGTAGCCTCGGCATTAGTTGGAGGCTGCCCCCTGACCGCCCCAGCCCCCAGCCGCTTCGCTCCCCCATCCACCCCCGCGCTCCTTCCTGAGCCTGCCCTCGCTCCTGGCGGGCGGCGCGGTCATCTGGTTCTCGTTCCTCCAAAGTCGTCACTCGGCCCGCCTTCCTCGCCCGCCCTGGTCGCTTAGTTGGGTTGCGTCAGTCGCTTTACCCCTATTCCTCATCCCCCATTTTCCGCTATAATAAACAAAATGCCGAAGTCACTTTAACTACTAATACCTTTTAGCCGCCGCAAGGTTACACTATGACCGAATCCGAACGCAAAAGCCTCGAAAAACAATTGGAAAGTACCAAACACCGCCTGTATATACTCGAAGAACAGCATGCCGTCTTCGGTAATTTGTACGTGCCAGTCCATATTGTAATCGAGATTGAAGATGCAAGACTTGATATTACCACCTTAGAGGAGCGGCTAAATCTTGAACGCAGCTATGGGCCACGCCCGCCTGGCACATTACCCCCCGGCTGGAACATCCCACATTACCGAAACCTCAACTTTAGCGGACGCGATACCGAACTGGCGACCCTGAAAACCGCCCTGGTGAGTAGCAATATTGCCGCAGTCACCCAGGCCATTGCCGGGCTTGGCGGAGTCGGCAAAACCCAACTTGCTGTTGAATACGTCTACCGCGAGGCTGCTAACTTCGCCCTTGTCTGGTGGGTACGAGCCGAGCTAGAAACCAGTTTGCGCCGCGACCTTGAGCAACTGGCCCTGAAATTGGGGCTCGTCGAACAACAATCCGACCCCCAGCTTGCGATTGACGCGGCCCTCGACTTCCTACAGAGCAAAGCCGGACGCTGGTTGCTAATTTTCGATAATGCCAACAATCCCACCGAAGTGCAGGGCTATCTGCCAAAAGGCGGGCGCGGCCAAATCCTGATAACCTCCCGCTGGCAGGATTGGCGTGGTTATGCCCAGCCCCAGCCCGTCCAGGTCTGGGAGAAAGACCAGGCAGTAGAATTCCTCCTCAAACGCACCGGGCGGAATGACGCTGAAGGGGCGGCGCAACTGGCCGACCGACTGGGCTACCTGCCCCTGGCTTTGGAACATGCCGGGGCCTATCTCTCCCAGAACCAAATCCTGACTTTTGCCGACTATCTGGTAGAGTTTGAGCAACAAAAACTGGCCTTATTGGAGGAAGGGGAGCTTGCCACCGAATATCACAAACGTACCATTCGCACCACCTGGCAAATCTCTCTCAAACAATTACCCCCAGAAGCCGCCGACCTCCTCAACCTCTGCGCCTACCTCGCCCCCGATAATATCCCCCTGAGCCTCTTCCTGAACAATAATAAAGAACTGCCTGAAACCATCGCCAAAGCCGCCGCCTCAAAAATCAGCTTTGCCAAAACCATCGCCACTTTGCAGCAATATTCCCTGGTGGAAATCGGCAAGCTTGAAAAATCAATTTCAGTGCATCGTATCTTGCAGATGGCTATTCGCGAAAAAAATCAGGATTCAGAAATTAGCAGTCAACACTTTTGGCTTTCCACTACCGTCCGACTAATCAACGCCGCCTCGCCAACGGAAATATACGAATACAACACTTGGGCGGAATATGCTTCCATCTTACCCCATGCCCTATTTATAGCTGAACAGGCCGAGCCTTTGGAATTAGAGCCACGCTACCTTGCGCGCTTGCTCAATCAAACCGGGGTATACCACTTAGGGCGAGCCGATTACGCCACCGCTCTAAGACTTTTTCAACGAACTATTGCCATTGATGAAAAGGTCTATGGTGCTGACCATCCCGAAGTAGCAACCACCTACAACAACCTCGGGAGTCTACTCATTGATATGGGCGACCTCCCTAACGCCAGAGTTTTTATAGAGAAAGCTATTGCCATTAATGAAATTTACGGGACTGATCATCTTGATGTAGCCAGGGATTACAGCAACATGGGGCAAGTCCTGAAAGATTTGGGCGACCACCCTAACTCTAGGATTTACCATGAGAAAGCTCTTGCCATATTTGAGAAAAGACACGGGGAAAATCACCCGGATGTCGCAACCACTTACAACAACTTGGGACTGCTATTCCAAACCATGGGCGACCTCCCTAACTCTAAGATTTATTACGAGAAAGCCCTTGCTATTGGCGAAAAGACTCTTGGGCCTGACCATCCCGACGTGGCGCAAAGCTACAATAACTTGGGAGCTTTATATTTTGCCCTAAAGGATTTTATCAGAGCCAAAAACTACTTTGAACGTTCTCTCGAAATTCGCCTAGAAAAGCTGGGCGAGGAACATCCTAATACAAAAAATACCCAGGAGTGGTTGGAGGATGTGGAGGAAAAGATGAAGGGGTCAAACTAACAACCCACCTAATAACAACCCCCCCGCCACGGCATAGCTTTTTTTCACCCACAGTGATTAGGCCTCATAGAAAAAACTCCATGATTTGAAATACTCATGATATAATAATAAACCTACTAAAGCTAAATCTATAACTGAAGCTTACTAATCGCCCTAATATCAGCGACGATTTACGGAGAACTCCATGCCGCCCGAAATTACCAAAGAAACTAGCACTATTGTAAATTCCCAGAAATCGGACAACCAAAGTTTTGAAAGCAAGTTATTTTTAGGAGCCGATAAACTCAGAAAAAACCTCGAACCATCCGATTATAAACACGTCGTACTGGGCCTCATCTTCCTACGCTACATTTCAAGTGCCTTTGAAGCCAAGCGCGACGCGCTACTGGCCGAAGACCCCCAACTGGCCGAAGACCCCGACGAATACCTCGCCGAGAACATATTCTGGGTACCAAAAGAAGCCCGCTGGACCCACCTTCAGGACAACGCCAAACAACCCATAATCGGCAAACTGATAGACGAAGCAATGGGCGCAATCGAGGCCAACAACGCCTCCCTGAAGGGCGTACTACCCAAAGACTACAACCGCCCCGCCCTCGACAAAATCATGCTGGGCGAACTTATAGACCTGATTTCCAGTATCGCCTTGCACGATGAAGGCGGCAAAGCCCGTGACCTCCTGGGCCGCGTCTACGAATACTTCCTCGGTGGATTCGCCGGGTCAGAAGGCAAACGCGGCGGTGAATACTACACCCCCCGCTCCGTTGTACGCGTGCTGGTGGAAATGCTGGAACCCTTCCCCGACCCCGCCAAAGGAGTCGAAGGCCGGGTATACGACCCCTGCTGTGGCTCCGGTGGCATGTTTGTTCAGGCCGAACGCTTCCTTGAAGCCCACGGTGGCCGCACTGGTCAACTTGCCATCTACGGTCAGGAAAGCAACTACACCACCTGGCGACTCGCCAAAATGAACCTCGTTGTGCGCGGCATAGACGCTGACATCCGCTGGAACAACGAAGGCAGCTTTCATAAAGACGAATTAAAAGACAAACGCTTCGATTTCATCCTTGCCAACCCCCCCCTTTAACGTCTCCGATTGGGGCGGCGAACGCCTACGAGAAGATGTCCGCTGGAAATACGGCCCACCCCCGGTCAGCAATGCCAATTACGCCTGGTTACAACACATCCTCTGGCATCTCGCCCCCAACGGCACCGCCGGTGTAGTGCTTGCCAACGGTTCAATGTCCTCCGCCCAGGGCGGCGAGGATACCATCCGCCGAGCAATGGTCGAGGGCGATGTCGTCGATTGCATGATCTCCTTGCCAGGGCAACTCTTCTACTCAACCCAGATACCAGCCTGCCTCTGGTTCCTCTCCCGCAACAAACAAAATGGCCGCTTCCGCGACCGGCGCGGCGAAATCCTCTTCATCGATGCCCGAAAACTTGGCTACATGGTCGATCGAACCCGCAAAGAATTTTCGGACACCGATATTGCCCGCATCTCCTCAACCTACCACGCCTGGCGCGGCGGCAAAGATGCCGGTACCTATGAAGATATACCCGGTTTCTGCAAAGCCGCCAGCCTGGAAGAAATCAAAAGCCATAACTACGTCCTCACCCCTGGTCGCTACGTTGGAACCGCAGATGTGGAGGATGACGAAATACCATTCGTGGAACGTTTCATGGTTTTACGTGGAAAACTAGATAATCAATTCTCTGAGGCGAATAGGCTAGCTACTGCGATTCAAGAGAAGCTCACGGGGTTAAGTGTTGATGAATAGTACTTTTCTAACTCGTGTAGATAGTGTTGCTACTTCAGCATCGCAAACACATTTACGGGATCGAGAGAGGTTAATTTTCCTAAATACTTCTGATATTTTACTTGGGGAAATTCTTCACCGAGATTATTCACTTGTTGAGAATTGGCCTGGTCAAGCAAAAAAATCACTAAAAAAAGGTGATATTTTATTCAGCGAAATTAGACCGGCCAATGGCCGATGGGCATTTATAGATTTTGATGCAGAAGACTTTGTAGTCTCGACAAAATTAATGGTGATTCGTGCACAACCAGGAAAGATACTCCCAAAATATTTGTATTATTTCCTCACCTCCTCGAAGATCACTTCGTGGCTTCAACATTTGGCTGAATCTCGCTCTGGGACATTCCCACAGATTACGTTTGATCAGGTTGGGGAACTTGAAATCCCATTACCTTCTATGAAGGAGCAGGAATTAATTGTTTCGTTACTTGATACTATAGAGAATAAAATCGACCTAAATCGCCGGATGAACGAAACCCTCGAAGCTATGGCCCGCGCCCTTTTCAAAGATTGGTTTGTCAATTTCGGCCCCACCCGCGCCAAAATCGAAGGTCGCCCACCCTACCTCGCCCCCGACCTCTGGTCCCTTTTCCCCGACCGCCTCGATTCTGAAGGCACCCCAGATGGTTGGCGTTCTAATGACCTTGTATCTGTTACATCTGAACTCCGACGTGGTATTTCACCAACCTACGTTGACGAAGGCGGAACACTTGTGCTGAACCAGAAGTGCATTCGCGATCATATTGTATCCTTTGGACCTGCTCGAAGGCATGATCACACTGTCAAGAATATCGAAGGCCGTGAAATTCTTGTTGGCGATATTTTAGTAAACTCAACAGGAGTTGGAACTTTAGGACGAGTCGCTCAAATATGGAGCATAGAAGAACCAATGGTCGTTGATGGTCATGTGACAGTAGTAAGAGCAAACAACCAGGACGTTTCAGCACAGTATTTAGGAATAAATCTTATGAATCGTGAAGTCGAAATCGAGAAACTCGGGGAGGGTAGTACTGGTCAAACTGAGTTGAGTCGGTCGCGACTTGGTACGATGAAAATTCTAATTCCTAGTCGGGCGGTGCTTAATGCTTTTGACGAAGAAGTTGGATTAATGATTGAAAAGTTAGTTAAAAACCAAAAAGAGTCTCACACTCTTGCCCAAATGCGTGATCTTTTACTACCTAAGCTAATGTCTGGTGAAATCCGTCTTCATGATGCCGAAAAAACTATCGGGGAGGCCCTATGAGCTTAGATTGGTATCCCGCCATTCGTGAATGTTGTGCCTATTGGCCGACCGCCCCAATGTTACAACAAACCTTTGAGTCCCTGGATAAAAACTTCAATGAAGAAAATGATGCCTGCATTGACTGTTCTAAAGCAATAATTGAAGTCATCTGCCGCATCATTATCGATGAATTAGATGACCCAACCAGTCCCGCAAAACCCAAATCGACCTTACCCAGTTTTGCCGATTGGGTTAGTGCTGCTATACGTACCCTAAAACTTGGTAATAACCGTAACGATGCTTTAGCAAAACTAATTTCCCAACATCACAAATTAACTACAGAACTGGGCTTACTACGCAACGAGGCCGGACCAATCAGCCACGGCAAAGAAGGTTTTATAGAACGCCTTTCCACCTACCACCGCCGCACCGCCGTACTTTCCGCCGATGCCATTGTTGCCTTCCTCCACCAGGCCTACCTTGAAGCTGAATTGAACCTCGAACGCACCCGTGAGCCCTACCAAAAATTCCAGGTGCAAAATAACTTGATTGACACCTATTGCACCTACACAGAAGCAGAAATTAATGAGGATGGTTTACTCCAGGTCACCGTGGAATTACCAGACGAGGCCGGACAATTTTTAATCAATGCAACCCCCAGCGAACTACTTTTCCTGTTCGACCGCACCGCCTACATCGAAGCCTTAAACGCCGCCCGTTCCGCCAAAACACTTGCACCCCAAGTCAAGGAGTCCGACCTATGAGCTCAATAGCCGAAAGCCACGTAGAAGAAGCCGCCATCGCCTGGTTTGGCGAACTGGGCTACAGCTGGCGAAATGGCCTGGAAATCGCCCCCGACAGCCCCAAATCAGAACGCCTGAGTTATGCCGACGTGCTGCTGCTAGGTCGGTTAAAAGCCGCCCTAACCCGCCTAAACCCTACTCTACCCCCAGAGGCCATCGAGGATGCCTTGCGCCGAATCCAACAGGCCGAATATCCGGGCCTCATCGAAGAAAACCGCCGCATACATAAATACCTGGTCGAGGGCGTACCCGTCGAATTTTACGGCGAAGACGGCGTAATAAAAGGCGATCACGTCAAACTAATAGACTTTGATGACCCAGATGCCAATGATTGGTTGATAGTCAATCAATATACCGTAATCGAAAACAAAGTTAACCGCCGCCCCGACCTGGTAATACTAATCAACGGCCTCCCCCTTGTCATAATCGAGCTGAAAAACCCCGGCGTTGAAAATGCCACCCTCGATAGTGCCTTCAACCAGCTCCAAACCTACAAAGCTCAAATACCTACCCTCTTCCGCACCAACTCAATGCTAATAATATCCGATGGCCTCACCGCCCGCGTCGGCTCCCTCACCTCCGACCGCGAACGCTTTATGCCCTGGCGCACCATCGAAGGCCAAAACCTGGCCCCAAAAGGCACCCTGGAACTGGAAACCCTCCTAAAAGGAATCTTTGAAAAACGCCGATTTCTCACCTTCTTAAAAGATTTTATCGTCTTCACCGAAACCGCCGAAGGAATCTCCAAAATCCTGGCCGGCTATCATCAATACCACGCCGTCTTGCACGCCGTCACCAGCACCCTGGAAGCCACCGGCCCAAAAGGTAACCGCCGCGTTGGCGTAATCTGGCACACTCAGGGATCGGGCAAAAGTCTTCTAATGGCCTTCTATGCCGGTCAGGTAATCAAAAACCCCGTCCTTGCTAACCCAACTTTGGTAGTTATTACCGACCGCAACGACCTTGACGAACAGCTCTTCGCCACCTTTAGCCTCTGCAAAGATTTACTCCGCCAGACCCCCCAACGCGCCGAAAGTCGGGAGAACCTGCGCGACCTCCTGAATCAATCTGCCGCTGGCGGTGTAATCTTCACCAACATTCAAAAATTCGCCCCCGAAACCGGAAAAACCGACTACCCCACCCTCACTACTCGCCAGAATGTCATCGTCATCGCCGACGAAGCCCACCGCAGCCAATACGGCTTAAAAGCCAAAGTCTCCTCCAAAACTGGCGAAATATCCTATGGTTTCGCTAAATACCTGCGCGATGCCCTGCCCAACGCCTCCTTCATCGGCTTTACCGGCACCCCCATAGAAGAAACCGACGTAAACACCCCGGCAGTATTCGGAGAATATATCGACATCTACGACATCAGCCGGGCCGTCGCCGATGGCACAACCGTACCAATCTACTACGAGAGCCGCCTTGCCCGCATCGAACTTCCCGAAGACGAGAAACCCAAAATAGACGCTGAAATTGCCGACCTAACCGAAGATGAAGTCGCCGAAGAACAGGAGCGGCTAAAGCGACGCTGGGCCACCGTGGAAGCCCTTGTTGGCTCGGATAAACGCCTTGCCCTCGTCGCCGACGACCTCATCCGCCATTTTGAGGCCCGCATTCTTGGGCTCGATGGCAAGGGCATGATCGTATGTATGAGTCGGCGCATTGCCGTTGCCCTCTACGCCGCTATTATTAAAATCCGCCCTGCTTGGCATGATGAAGATGATAATGCCGGAGCCATCAAAATAGTAATGACGGGTGCCGCCTCTGACCCCCTCGACTGGCAGACCCATATCGGCAGCCGCCCAAAAGCCCGCCGCGATTTGCTGGCTAAACGCGCCAAAGACCCCAACGACCCCCTAAAACTGGTAATTGTTTGCGATATGTGGCTGACTGGCTTTGATGCCCCCTGCATGCACACAATGTACATCGATAAGCCCATGAAAGGCCACGGCCTGATGCAAGCCATCGCTCGCGTCAATCGTGTCTTCCGCGATAAACCCGCCGGCTTGATCGTTGACTACATCGGCATTGCCCAGAACCTCAAAAATGCCCTCAACCAATATTCCCAGGCCGACCGGGGACAGACCGGCATCAGTGAAGATGAAGCGGTTGCCGTTCTCAAGGAAAAATACGAAATCACCCGCGACCTCTTCCACCCCGACTTACCAAACGGCTTTGAATATCGCCCTGCCCTCCTCCCAGCCACCCCCTCCCATCAGCGCCTTGTCATAATGGCTGGCGCGATCGATTGGGTTCTGACCATCCAACAAAATGATGCCGCTAATCAAACTAGCGAAGAGGATAAAAAACGGGCCCACCGTCGTTTCGGTGATCTGGTTCTCTCTCTGTCAAAAGCTTTCGCCCTGGCCGCTGCCAGTGACTATGCCCGCGAAATCCGCGATGAAGTAGGCTTCTTCCAGGCAATCCGCGTCGCCTTAGTGAAAAGTACCCCCACCGGTGCTAAGAGCCAGGCCGACCGCGAACTCGCCATCCAACAAATCGTCAGCCGCGCTGTCGTCTCGACCGAAATCATCGACATTATGAAAGCCGCTGGTATAGAAAGCCCCGATATATCCATACTCTCCGACGACTTCCTGGCCGAAATTAGAGATATGGATAAAAAGAACCTCGCCCTCGAAGCCCTCCACAAACTAATCGCCGGAGAAATCCGCTCCCAGAGCCAACGTAACATCATCCAGGCCAAAGCCTTCTCCGATAGATTAGAAGACGCAATAAACCGCTATCACATCAACGCCCTAACAACCGTCCAGGTCCTGGAAGAACTCATCCAGATAGCCAAAGAATATCGCGCCGCCCGCGAACAAGGGAAAGCAACCGGCCTCAGCGACGACGAAATAGCCTTCTATGAAGCCCTGGCCGATAACCAGAGCGCCCAGGAAATTCTGGGAGAACCAAAACTCCGCTTTATCGCCCACCTATTAATGACCAGCATCAAAGACAATATCACCGTAGACTGGATCCACCGCGAAACCGCCCGCGCAAAAATTCGCGTCCTGGTAAAACGAATCTTACGCAATAACGGCTACCCCCCCGACCTGCAAGATGCCGCCGTCCAAACCGTCCTACAACAGGCAGAAGCGATCACCGCCAAATGGGCAACTTCATAGTAAAAATCAAACTACCACCTTCCCCTCTCCCCCCGGAGAGGGCCAGGGTGAGGGCATCTTTCCCTCTAACCTTACTGGCAAACCCGGTGTCTACCCTGCAACCCCCCAAATAAAAATAAACCCCCAAACCTCATTTGTATTGATTATTTCCCCTACTAATGCTAAATTAGACCAGAATAAATAAAGAAAACCCCTCGATAGTTAACGCCTATCAAGAGGTCTAATATACAAAAATATTCATGATTTTTCGGTCAGTGCTGACCTTTTTTCAGTATATCAACCCGAATCTCAAAAGGCAAGCAACCACCGCGCCAGGACTTCCAGGCAAAAGGATAGACCGCACCCGCTGCCCTCCATCCTCGACAAAGCCTTCAAAGGGGAACTGTAACCAAAGGAAAATAAACCAAACCCCAATAATTAAGGTCACAAAACCGCTGGATAAAAACCTATGAACGAACCAGAAAACCTACAAAACGCCCTGGAAAAAGCCCGCCGCTACCTGTTCATTCTTGAAGAACAGGCCGCCGCCTATGGCTCTGTCACAATCCCTGCCCACCTGAAAATAGAACTGGAAGACCAGCCAAAAAAAATAGCCGAGCTCCAGGCCCAGCTCAATAAACCCATTCACACCTACCTTACCCGCATTCTCGAAGAATTCGAGCGCTACGAAGACACCACCAATATCGTCTTCCCCGCCCTTAAACCCGGCACAACCAAAGAAAAGAAAGGGGCTAAACGCGAAGAAGAACGCCTCCGCGCCTACCTCTCCAACTTTGACCCCAAATACTCCCCCAGCAACCCCGAAACCTTCAAACCCAACGAACAGGCCCAGGAAGAACAACTTGAAGCCTTCCTACTGAAAAAAACCCGTGTAGCCCTGCTTGGCGACCCAGGCGCAGGCAAATCCACCGCCCTACGAGGCCTATTCCGCGAATATACCCAGCGTTGGGAGCAAGATTCCTCCCAAAGAATCCCACTTTTCGCCACCCTCAACCGCTGGCAAGAAACCGAAACCTTGCTAGATTTTCTACAAAAAGAAACCCCCGAACTAGCCGCCTCCATCACCTCCCTCTTGAAAGATGGGCGCATATTGCTACTGCTGGACGGCCTGAACGAACTCCCCAACCTGAAACGCAACAAAGAAACCAACGAAATAAACGACCCCCGCTCCTCAGCCATCGCCGCACTCAGCGGCGACTACCCTCAGACTTTATGCCTACTCTCTTGTCGGGTAAAGGAATTTGTCGGTGGCCCCACCTGGTGCGACCTCCATGTCCTACCCCTCCGCCGCGCCCAGGTCGAAGCCATCGTCCACACCTACTTCCATGACGAACCCGAAAAAGCCACCCAGCTAATCGTCAAACTCTACGAAGGCAAGCTCGAAAAACTGCAAACCCTCGCCGAAAAACCCTTCTACCTGAAACGCCTCCTGGCCTACTTCGGTGCAACCGGCGAAATCCCAGCCAACCCGGCCTTACTTCTAGCCTACAGCGTTGATACGGCAATATATGACGAGATAAACAAAGGGCTACTAAAAGCAGAGGAAAGGGAAGAACTGAAAGAGCGGCTCTCCTTGCTGGCCTTTAATATGACCGAGGCAAGGAAAGTAAGCACTAGCCAGGAACAGGCGGCTGGCTGGCTTTTTTACTTAAGGGGAAAACCTGGTCAATTTGACTATGTTGAAAAAGAGCCGGAGGCAAACGCAAAGGAAATGGAACTGGCCGAAATATGGCTAAGGCACGGGGAGGCCTGCGGGCTGCGGGCAATACAGGGTGGCGAGATAAAATTTGCTCATCAGTTGTTATTAGAATATTTCTGTGCCCTGTTTATGAAAAAGCAAGGATTGATCGGGATATGGTTGAAACGACTCCTGTTTTCTTTTGATGAAGTCTGGCTTTTGTTTTCAGGAATAGATAATAGTTTAGTGGAAAGACTTATACAAACTTTTAAAGATGAGAATAGCATCGTGCAAAGAGATGCAGCATTTGTGTTGGGGAAGATTGGCGACACAAGGGCAGTGGAACCCCTTATCCTCGCCCTCAACGATAAGGAATGGCTTGGCAGGTCTGCTGTCTCGGCTCTCGGGAATATTGGCGATACAAGAGCTATTGAACCCATTATCCAATTCCTCACGAATAAGGTGTATTATACTAATGATTATACTGGGGAAATGCGAAAGGAAGTTGTTCATGCTCTATTGAAAATTGGCATATCATCAATTGAACCCCTTATCCTCGCCCTCAAGGACGATGATAGTGATATGCCCTATACCGCTGTCTCGGCTCTAGGTCTTATTGGCTTACCAGCGGTTGAACCCCTTATCCTCGCCCTCAAGGACGATGAGAAAAACGTGCGTCAATGCGCTGCCAGGGCTCTAGGAGAGATTAGCGATACCAGGGCCGTCGAGCCCCTTATCCTCGCCCTCAACGATGAGAAATGGCTGGTGCGTGCTAATACTGCCTCGGCTCTAGGTCTTATTGGCGATGCCAGGGCTTTGTCTGAACTGGAGCAGCTGGCACAGGTAGATAAGGGCAAGATAAATTGGCATTCGAACGTGTGCGAACTTGCCTACTGGGCCATCGAACAGATAAAGGTGCGGCAGCAGTCACAGCGCTAAAGCCCCTCCTGCCCCTTGGGGCGGTGGGGGAGTTGAGTTAATACCAAAAAATCGGTAAAATCAAATCATGATAATCCTAAAATTTCTAAAAGAAGGCATAACCCAATTTATAAAGTTTGCCGAGAGACCGACCAACTTCATATTAGGCTATCTTCTGGGCCAACTAATACTAATCTCATGGCAAGGATTAGTAGTCTGGGCAATAATTATGTGCTCTACCTATCTATGGCAATCAAGGGAAGAAAAACCACCAGGGGAAACCCGCCCCCCGTCCATCTTATACCCCCTTCCTTGCTAGGGAAGGGGGCTAGGGAGTTAGGTTCCCCACCGCCCGCCTCGGACGAAAATCCAAACCCTCCAAACAACTCACCAGACCCGCACTCATAACCAGAGCATCATGCAAATTAGCATCTGGCACCGCCCACCGCATCAACCGCCCCGGCCCCTCCAACACCTCAAACTCCACCGCCGCCAACTGCCGCTAGAACAAACCGTATCCTCCGCCCCATCCACCACATACTCCAGATACCGCCCACTCTCCGCCAAATCAACCCAACCCCAACCCAAATCCGACTTACTCTTTAGCGAAAACACAAACGGAATAACCTTCCTCCCCACACTCGCCACCAGCGCACTCGCCAAACCCGCCCCCCCGCCCGAAAACATTGTCAGACGAGAGGGGCTAAGTCCGGCAGAATTAGCTACTGTTGAGCTTAATGGGACACCCTGTTATTAGTTCATTCTTATTAAGTTGTCTAAAGTGCTTCTTAGCTCTCAATTTCTAAGCGTCTTTTGATTTTAATCTATAGTGGTTCCATAACTCTTAGATGCTAATATTCAGGGCTTGACTCGTTGTACCGCCGATCCTTTCGTGGCCTTCCTCGCCTTGCCTTTCTTTGTATACCCCCTATTTCCTCCTCAGAAAGAAAGGTAAGAGGCGCACGGGGGTGATATACTTCTGACAGCAGTTCCACGTTAGCATGCAGGTATATTTGAGTAGTAGTAAGGCTGGAATGACCCAATAACTCCTTCAAACTGTAAATGTCGGTTCCCTGTTGAGCCATCAAAGTGGCGTAGGTGTGACGGAAACGGTGGGCATGGAACTTTACCCCCGCCCGCCTTTTTATCCGGGTTATTAAGGAGCTGAAACCGTCTTCACTAAGGGGCGCACCATCTCGACATAACCAGAGTGGGGTATCTTTCCGGTCAGTTTGCCCCTTTCTAAAGTTCTGAATGTATTTCATCAGAGCCGCTTTACAAATATCGCTGAAATGAGCCCAGCGGTGCCCGGTTTTCCCCATTACCTGAAAGCGGTTCTTGCTAAGGTCTAAATCTCCTAGTTTAACTGAAAGAAGTTCTCCTTTGCGAATGCCACTATCCAAAAGGAGAGAAATAATAGCCAGGTTCCGGCAACCCTCATAAGTTTTTACCAGTTCAGGGTCAGATAAATAAGCAAAAAGACGACCTAAATCATCCGTCTCGATGGTTTTTACCACTCGCTCCTTTTTGTGCCTGTTGGTAAATTTGACACTCTTATTATTAAATGGAGAATGGGTAATATGCTCCTGATCCTCTAACCAGGAGAAAAACACCTTGATAGTCCGGCCATAAGAGGCTATTGAAGCTGCCGAGAGTTGTTCCTTACCGGGCCGCACAGGATCTCCCCAGCGAAAGGCTAATGATTCTCGTAGATATACCGCAAACTGGCGAGCTTCAGAGGTAGTTACGAATTTAGGGTGAGACCCAAGTTTGGTTGAAAAATGGGTGTAGTCCGTCCACCACCACCAGAACTTAAAAGTTTTCTCGGAGTAATCCTTAACCGTTCTGGGAGACACGTCATCTGCTCGGCAGTAATCGAGCCATTGGAAAATCAGCCGTCTAAAAGGGTCAGATTCGGTGGTAGGTTGGACGATTGCAAGGTTAAAGTTGCTTCCAGAAGAGGGTTTTGAGGAAGGTGAATTATTAGTATCAGTTGTTTTTCGGTTCATTTTCAGCTCCTTTTTTTAAGGAGCCGAATTGCAATTATGGCTTTGCAGTGGGATAAACTGGGTCGCCAGAGAATCGAACTCTGAACCCACTGATTAAGAGTCAGTTGCCCTAACGAGGCTGACCACACTTCACCTATCTATATCCTTCTTTTTTTCAGGGAGTTCCTAGTTTCTCCTGTGATTCTATGAATCCATTAAAATTTCTTAATTTGCAAGACTGGACGAAGGATAATTGGACGGAATTTTCCTGAATACATAAAAAATGCCCGGACAGTAACTGCCCGGACATCCAGAGAACCTCTATTCAGCTTCAAAACCTGGTTTTTCTGCCCGGACAGCCATTGTTCGGACAGTTTTAACCCCCCAACCCCGCTTTTTGGACAGCTAATACCAAGTCCGGTTATGTATTGCACAATAAAAATGTAGTGACGGGTTTGAAACCCGCCCGGATGGGTCACAGACCCACCTGTACTATTTATCAGGACTTGGTATAACAGCCTACTGCCCGGACACCTTATCACCAAATTTAGGGCTGCCCGGACAGCTTTCGTTTACTTAACGCGCTTGCCCGGACAGTCGTTAGACCAGAAAGCCAGTCGTATCACTACCTATCAGCAGCCCCATTCCCCGCGCCCTTGACATCAACTCCGCTGCTTTGGATTTCCCGCAACCCAGTGCCGCTGCCATTTTCCTTATGCTGGTGGCCCCGCCCTGCCAGGCCGCTACCACTCCTGACAACTCTTCTGGTATTACTACCCCACTCGATTGTTCGGGCAGGGTTTTTGGTTCCGGCGTGGCCTGCCCTTCGGTTGATATTCGCCCTGTCTCTACCGCCTCGGTAACAGTAGAATCCGCCTGCCTAAACTCCTGCACGGCGGTAGTAGTGGATTGCGCCACCGTTTGTTTTTCGGGGGTGGGTAGACTTGTTACCTGGATTTTCCCCAGGTTTATGAGTTGCTGAACTATTTGTTGCACCACCGTCACCGCGACGCTATAGCCCATCTCCCTCAATTTTTGGTGCACAGTATCCAGCGTTGTGAGTTGGTGGTGCCTCAGCAAGTTGTACACCAATGCCTGCTCAGGGGTCAGTTGCCGGACAGTGACCGTCTCAACCCTATCCAGATTGTTGACCCGTCCCACTTCGGGTAGCCCTGCGATGTCCCGGAAGTGGTTCACCAGCATCATAAAGTTAGGTTTGGGGAGATATACCCCCTGAAACTCCTGTACTCCAGACTGACCAAATAACCGGGCGATGCCTCTCCCCCGGTGGTACTCGGTTAACCGATGTTTGGCCTCGAAGTTCAGCACGCGCATGGTCTCCCCGTTGGCCTCCCCAAACAGGAAACTGGCATCACAGGTTTCCGAAATCACTTTGTCGATCACCTCTGCCCGGAAGTTCTGCCCGGACAGAATGAAGTAAACCCCGTACTTCCGGCACCGAATGATCAGCCGCTGGAGGGGTTCTAATAACTTTGCTTTGAGTAAGCCTGCCAGGGCGGTAATCTCCTCCACGAAAACCAGCAAGACAGGTAGCTTCTGGTTAGCCCTCACCACCTGGTTGAAGTCCTTGAGGCTTTCAGGTAGACCAGGGGCTAACTGGTATAGGGCTTGCCTTCGGTTAATTTCCCCTTCCAGTCCGGTCAGAAACCGCAGCACCTCCGCCTCGGTGGTGACTACCCCTTTGCCGAACACCTGGGGTAAGCCCCGAAACAACTCCCCATTGAAAGTGATTTGCTCCAAGTCAATCATACCTACCTGAACACGGGGTGGCTCCTTCTCTCCCCGCTGAAGTTCGGCTACCAGAGCCTGGGTCAGCAAGTTTCGCAGGAAGGTGGACTTGCCGGACTTGGATTTACCGGCCACCAGGATGTTATTCATATCTTCCAGAGTGGCGGTCAGTAGTCGGCCTCCCGCGCCTGCTCCCAACGTAAAGCTAAGTTCTCCGCCAGTGTAGGGGTTTCCAATGTACTCAAACCCTACCACTTCCGGGATGGACTGGGCTATTTCTTCCGGTTGGAAAGTAACCTGGGCGGCCTCCGCTGCTTTCGGTGACAGATAGCCACTCCGTTTGGACGGCGGCAAGAAATTCTCAGGGTTGCCGTCCAGAGCCACCCCAAAGAATATCCCCTTCGCCTCGTTATACACAACCCGCACGGGCAGACCGACCCGCCGTGATAGGTGATAATCTACCTGCGCTCGTTTGAAATCGGCAGGCGTGGGGTTGTTGGTTTTTTTACCCTTCAGATAAGCAAACCGATAGAACACCAGCTTTGAGTGCTGGTCAAGCCGAAACCCTCCCATATCCGGGGGGTAAATCTTGGTGCGCTCCCGCCCTAACATATCTATATATTTTTGGGTGGGGACGAGCCCCATATTATACAGTTCGCTTCTAATGCTGTTCGCCAGACCCATCACATCAAAGCCAAAACGTTGTTGTAATTCAGGCATTTATACCACCCTCCCCAATCGTGCCAATGTATTTTGTGGCCCTGGCAAAGTCAGGCTGGGTTAGCATCTCCCAGGTGGATAGGTCGTCCATCTCAGCAGTACGTTGGATAATATAACCCCGCATATTGAGGGGGGTAAAGGGTGCAACCGATTCGATTGGTTTACCATTGTGTTTCACAGGTATCATACTTCCTTCTAATTCGGCAGGCGTGAGAGGACTGGCATAGTAATCTTCGTCTAACCGCTCCTTCAAGCCTGTAGGTTTACCCGCCACAGGAAGGCTTGTGCGGCGGGCATGGGCGCGATCAGCGTTCCATTGCCAGAGCCAGGACAGCACAATAAACACGCCGAGCAAACAGACTAACCAGGGAAGGATTACGTCCAACGGCGAAGGCAGTTTCACCAGGTTAAAGAAAATCAGAGCCGCCCCGGTCAGTCCCGCGCCGATGGCCCAACTTTGTAACCAACCCGCTCCGCTCTGTTCTTCTTCAACGTAAGGAAGCTGCCCTAAAAAAGCCGATTGGCTGTTGTAAGCGTTATAGCGTTTATTTCTTCTGCGACTCATCGCTCCCCCTCAGTTGAATTGAAAGTTGGTTTGCACTTGCCCCTGCCAGTCAGGAGGTAAGTCACCACTGATACTCACAAATTTGAGACCCGGTTTATTCTTGAGTTCGGTGAGATATTTCTCAAACTCAGGACGGCTACCCTGCCAGTTGGAAAGCGGTTGTGCCAACTTACCTACCTGGAGTGAGCGCGTATAACTAAGACTGAAGTTACCCTGGGCATCTTTCCCCAGGCCGCCGACCAGCACCGAGGGGCCATACTCCAGTGGCAAACCAGAAACGGAGGGCGGTGCTATCACCAACTTCAGTAATTCGTCTGGACGGTAGCTCAGTGCGCTAAGTTGGAAAGTAAGCGTGCCTTTGAACTGA
This sequence comes from Chloroflexia bacterium, assembly GCA_038207495.1. Classification (GTDB taxonomy): domain Bacteria; phylum Chloroflexota; class Chloroflexia; order Chloroheliales; family Chloroheliaceae; genus Chlorohelix. Next base: position 21,294 of record JBBQZS010000063.1, read on the forward strand.
CCGGACGGCTGTTCGCTGTTTGGCTCTGGCATGATAAACTCTGGCTGCCCCAGTTCCACCACTCCCCAGCGTTTTTGGTCTGCGGCGAGCTTCTGGTCAAAGCTGACGGTTGCTTCTGCGTTGGCCTGCCCTTGCAACTTGGTTTTGAGGCGGGTAATATCCTCAGCCGTGACAACTTTCACGTTACGATTAGTGCCACCACTGACCGCGCCTAGACCCGATACGGTTAATGTGCCAAAACCAAACTCACCAATTCCACCCGGCAGGTTGCCCTGCGGCCCAGCCAGGTCAGCCTGAATTGTTGCATCAACAAAAATCACTTTGGCAGCTTGAAAATTAGCTCCAGGCACAGTCACGGTCTGTACCAGCTTATAGTTTATCCCGTTCGCACTGGCGATTACCGTCCCGGCAGGCAGGGTAATCGTGGTAGTCCGAGAATTGAGAAATCTCACAGTTCCCTTAGCTTTAACATCCGGCAACTCTACCGTCCCAGTGGCCTCTCCGTTTGCTTCCAGGGTCAAAGGCATACTGACGGCTTTTATCTGGTTCGTTACCTGACTCTCTGACAGAGTGTACTGGAAACTTACCTGTGGTAGCACAGCCATGTTTAGCGTGACCTGTTTTGGGTCACTGGCACTCAAGTGCGTTATCCCCCAATTTATTCCCCAACCTATCAGCAGCACAAGACTCACAAGACTCGTGGCTTTAAGGCCAAACCACACACTTTTTTGGAATCGTAGCAACTCCCGGTCAAACCTACTCCGTTTTCGGACTGGGGTCATCGGTACTGGAGTAGCCTGTCGGGAGCGGTCATAAAAACCTTCTGCCGCCCGTTCTTCCCCTAACTTGCGGTTTTGATTCTCAATGGTGTCAGCTTCCGGGTTAGAAGTACGGGTATAGAACCACTGCTGCACCGTGCCATCGTGGTTAATCGTAACAGGCTCTACCGTTTCCAGGTCGGTATCTTCGGGAAGATCACCCGGCAATTTGTAGATTGTCAACCCATTCTCGGTATAGACCCTGCCGATAGTATCTGCCGCTTCCTCATAGTCCCAACGAGGCGGGTCGAATTCCAAGATTATCCCTGGACGGTTTTTGAGTCTTTGCCGATTGGCTTCGTTGGTGGTGGTCATAGTTACTTTTGCTTCCGATTTTGTGCGTCCAACTGTTACTTGCTTTGCCGATAAGTGGAGATATAGCAAACTGCTGTTCCGTGTCCTTGCAAATATTTAAGCTCAGTTTTGGGGAATAGTCAATTTGTTTTTGGTTTTTCCGTCCAAATTGTCCGGCAGCCGTAGGATTTTTCTATCAGGGGGGACTCGGCACAAATTTAGGTTTGTGGCGATAAAAATAAATACCGCCTGCCCTGTCGGGTGGGCAAGCGGCATAATCAAAAATTTAACCGCCGATTTGCCTCGGCGTTTTTATATTCTCTTTCAAAGTTTTAAATTCTCCCCAAGCCTTTTGTTGTTCCTCATCACCTGGGATATTTTTAAGGGCATTAAGCAACTCCGGTCTTACTACCTCCGGGTAGTTTTTGATGTACTCTTCTGGGCTGGGAGCCTGCCCTTGTTCCTGTAACTTGATGTAATCATCAACCGCATTAAACACCATTTCATCTTTCTCGGTCATCCTAATCTCCTTTGTTTGTTGGACTGGCTAAATCTTTCCCAATAATAGCATGGTTTTGGTAGGCTTTCACCCGGTAAGTATCTGGACGGAAACTGGCCGTCCTACAAATCGGGCTGGATGGGTCAAAAGTGCCATAAGTTCCGATCAATTTGCTGGATTCATGGCAATTTGCTAATATTATGCTGAGAACAATCGTTTTGGTTTTTTGAAGGTAATAAGACATGCTGGCAACAGAAGCTTCCGATGTAACAATTCCCCTACCACTCCCCGAAATCTGGGGTTACTCGGTGTTCGATTTCGCCAAGATTTCCCCTGCCGAGAACTCGCGCCGTTTCTACCAACTGGCGTATCAACCCAGCCTTTGGTCGCCGTATTGCGTAGTTCGCACCTGGGGGAGATTGGGCAGCAAGAAGCCCCGAAGTCTGGCCCTGGAGTTTGAGGATGAGGAAAGTGCCAGAAAGTGGCTGACCCGCCAATTTGCCCGTAGGCTCAAACGCGGCTACCTGCTGCTCGGCTAAAGAGCAGGTTCAGGATGCCTTTTGGGTTGGGTTGGTTATTTTTAGCCTCCAGGCTCGTTTTAAACAGCCGTCTTTAGTACGGTTTAGTTTTTTCGCTATTTCTTCGGCGGTGATATAGCTGCCCCAACCCTCTTCGCCGGGATTTCGTGGCCTTCGCCAATTTTTAGCAAGAAAAGCATCTTCTTCGGCAGTCCAATCCCGCTCGTTTTGTTTATTCCTTTTCTCCCAAAGTTTGGACGGGGGGATTAACCGCCCCCGTTTCTTTAGCCAGACCAGCCGACCATGCACCGCTTCTTTGCTGCGTTTTAGCCTCACGCCCAATTCCTTGTAGGTAAGCTTTTTCCGATTGTTCAGGAGGAAAGCATCTTCCTCTTCAGACCATGCTCTGGCGCACTTCGGGACTTGATTTTTGGGGGTTTGGGCCTCGGCCAAATTGCGCCAGTAAAGGTAGTCCTCTCTACTTATTCGGCGCAAATCGAACAAATGGTTGTAGTCCCGAAGGAATTCTTCCAGCGCGGCAGCTTCTATGTGCCAGACAAAATATTTAGACCGCCTCACCACCTTACTCTTTTTTGCCTTTAAATAGCCCAATTCAATCCACCGCCGAACAGTGCTGAGATCAGCACCCAATATTCGTGCTACCATGCTGCCTGTGAGGAAATTGTCAGTAGTGCGAATATTTTCCCGGCTTGCCCGGAGTTTGACGGCGGTAGTAGTACGGTCTAACTTTTTGGCGATGGTCTCAAGCCGAATCCTACCGTAGTTATCCGCCAGGAATTGGAGGTCATCCTCCGACCACGGCTTGTTTGCGTTTGGCATTGCCTTAGTTGGCTGCTTGGGCAAGAGTTGTTAGGGCAGAGCGGCGGTTATCGTAGGCACTCACCAACTCCTTGCGCCGCGCATCGGTTTTAGCCAGCTTCAGGGCAGCAACTTCTTTGGCAATTGCGTCCAATTCTTCGTTAGTTTCGGCAGCCTCAATCTGACGCACCAGAGCAGGAACTGGGTCATTTTTAATCAGGGGTTTGGGGGCTTCCTGCTCCGGCTTCCAATCATCGTCATACAAATCCAGGCCAAAGGCCGAACCATAGATTCGCAGACAACGTTTTACCCCGTCCGATACCGCCCCTTTTTCGGCCATCCCCATCGCCGGGGCAGTGGTGCCGTTGGCCTCACAGTCACCAATATCGGTAATAGACAACGCACCCCGTACCTCAAGTGTCACCTGCACCCGCACCCGGTAGATAATACTGCCGTTTTTGGTAGTTTTACCCGTATCCATCGTCTCGAAAGGGCTGGTGATCGCAAAACCCCAGTTTCCTGGCCCGAAAATCCGATTGGCTTTAGCAATCGCCAAATGGCTAGGCAGGTAACGCTGCCCTTCTTTGTAGGCAATTTCATCCCTGGTAAGGGGGGTATTAAGTAATCTAAGTTGTTCCTCGCTAAATACTTGTTCCACCTGTTTCTCCTCTCAGGTCGAGTTTCCCCGTCCGGTTGCAAACTTTTGAGACCAACTCGCACTTAGAACGGAATATCTTCCGGCTCCATCTCCTCGGCTTCGTTGTAACGACTATGGCTCTTGGCGGGCGCACTCGGCGCACTAAACTCCTCGCCATTTTGGTTTTTACTGCCAATCAGATTGAAGTCCTGGACAACAATCTCGGTGGTATACCGCTTTACGTTATCGTTGTCTGTCCACTCGCGGGTCTGTAAGCGGCCTTCAACGTAGAGTTGATGGCCTTTTTTGACATACTGACCGATTGTTTCGGCCTGTTTCTCCCAGGCGACACAGCGTACCCACTCGGTTTGCTCTTTCCAGTCCTCGCCATCCTTAACGTTGCGGTTAAGGGCTAGACTGAAAGTTGTGACAGCCGTGCCATTTTGTAAATACTTGAAATCCGGGTCCTTCCCCAGATTGCCCAATAAAATAACTTTATTTACTCCGCGTGCCATGCTTTCTTTCCTCCTTAAACTAAGCTTAAAAATATACCGCACTACAAATCGGGATGGGTAGGTCAAAAGTGCCAGGCAATTCAACCAATTTTCAAACGAAATTCATGGCACATTTGGAGTTATGGCTAAATTGTATAGTGCGGCAATGAGCGATTGGAAGGAATACGGGTAGTTAACACTGAGGGGTAAAGCTAACCTGCAAATAGTTTGCACTATCTGGTAGTACCGCTAATGTTAGGCCAGTTAGCAGGAAAAGAATTGACTATAGAGTTGGGATGTTGTTAAATTCAAGCGTATCTGAAAAGAAAAACCCAGACGGTTGCGCCTGTCTGGGTTGATTTTAGACTATTGTTTATCTCAAATATATAGCTTTGTTTGGAAAAGCCGATAATTTAGTATAACAACCAGCATTAGAATAAGCAAACAAAAAACAACCAAAGCGTGAGAAACTATGCCAACACCTGACAACCTCGAAGAAGCCCTCCTAAAAGCCCGCCGAGTTCTTGCTAAATTGGAAGAGAAGGCTAGAGGATTTGGGTCACTCCACGTCCCAGTCCACCTTGAAATTGAGCTAGAAGATCAAAGCAAAATAGTAGCCGACCTGGAAGCCCGTCTAGCCAACCCTGGGTTAGAAATTGCCCCTGAAGCGCGGCCCCTCCGCCAGCATCCCATCCTACACCAGCGTTACCTAACGCGATTGGTGGAGCAGGTGGGAACATTAAATCTTGCCCTCATTAGCCCGGAGCAGACCAGCGGGATAAACCTGGAAGAAGTGTATGTGGACTCGCCCACTCCCTTAGCAATTGACCTTGAGGTAAAAGACGGGAAGGTAATAGATTGGTGGATAAGTCGAAAAGACCAGGTTGATTACGAAAGTGCCTACTCTCGAGCGAATCCTGGTCATTTTCCAATGGTAGATTACGGCTATGAACGCGCCCCATTGGAAGCGTTAGTGGGGAAATTAGCTGTCGAATATCTCAAGAAACCTAGAAGGATTGGAAATACCGAGATTCATTTACACTTGAAGCATCTGGCGGCAGCCCGCAACAGGTTGGTAATATTGGGTGCGCCGGGGAGTGGGAAAAGCACCTTTGTGCGCTATTTGGCATTATGTCTGGCAGGAGCCGGGATTGAGGGCTGGACGCGGGATGCGAACCTGACATCGCTGGAAAACTGGCCTCATGGGACCCTGACCCCGGTATATGTGGAGTTAAGACGCTTTGTAACCTCAACTTATTTCCCCCCAACGGGGGCGGTTACGGCAGAACACCTGTGGAAATATATCGAGAATGCGTTATTGGGGGAGGAATTAAAGGAATACGCCCGTGATCTGAGAAATGAGTTGGAAGAGGGTTATGGCCTTTTGATACTAGACGGATTGGATGAAGTACCCTATGACGAAAGGAAGCTGAAGGAAAGGCAAACGCAGCTAAGTGGGCTGGCGCAAAGTCTGCAAACCCGCTTTGGGGGTAGCCGGATAATCGTAACCAGCCGCCCGAATGCCTATGAGGGATGGAACTTACCAGGATTTGAAGCGATAAGGATCAGCGAGTTTGAAGATGAACACCGCCAGGAACTAGCGGAACGGCTATATCGGGCCAGTGGTTTGAGGGAAGAAGAGGCGCAAGCAAAGGCCGAAGCCCTTAACGAGCAACTTGAGGGAATAGACCCGAAACTGAAAGATCGCCCGTTATTCGTAACATTGATGGCGACCTTGTACTTAAAGGGGGGAGATGCGGGGCTACCCAGCCGTAAGGGTACATTGTATCGGGAGAGCCTGATGCTACTATTGGATCGGTGGACGAGGAGTAGGCCGGGTGCGCCGTCATTGGTAGAGATACTGGGGGATAAGACGGTGGAAGAATTGTATGGGCGGTTGGCGGCCCTGGCCTACGCGGTGCATGACAGCTCGAATGATGGGGAGGGAACAGCGGAGATAAAAGAAGGGCTACTGCTTGAATATTTGAGACCATTTGGAAAGCATGTCCGAATGGATATAATCACCTACCTGTGCGAAAACGCCGGGGTGTTGCTGGCACCGGGACAGAGAGGGAATGAAGAAGTATTCCATTATGCCCACCGGACCTTTGAAGAATATCTGGCCGCCGCCCATCTGGTAGGGTTGTATGAGAAAGAGGAGAGCTTTCGGCAGGTAAAAGAGGTTATAACGGGAAAGCCGGAGACCTGGCGGGTGCCTTGTGGATTTGTGGGAGATGTGCTGGCTGACACGGGGCGGAAGGTAGATTTGTGGCAACTGTTAGGGGAGTTATTGGAGGAAGAACCGCCGAAAAGTGGGGATGACCCGCACTGGTGGCTGGGCTGGCTGGGGGCGACAATAGTGGAGGAGCAAGGGTTATACCACCAGAAGAAGTTGAACAAGCTAACCGAGCAACCAGTGTGGAATGCCCTGGTTAAGTGGTTGGTGGCGTTATTGGAGACGGCTCAGGCATTACTGCCAGTGGAACGGGCAATGTGCGGGCGAGTGTTGGGATTATTGGGGGATACTCGCAAGGGAGTTGGATTGCGACTAGATGGTTTGCCGGAGATAGAGTGGTGCGAGATAACCGCGCCAGAGGGTGGGAAGTTTGTGATGGGGGCGAAAAATGAGGAAGATAGCCCGCACCACGAAGCGCAATTGGGCTACAGCTTCAAAATGGCGAAATACCCGATAACCTACAGGCAGTTCCAGAGCTTTGTGGGGTCGGGAGAGTATGACAAAGGGGAATGGTGGGAGGGCTTCCCGCAGGGATACCAGCCACAGGAACTAGACCAGGGGGATATCAAAGAGAACAATCGCCCGCGAGATAATGTGTCGTGGTATCAGGCGGTGGCTTTTACGCGGTGGCTGACAACGAAATACTGGGCGGTGGGGGTGCTAAAAGAGGGAGAAGAAGTGCGGCTACCGACCGAGCAAGAATGGGAATATGCAGCGCGTAGCACAGATGAACGACAATATCCTTACGGGAACGAGTTTGATGCGACAAAAGGCAATACGAATGAAACGGGGATAGGCAGTAGTAGCGCGGTGGGGAGTTTCCCGGACGGAGTATCACCGTTTGGGGTGTTGGATATGAGTGGGAACATGTGGGAGTGGTGCTTGAACAAATATTCTAACCCGAAAGAGATAGCGGTGGATGCCAGTGGTGATGACAGGGTGCTGCGGGGCGGTTCGTTCCCCAACCATCAAGATGATGCGTCCTGCTTATACCGCTACAGCTACCCTCCGAACGTCGATCTCTATGGGCTTGGGGTTCGGGTGGTGGTGGGGTCTGACCTATCGCGACCATCTGACCTTTAAGGGGGGTCAAACCTAACCCCCTGCCCTAGCAAGGAAGGGGGAGTCGGGTAAGGCGGGTTGATGCTTACAATTCGGATGGTAACACTTTGCCCAACCACATTAATCACGGAAAAGCCCTAAACGACTCGGCAGAAGGAGAGCAGACGCAATGCCCGAACGTGAGAATTTGCAAAAACAGCTAGAAAAAACCAAACGACGGCTGGCAGTGTTAGAGCTACAACTTGTCCAGTTTGGCCCTCTCCACGCCCCGGCGCATCTTATTACCGAGATTGAAGATGCTCAAAAAGAGATAGCCGAACTGGAAGAACGCTTTCGGTTAGCACCTGCTTCTCCACCCAAACCACCCAGCCCGACGAAAGTGGAACGTACTGATGTGCCGCTCCTACGGGTTTTTCTGGCTTCCCCTGGGGATGTGAATGAGGAACGGAAAGTGGCCCAGGAAGTGTTGGATATGTTGCAATATGACCTGCTGTTCAAACCTGGGGTTTCTTTGCAGATTGTGGCCTGGGACAAACCAGGAAACGATACCCCCATGCGCGTGACCCTGACCCCGCAAACCGCCATCAAGCAAGGTCTGCCCCTTCCCTCGCAGTGTGATATTGTGCTGGTGCTGTTCTGGGGAAGAATGGGGACACCCCTCCCCTTTCCAGAGTATCAGAAAGAGGATGGTTCGCCCTATCTATCCGGCACTGAGTGGGAGTTCTGGGAAGCTCTAAAGGGTGAGCGCACTTCTGGCAGCCCGATTACCCTGGTGTATCGGCGTACCGAACCGCCCCGAATTAATATAACTGACCGCAACCAGGTGGCTCAATTTTATAAGGTACAGGATTTCTTTGAGCAATTCCGAGACAAAACTACCGGGGCATTATTGGCAGGCATAAACGAATATAGTGACCCTGAGAACTTGCGGGTGAAACTCACCAACCACCTGCGGACTATAATTTACCGACTGATTTCCGAAGAACAGGTCGAGCCGGAAGAAAGTAAACCGCCAGTGCCGCCCATCGCCCAGGCTCCTCGCTGGCAAGGTTCGCCCTTTCCGGGACTACGGGCTTTTAGCGAGGCGGATGCTCCAATCTTTTTTGGACGGGGTATCGAAACTGGAGAACTGGTCAAACGCCTGGAAAGCAGCCGCTTTGTAGGAGTAATTGCGGCTTCTGGTAGTGGTAAATCCTCGCTGGTAGCGGCAGGGCTGATTCCGCGCTTGAAAGCAAATGCGATTGCCAGTGGGGAAACTGGTAGCAAAGACTGGCGATTCGTATGTTTTAAGCCCGGACGGGGGGATAGCCCGCTGGTGGCTCTTTTTGAAGGGCTATGTCAGGCATTTCCAGGGCATCAGGTATCGCCCTTCATGAAAGTGCAGGAAAAGAGGGCTTTTGTGGAAAGTGTAACGGCCCAACCGCCAGCCCTAATCGAAATATGTGAAGGGTTGCTCACTGAGGCAAACGCGCCAGCCTGGGCTGAGATTCTGTACTTTGTTGACCAATTTGAAGAATTATTCAGCCTGGTAGCTGAAAACCAGCGTTTGACCTTTATTGCTTTGCTGGGAGCGTTGTGTAGCTCACGCCGGTTTCGGGTGGTGGTAACAATGCGCTCGGACTTTTATGACAAATGCCTGGAAATCCCGGCCCTGGCGAGTTTGCTGAAAGAGGCCAGTTATCCCTTGGCCTTGCCAACCGCCGGAGCATTGGTTGAAATGATCAAGCGACCCGCCGAGCGCACGGAATTGAACTGGGATGAGGGCTTGCCGGAACGAATCCAGGAGGAAACTGGCAGCAAACCGGGTGCGCTGGCTTTGATGGCATATTTGTTGGATGAGCTATATAAGGTGGCGGAAAAGCGGGGTGACAGGCGACTGAGTTTTGATGATTACAGGGCGTTGGAAGGGGTAGAAGGGGCCATCGGGAAACGGGCGGAGGAAACCTTCAACTCGTTAAGAGGGATGGAAGAAGAAAAAGTCCGGCTGTTGGGGCGGGTGTTTCGGGAATTGGTAGAAGTGAACGATGAAGGGAAACCCACCCGCCGCCGCACCCCGTATAGCTGTTTTGAGGGGGCTGAAAAGGAACTGGTGGAAGCTTTTACGCAGGCGCGGCTATTGGTGAAGGACAAAGAGCAGGTGGAAGTAGCCCACGAAGCCCTGTTCAGGAGTTGGAAGCGTTTGGCGGAGTGGATAGCAGAGCGGCAGGATGATTTTATGTTGCGGCGGCAGGTGCGGAATGCGGCTGCGGAATGGAAAAACGAAAACTACCCGGTCTATTTGCGATGGTTGAAAGAAAGATTGGAGCCAGTGTATGCGATGCAGGAGCGGCTGGAATGGCAGCCGGACGAGCTTGAAGAAAAATTTATAGAGGCAGAGCAGAAATGGCGATTGCGGGAAATAGATAACCCGCAGACCACGCACCAACTGCGCGAAGAAACAGGTTATCGGTTGGGCAGGATAGGGGATACCCGCCCAAATTTGGGGGTAGGGGAAGCCGGGATAGCCGATATAATGTGGCTACTAGTAATGCCTGGAGGGAAGTTAAAGATTGAACAAGAGACATTTGAGGTTGAACCGTTTTATATATCCAAGTACCTGATAACCTACCCCCAATACGAAGCCTTTGTGAAGGCTGGAGATGGGTATAACAACCCGGAGTGGTGGCAGGGAATGCCAAAAGAGTACCAACGACAGAAGTTATACACTGCCACCGTCCGCTTGGGGAATTACCCGCGAGATAGTGTGTCGTGGTATCAGGCAGTGGCGTACACACGCTGGTTAAGTAGGCGGATGGAGGGGCTGGAAATAGCAAATCCTGGGAACTTGGCAGGAGAACCCTATATAATCGGGAAAAACGCGGCGGTACGACTACCAACGGAAGGGGAGTGGCAGTGGGCGGCGCAGGGAGGGCCAGAAGGGCGGAAATATCCCTGGGGGGAATGGGCGGAAGGGTATGCCAACACCGATGAGGCGGAGCTAGGACGAACAATGGCAGTGGGGATGTATCCACAGGGGGCGGCGAAATGCGGGGCAATGGATATGGCGGGCAATATGTGGGAGTGGTGCTTGAACAAATATTCTAAATCGAAAGAGACGGAGGTGGATGAGAGTGGTGATAAAAGGGTGCTGCGGGGCGGTTCGTGCAGCAACGATCCTGATCTTGCGTCCTGTGTGTACCGGAACAGTGGCAATCCGAACCACGATTTCACTGGTGTTGGGGTGCGGGTAGTGGTGGTTTCTGCCCTATCGCGACCCTCTGACCTCTGAATCTCTGCGCGTTCTCTGACCTCTAAGGGGGGTTGTAGGGGGAATCCCCCTACCGTCACGCAGTGCCGTTTTTAAAATTTTGGAGAAGGCTGTTTGCAAACAGAGTTTGGTCGGACAAAGCCGCTACCTACTTTGTCACCCGCTTAATGGTATAATATTGGGGCTGGCTTCGGTTAGTCAGGCTGCCGGGTAGGTGCTGCGGGGCGGGTCGTACAACAACAATCAAGATAATGCGTCCTGTGTGTACCGGAACAATAACAATCCGAACAACGATAACACTGATATTGGGGTGCGGGTGGTGTCTGCCATGCCCTTCCCCACTTCAGAGGATGTTGTCTGCAAAGGCAAGGTCTGCTCCCAAAAATGGCGAATGACTACGGTTGTGCGCTTGCGGCGAAGCGGAAGGATAGTGCCGGTGGGTCTGGTCTGCGCGTATATTACGCCAGGCGCATACAAAAGATTGGGTGCAACCTGGACTCGCTCCCGTTGCGCCCTTCTATAGTCAGGTTAATAAATGTTAGGTAAAGGGGTGAACCAGATGGCTCACCCCTTTATTTTTGCCAAAAAAGTTGGCCGAAACTCAAGGCACTTTTGGAAGGTCTACCCCGATTTGTAGAGCGGTGTTTTTGATGACCCGCTGCGTTCCGTGCCCCGCCTCGAAAACTGAGCAGGGAACAACAAGCAGGTGTTGATCTGCGGGTTAATTAAGATCGAAAAAATTATAGCATAGCGAGCAAGAAAACCGTGAACAAACGTACTCTACTCATCGAACAAAACGAAAAGGACCAAAGCGGCAAAGTGGTGAAAACCCGCCAGTTTCAGGCTGAACTTCTAGCGTACATTCAGGCAGATAAGTTGTGGAAAGGGGGAAAGGCCGAAACCGACAACATTCGCCCGGTTTGGGCCATGTTCGCCGGTAGCGAGCAGGAATTGCGATCATTCATAGCCAATTTGCAAACCGGGAAACGGGCCGAAGTTCCCACCACCAGCTACAGCAGCCGTTCCGCCCCTACTCGCTACGAGTTTTTAAGAAGTAGCGGTTATCGCTATCTCTGGCAACGGGTAGCCTCAGAAGAAGGACAAAACGCGGCTCTGGTGACGGTCTACCTGCCGGACCTGTTTCGCCTCGACCCTGGCATGATTGACCCGAAACTGTGCCAGTTTGTGATGCTTCCCCCGCGCTGGTGGGTTGAAGCTCAGAAAGAGAAACTCAACCAGGATACCGAACTATGCAATTTCCTACTTTCGCATGCCCGTGCCGTCCGGCTAAAAAGCTTCGGTAAGGTAGGCTTTACCGACAAGGATTTGTTGGCCCAGTTACCACAAGCGGCCTACTTTGCAGCCTATCTGGACAGGCGTACCAAAAACCCGTTACCTGATGGCCTGGATTTCTACCTCCAGCTATATTTCTATGCGCTGAGGGAAGGCATAGCTACTCGTCATGCTCCCCTCAAAAATTACGAGCGGGTAGACCAGAACGAGAAATGGGGTTGGGCCAGACATCAGGGATTAGGCTATCACGAAACTGATATTAACCAGGCCGGATTGCTGCCCGGTGTAGCGGTGCATGTGCCACAAACCAGGTTGGACGATTTTCTATCCTGGCAGGTGAAACTATACTTTTCCGTTCAACAAAAGTTATCGGCAAGGGCGGAAAACGCGCAACTCACCCAGTTAACCCTGCCAATAATCGAGAAAGCGAGCTAAAAAATGCCTAGACCAGCTTCCGTTGCCGTTGGTGGTTATTATCCCACCCCATCCCAGCTTATCCCCGATATTGCGGGCTTGCTTGACCCATCCCCGGCTTTGGAGTGTAAAACCACTCACTACGACAAGACCTGGGGGGATTATCTCTTTCTCGACCCCTGCGCCGGGGATGGGTCGGCTCTGTTCGACCTGATTAGGGCCATGTTCCTACCCAATAATCCTTCGGGCAACCTGCATCAACTCAGTCGGGGGAATGGCCCAACTGTTAAAGTTATAGCCTGTGAAATGGAGCGGGGTCGGTATAAGGCTCTGGCGAAAAAACTTCCGGTTGTGATGGGGAAAAACTCCCACCAGAGTAAAGCCGTCCACGCCGATGCCTTTAATTTGGTGCTTGGTAATGAATCCACCAGCACACAAGGGGCAAATGTTCTGTACCTGAACCCACCTTACGATTTTGACAGGCTGCATGGACGGTTGGAACAACGTTTTCTGGCACGGTTTACCCAGGCTCTTATTCCGGGGGAAGGACTGCTACTGTTTGTTGTGTCGTATTATGCCCTGGCAGCCTCGGCCAGTTTCCTGGCTCAAAACTACGAGAAAATTGCCTGCTACCGCTTCCCGGACGATGCTTTTGAGAGTTTCAAACAGGTAGTTTTAGTCGCAAGGCGGGTCTCTAGCGTACTAAAACTGCCCGTAGAGGGAAAGAGTCGGGCCGAACTTCAAATCCTGGGGTGGGCCGAAGATGCCAGCACTATCCCGGTACTTCCCAGCCGAGATGAGGTTAAACCTGGCTACCGCCACCGACTTCATTCCTATAGTCACGGCGGCCTGAGCAATGTCGCGGTAGCCGGGGTTGACCTGGAAGCCCTGGCTACCTCTGCCCGACCCTGGCAGGTTGGGGCTTGTAGTAGAGGGGACAGCACCCGGCTCAAGATTGTGAGCGAGAGCGGTTTGGACAAAGACTACTCAGACTTTGTGGGGCAGCCCTACCCGGTAGCCATGCCGCCCAAACCCACTCATATAGCCCTTGCCCTGACCGTAGGGGCGTTCAATGGCAAACGGATTGAGCCTAATTCGGGGACGGATGCACCTCCAATTCTACTCAAGGGGGCGTTCAAAAAGGAATTGGTGACTTACGATGAGGTAAAAAACAAGGTCGGGGATGTGACGGGGCGAAAGCAACTTGAAGCTCCCCAACTGACTATCACGGCCCTCTGTTTGGAAACCTTCACTTACCATGAGATTAAGCCCGTTTCTGTCGAGAACCTGGCCCCAACTGGCAGCCCCAACATTGGGGAAATGAACGTGTTAGATATTCTGACTTTTTACAGCCAGAGCCTTGCCCAACTGATGGCAGAGCAGTTTCCGCCCCTGCACCACCCGGCCAAACCAGAACAGGCTCTCCATCTGGCGGAAGCTGGACGGAAGCCATTTCAAGCCCAGTCCCAGGCGGTGCAAGGTCTGCTGAAGCTTCTGGCTCAGGGCGCAAACCCGTTTCTGATCGGGGAAGTAGGAACGGGCAAAACTACAATGGCCCTGCTTACGGCCTGGGCAATGTCAGAAACTAACTACCGCTCTACGGTGGCCCAGCTTCGAGCGCAGGAAGTTTTGACCGCACCCTTCCGCCCGGTGCGAAATACACTCGTGGTTTGTCCGCCGCACCTTCTGTCTACCTGGAAAAGTCAGGTAGAGGCGGTGTTACCCGGCGCAAAAGTTGTAGTCGTAGAGAACCTGGCTGACCTGCCGGGATAGAGCCGCTTCTGCTTCGGTTCAAAGTTCCCGTCTTTCTGAATAAGCGGGTACTTTTATTTTGGTCAAAATCCGTCAAAACTTAGCAAAACGCAAGGCACTTCTGGCCGCCCCAGACCGATTTGTAGTGGGCAAATTTATCGGTTAGAAAAAGTCAGGAGAAAATCATAGCGATGTCTGAACCTATATTGGAACAAAGTCTTACCACTACCACAGCCCAACAATTACCCGGTGAAGGCATGACCATATATGTGCTATCCCGCGAGACGGCCAAATTAGGGCATGCCCTGGCTCCAGGTGCTACCCTGCTCCATAATCGGTACTATTGCCCTCGTTGTGGTGGTCGAATAACCGAACCGCTTGAGAAGTTGGCCGCCCAGCGTCTGACCTGTTCTCACGTTCCGGCTCGTCCTCAAAATGGCGCGGCACGGCTGGCTGAATATTTCGCGGCGCACCTGGTAACAGTCTTTCCGGGGGAGGATGTAGTAGCCTCATTATGCCAGGGACGTATCCAAAAGCAACTCCTGGCTACCACCGAAAAGGTACAAAAAGCCGCCCATTCCAAAGGTACAGACATCCAAGAACTTAGGAATATAGTCTGGCAGACCCGTGCGTTGGATAGCCGTTATAGCGAAACTCTTTTTGAAAGGTTGGTGCGGGAACTAACCCGGCTACTCCTGGCGGCCTACAGGCGAGATGCCAAACGTTCATCTTCCAACCAGGTTAGTGAACTGTCTAAAACTCTGCATCTGCTATTTCTATCGGCTGAAGGGGAGTTGCGGGAGACTTTGCTTACTCGGACGGTGACTGAATTGTATCAGGTAACGGCGGCTGACCCCGGCCTTTACGGTCTGGGTAAGGATTTGCGGCAACAGGCTCTGAAACTACTCCTGCTCGCTCAGAATCCCGAAACCGCTAATTGGAAAGAAACCGTTTCCAGCTTAAAAGCCTTGAAATTGGATGTGACAGGCGATCTCTGGAATTATTTCGATACTACCCACGCTCGCCTTCTCCGGGAAAGGGATGAGGCAAAGGCCGTCCAGAGTGGAGTAATCACTCTCGCAACTGTAGGGGAAAAGCGGCAACAGGCCCGTAGTCAGGTAAGTTACTACAGCATCAACGCCGCCACAGGGTCGGTGGAAAAAGGGGGGAAGCGGGCGGGGGAGGCTGACAATGCTCTTGCTGCCCTTACCACCCTGGCAGGTCTGGCCCGGTACTCGCGTGGTCGGAGTTGGTGGAAAGAACGCTCGGTAGAATCCCTCCTGGTCAATCCAAACCGTTGCGGGGAATTTCTATATCAGGCTACTCCTAACCCGCGCCGCTATCCCCTGGCTCGGTTTATCCTGAAGCATCGCCGCAACCTGTTCGACCTTTTGGTGCTGGATGAGGCGCATGAGTTCGCCGGGGACGGTTCTGCCCAACAGAAAGCCGCCCACCGGCTGGTGGAATTACCCGGCACGCCCACTCTGGCTCTCACGGGTAGCCTGATGGGGGGTTATAGCTCCAGCCTGTTTACCAACTTTTGGAGTTTGTCCCGCTCCTTCCGGCGGGAGTTTGGACGGGAAGATAAGCAGCAATTTATTAATCGCTACGGCTACCGAAAA
>JBBQZS010000064.1:0-35484 GCA_038207495.1 Chloroflexia bacterium
CAAAACTACTCATTTACTACTTGGTTCAGAGCAAATTCTATCAAAGGGAATTGCTCTAAATCTGATTTGAAATGGCTTGTAAGTAGATTTTGAGCTCAAATATTTTAGAACTTTTGTATTTGTTGGAGTCGATGGTTTGTAACCCACCCGGTAGGGATATAAACCCTACCCTACAAATATTAATTTTCCTAATTCTTCTCTGTGTCCTCTGTGCCTCTGTGGTGAATATTCCTATTTGAAAAAGGCGGCAGGTTGGCTCAGGATTGCGTCGTGGATGCGCTCGACATGCGGCTCCATTACATCCATTTTTTCGATTTCTGCCGGGCTATAATAACCGACCTCGGTGGTTTCGTCGCTCAGTGCCAATTCCCCGCCGATTACCTCAGCCTCAAACGATAGGGCTATTACCTGCCAGCGATTACCGTCAGCATAAGTGGTGACTCTATCAGGGCTGGAATAGAGGCCGATAAAGCGGGTAACTTTGACCCGTAGCCCGGTTTCTTCCCAGACCTCCCGCACGCAACACTCCTCGGCACTTTCCCCGGCATCCATCGCTCCACCCGGCAAGCACCAGCGTCCGTTATCGGTTCGACGGGTCAGCAAAATCTTCTGGTGGCTCTCGTCGAAAATCGCAGCGGAAGCCCCCACCCGTAAGATTGCCGTTTTGCCTATCCGTTCACCATATAAAATCTTCGCCATTAATTACTAACCTAACCCCCTAGCCCCCTTCCCTGATTCATGGAAGGGGGAATAGAATTTATAACTCGTTACTCGTTACTTTTCAAAATCCTGTTTATCCTGTCCATCCTTGTTAATTTTTTCTTTGTTTCTCTGTGCCTTTGTGGTGATAATTATTTCCTCGGCGGCAAGACTAGAAAGCCAATGGGCGTATCATAACTCTTGAAATCGGTCAGGCGGCGATTGGCGGCATTGCTGCGGTCTCCTTCCGCCCGAATAGTAAAATCGAACAGCCGCACCGAGCCAATCAGTTTATCGCCAGCGTAGAGGGTCAGATTCGCTCGGAAATCGCCCACCCGTCCGTAACTATTAATGTCAAAATCTTTAGGATTGGGTGGATAGTTGGGAGTGCTGTTGCCGTTTAGCCGGGTGGTCATTAGCTTGCTCGGTAGGTCAAGTTTATACTCCAACTCTACCCCCGCGCTACCCTGCACCGCCACCGACCAATAGCCATAATGCCCGGAGGGATGCGACCCCCAGGGATAGTTATAGACATCCAGGGTGGCGGTGTAAGCGTCGCCCGTGCCACCCTTTGGCACAAGATTAATCGTGGCAACTCCGTTAGTGCCATCCTGTTTGCTGTTGGCTGTGACTAGCACCACGTCCTGCCGCAATTCTACTTTGCCGGGGTTAGCCGGAACCCCATCCCAGAGTTCAGCCCATACCAACGAAATCTTATCACCCTTTGAATTCAAACTGATAGTTTTGGCATTGGCTAATTCTACCACCGAAAGCCCCGGCCCAAGTTGCAGGGTTTGAGTTGGCGAATCTTTGGGGGTTATATCAAGCTGGGTGGGCTTAGTAGCTGCAAACGCCAGCCGCAGATACCGATTGCCACTAACATTCCTACTCTCGCCATTAAAGGTTAGGTTGTCAGACAGGCCAATGGTTTGAACCTGACCTTTGAGTGCGCCTACCGGGTCGCTACAGCTGAAATCGTACCTAGCCAAAAGTTTGGGACTGCTACGGTATAGCTCTAGCAGAGTATTGCCAAAAAGCTTGTCCTCGCGCCGGAAACCGTAGAGGGTCGGATCCTCCCCCGCCTGTAGCAGCAAAAATTCGGCCTTGCGCCCATAAGGTAGGGCGGGTAGTTGCTTATAACCAATATTAATTGTGCCATATAAATTCTCGC
Organism: Chloroflexia bacterium; assembly: GCA_038207495.1. Classification (GTDB taxonomy): domain Bacteria; phylum Chloroflexota; class Chloroflexia; order Chloroheliales; family Chloroheliaceae; genus Chlorohelix. The sequence goes on from JBBQZS010000064.1 coordinate 1,871, forward strand.
GTTTGGTCACCCCGCTTTTAGGTAGGTAATAAGCCAGCAATTCCAGAATTTGGGGGTCGTTGCGACTGTAACCGACCAGATATAGCGGGTCGTCGGGCTTGAGCCACTGCCCGAAACCTCGTAACCAGCCATTGGGCTTGACCTCATAGATAAAAGTTTTATCGAATTGAGCCACCTGGGGCATTTCGGCGGCAAATTGGCCAGACAAAGTTTTACGGGTGCGTTCCCAGGTCGGGGCAATTTCAGGCGAGGCACTATCAAGCACCACATAACGCACTTCCAGCCCTTGCAAAAGTTCTATCAAGCGGCGGTTGGGAAATTCCTCCTGCCAGGCGCGGCGCAAAGCATCGTAGGCTGGGGGCATAAAGCCACTAAAGCCGTTCATTTGAGGCTGCCAGCCCACCCGCGACCAATATTGATAAAAAAGATTGGTGTTGTCGCTACCCGAAAGCGGCACGTTCAAAACCGGGCCAGATTCATGCTTGGCTAACCACTGGTTGACGGGCGGCGGCGCACTTCGCAAAGCATCGCTATCCTTGATATTTACATCGCTGACATATTCCAGACAGAGCAAAGCAATTAAGGGCACCACCAGATAACTTGCTTTGCGCCAGTTTGTCAGCTTCAGGCGATTTTGCAGAGCCGACAGGGCAAAACCCGCCAGCACTGCCACCGCCAACGCCACCACATAAATAAAGCGCACTGGTACCCGCAAGCCCTGAAAACCCGGCACGTAGTTATAGAGCAAAGCATAAGGCAGGGGAATTGAGCCGAATCGCCCATTTTGCCAGACGGGGCCAAATGTGAAGATTACGGCGGTTATCGCCAGAATTGCGTAAAAAATTCCGTCCTTCTCCAGTTTGCGCCGCCGCCAGACCACCCCAAAACCCACTAATCCCAGGCCACTTGCAAGCAAACCGAGATATAAGCCGCGCTCCCCGCCCCGGCTGCTCTCCCACCAGTTCCAGGAAAAACTGGGGTTATAGAACCACTGGTTGAGCTTGTTCTCTTTGGCGACATCCAGATAGTAATAAGGCAGGGCCGAAAAGCTAGCGACCTCCGCCGGACTACGCTCAAAACCCAAATCATTTTGCACTGATAGGAAGGGCAGGTAAAACGGCAAAATTACCAGACCAACCACCAGCGTAACAACCGCCAATCGAAAGATTTTGTTTTTTAGTAGGGTTAGACCTAACCCCCTAGCCCCCTTCCCTAAAATGGAAGGGGGAATAATTTCTTCCTCTCCCTTTCTACGGGAGAAGCCAACTTGCGGGTCGGGGTGAGGGTTTGTTTGACCTGACCTCTTAGCCCCAGGGCGTGGTTTCCACGCCCCTACATGGAAGGGGAAAGGTATTTTTTTCAGATTAACTACAGCGTGGAAAATCAGGTATAACCCCACTGCCACCACCAGGAACAGGCCAAGATAGGTACTGGAAAGAGCTTCGAGAGCAAAAAACAGGCCAAACAAAACTACGTTTCGCCAGCGTCCGTCCTGAAGGAAGCGGCGGAGATAAAGCAGACAAAAGGGCATCCACTGGGTGGCTAAGAGGTGCAGATGGGAGAGTTGCCCGAAACGATGGGGGAAGAAGGCAAAGATTATCCCCGCCCCGAGAGCGGCCACCCGCTTCCCGGTCAACTCAAACACCAGCAAATACATGCTCCACCCGCTCAAGACAAATGAGGCCAGCAACAACAGGTTAAAGGCCAGCACTGGGTTATCGGTCAGCCATATCACGGGGGTTACAAATACGGCTTGCCCAATCAGGGTTTCGCTGAAAGCCAGACTATTATTGTAAGGGTAAAAAGCGTTGGCGTTGAACAGATTCAGGGGGTTGGTAGCCAGGGCGTGGGCATCCCAATCTAGCGTCCAGATTTGTAGCAGGGCATCGCCCCAGCCCTCCACGCTGCGTCCGGCATTAGCAACCGCGGGCCACAACATCCAGAGCGTCAGGAATAAAAAGAACAGCAAAGCCAACCCATGCGCCTGCCAGGGACGGAGCCGGGTGGGAGGAGTTTTGAGTTTTGAGTTTTGAGTTTTGAGTTCAAGGCTCATAGGCTGTGCTTTAGACCTGAAATTAATTTTTAAAAGATTTCACCACAAAGACACAAAGGGCACAAAGAGTTTTAAATAAATTGGATATAGTAGGAATGAATTGATATTATCAATTTGGTTCAGTTGTTACCTAAAATAATACCTACAAAACATGTAAATCCAGGATTTTAGCAGTTAACTTACCAGTACGATTCTGTTCCATTTCCATCGAGAGAGTAAGGTCACTTTGTTTGCCATTAATCCATAAATCTAAATCAATGAACCAGGTGGGGATTTCAGCATTTTCAACTGGAATAACTTCTAGTTGCTCCAAAATATCGTCAGGAATTGGCGTGACATCCGCGCCATACTCCCGAATAGCAGTTTCTAATTCAGCCGCAGAAAGCCGACCTCCTAGGGACTCAGACCCGATGGAAAGATAATCTTTTCGCACCAAAGCTTCTACAATTTCGCGTAATGTATTGACCATTTGAATTGAAACTTTTTCTAACATTCTTTGTGTCCTCTGTGCCTTTATGGTGAGTTATTTTATTGTTCCACCACCACATAACCTAGTACAATCGAGTCCTTGCCTTCGACAATAATGCGCTGAGTGGTGTTAGAATCATACAGGCCTATTTCGAGCCGATAGCGACCCGGCGCGAGAGTAGCGGGCAGGGGCAGGCTGTGCACATCCTGAAAATAATCGCCCTTCTGCCAGTTGCGGGTATCGCCTTGCCCATCCAGCGGCAAAATATCGCGCTGGGCTACTTTTTCCCCGCTTTGTTCGCTAATTAAATGCACAAAGACCTTCGCTTGTTGCGGAGGTGGGCTAGCCACTCTCCATGTAAAACGCAAATCGAGGGTGCGCGTGCCGACCTGTTTCTGCGGCAAAGCTAACGTGCCATCATCCCGCAACGGGTCATAGTTGGCCTTACCCTGAAAACTGCTGCTCAAGCCCTGGGGGGTCAGGAACAGGCCGTTATCAAACTTCCACTCACGCAAGGTTGGCAGGTTAGAGCGGGCGTGATAAATATCGGTAAAACCAACCTGCCCTGTATTTATCCCGGTAGTTGCAATATATTCCACCGAGCGGGGAGTAAGTTGGGGTAAGCCGATTTTCTCGTCCAGCGCGGCCCACATGCCGGGGCGCATCGCACTGCTGACGATAGCTTGCGCCCGTTCCCGCTCAAAAATTGCCTTTACCTGACCCCGCTCCCGATTAAGATTAAAGATTTGCCCGGTCAAACTAAACAAACCACTACGGTCAACCTCAAGGTTAAGGTAAGTCATATAACCTGCGCTGTCAACCAGAATTTTGCCATTGGGCAGACGGGCAGGAGTACGCCCCGCCATAAAGGAGTAGCCAGGGTCAAAAACAAGCACCGGGTCAGTGCCGGGCTGATTTTTGAGGAAATCGGCGGTAACGTTATAGTTTCGCTCTGGGGGGGGAGTCTGGCTTACCTGCCATTCACGAGCCAGTAGTGGTATGCAGATTAATCCAACCACCGCTAACAAACTACCCTTAAACCAAAAAATATTATCTTTCTTGGCTTTCTTGACGACTTGGCGGTTAAATTGAAACATTCCCCCCGCTATTAAAGCCAGAGGCAAGGCCAGTTGAACGTAATACCAGGGGTGGAAACTTTTGCCAAAAATCAGCACTGCCAGCAGAGGCAAAGACCACAAAGCCGGAAGCAACCACAAATCATTATCAGACCGGCGGCGGTACACACCCCAGGCAATAAATGCAAAAGCCAGCCCTGCCAGAAAAATCGTGAGGCCGGTTTGGGGATAATCGGCGATAGTACCAATCTGGTCTTTACCCTCGCGCACCTCCTGTGGGCGCAAAACCTGAAAAAATAGCACTTGACGCAGCAATTCCCCCGGCCCACCCAATAGCCCAAACAAACCCATCACCAGAACCGTAACTGCCCCAAAACCCGCCAACACCCAACCCAAAACCCGCCACCTTTGCCGCCAGGCCAGGTAAACCACAAAGGCAAAGATTACCGCCACACCCGGCAACTTGCTCAAAAAGGCCAGACCCGCCAATCCTCCCGCCGCCAGTAACCACCAGCGATTGTTGTCACGTTGCAAGCCTTCCAGCAAAACCACCAGCGCAAAAATCGCAAAAAGGTTAGAAACTGTTTCCAGCACTGCCACCTGCGCCACCCGCCCGTCCAGCGCATAAAGCAAGGCGGCGGCTAAACCCGGCAAGATAAAATTCAGGTTGTTGGTTATTGGTTGTTGGCTATTGGTAGAAGAGGGGTCGCGGTGATTGGTTTGCCAGAGGCGCGCACCTGCCCAACTCAATCCAGCAATCGTTAGTAACCCGATAATAACGGTTAGCCAACGAGCCACTTCAAAGGCCGTCTGACCACCCGCCGCCCCTATTAACTTGAACAACAGGCTATAGGGTACGAGAGCGACGGGGGGATGAGCCAGGAAGAAATCGCGATAGGGCATCTGTCCGCCCGCCATTAGCCCCGCCGCGCTGAAATAAACCATCTCGTCATAGTTGGCGGCGGGATTCTGCCCGGCAGCATTTGGTAAAAGCTGGCTGGCACGTATTTCAAAACCGATGGGCAAAATTAGCAGCAAGCCAATCGCCAAAAAAATCCAGGCTTGATTGGTTATTTTTGTGGAAGTGGATTTTGGGTTAGTTCTATTAAAAGAAAGTAGACCAAGACAGGCCAGTAGCCAGACCAACAGGCATAAAAGCGGAAAAAGGACAAAGGGGCTGTCGAAATTATCAAAGGGATTTGGGCGATTCTGCATGCCGTCCAGGCTGAAATCCAGGCGAAAGAGTGCGTCCAGGCTTTGCCAGACTCGGCCCGGCAGGTTAAAGGCCACAATCAAACCTAGGCTACTCAGGGCCAGAGCCAGCCAAAGACCAATTTTTAGGGTTTTATTTCGCGCAAGGGAATTTATCATCGCCCGGATTATAACAAAGCCGGGGATATCAAGCAAAAAGACCGTTACTAGCAATAGACTAGCATACAGTCTTTTTGTTAGAATGGCCTAACCAATAACTTGCCTAAAAATAATCATAGTTGGGAGGCACCGGGGTTGGGGTTGGCTGATTTGACACCCCTTGACGGGCAGAGAGGGTAACATTAATTGTCATCTCCTGGTTGCCCCGCAGCATAGTAACAGCAATTTGCTTATTGGCTGACAAAGCCTTTGTACGAACTGCTTGCTTGACGACCTCAGTAGTCGCCATATCCTGATTATCCAGCTTTTTCAGTAGGTCGCCGGGTTTAAGTCCAGCTTTCTCAGCCGCTATCCCTACTATCGCCAGACTTTTTTTATCTATAGTAATTCCTAATTCTGGTGCGGCTACACTTTTATAATCCTCGAAGATTTTACCTTTAGCCTCCTCGCCACAACTGACAAATAGCAAGGTTAAAACCGAAACTATACAGCCTATACAAACCGTCAAAAATGCATTTTTCATAAAATTACCCTCAAAACTAATCAGCAGGGTTCAAAGGGGCGGTGGTAGCTATTTTCTCATTACCAGCCTTTGGCACAATAATAGTTATTATTGGTGAAATTTGTTAGCTTAAAGCTAAGGTATTTCGTAGGGGTGCCAATGTTTTTCTGCCCCAATTAGCCTTTAGAATTTACAGGTGATAATGTGGGCCATGAAGTGAGTTGAGTAGGCAATGGGCCATTCAAATCAAGCTTAGTACCAGGCGCAAGTGTACCCCAACCTATTACACGACCATCAGGAGTTAGATTTACCCACATAGTGTCAGCCATAGTTTGAGAAGTGATGCTGTTTTGGCTTGGGTGGTTAATAACAACTTTCCCCTTCAAAATCACTAGCCAAACTTCATCAGTTCCAAGATCTCCTTTGCTAAATGGATCTAAAAGTAATCTGAAATCAGCTACAGACATTTTTTTGGATACAATACTTGTTGGTGTGCCCTGGAAAGCAATATGCTGGGCATAAATTAGGGCCGTATCCTCAATCTTTTGCGAGGTCCAGATAATAGGGGTCGTTTCTGCCTTTGGTTCAGTAATGCTAATAATAAAGGTAGCAATAAGAACTACTATAGCAATGAATACACTTATTCCAGCTAAATATTTTCTCATCATTTTACCCGTTCTTGCCAACTATTTGTATTTAGGTAATAACAAAGTATCTAGGACTATAATCATTAACATACAAGGGGTAATTTGTCCAATCTCCAGATGAATTAGTGCGGTTCCAAAATAATTGATAACTATACTAGAGCCGGGACTAGGGTGATAATGAAACAGCTATGGAAGGTTGCAAACTGTTATTTACTTAACGGTATGAATTATGCTAGGATAGTAAGATAGCAAGGATGTAGAAGTTGAGTGGCGGCGTTGCCATTTGCCAGAGCTTGAGGGACAGAGATGTTAAAAATGAGGTGTAACTATTTGGGTTGTGCCACGTTTTAAATCATGATCGTTCAGAAGTTGAAATTTTAGCTTAAGGCGAATGGTATAATATTTAGCGTATGAATAATAAAGAACAAAATCCCTGGTATAAGAAACTACCCACTGACCCCTATAACCCCACCCCGACTAAAGTGAAAAAGAAGGGTTTGCCGCTATGGGCCTGGATAGTTAGTGGCGTTGTTATAGTGGGAATTGGTTTTGGTATATTTGCCTTTGTACGCTTTAACAGCTTTAAGAACGATACTTTTGGCGGACGAAACGAAGCTTCCCTGCTTCCTACTAATACCCCAAAACCAACCCCCACCCTTGCCCCACGTACTACCCAAGCCGGTAAGATTGTCAGCGTACCCACTATTGCCCCTGTTCCTACCGCTACTCCCATTCCCCAGGAAACCGACCCGCTTATTCGCAAAATTAAACAGGGCGAAAAAATCAGCGTGCTAGTTATGGGTTACGGCGGCGGCAACCACGACGGCGGCTACCTGACCGACACTATTATGCAGATTGTTTTTGACCCAGAGAAAAAAGCGGTTTCGATGATAAATATTCCACGTGATACCTGGGTCAATGTGCCAATTAACGGCCTTAAAAACGGCTTTTGGGGTAAGGCTAACTCAGCTTTCGCCTATATAATGAATCTTAGCACTAGCCAGGGAATTTCCAGCCGTTATCGTTTTAACCCCGAAATACCCAACAGTCAGATTGATGCGGCGGCCTTGATAACCAGGGATGTAGTGGAAAATATTACGGGCGTTCCGGTGGATTATTGGGCGGCGGTTAGTTTTGACGGTTTCCGGGATTTTATTGATGCGATTGGCGGGATTTACGTTAATGTCGAAACCCCTTTTGACGATTACGAATACCCCAGGAATGATGACCCGAATATAGACCCCGGCGTAATGCACATCCATTTTGATGCGGGACAGCAACTAATGAAGGGCGAAAAGGCCATTCAGTATTCGCGCAGTCGCCACTCGTTACAGGATGGCAGCGATTTTGGGCGCAGCAAACGCCAGATGAATGTGGTGGCGGCGGTCAAAGAACAGGTCGCCAAGCCCGATATTTTGCTAAAGACCTTCCCGATTATGAGTGCCTTGCAAGGAAAAGTTCGCACCAGCCTTTCCTTTGACCAGACTCTTACCCTGGCGAATTACTTCCGCAGTTCGGAAGGTTCGAGCCTGATGAGCAATCTGATTTTTGCGCCCTTTGTTCTCAGCAATGCCAACTTCCTGAACAGCGACACCACCAGCGATGGAGCCTTTATTCTTGTCCCCAAGGAAGGCGAGGGCAATTACAAAGCGATTCAGGAATGGATAAGGAACGGCTTAAAAGTACCCCAATTGCGCGCCGAAAATTTGCGGGTACAGATACAGAATGCCACCGGGCAGTATGTTTACGCTAATACGGCTACCGAAATAGTTAGAAACTACGGTCTGACGGTGGATGAACCGCTAGTTGCCAACTCCCAAATTTTTAGCGAAATTGTAGATTATAGCAACGGCAAGGGCAAAGAAACCGTTAAAGCTCTGAAAAATCTTTTCCCTAATGCCAGCATTCGCCCCGCCGATTTGCCCTATAAAGGTTATGTTGGGCCAGCGGTGGTGGTCGTGCTGGGTAAAAATTATAGCCAGCAACCGAGTCCGGCTCAGGATAAATCCGGCGGAACCGATAATTCTTACAGGGAAGTTCGGCCCAAATAGTTTAATTTAAAATTGACTATCTTGCATCGTTCTGCTATAATTTTTAGTACACATGCGGGAGTAACTCAGTTGGTAGAGTGTCTGCTTCCCAAGCAGAATGTCGTGGGTTCGAATCCCATTTCCCGCTTATGTAAGCCTTTCCACCTTCAGGAAGGGCTTTTTTGTTAGTTGTTGGTTTTAGATTTCTTAACTTTCGATTTTTGACTTTCGACCTTTGACAGAGGAGTTAGGTTTGGCTAACGATAACGGAACGGGCAGCGAGGAGGTTGCCGCCACCTTAAACCAGTTGCGGGAAGAAGTCCGCGCCCGTCGCGAAAAGCTGCACGGGGCGGAGTTGGGCGAGTTGCGGGGCGTTATCAAGCAGGTCAACGAAACCTGGAACGTCAGTGCCCATCTGCCGATTACCTGGGGTGGGCCGCCATTAATAGGGCGGGGCATTGCCTATGCTAAACGGGTTACGCGCCTTTTGCTGCGCTGGTACATTAACCCGATTGTAGAGCAACAAAATAACTTCAACGCCGCTACCACCCGCGCCCTGTTGCAGATTAACGCCTATCTGGAGCAACTCACCCGCGAAGGCCACGACCTGGAAGAACGCATTGCCGCCCTTGAGAGGCAACCGAGCCAGCAATGAACATTGTGATTTGTGCCAGCCAGGTTCCATTGGTAACGGGCGGGGCGGAGGTGCTGGTGGATGGACTGGTGGCAGCTTTGCGGGAGGCCGGACACCGGGTTGAGATTGTAGCCCTGCCCTTCAAGTGGTATCCCCGCGACGAGCTAGACCGCCAACCACTTTTATGGCGCACCCTCGACCTGGAGCGACTTAACGGGCGGACGGTAGACCTAGTTATTTGCACCAAATACCCAACCTGGGCGGTAAAACACCCCCGCAAGGTGGTCTGGTTGGTGCATCAGTTTCGGCAGGCGTATGACTGGTACGGCACGCCCCTCAGCGATTTTGGCAATACCCCGGTAGACCAACGCGCCCGCCGCCTGATTCTCGATACCGACGCGCTGGGTTTGGGTGAAGCTCAGGCGATTTACACTATATCTAAAAATGTCGCCAATCGCCTCTATCGTTACAACGGTTTGAAAGGCGTCGCCCTCTACCCTCCCCTGAAACACGAACGCTATCACCACACCGATTATGGCGAATATATATTTTCGGTGAGCAGATTAGATGGAGCAAAGCGTCTGGATATCCTGCTGGAAGCCCTGAAACGCTGCCAGAGCGGGGTAAAAGCGATTATTGCGGGTACTGGGCCAGATGCCGTGACTCTCAAGGCTAAGGCCCAGACGCTAGGGCTGGCAAAACAGGTTGAATTTGTGGGGCGAATTGACGAGGAAGAAGTTATCAGGCTTTATGGCGGGGCGTTGGCGGTCTATTATGCCCCCTACGATGAGGATTACGGCTATGCTACCCTGGAAGGTATGCGGAGTAGTAAACCGATTTTGACCGCCCCCGATAGTGGCGGGGTGCTGGAATTTGTGGAAGATGGCAAAAATGGCTTTATTTGTGCCAACCCCGCCGCCTTTGCCGAAAAAATAGACCTGCTTTTTAATAACCGCGAATTAACCGCCAAATTGGGAGCCATCGCCCTCCAAACCTCGCGCCAGATTCCCACCTGGGCCGAGGTCGCCGAAACTTTGGTAAAATCCAAAATCTAAAATCAAATATCTAAAATCGGGGTATCAAACAAGAAATCGTAAAACTATTCAGCTAACGCTACCGTGAGAATTAATACGTCTTCGTCACTAATATACTTGGACGAGTGCCCTTTTCCTGTTACATCCTCTACCAGCAGCAAATCACCAGACCGAAAAGGTCTTGTTTCCCCATCACTAGCGGTTACGTCCGCTTCGCCTTGAAGTATGCACATTAACTGGCGACTAGGGGCGGGGTGAGGTATGTCGCCTCTCCAATCTTTTGAACCTCCAATCAGGTTACACTTGGTAGCCGGGAACAGGGAGCTAAAGTTAAGAGGGGCAGCAGGTGGTGAAAAATTTACTGGCGCAAGCGTAACAGCTACTTCCTCAAAATGAGACTCACCTTGTGCATCCGAATAAAGGCGTACATATTTGGTTTGCATTTTGAAGTTCTCCAAGCCTTATCTTATTTTTGCTACGAAACAACTACACGAAAGAAAGCTCGCTAGTTGCTACTATCAGGCAAATTTCTTCATCCTTCCAAGGAGTCTACCCGATTTTCACCCTGACACACTCAAACTTGTTACCCGTTGCCGGACTGTTAATTTTTATGGCAGGGCCAAGTGGGGTCAAAATTTCCAGGCCACGCAAGTAATTATTCCCACCAAGTTGCAAAACATTGGAAACAATTGCCTTTAAGGTAACTTTGTTGGTGGGGGTGCAATCCGCAGGCAGGATTTGAGTGTTAGCTGGAATAACCAGTGCAGCAACAAGAGTTATGGTAGGGTTAGGGTTTAGAGCGAGGTCAAAGGTAATGGGCAGGTTATTTGCGAATGAGGCGTTGTTTAAAATAGCCTGTCGCAAAGTCACGGGTTGGGCGGAGGGGGCCAGGCTATCGTCAATGGTCGTCACCTGTCGGGGGTCAAGGTCGTAGCTCGTTTCGGCAACATAGGACAGTTTTAGAGTAGCCTTGGCCTCTTTAGTATCATCCCCCAAAAAGATAAAGTTCGCGGTGTTATATGCAAGCAAACCAGATGAACTATAATTCCGCAGTGGTCCGCTTAAAAGCTTGGTATTACCCACAGAAAGGGTATAGGCATCGCCTAGAATTGTCAGGTCATAGATGGTAAGGGCCGCCACAGTGTTATAAGTTGCTTCTTCAGCATGAACAAATAAAGCCCCTGTTTTATACTCTTGCGCCCAGATTTTATCCGTCCAGAAGCCAATTTCAATTCCTCGCAAGTCGCTACTGAGAGCAATTACGCTGAAACCAGCCCGGTTGTTGCTGGTATGAGTTTCGGTTATAACCTGTGAAGTAAATCTAATAGTGTAGCCCTTTGCCCGGTCTAAAACTGGCCCAGGCTTAAGAGGAGGTAAAGTCGAGTATCCAGCCTGATTATTTATATCTAAAGTTGTATCCAGGGTGGTTACACCGTTGGATATACTTTGAACCGATGATCCTGGAATTGGGGGTGGCGGGTACACAAAACCTTGCGCACCGGGCAAAGTGCCTAGCATGCCATCATATAAAACGATAGGGGAGTTAAGAGTAGGGCTGGGGCTAATGGTAGGGTTGTTATTATGCCCAACCATAAACAGGCTGAGAGCAATTGTAAGAACCAACAGGTAAAAGGTTTTAAGAGGAGCTGACATTCAAAACCTTTCTAGTTTTAGAGGATTTGCCCGACCAGCCGCAGGAGTTGCACCGGGCTAAATGGTTTGATCATAAAGTGGTCGGCCCCTACCATAGCAGCCCGTTCGCGGTCGGTGGATTGCCCGTGCGCGGTAAGCATGACTATTACAATGTCGGCGGTGACAGGGTTAGATTTTAGCTGCTCACAGACATCGAATCCGGTCAGACCGGGCATCGCCACATCCAGCAAAATAATGACCGGGTGGTCACGAAGGGCAATCTCAAGAGCTTCCACCCCGTCCAGAGCCTCGATAATCTCCATTTCGCCGCTATCGAGGGTTTCGCGGGCCAGCAGACGTAAAGCATCCTCGTCATCTGCCACTAAAATTTTCGGTTTGTTTTTATTTTGTATCATCTGATAATCAACAACTTATACCGAGTTCCATTTGAATTAAATTATTCACCACAAAGGCACAAAGAACACAAAGAAAACTTTTAAAATCTTGGGGTCTGGGTGGTTCAATTCAATTTATCTAGTGCATCCCCCTATTTGTTACCCGACAACTGACAACTAACAACCGCCTAAAAAGGTTCAAAATAATAGGCGGCCTGACCGGGCTTTTCCTCCACCCCCACCTCAATCTGACGCAAATTGGCCGTTTCGGGAAGGTTTAAGGTTTTGATTTTAGCGCGAATCCGGCCCAATAAATAACGGGCAAGTTGCTCGGCGGTAGTATTTTCCAGTGGCAAAAAGGCCACTTCCGCCAGCGGGAAAACGTAACGGCGTTGCCCAAAACTCACCTCAACCTCGTCAGCCCTGGTCTCCAGGTGGAGCAGGGGGTTTTCGCGAGCCAACAACATTCTATGGTCAAGGGCGTTACATTCATCCCGCACAATCGGTTTTAGCGCACTGAAATTATACAGGAAAAAATCCGGCCCGTTATCACCTTCCAAAGCTACCTCAACCCGGTAGTTATGCCCGTGCAAAGTCTCGCAACGCCCTCCAAAAGTAATAAAATGGCCTGCGCTAAACTCAAAATTTTCCTTGTAAACTCTTAACTTGTAACCCATAATAACGTATATTTAACCCTGACTTCCATCGTCCTGTAAGCCCGATTGTTTTGACACCGAAATCGCCATTTCCTTATCCAACTCCATATCATTGGTTGCGGCGGCTTTCTTTAGCTGGCGTTGCGCCTGTTTACGACGCTGGTCTAGAATTATATCACGCCGACCAGGGGTTTTGGACTCGGCTTCTTCGGGATTCGCCCCCAATACCGTCCTTTGATAGAGATAAATATAAACATCGCGCAAAACGGCAGTAAGCGGCACACTGATAATCGCGCCCGGCAGTCCGGCAATTTCTCCGCCCACAATAATAACCACCATCACAATCGCGGGGTGCAATTTAGTGCTATCCCCGGCAATCTTGGGCACCAGCAGATTTCCTTCGATTTGTTGCACGATTATGTAAAGTATAATAACCTTGACGGTTAAATCCACGTTACCAACGCTGCCATAGAAAAAAGTGACGATAATAGCCGGGATTGCTCCCAGGATTGGCCCGATAATGGGTAATACTTCAAACATCCCGGCGATAAAGCCCAGGAATATAGCGGTGGAAGCAGGCATGCCAATTATCAGTAAGCCGATAGTACAAAGTACCCCCACCGCCCCCGCCAGGAATAATTGCCCTCGAATATAGCCGTTCAGCCCATAATTGATAATATCGATCAAACGGCGGGCATCATCACGCTGATTTATCGGGATAACACTGAAAAAGGTGTGCATCCCGGCAGCTTTATCCTTGAGAACATAAAAGAGCCAGAAGGGGACTAACAAAACCCCCACCAGAAAGCCGATTGTGCCGAAAACCAGGCTAAAAGTGCCACCGACCAGCCCCGCCAGCAAATCGCGCACAAAAGTAATGGCGTTTTTGCTGAAATCGTTCACCGCATCGTTAAATGGCTGACGGAAGTCGCTGGGAATCTGGCGTTCCAGGTCTTTGTAACTCTGGTTAAGCCAGTTTTGAACTTCTTCGATATAGCGGGGGGTATCCTGGATAAGTTTGTTGGATTGGTCAACGATAATAGGCACAAGATAAATAAAAAAGCTGGCGATAGCCCCGATTACCAGGACATAGACCAGCAAAATTGCCAGGGCACGGGGCATCAAACGGTTAAGCCCGTCCACTAACGGCATCAAAATAAAGGCTAAAACCAGCCCAATTATAAATGGTGTAAGGCCCGCTTGCGCCCGCAGAAATATCCAACCCAGGAACAAAAAGGCGGCACTCAATAGGCCAATTCGCCACCAACGGCGTGCGGTTGGGGACATCCAGCTTTACCTTCCCCAAGATAAAAGTATAGTAGTTTAAAGTGCTGAGTGCTGAATTAAAAGCAATGGAACTGTTCATGGGAATTGTCATTCTGAGCTTGCGAAGAATCTTCTCAGACCTACCAAGATCCTTCACTTCGTTCAGGATGACAACTGGGGGCAAAATCTTTACTCAGCACTCAAAACTCAGCACTTCTTAGAACTCGCCCAGCACCTGACCAATGATATCAATGGCTTCGTCCACGTGGGCTTCGGTTATGATTAGCGGCGGCATCAAACGGATGGTGGTAGGGCTGACCATATTAATCATCAGGCCCTCTTCCAAACAACGCTGTACGATATTGCCCGCCACTTCCTGATTGATGTCGAAAGCCCGCAGCAAACCCAGGCCACGTTCTTCGGTGATAATCGGATAACGCTCTTTCAGTTCGCGCAAACGCTGGCCCAGGTAAGATCCCACCCGCGCAGCATTAGCCGGAACATTGGTACTCATCACTTCATTCAACACCGCAATTCCGGCAGCACAGGCCAACGGATTCCCACCAAAGGTCGAGCCATGGTCGCCCGGTTCAAAAACGGCAGCGTTTTGCTTGGCGAGAAACGCCCCGATGGTCACACCACCGCCCAGGCCTTTTGCCAGGGTCATAACATCAGGTTCAATATCGTATTGCTCGTAAGCAAAAAGCGTCCCGGTGCGCCCAATCCCGGTTTGCACCTCGTCCAGCATCAACAGGAGGTTGTTCTGGTCACACCACTGGCGCAAGCCCTTCAGGTATTCTTTGGTGGCGACATTAACGCCGCCTTCACCCTGAACTGGCTCGACAATCACCGCCACAGTTTTCTCGGTAGTGGCTTCTTTGATAGCGTCCAAATTGTTATATTCGTGAACGTTGACAAAGCCAGAGGGCAGAGGGGTGTAAGGCTCCTGATAGTGAGGCTTGCCGGTGGCAGCGACCATCGCCAGGGTACGCCCATGAAAGGACTTCATAGTGCTGATTACTTCGTAAGCACCATCTTTTTTAACTTTGCCATACTTGCGGGCCAGTTTAACCGCCCCTTCGTTGGCTTCCGCGCCGCTATTGCAGAAAAATACTTTATCAAGGCAACTATTTTCCACCAGCAAACGGCCCAGCTCTATTTGAGGTATGGTATAGTATTGGTTAGAAGTATGAATCAGGGTAGCGACCTGTTGCTGAACTGCCCGCACCACTACCGGGGGGCAATGGCCCAGCACATTCACAGCCCAACCAGCCATAAAATCCAGGTATTCTCGCCCGTTCTCATCCCAGACTCGGCAGCCTTCGCCCCGAACGACTACAATATTGGGGCGTTTGATATTGTACATCAGGTAGCTTTTTTCCAAATCAGGCCAGGTTGAGGTAATCACGGGCATCCTCCTTGTGTTAGCCGTACAGCGTGACGGCACACTATAGATGTTAAGATTTGCATTTAGATTCGTAGGGACTGGCGTTATTCCTGTCCTGGACAGCCACAAGGGCTGTCCCTACGTAAATATCTATGAAACTTTTAGTTCAAACAGCGGGTCTAACTTTGTAGAAATTAAAAAAGCCAAATGGCAACCCCGTTAGCTGGGTTCACAGGCTGTAGTTTAATTTCGTTGCAATTGTATAATTTTTTGGTCAAGAAATCAATTAAAGGATTTAGGATATGTATTGCCCAAGTTGTGGAACTTTTAATGATAAAAACGCCCGAACCTGTAGTGACTGTCAGAAGCCCCTGCCGGTTTTGGACGAAGAAAATAAAAAGCCGGGTGAAGCTGTCCGGCCCGATGCCCCACCACCACCCGCCAATTGGCCGCAGCCCCGCCCTTTTTATCCGGGACAGCCGGGAAGCGAATATAGTTACGCTGTGCCTTCGGTTCAAGCGACCTACGCCCCGAATCCTTACGTGCCAGCCTATAATTACTCGCTACCCTCTGACCGAGTAGGAGTCGCTCAGGTAGACGCGACTTTCTTCAATCGGTTGGGAGCTTATATTATCGACTCGATTATTACCAGCCTGATTGCAGGGATAGTGTTGGGGATACCCATGATAATCTGGGCCGCTAATTTCTTCTCACGCAATTCCGTCGAGCTAAATGCCACCTGTGGCCGTAGCTACAATAAAATACAGTGTGATGATACCATCCAACGAATTTTGGTTGACCGGGGCGAAATTTGGAGTTTTATTGGAATATCGGTGGGGTTCGGCATACTGGCGAGTATTTTGACACTGGCCTACTACGTGGTTCTAACCGCCAGTGGAGCAACTTTAGGGAAAAAGGTTTTTGGCCTGAAGGTAGTCAAGGCTGACGGTTCGACCCCCGGTTTTGGCTCGGCCCTATTGCGCCACACTATCGGTTATTTTGTCAGTGGGCTGTTTTGTATGCTAGGTTTCATCTGGATAATTTTCGACCCCCATCACCAGGGCTGGCATGACAAAATCGCTGGAACTTATGTGGTTAGAGCGGGGTAGGAAAAAGATGAGGGATGAAGGGAATCGGGGAATTGTTCCCCCTTCCTGGAATCCGGGAAGGGGTCAGGGGGTTAGGTATGTTAAAAAACAACCTATCGCCGCGAAATGAAGGGGCGGCGTTTGCTCCGTTTTTTGGAAAAGCGATTACGGTTATCCACTACTTCACCGTTTAATGGCTGGGTTGGTTCTTCTTCCTCATCCTCGTCTAACATGAGCGGTATCAGATTTTCAGGAGGAGCAGGCTGCTCGTTTTCCACACCATCGGCTTGTTCTTCCAACACATCCTTAACCATCCCAAAGCCGATATTATAAATCTGCTCAACCACACCCCGCCGCATCATCCGGCGAGCTTCGCGCAAGGTCGAGATAAGTGGATTATCAGGCTCATGCTCAAATAGCATATCCTGAACCTGCCGCATCAAATCCAAAGTTTTGTTAAAGGTGATAATAATATCACCCTCCGCCAGTTGGACTTTTTCCAGAATAGTACCGAGACTAACCCCCCGACACCAGGCCCGCGCCGCTCCAAAGAAATACATATTATAACCATTGGTTATATTCAACTCGTTCTGACGCTCGGAAGCGAAAATGTCGCGTTCTACGTCGTCCAGTTTCCGTCGCAAGTCAGTCAGGTGTTTGGGCATTACAAAGCGGTTCAGGAATTCAAAATCGCGGTCATAGGCGAACCAGCTAAAAACCTCGGCTAAATCTTGCGGCTGTAATTCTTCAAGCCATTTTCGGCTAATAATCTCGATAATAAGCAACCCGTTAGTATCGAAAACATCGCGCAATTGAACACTTTTAGAGGTAGGATAACCCTCTTTGTCAATGTAGCCGAACCGCTTCAAAACCGTCACCAGGCCGTTCAAAGTTCCCTGCAAACGGCCTTCTTCGTATAGCTTGCGCTCCTGGTAGCGTTTATCAGCATCTTCCATTTCGAGCAAAAGTTTGGCAGTTTCCTTTTGTAGAGAGCGGTGTTTCTTTTTGACCTCACAGGTGTGGCAGGGATGGGTCTTTTCCCGCTCCTTGACATCTTTTATATCCTGACGAGCCTTCATAATTCCGGCCTGGGCTCTTTCGATGGAAGGGCCATATTTTTCGGCAGCCTGGGCACGAGCCTCGCGTTGCCAGGTCGCCAGGTCGGGCAGAGCGATTTCCTTGAGCTGATTGGTGAGGGCTATTAGTTCATCCTGGGTCGCCGCCTGAGTAATTTTAACCCCGGCCTGTTCGATTCTTAGCAAAGATTCGGGCAATTGCAAAGTATAGCGTTCGGGTGGCATATAATCTACAAAGCGATATTCTTCGAGATGAGCAGTGGTATCACCAAAAATAAAGAGGCCAATTCCGCCAGCGTTGCTCTTTCCGACATAAATGCCCCAGCCGTATTCACCGCTATGGATAAGCGTGCCGGGAGCTAAGGTGCGGAAAAGTTGTCGCAGGGTCTCGCGGAAAGGTCGTCGCCAGGGAGTTTCTTCCAACTTGGCCTTGAGGCGGGCCTCATCATCCACATTGCGGCGTTCCTCGGCCTTCGCGTCCACCATCCGATGACCCAGACTATCATATTCGTGTAATAATTCTTCGCCATCGGGTAGGCCAATCAGACAGCCGACTTTAGCCTCGTCATAAGCCTGTTGGGTATCGTGTACCTCCCCCGCCAGTTCCCGCAATCGTCGTCCCTGCTGAAATTCCAGCAAACTGTTCCGCAGGATTTGCAGAACACGGTCGCCTTTTGGGGGGTCCCAGAGGTTCAGCACTGAGTTATAGCGCACCGAGAAAGCACTTTCGACTGGCAGAAGTGGCCCGGTCGCAATCTCGATTGTTTCTTCAAAACCAATCCAGGGACTATAGGGTACTACCACATGCCCCTCGAAATCCAGGCCACGTCTTCCCGCCCGACCCGCCATTTGCTGAAATTCGTTGGGGAGCAAGGGGCGGCGGCTTTGCCCGTCAAACTTGGACATGCGCCCGATAACCACCGATTTGGCGGGCATATTTACCCCTAACGCCAGGGTGTCGGTAGCAAAAACGGCACTCATCAAGCCCTTGCTAAAAAGTTCTTCAACCAGCTGCTTCAAAATCGGTAAAAGTCCAGCATGATGGAAACCCAAGCCCCGTCGCGCCAATGAAATAATACTTCTAACCTGCTGTATTTTGCGGTCTTCCACTTCCAGGCGGTTGAGATAGCGATTGCAAACCTCGTCAATCTGGGCCAGGGCCTGGGGGTCGCGTACTACATCCAGTTTGTTCATCGCTACCAGTTCGGCGGCTACCTCACAATCGTTCCGGCTAAACAGGAAGTAGATTGCAGGTAACATTTTAGCTTCTTCCAGCGAGTCGATAATCTCGCGGGCGGAGGGTTCGGGTCTTTCCCGGCGGCGTTCGTCCAGGTCGGGGTTATTGGTGTTGGAAAGTTTGGAGCGGAAGTTACGCTTGGCCTCGCCACCAACCCCCTTAAAATTGCTGACCTGTTTACCCTCTTTATTAATCACCAGATTTAACTTGCCATCCAGAAAATAATAAAGAGCCAGGGGCACGCTACGGGTGGTATGGGTGATAAGCTTGGTGGGGCGATGGGTCTGACTAATCCAGGCGGCTACTTCGGGGGCGTTGGTGATAGTCGCCGAGAGACAAACCAACTGGACATTTTTCGGGCAGAGGATAATAGACTCTTCCCAGGTAGTGCCCCGCTCGCTATCTGCCAGATAATGGATTTCGTCAAAAACCACACAGGTGGTGTGGGTAAAATCTTCGGGGGTTTGCAGCAACATATTGCGCAAAACTTCAGTGGTCATCACAATAATATGACCGTTGGGATTCTCAATAATATCGCCCGTCAGCAAGCCCACCGCGTCGCCATATTGTTCGCGCAAATCCTTAAATTTCTGATTGCTGAGAGCTTTGATGGGGGTTGTATAAAAAATCCGTTTGCGATTGCTATAGGCCTGAAAAATCCCAAACTCGGCTACTACCGTCTTACCCGTTCCGGTAGGGGCGGCGACCATCACTGACTCTCCAGCGGCTAATACCGCCATTGCTTCTTCCTGAAAACTGTCAAGGGGAAAGGAGTACCGCTCCCGGAAACGGGCGATTATATCCTCCTGTGCTGCGTCCAAAAATTATACCTCTGTCCTAACCAATTTTACTGTGTAGAATGAAATCCCACTACTATTAATATTCATCTAAACTATGATAAATGTTATCCACAAAATTGTAAAGCCGCTAATCGGTGGTCAGAAAAAAGTAACGAGTACCGAGTTGAAATTCAAAAGTCGAAAACCCACAATTGCCGAGAAATGAACCGCCAAGAATGTCAAGTTCGCCAGGATTTTTGTAAGCGGTGGTAGTTAACTTAACCCAAAACCCCGGATACGGCAGCAGCGTGTCCTTACAAAGGGAAAGGGGTTAGTTCTTCCAGACTCAGGGTAGACACGGAGGTATTCCTTACAAAAATTCCCCTATTCCCTGATTTCATTCATCCTTCCCTTTATGCCCCTCTTGCGGCAGGACTATATAAAAAGTAGTCCCTTCAGCTGGAATACTTTCAAGAGTAACTCGACCGTTATGTAACTCTATCAATTTACGAGCCAGGGGTAAGCCCAAACCGCTCCCCGAAACCGGGCCGTTAGGGGAGTTCTTGGAACGATAAAAAGGTTCAAAAATATTTTCCAAATCCTCGGTTTGAATTCCGACCCCATAATCCCGCACTGAGAGCAAAAGCCAGGGCTGGTTTTCATCCTTGAGATTAATCAGGGAATTTGAGGATAAATTAGGGGGAAGCAAATCTAGAGAAGTACACTGCCTTAGACTTAGCTCCACCATTGTATTCAGAGGGCTAAACTTTAAGGCGTTATCCACTATCTGTACCAAAGCTTCCGTCAGATAGTTCTCGTCGGCTAATAATCTTGTCGCATTATCATTTAAATCACCAAAATCGAGCGTAATATCTCGGTCTGGATAGTTAGTCTTAACCTTATTAACCACTTTTTGCAAAGTTTGGGAAAGAGGGGAAAAAGTGCGTTTAAGTTCTAATATCCCTCCCTCAATTTTGGAAATGTTAAGCATGTTTTCGATTATGTGGGTAACATGAAGGGACTCATTGTAAATTGTTTGAGCCCAACGTTCACGAGTGGCAGGTTCAACCTCACGGTTGAGGAGTAATTCAGCGAAGCCCACTACGCCAGTCATAGGAGTGCGCAGTTCATGGCTGGCAATCGCCACAAACTGGCTGCGTAGCTTCAGCATCTGGTTTAGGCGGGTCACATCGTTAAGTAAAGCTCCCATACCAATAAGTTGTTGATTATTATCAAAAATAGGAAAGGAAGCAACACTTATATCAATATTGAGTGGCGAGCCAAAACTGACCTCAAATTTAAAACGTTGGGGTGAAGCCCGAAAAGCCTCTCGGATATTCTGGCGGTAAATTTCATGCTCTTTAACCAATACAGCAAACCTATCCAAAAACACCTTTACTGACCTTCCCACAAGATTAAAGCCAACTAAATCCTGGGTTGTAGCCAACACCTCGTTACAACGCCGATTTACTAGCATGATGCGCCCTTCCAAATCTACCACAATCAGCCCAGCCTCAATACTCTCAATAATTGCGTCAAGTTTGCTCCGCTCCTTTTCAATATAATCTAGAAACTCTTGACGTTGTTTCTCCTCTCGCAAACGTGGACCAATGTCGCGCAAGACACTGACTATCAACTTTATATTCTGTTCAGAATCCAGGACGGGTGTGGAAAAAGAGCCTAAAGTGAGCCGCGAACCATCAGGCTTCTCATAAATCAGCTCTTTTTCAACCGCCCTTTTTTCACGTTGGGCGATTGCATCAGGCCATTCTTCACGGGGTAGTGGAGTACCATCCAAATAATAGGTAATAGGTAGAGACGGCCAAATGTTGTCGGGAGTTTGTCCGAGGTGTTCTGCTGATATACCGAAATAGTCACGAGCAAGCGAATTGATTGTAATAACTCTGGCCTCAAAGTCGGTAACTATTAACGCATCTGAGATATGTTCGATAACAGTTTCCAGTTCCTCGGCTTTTTCTGCTTGTATCCTAATATTCTCTTGAATCTGGTGGCGGTTTATAACTTGTTCAGAAGAATTGCTGGCATAGATAAGCAAACCTGCTATTTGGGATGGTTGTTCTTTGGAGTAATATGGCTTTATAAGGCTGGAAGTAAAAAGCTGGTGGGGAGTGCCCAATACATCAGTGATATATTCAATTTCTTTTAACTCAACCATTTGCCCGGTCAGGTAGACCGAATCCACCGCCTGTAGTATTTCTTCACGTTGAGGATGTCGGGCAAAAATAGCATCAATAGTTTTTCCAATTACTTCTTCACGGTCAATACCAGGACTAAGCTGCGTAAAGGCGTTATTAACCATCACTATACGATGCTCTGGCCCTTCGGTAAGTGCCATTGCCAGCGGAGCTTGTTCAAATAGTTCGTTTAAAACAGCAACTGGAGCAACGGCGGATTCTGTCATTTTGAATAGCGTCCTTTACCTTTTGACCTTAAAACCTTGACCCTTATTTTTAGATTCTGGATTGCAACCGACACTATTTTTGGGTCAGATTAAGGTAGACTTCTTCGAGTGTAGCGGTTTGTTCGGTGAGATATTGGATTTCCGCGCCATTTTCGACCAAACATTTTACGAGTGCAGGATTCTGGTTATCAGGGTCAGCCAAACCCACTTCCAGTCCAAAGCCGCCGCCACTTTCTTTGGGTAAATCCAGGGTTGTGGCATGCTGAACAAAGGGTAGAGCCTGGACAATCTCCAGTAATTTGGCGGGAACAGCCGAGCGCAAGCGTACCTGCACCCCTCTCCCCCCCACCCCAAAACGCCGCCGCAAGTTGCGGGGGGTATCAAGTTGAATTAGCCGATTTTTGAAAATTGCAATCTGGTCACAGAGGCGTTCGGCTTCGTCCATATTGTGGGTCGAAAGGAAAATAGTCCGGCGGGTGTTTTTCAGGGCCACAATCGAGTCCCGTACTAATCGGGCCGATTCTGCATCTAGCCCAGCGGTGGGTTCGTCCAGAAACAAAACCTGGGGACGGTGGAGCAGCGCGCGCCCGATAGCCAGCCGTTGTTTCATGCCTTTGCTAAAGTTGGAGACGGGCTCTTTGTGTCGCCCCCAAAGCTGTAGCCATTCCAGGGTTTCCTGTACTCGTTTGCGGGCTTCCACCGGGGGCAAGCTATACATTTCGGCGTAAAAAATCAGGTTATCCCAGGCGGAAAGCTGCTCATAGAGTCCGGGGGTTTCGGTGAGCAGACCAATTGACTCCCGCAACTTATCGCTATCTACCCCAACCTGATGCCCGTCAACCCAGGCTTTCCCGGCAGTTGGCTGAATCAGGCCACAGAGAATTCGAATAGTGGTGGTTTTGCCCGCCCCGTTTGGCCCTAAAAAGCCGAAAATTTCCCCTTCCCCAACTTCCAGGGATAGGTCATTTACGGCCAATAGGTCGCCAAAACGTTTAACAAGTTTTTCAGTTTTTATCATCAAATTAGCTATCAGGTGTCAGGTATTAGGTTTTAGATTATGAAAGCAAACTTTCTTAAAAAAACCTTTGTGATAAATAATTTTAGTTCTTATTTGCTGCTGTTAAATATTACCACATACACCTAACACCTGAAACCTAATGGGTTCGGATATAGCGGGCCCAGGTTTCGTTCCCTTTGGCCTGACCAAGCAATACCACCGCAATATAACCCGGCTTGGTGGGTGCATTGCGCGGGAACATTTTGGCGTCAGCCGGATATTTGTTACCCTTTTTACGGTTACAGCTTACACAAGCTGCCACAACGTTTGTCCATTCAGTTTTGCCGCCCCGCGACCTGGGAATAACGTGATCCATTGTCAGAGGGTGTTCGGTAGAGCCGCAATACTGGCAGGTGTAGTTGTCACGAGAGAGTAAACTGCGCCGGGATAGGGGGAGATTGAAGAAGCGAGGAACCGGGACATAAGTGACTAAGCGGATGACGACTGGATAAGGGAAACTGGTGCGCTCGGCCCTAAGTTTCCGCTCCACATTGGCCTCAATTACCTCCGCTTTTTCCTTGAGGACTAAGACCACCGCCCGCTTAAGTGAGACAAAGCTGATTGGCTCGTAAGTAGCATTCAGCACTAGAACTTTGCTCATATTTATCCTTTTAACTCAGCGCGCCCGCAGCTGGCAGTTGCATCGCGTTGTAGTCGCTATGTTGGTATTTCACCAACGATTTCTTTTCGGATTTTCCGACGGAGCAACCCGCCGGGAAGCAGTTGAGTTCAAACTTCAAGTTACTTTCTTAAAGCCCTTTAGAGCGAAATTTCCAGCAACAGGGTGTTGCCAAGGGTGTTTCGCACTTTAGTAACTTTTATTCAGAAACTTGTAGTATGGGTTGGTGTAACCCCTACATCTTGTATTGTAAAGGCCATGTTTGCGGTTGTCAATCGGCAATCTGAACAAAAGATGAGGGATGAGGGATGAAAGAAAGCAAGAGCAAGAAGCAAGAAGCAAGAAGTAAGGGGAGCATGTTTTTCACTCGTTACCCGGCCCTTGCTACTTTTTCCGACCACCGTTAACCCTGCCGCCACTCCATTTTGGAAGCTACAAAAATCATTGCCGCCAGGTCAAAGATTATCAGGAAAGCCAGGTCAAGGAAAAAACGCCCGGAATATTGCTCGGTCAGGCTGAGACGCAGGGCATCGGCAGCATAGGTGCTGGGCAACAAATAGCTAAACCACTGAACAATTTCGGGCAGACGCTCGGCGGGTATTAAAACCGGACTGGCTCCCATAAAAACGAACTGCAAAATCCCGCTAATAGTAGTCGCCGTATCAAAGTTGGGGGCGACCACCCCTACAAATGCCCCCACCGCCGATAACGAAAAACTGGCAAGCGGCACCAAAATAATAAAAGTTGGGTTGACGCTAACCTGCAAGCTAAAAAACCATTCCCCTAGTAACAAGGTTAGGAAAGCGGTGGGCAGAGTCAGTACCAGGAATCCACAGTTGACCGCCAGCACCAGCAACGGTTTGTAAACCGGGAGGGTGGCGTAATAATCCAGCACCCCAAAGGTACGCATAAAGGCGAAGCGGGCGCAGGTGCCATACATTGTGGTGAACAGTAGCGAAACAATAATATTGCCACTTATTAAATAGAGGTTGATTTGGGTGGAGTCACCGCTGGTTATCATTTTGAAAAAGAAAAAAGTGGTAAGCGGCACCAATAGGCCGTTAATCAGGGTAGCGGGCCACGACCAACGCCAGTTGGCAAGCTGTATCACGAACAAATCCCAGAAATTAAGCACAAAACGGCGGGTTGCTACCAATTAACTAAACCCCTTCCTCATCCTCAATTGCGCGTCCAGTGTAGGCCATATAAACATCTTCGAGGGTGGCGGTATGTACCCGAAAATCTTCCAAATTCTCCAGGCGCACCCCGCTCAGGATGCGGTGAATATCATCCTCGGCATTATCGCGGGGAACCAGCACAATCCACTGATTGGGTTTTAATTCGCGGGCATTTTCAAAACTGTGCAGGGCTGGTTCGGCTAACTCGGCCCGCTCTGGCTTGAGGAATAATTCCAGGCGCACACTGCGGTCTATTTTCTCTTTTAACTCGCCCACCCGCCCCAGGCCCACTACCCGCCCCTGACTCATAATTGCCACCCGTCCGATAATCTGCTCGGCCTCCTGAATATTATGTGTAACCAGAATTATGGTCGTGCCGCGCTGGTTGTTGAGTTCCTTGAGCGAGTCCCAGACCTGACGACGGAAGGAGGGGTCAAGTTCGTTGGTGGGTTCGTCCAGAATCATCACCGGGCGGTCTGCCACCAGCGTTATCGCCAAACCCACCAGGCGATTCTGCCCCCCGCTCAAGTGGCGAACGGCCTTATTGCGTACCTCGCCCAAACCCCACTCCTGCACCAGTTGGGCGGCAGCTTTTTTGGCATCGGCGCGACTCATACCCCGCAGATGCCCGGTAAAATATATTGCTTCTTCAGCGGTCAAATCTAATAAAGCAGTGGGCTTTTGGGGCATATAGGCCACGTAGCGGGTAACGGCATCGGGCTTGCGGGCGATATCATAGCCAAAGAGAGTAATGCGACCTTCACTGGGCGCAACAAGGTTGACCATCTGGCGAATGAGAGTGCTTTTACCCGCCCCGTTGCTGCCCAACAGCCCGAAAATTTCTCCCGGTACAATTTGTAGCGAAATATCCTGATTAGCAGGCCGGGTTGATTGAGCCGCTTTGCCCCGCCCATAACGCTTGGTCAGGTGTTCGATACCATAAACCGTTTCGGTGGTGGGCGGGGCAACAAACGGGGTTTGGCTCATAGTTGGTTTACTGGCTCAGACTTTTTAGAGGCCACCAACTGTTCGACAAACTGAATAAGGCGCGGATTCAAAATATCCGGGCGTTCGTCCTGGGGGCAATGACCAGAGTCAGACACTACAAAAGTCTCTGCCTGTGGAATAAGCTTCTGCCAGCGCGGTAACATTATGTCGGGTGGCATCGAGCGGTCATATTGCCCCCACATAATCAGAGTGGGCATAGTCAGGTCGCCGGGCTGTATTGGCAACTGGTAGGTTGCAAAGTTGCGGGTAATAGCCAGAAAAGCGAGGGTGGCGTTAGGAGTACGGAGGGGAGCGCGGAACTGTTCCACCAGTTGGTCGGTAACTTTAGCCTGATTATAATAGGAATTTTTTAGGGTAGCGCGAGCTGCCCAATCGCTGGAGAAACCCAGAGCCAGAGCCGCCGCTTCGCCCAACAGCGGAGCTTTGATAGCATTATAGGCCAGCACTCCAAAATCAAAACGTCCGCCCCGTTTGCCGCCGGATTGCTGGCGGGCCCCTTCGATTTCGGCGTTACCCTGGTCGGGCAATCCGGCACTGTCCACCAGTACCAGAGCCTCTACCATTTCAGGATACTGGCGGGCAAACTGAATCGCCACCATTCCTCCCAGCGAGTGACCAACGATTATGGCTTTTTTCTCGTTTTTATGAATCAGTAAATCGCGTACCTGTTTGGCCCATAATTCAGCACTGTAATTTATCTGGTTGCCGGACTTTTTCTCACTGAATCCAAAGCCTAGCAAATCCAGGGCATACAGCCGATATCGCCCTTTCAATCCAGTAAAAGTGCGCCGCCAATGCTCAATCAAACCACCGTAGCCATGAATAAAAATCAGAGGCGGTTTGTTCTGGCTGGCTTCGGCCCATTCCAAAGATTGGGGGTCATTGAGGTTGGCCTGGGGTAGCGACTCCCAGTAGCGGAACCGCCCCTGTTTCCAACCTACGTAATGCTCGGTTATATATATTTTTTCGTTCTCGGTTAACATTGTAAATCTCCCCTATTGCTTACATAAACCTGCACCTAACCATTTAAATAGAACTGTCATTCTGAGCTTGCGAAGAATCTCTTAATGTAGAAGACCCTTCACTGCGGCCTGTGCCCCTTGGGGGTATCAGGGTGACAAATCTGATTAACAGTTATCCTTGATTAAGGTCAGGTTATAGCTGGTCTAAATCGCCAGAATTATAACACGCGCATCGGGCTTTGAAAATTTAGCTTAGAGGTCAAATCACGGATACAAAGTTGGTAGCATTTTATTAAGGGTGTGTTAAAATATTTTCAGGAGCAAGGAGCAAGTTTAAAAAATACAGAATAGGGAAAATCTATGACCCCAAACCCTACGTCCAGCGCACCAATTTATAGTCACCAACCAGATGATATTGCCAGGACCAATGCGGCCTTAGCCCCTTCCGGCTCGCCTAACGAGCGGCAGATTAACGGTAAGGTGATTTATAGTGCCAATGGACGCTTGATGGATATTCCTAACGTGGTGGAATGGGTGATGAGGGCGGGCAATAGCCTGGAAGAACGAAGGGCGGCGGCCCGGCAATTATATCTGGATACCCTCAAAAAACAGATTGCCAACTTTGAATACCGCTACCAGGCCGAAAAAGAAAAAATTAAAGGGTTGATTATAAGCCTAGACCCTGCCAGAGCCTTCCAACACTTTTTAGACCATCCCGACAAAGATTATATGCTGCTACTAGCCCAGCATCTCCACGACCTGAAAGCGGCCTTAGCGGGTACAGGTTTTCATGCCCTGACCAGTGAGTATAAAATTCTAGTCAATTTTATCAATCTGGGTTTGGATTATCTGGACGCTTTTCAAACCCCCCTAACTGACCCCGGCACTTATCGTTTTTCTGCCCCGCCCGATAATAATCTGGTGGTTTACGTCTCCGGCTACCATAGCGACTGGCAAAGTGCCACCCGCGAAGCCTACAGCACCGCCTATAAACTGGGTTATGCCCTGGAAGATATTTACGTTTTTAACTATCGCGAGAAAGAGCCCATTCAGCTTTCGGAAATAATGGGCCACAATGCCCGTTTTGTTGGGGATTTTAAGGTTTTGCTGGAACTGGAAAAAAGCCTCAGTTCTGACGAAAAGTTGGACGACCCGGAACTGCTTAAATATAAGGACGAATTATGGAATAGCAACCCCCGCTTGCAAAACTGGACATTTACCCAGCAAGATAATCTAAACTCAAGCCTGCTGGGTAATTCAATTGAGCTTGGACGACAAATAAAACAAATCAAGGCCGCCCGACCCGGCAAAAAAATAAACCTGATGGCAATCAGTCAGGGTTGTGCCATTACGGTTGGCTTCCTCTTACAAAAAGATACCCACCGCCGTTACATTTTTGATATTGAATTAGCCCAGGTCATCGCCAGCTACTCTATTATCATATCGGCGCATGGCGGGGCTTTTCTATCGCAGGCCGCTTCCTTTGCCTCCAAAACCGGGATAATAATTGATTTGATAAAGCCTATCGCTAAAGAAATCGGCGCAAAAATCACCCAGGATTTGGCGATTGATAGCGACTTTACCCAGGCCACTTACGCCGCCCTGGCTGACCCTATTACCAGAGAACGCCTGAAGAATGTGCGCGGCTTAGAGGTTTACGCCGCCAATGATGATATTACCACCAGCATGCCTCTCGCTATGTTACCTTCCACTAGAGAGGTCAGAATGGTCACGGGGCGACACGGTGAAATTATTGTGGGAACCGCCGAAAGCGCAGGCAATAAGGCCAACAAATATATCCATAATTTCCTGGCGGGCAAAGTTTATCCTGATTTGAAATCCGATTCCCTGATTTATTCCGGTTATCTTAAAAAAGGTTTGCCAGATTTCGATATAGGGGCAGAGTCACCCATCCCTATCCCGGATGGGGTACGGCAAGGGTTAGTGCCGCTATTAACCGGGAAATCGGGAGTGATTGATTATGATGTGTTGCGCCAGGTTTTCAAGGATATTCGGGAAGATTTTGACCTGGAAATCCCAAAACATTGGCCGAAACCAAGCTTTGCGGCTTTTAGGCCATAGGGAGATTATAAAATGGAGCCAATTGAGTTAAAGCTTGGGCCGCTAAAAGACCCTATGCGTAGCCCTTATTTGCACCGCAAAATAGATTTCAGTTTCGACAATAAATATCTGGCGATTAGCGGCAGACAGGAAGGGGAGGCGGCATTTGTCTGGGAATTGCCCGGCGGCAAAAAATTAGCCCAACCCCAGCTTTTCGGCAACAGTTTTTTGAAATTTGTTGGTGATAGCCATTTGCTGATGGGGGATGCCGCTAAAATTTGGGATGTACCGGGAAATAGTGAGGTTGTTACTAAGGGGGTTTTCAAGCCGGAAGTGGGAGTGAACCAGCTCAAAGACACCTATTTTGACCATTGTATGAATTTAAATCCCTCCGGCACTTTGCTGCTGGGTGCGCCAATCCATGACCGAGATTATTATTATTATCGTCTGGGATTATGGGACGTTGGAGGGGGGAATTTTCTGCGACGTTATGACACTCCCCGCATCAAATATAACAATTCTAAAGTCACTTTTTTACCGGACGGGCAGCTCTTTGTTTTTGCCGCTCAACTTGAGCAAAGCAATAAAACCTTAAACCTTACCACCTGGGAGGTAAGCAGTGGTAAAAAAGTGGCGGATATAAACTTACAGGTTGGGATGGACGATTTTAACTTTGACTTCAGCCCTGACGGAACGCTTTTAATCGCGGCTGACAAAACCTATGAGATAGAGTCAGGTCAATTACACCCCGTTTCGGTTAGCGTAGCCAGTGAACGCCCGACCACAACTTTTACAAATAAAACCGTTATCAGCAAAGACCGGGTTTTAGTGTCACCCCATTCCGGTGAGCTATATGTAATGGACATGAGCGGGAAAATTATTGAAACACTCAAGGCAAGTTATGAACAGCGAAGTATCGCGGTGGATGGGATGGAGGAACAAAAATTACAACCGCGGGTGATGGGAGCCAGTCGGGACGGGAAGTTTTACGCTGCCGGGGATAACCAAAAAATATTGGTCTGGCACGCTCAATAGACTCGGCTGGCTTGACGGATTTACGGGCCATCGGTTAAACTACGATTTATAACAACTATTTGACTTTCGCTTTGGAACTTGCCGAAAGACGTAAGGGATACAAATTGAACCTGAATTTTGGACTCAAGCGAAAGCCCTAAATTAAAAAATTACTTTTATTTTAGGGTAATTTGTTATTTTGCTCTTTTCAAAGCCGTAAAGGGCTTTTGCAGTAATACAGAGGTACACAGGGAATTTTATTGAATGGAAACTAAACAAGAAACGAAGTCATTGCCGCGCAATCGAAAGTGTGGCAATTGTCGTTACTTTGAACCCGCTCCCTTATGGCGTAAAGGCTGGTGTCGCAATCCGCGCCTTTATGACCGCCGCGCCAATCATCTGGTAGACGCGTCAACCATAGATTGCGAACAGGTTTTTCGGGCCCGGATTTACTGGGAGCCAGTGCCAACTCCCGAAATGGCTGAAGAAATTCAAGGCAATATCAGTGCATTTAGCGGGATTAATCCGGCAGATGCCGGGGTGAATGGCGCAGATGGCGGGCGCACCCCCCGAGTACCTGGCGATGGAGTCTTGCGACCTACCGTTACTACCAAACAACCCTTGATTAACCGGGTGGTTAACCGCGAGAAAACCGCAGCCTTGCCCAGTCTGGTCAAAAAATCCAGCAACGCCCGTAAATGGCTGTTGGAAAATATTCCTTATTACGATAAGGTAGATGGGCCGATTTCCCGAATTAACTGGATGATTGCTATCCCCAGCCTTATTATCGGGCTGGCGGTGTTGATTATCCTGGCGAATATTCTGGGCGGCGGCAAAAAGAATGATACCAACCCAAATGCTGGAGCTAATCGCACCGGTACGCCCGGTACCAGTCTAGCAACCGATATTGCGGCAATTCCAGCCCTGACGACTGTTTCTAGCACCCTTGACCCTAAACTTGCTACACCTACGCTATCCAACGCCCTACCAACCGCCACTCCCGAACCAGCTAAAACTACCACTTCCGCCACTGACCAAAAAGCTAAAGTGGTGAACACTGGTACCTCCAAGAGCTTGAATCTGCGTAAGGACACCAGCACCAAGGATGATAAAAACATCCTCGCCCGCGTACCGGAAGGCGAAACGGTAACTATTTTAGGTGCGCCAAAGTTTGCCGAAGGTATTGAGTGGTGGCAAATTAACTACAAAGGGCAAGTAGGTTGGGCGTCGAAGGATTATTTGCAAAAAATTACTTAACTTGACCCAACCCCCTAACCCCCCTTCCCTGATTCCGGGAAGGGGGAACAATTATTCTTTATTCTGTCTCCTGACTCCTGATTTCTGACTCCTGAGAGTGAATATGCCTGAAAAAATCGAAACTGCCCTGGTCTGTTATACCCAAACTTCATTTGAAAATCTACAAGCGGACGAACTGGATTACGAGCCGGAGGAAAGTACGGACTTTAGCCGTATCCCCAAACTAGCCGAACGGATTGCCGAGGCTTTGCGACTAGCCGGGGTGGATAGTGATATTGTGAAGGTGCCGCAACGTAGCCTTGAGGCGCGTGATGTTGCCAAAGCCGCTTTTGCCTGGAGATTGCTGGATTTGAAGGAGAGCAACGGGCGTAAGATAGACCTGATTATTTGTCTGGACTTCCCGGCCTGGTCGCTAAATCACCCCCAAAAGTTGTGCTGGCTGGACATGCTGCCTAATTTTGTAACTCGGCGGCGTTCAGGGCAACCACCTACCAGCCCCGCTAACGGGCAAAGCGTCGAATTTATAAATAATGTGAATTCATTACTACAGGCAGAGAGGCGTGGATTAGCGGAGGCGTGGCGGGTGATGGCGGGGTCGCGCCCGATTGCTGAGGAAATTGCCCGGAGCGGCCTGCAAAGCGAGTTTAACCCCTTCCCGCCATTAGAACTAACTGCCACCAGCCCGGAATGGCAAACAGTTATCAAGAGAGTGCTTAACTGGAATGGGCGTTAAGAATGTTAAGCCAGACTAAAAACGTAGCCAACCTGCGAAAAATTTATAAGGTTCTAAAGATAGTCGGGCTGGTATTACTGGTAGTGGGCTTTGGGGGCCCCTGGCAATACGGCCCTATCGGAAAGACTGGCGAGTTTGGCTGGCAGCCAATCTGGGCTATTTTGCTGAGTTTTATCGGGTTGAATATTTTTATACTGTTTTCAATCGCCAGTTGCCTTTCTTATCTGGAGCTGTATTTTCGGCTGGGTCGCCCGGTATTGTCGGGAGCTTTACGCTGGATTGGGGCTTTTTTCGTTCTGGTAATAGTTGTTCCGGCGGTTTTCTGGCTAATCCTAAACCAGTCCCAACGAAACGCTATTCCCCAAACCAGCATTGATATTTTCGGTTGGGGGTTGTGGGTGACGCTGGTGGGGTTGGTGGTGCAAGTGGGGGCGTTGCGCTTGCATATCTGGCAGGTGCGCCAACCGCAAAAGGAGGGTTAACATGATTGCAAAAAATTACCCGGATGCGGTGGCCTTTTTAGGGAAAATGCAGACGCATTTAGAACAAAATGAAGTAGCCAATAGCATGATGCTGGGGGTTTGTTTGCGATTGGTGCAATACCCTGAGCGGATAAAATATCCACCCTATCTGGTCACGGTTGAGGATCAAGAAACCGAGCAGCTAGTTATGGCAGCCACTATTACTCCCCCCTTTAATCTGATGCTTTACTGCGAAAACGAAATAAACCTGGTGGCGATGGAAGCTATCGCTAAAAATTTACTGGATAACCGCTGGAATATCCCCGGAGTATTAGGAAAGGTTGAAGTAGCCGAAGCCTTTACCAAATTATGGTCGGGTTTGACGGGTAAAGAATACCATCTCCATAAGAACATACGGAATTTTGAGCTAACCCAGGTTATTCCACCCGCGCCATGTCCCGGCAAGTTTCGGATAGCTACCCACGAAGATATCAGTTTAATTGCTGAATGGGTATATGAATTTCAAGTTGAAGCATTAGGCCACCTGGAGACTGAAGACCCCCTGGCTTTTGCCAAAACCCGGATTGGTGATGGGGATGTTTTCGTTTGGGAAGACAGTGGGCAGGTGGTCAGTATGTGCGCCAAATTGCGTCCTACCCGCCACACTATCGCTATTGCGCAGGTCTATACTCCGCCCGAATTGCGTGATAAGGGTTATGCCGCTAACTGTGTTGCCAGTCTCAGCCAGTATCTGTTGGACGCTGGGTACAAGTTCTGCTCCCTGAACACTGACCTGGCTAATCCCATCTCCAACCGCATCTACCAAAAAATGGGTTATCGCCCGGTATGTGACTTAAACGAATTTCGTTTCGAGAGTTGACTTACCCACCTAGCCTTGCAATAAGGAGAATTTGAACCATCAAGTTCACCAAGATGTTACAAGAACATTTAAATATTTGTAAAGAGAAACGTTTACAAGGGGCTTGATAGGTAATAAGAATAATGGAAAATAAAAAACTAAGAAGGTTTTTGGTCAAATTAACAGCAGTGGGTTTTTCTGAAAGTGAAGCACAGAGTGGGTTAGCAGATTTGCAGTCTGAATTAATAGAACGAAATCTAATAAACCCCCAAATTTGTTGGATAGATGGTAAGCTAAGCATCAATGTCGAGATTGAACTGGAAGGAGTTGACGCAAACAAAGCAGGTTTAATTGTTTATGATGATTTATTTGAGGCTATATTTTCTACGATGCATTTTTCTTCTGAAGAGGGAATGAGATTTAGTATACCAGAAGTAAATGAGATTAATTAACCTCTAGCTCGTCAAGTTCACCAAGATTTATGTAAAAGGTTATCGGTTAACCTAACTCCCTAGTGCAGTTCCACAAGACCTATTGTGCAAAGGAAGGGGTAGTGGCATAATGAAAAGATGCCAAAACCAATATATGTGCGGGAATTAAACCCGCTAGAAATTCACAAGTTAAAAGAAGGACTGCGTTCGACTTTAGCCT
>JBBQZS010000065.1:0-33929 GCA_038207495.1 Chloroflexia bacterium
CGGTAGCCATTAATCTGGTACGCTTATACTATTGGTGGGAGGGTCTACCCAGAGCTAAAAGCAGGGTTAGTCGCGTTAAAGCACTCAAACCTATCGCTCTGGGGCTTTGTTAATCGCTGGCCTAGTTCGCCAACGGTATCAGGAGTTAGAATAAAGAATTTTTGTAGGGTATACCTCTGTATCTACGCTGTTTGTGACCCATTCGGGCGGGCAATTTATTTCAACTGAATAGTGATTTCTTCGGGAGAACGGTTGATTATCTTAAAAAAGGCCATTACTTCCTTGTCCTTCTCCAAGATTTTCTCGAAAGACTCCCTATAGACTTGAGAAACCACTATTGCATAGCTTAAATCCCATTTGTTGATTACTTTACTATCCTTCAACCAGGTTAAAACGAGCTCTTTTTCAGTCGTTTTTAAGGTAAAAGTATTTCCACCCAATTGTATCCCTTTTTTAAGATTCATATAAATGCTGAGGAGGAATTCATTAATCTCAGGGTTTTTAAACACTTCTCTGGCAATTTGATTTTTTTCTAAAATTTCTAAAAGTTCCATAACCATATCCCTCATTGTTTGTAATAACACTGTCATCCTGAACGAAGTGAAGGGTCTTGCCGGGTAAAAGAAGATTCTTCGGCTTTGCCTCAGAATGACAATTCTAGCTTTGGTAATTATAATCCCGCAAGATTTTTAAAGAAGCGACGAAAGTCACTACTATAAATTCCGGCTGATTACTGGCAACTGCTTACTGATAACTTCCTGAAAAACATTCGGTCAATCATGCTCGTGGCTGTGGTGAGACGCTCCTCATGTGAGCCGGAAAGTAATAGCCAGGGGACGGTTTGAGCCTCAAGTGCATCAACAAACCAGCGGTGCATCTCGTGGCGGATATGCTCACCGTCGCGGGTTCCGTCCTGCACAAAGGGAATATCGGCGTTAGTCAGAAGATAAAGGTCATAGGGACGAGGCGCGGCCACCGCTTCCACCTCTGGAGCCCGAAAGCCCAAATAACGATAGTGCCAGAGACAGGTGGCAAAGGCGTTAGTATCACAAATCAAGAGCTTGTTAGCCTCGCGCAAGGCTGCATCTTCCAGCTCGTTCTGGCGGCTGGCGATATGCACAAATTCCTCCGTTACCCATTCGCCGGGGTCGGGGCGGCTCATCTTCTCTTCGGCATATTCTCGCCCGAATTCAGGCACCCAGACGGTTTGATAATGCTCGGCTAAAGCCTGGGCCATTGTGGTTGTCCCGGTAGATTCTGCCCCTACTACGCAGATTCGTTTGGCAAAATAGGCTCTTACTACTGGCTCCAAGAATTCCCAGTTACCAAAAGGATCGTTCCGCACCGCCGTGCCGGAAACTGGCACTGTCAGGCGGGGTTTATCCACCTGCACATGCTGGCAACCCATAAAATATGACCAGCTTTCGCCGTACTCCTCGGAGGTAAAGGCCGCATCCGGCACATATCCCAACCACTCTATTGTATTTTTCGCCCAAAGTTCCGAGTCATCATCCGGGTAAATATCGTCAATCAAACGCACCTCAACGGTGGGGTGAATTTCCTGCAACCATTTAGCCCGTAGCTCGCCCGGAATAGTTTGTTCGGGCTTGCCACAGACAAAAACGGTTACTTTTTCGCACTGGTTGGTAGCGGTATCAATCAGATATTTATGACCGCGATGGGGCGGATAGAATTTCCCGATAACCACGCCATTCTTAAACATTGACCTCACCTACCACTACCAATTTTTCGGCCTCCTGGGGTAAAGACTTGCGCCACTGCATCAGACCAATCATGCACATTATCATAAAGATAAAATATAACAGGCTGGTCAGGTAAAGTTGCTTATAGGCGTAGAGGGCAATATAGATAATATCGGCGGTAATCCAGATGTACCAGTTTTCAATCAGCTTACGGGTCAGTAAATATTGCGCCCCCAGACTAAGCATGGTGGTAAAAGCGTCCCAGAACGGCGCGGAGTCACCCACCTGTTCCAGAAACACCGTAAATATCGCGGTAGAAACCGCTACTAGCCCCATCACAATAGCCAGATGCAAAAAGCTGGTTTTGCCAATTTCTAACTCTTTTTTGTTCCGACCACCCCGCAGCCACCAGTACCAGCCTAGCACTCCTAATACGATATATACAATTTGCAAACCCATATCGGCGTATAACTGACTAGAAAGGAATAGTATGAGGAAAAATATATTGTTAATAATACCGATAGGCCAGTTCCAGATATTTTCCTTGACCACCAGCCAGACGTTGACCGCCCCGGTAACAAAGCCGAAAACCTCTACAAGACCAAGCGGCAGGAATTGCAGCCATGCCCCCAGAATCAATATCAGCGAACCCAACGTACCCAGAATGATGTCCCATCGTCGTAATAGTCTCATAGATTGTGCCTCCTTGTTTTTGGTTGTAAGAGGTTGCTCCGCCAACCGGACTGTCTCAAGACGGAGCTTGCTCTTACCAAAGAGGTCACTCTGCCTACCAATAAGTGTTTGATTTACACTTACAGGAGATTATAACATGAGAGTTAGTGTATTACAAGCACTATCTATGAGAATTTTGTCATTTTAGGGCATTTAAAGTTTGACGAATCTGGGATACATGGGCCTTGAGGTGAGCAGTCACAAAATCCGGCATAAAATATTCAAGGGTTTGCTCACCTCGCCGGGAATGAACACCAGTAAGAGCCAGGTCGCTATCTTGAAGTTTGCTCAAGACCTCTTCCAGTCGGGCAAAACTTCCCGGCAGGGCGGCTTTAATATAATCCAGTTTTTCGGAACCATGATTATGGACAGCGGCGAGGCGCACTTCATCTTCCTGGGTACGTCCAAAGTTTTGACCGGGGTTCGCTACCAGCTTTTCGATTTCGTCGCCCCAATATGGCATTAGTTCCAATAAGTGCGCCAGGATTTCCATAACCGTCCATTCGGTGGGGGCGGGTTTCAGGTAAAGCAAGGTCGGGTCTAGCTCGCTAAGTTCGCCATTAATCAGTTCGGTTAACTCAGCATACGAACCGCGCCCGCTCTGTAAGATTTCCTCAATTTTGGGGTTTGCCATTACTTTGCTCCTTCGACCACATAGTTTCGTAAGACACCTAAACGCTCAATTTCGAGTTCGACCACATCACCCGGTTGTAGCCAGCGTTCGCGTTTATCGCCCAGCTCTAATAAACAACCCGTACCCACCGTGCCACTCCCAATCACATCGCCCGGCTGTAACCAGGCGTTCAGGCTCGCTCGCTCGATAATCTGGGCGAAGCTGAAATAAATATCCTTAAAATTACCCCGCGAAATTTCGGTGCCGTTAAGCCGGGCGAGCATCGCCAGGTTATAGCGTTCTTCCTCACCTTGCCCTATTTTTCGGTCAGCCAGTTCGTCGGGCGTAACCAGCCAGGGACCAAGCGAGGTTGCGAAATCCTTGCCTTTAGCGGGTCCCATATTCATTTTCATCTCGTCCATTTGTAGGTCACGGGCACTCCAATCGTTCATAATCATATAGCCCGCGATGTGGCTGGAGGCTTCGCTGGCGGGGATGTCCCTCCCGGCTTTACCGATGACACAGGCTATTTCAAGCTCAATATCCAGGGCGTTGGATTGGCGTGGATAAGGAATATAATCCTCCGGCCCGTAAATAGCCCGATGGTTGGAGAAATAAAAAACCGGGAATTTATACCAGTCGGGTAACATCGCCACTCCTCGGTTGGCACGGGCGGTTTTAACATGTTGCTCAAAAGCGTAAAAATCCCGCACACTTGGCGGCATTTCGAGGGGGGCGCGTATATGCACATCAGTTATGGATATTGGGGTTAAACCCGAATTGGGTAGTAGGTGCGCCAAATCACACAGGGCTTGTCGTAAACCATTATCCAGAGCCAGAAAATCCTGCACTTTATTGGGGCGGGCACTTATATCCAATGGCACATTTTTGGTTTCTCTAGCCCATGCACAGAATTGGCTTAAATCATAAATTTTATCGCTAACCAGCACCCCACCCTCACCCATTTGCTTACGATGAGCTAACATTTCAACTTTAGGGTCAGGGGCTGGGCCATGTACATAAGATACAATTTTCACCGCTTCAAATTACCTTTCTTTGAAAAAGTTATTGGTTGTTAGCTTTTGGTTGTTGGTTAAAATACAAGTTTTTAAAAGCAGGGCAGTCACGGCGGGTGACCCTGAGTTTATTCTTCCTTATGGTTTAACTTTTGGGGCCTGATGTTTCAGTTCTGAATTCTCTTGACTTTGGATTTTAGATTTTCAACTAATAACCCACAACGAGCAACTAACAACTAATTATACCGTTTTCCCAGTGCTAATAGCTGCTCCTGCACCAAATGTTTCTGAATTTTACCGAGGGCGTTGCGGGGCAAACTTTCCACAAAATAAACATGACGGGGCTTTTTGTAGCTGGCAAGATTTTCCCGACAGAGAGTCACGAGCAGTTCTGCCGTCACCGCTGTACTCTGACGCACCACCACCGCCACCACCTGTTCCCCCAGGTCGGCATCCGGCAAGCCCACTACCGCTACCTCTATAACACCGGGATAGCTTTCCAGGACTTCCTCTACTTCGCGGGGGTAAACGTTATAGCCACCACTGATAATTAGTTCTTTGGCTCGCCCGCTAATAGTATAATAACCATCCTCGCTCATACTGCCCAAATCCCCGGTGCGAAACCAGCCGTCCGGGTCAAATACCTCGGTGGTAGCATCGGGTCTGTTCCAATAACCCTTAAAGACGTGCGGCCCGCGCACCTCAATTTCACCCGCGCCACCATAGGGTAAGAGATGGCGGGTTTGAATATCCACCACCCGCGCTTCCTGTCGAGGGAAAGGTTTTCCAACCGTTCCGGGACGACGTTCACCCTCAAAAGGGTTGGTCAGGTTCATAATAGTTTCGGTCATGCCATAGCGTTCCAGAATCGGTTGTCCGAATATTTGCTTAAACTCCTCGAAAGTTTGAGGGCTGAGGGGCGCGCTCCCTGAAACATACAGGCGCAGGGGTTTGGGTCGTTCTTTATGTTTGGCCGCTTCTGCCAACAATCGGCTGTACATAGTGGGCACCCCAAAGAACATAGTCGGTCTATTGGAAAGCAATTCAGAGTAAACCTCGGCGGAGTGAAAATGACGGCGCAAGGTAGCACTCGCGCCTTTCACCAGCGTACCGTGTAGCCCAACCATTAAGCCGTGTGCGTGGAAAAGGGGCAGAGTCAGTAACAAGTGGTCGTTTTCGCTCCATTGCCAGGCTTCGGTGACTGCCAGGGCGTTAGAAATAAGGTTGCGGTGAGTTAGCATCGCCCCTTTGCTGCGCCCGGTGGTGCCGGAAGTATAGGCGATAATCGCTAAATCGTGGCCCCCTTCAGGCAATTCAAGTTGAAGGCTATTATTTATTTCCAGAAAAGAATGGTAGCCATCTGAGTCATCAATGATAACCACTTTTTCCAGGTCGGTTAGGTCGCCCCGCACCCGCTCTATCTCGGCATTTCGGGCTTCATCGGTAATACAAACCCGCACCCCGGCGTCACTCAAAATATGGCGCAATTCAATCTGTTTATATTGGGTGTTGACCAAAACGACCACCCCACCTACCAGATGGATGCTCAAATAAGACACCACAAATTCGGGGCAGTTTTCCATGAATAAAGCTACCCTATCCCCTGGTTTTAAGCCCCATTGCCGCAACCCTGCCCCAAATCTGCTAACAAGGTCTGCTAATTCTCCGTAAGTAATTTTCCGCCCCTCAAATTCAAGGCAAAGTTTGGCGGGCTGTTGCAGTGCATTAGCCATAAAAGCCCCTAAAATAGAGACGGGTTCAATTCGCATATCAATTCCTTAATCGTTATTAGTTTTTGGTTGTTAGTTCCTAGTTGGGGTATTTTACCGCAGAAAACAGAAAGAAAGCAAAGGAATAAGCTTGGGGATTTGAATAAATCTTGTAGAAATTAACCTTCAGGGGCGAAGTTGTTGGGAGTAGGGGAGGGGAGGCATTTACGGATTTCGGCGGCAAGGGTTCGCGCTTCGGGGTGATGGGACGCGCCATACTCAATCGCCTGCTCCAAATCATCCAGGGCTACTGTATAATGATTTAGGGCGAAATAAACCCGTGCCCGCACAAAATAGCATCGCCACCAAAAGCGACTACAGGCAATCGCGTGGTTGGCATCCACCAGTGCCTCCGAAGTAAGCCCTTGTGCCAGCCACACCATTGCGCGTTCCAGGTAGATACTGGCACTCTGGTAAATTATCAGACATGTGGTGTAATCTGCCTCAGCCTTGGCAAATTCCCCCGCTTCATAAAAGGCGCGGGCGCGATTTTGTAAATAAAGGCTGGTGGCGGGACTAAAATCCAGAGCCTGATTCATAAAAGAAACAGCCCGGTCATAGTTATTAGACCGCATCGCCAGACGATAGCCCCGTTCCATTCGATATAACCACACCCGTTTTACGATTGCCACTGCTAATAGCCCTAGCAAAAGCAGCATCGCTCCGTAAAAAGTTATTGTAGCCAGTGTATTCATATGAGCCTGTAATCAGGTTTACCCCAATATTAAAGAGCCAATTTTGCCTTTAAATCAGCTTTCAACGCCACTTTCAGCCTCAGCCAGAAAATTCAAGCGACGATAATAATCCACTGCTGCTGCTCGAAGTCCAACATCGTGCCCTTCGCGTTCACTCATATACCATTTGTGTTCCAGAATTTCCCGCCAGCGTTTAGCGGCTTCATCCTCTTTTTTAATTTCATGACCAGTCAGGTTAGCCACCAGGCGAATATAGAAAAAATCGCTGTTATGGGGTGGGGTGCGCTGAACCACAAAGTATTTTTCGCCAGTGGAAGCTGCTGTTTCGGCGGTTTTATCGGCTTTTTTACCAATCAATCGCAGAGGGCTTCTTTTCTTTTGAAGTTTCAAAGATTTTACCGGGTTGGCTTCCTTGGCTGTCCCTACAATAATATCGGTGACGGTAAAGCCAGCGTCCAGTAATTCTCGAAGGTTAGGGAAAATATACCCGGTAACAACCCCTAGCCAGCTTTTGCGGGGTTCGTGATGGCTACGAATACGGAAAGGGACTTTGGGTTGCTGGAAAGTCCATTCTTTAAGAAAATCGTGGCTATATTTCTTAATCCAGTCTTCGGCGGCGGTTTTCAAGTCAACTTCATGGCCTAGTTGCTCACTTAGCACCCATTTATGGTCAACCATTTTATCCCAGATTTGTTTAGCTGATTTATTGGGATAATATCGCCCAACCAATTCAAATATTTTGCGCCGATATAGACGGGGGTCGTCGTCCTGGGCTACCAGATAGGTAAAATCGTGAATGTTTTCTGAACCGATGGAGCCATCTTTGGTGAATTGCACGTCAAAAATGCCGTAACCTAGTCGGTTAAGAAGCTCTCGGTCAGCATATACATCCGCCGCCGTCACATCTTTTGGCATGTGTCATATCCTCCTTAGATTAAGAATATTATTAAAATTATAATATCTTCCACAGATATTATACCCGAAAGGCTATTTAGTAAAACCAGACCTAAGTAGTAAATAAGAATAGGTGCAACTACGCAAAAGGGGCGACATCGCGTGGTGAACGCGCCTGGACGGATTCGAACCGCCGACACTCGGTTCCGAAGACCGATGCTCTAGTCCACTGAGCTACAGGCGCAATTGAAGCGGAGAGGGAGGGATTCGAACCCTCGAGGAGTTGCCCCCTACTCGCTTTCCAAGCGAGCGCACTAGGCCAGCTATGCGACCTCCCCCCGTTATTGAATTGATAACTCGGACTAAGCTGATTTAACCCGAACCTGCAAGCCGCGCACAGACGGAGAGGGAGGGATTCGAACCCTCGAGGAGTTGCCCCCTACCCGTTTTCGAGACGGGCGCACTAGGCCAGCTATGCGACCTCTCCTTACGCTCTTGCGTTTCGCATTATAACATAGCCTGCCGCCCGCTTCAACCTGACTTAAAGTCTGTAAAGATTTAAGGAATTATTTTATTTATTTCCGGCTCTTCGGCCTCGCCTTCAATAGTTATACGTGGTAGCCAGTTCAGGAATTTGGGGATATACCAATTCCAATCTCCCAACAAGCGCATAGTCGCTGGAACCAATAGACTACGCACGATAGTAGCATCCAACAGTACAGCTACCGCCAGACCTAACCCTAATTGCCGAATAAAGACCACTTGCAAGGTCATAAAGACCCCAAAGACCATCACCATAATCACTGCCGCGCTGGTAATGGTGCCGGAGGTTATGCTAATACCCTTCGCCACCGCTTCATTGGAGGATAGGCCTCGGTCACGCGCCTCTTTGATGCGGGTCAAAAGGAACAGGTGATAATCCATCGAGAGCCCGAACAGGATGGTGAAAATAAACACCGGCACCCAGTTCTGGATATCGCTGGGTGTTATCCCCAATTGCTCTTTCAGGAAACCTTGCTGGAAGACCAGTACCAGCACCCCATAAGA
This sequence comes from Chloroflexia bacterium, assembly GCA_038207495.1. Taxonomy (GTDB): domain Bacteria; phylum Chloroflexota; class Chloroflexia; order Chloroheliales; family Chloroheliaceae; genus Chlorohelix. The sequence goes on from JBBQZS010000065.1 coordinate 8,470, forward strand.
AGCCCCGGTTGACAGTAAATTCATTATGATAGCGGTAACTGGTATTACAATAGAGTGGAAAGCTATCAACAATAGCAGGAAGCTCAAGCCTAATACAAATAGAAATACAATAGGCATCGCGTCGGTGTAGATTTTGGTGCTGTCCATGCTATAGGCTGCCAGCCCGGTCACAAAAACTTCTACGCCTGTCAGGTTGCCGAAATTGGCGGGGATGACCTCCTGGCGGATTTTTGTTATCAGCTCGTGATTAGCCTTGTCATTTTGACCGCCACTCATCACCAGTGCAACATCTGCCACCTTCTTATTGGTCGAGTAGCTGATATTTGGTTGGCTCAAACCTTTTATTTGTACCGCAGCGGCGGTAAATTTTTCGATAGCGGTTTTGGTCTCTGCCTGGTCGGCCTGAGTCACAATTACTTCTAGCTTGAGTTCAGTGCCTTGAGGCCATTTCTCACTCAACAAATTAAAAGCCTTAACGATTTCCAGTTTGTTAGGGAAGCTGGACAGGTCGGTTTCACCCAACCGCAATTGAGTTACCGGATAAGCCACCGACAACATTAGGGCGGCTACTACCACTAGAAACAGCACCGGGAATCGCATCACCACCCGCACGGTAGCACTCCAGAAGCCGCTCCCTTCCGCCCGCTCACGACCAAAATAGGGAATACGACCCCAGTTAACCCCGTTACCTAGAATCGCCAGGGTAGCAGGCAGGAAGGTCAGGCTACCCACAATCGAAATCAAAACTACCGCGATAGTGCCTACTGCCATTGAGCGGAAAATAGCATCATCCAGAATGAATAAGCCCGCCAGCGAAATAGCCACGGTCAAGCCACTGAAGAAAACCGCCCGACCTGAAGTGCTACTACTCATTTTAATGGCTTCCTGTTTTTCTTTGCCGTTGCGCCGCTCTGTTCGGAAACGGGTAATCATGAAAAGTGAATAGTCCACCGCTACTGCCAGCCCAATCAGCACTATCACCTGAGTAGCATAACTGCTAACTGGTGTAACAATCTGGCTATAGAGGCCCAGAATGCCAAATGCACCAAGCAAGGCCGCTATTGCCATTACAAGTGGCACTATCGAAGCAACTATTGCCCCAAACGCCAGTAAAAGAATTGCAAAGGTAAGGGGGATGGTAATTATGAGTGAGCTATCCAGGTCTTTGGTAATTAACTCGGATATTTCATCATTCCCCAGCGTATTACTAAAAGGATAAATGCTGAACTCCTTATATTCAGCCTGGAGCTTATCCAAAAGCGGGTTGACTGGCACAATCTTTTGCTTTACTAGCGCGCTTTCACCTTTAATATTGCCTACCAGGCGAACGCTTGAGAGGTCGGGTGAGAGTAAACCAGCCTGAGGCGGCAAAAGATAAGGATTGGCAAACTCCGTTAAAACTGGTTGAGGATTGCCGCCTTCGTTAAATGTCAGGCTGTTTAGGCGGGTATAAATATCGCTCACAACCTGGCGATAAGTGGCATCGGTCACTTTAAGGGTCGGGTGACTAATTATCAGAATGAATCGTTCCTGTGCGCTGGTGGTGCTGTTGGAATTAAAAGTATTCCAGCCATTTATTGCTTCAAGTTTGCCAGATGCACCAGGGCGACTATCGGCAGCACTCTGCGTTTTGATACCGCCGAGCAGTTGGCTAAAACCAAAAAGGCCAATGGTAAAGACAAACCAGAGGCTAAAGATAAGCCACCGATGCTGCGCGCTCCAGGTGGCTATTTTAACCGTAAAAGGTATTTTAAGCTCATGTTGTCTTTTTTCCGCTACTTCTAACATATAACCCTCCCTGCTTATGACAAACACCCCAAAAAGATTCATCCATCTAAAACTATCTGAAAATAAGGTAACAAACCACCAAGCCCCCAAGTCACCAAGATAAAATTACTTGGTGTTCGCCTGTGTCTCCTGGAGGTATGGTGGTTCTATCTTTTTCATTGCCGCTGGTGCGCCCCCAGCGAATAAAGTCTCCCTAGAAAACGCTGCCAGCAGTTAATTTGTTAGCCTCTTCAAAATTAATTTTGAGATCATTTGCCCATTCGCTGGCGCGGGTTACTTCATCGGGGCCAAGTGGCCCTTCTGAACCTGTTACTATAAATTTATGGGTGGCAATGAGCGATTTCCCGCCCGCTCTGGTCAGGCCTTTCTGAATTTTAGTGGCAGCATTCCCCGATAGTTTACTGTCATAGCCTGTATCAAAAGCGGCAACAAATTTACCTTTAAGGGTATTTTTTTCAAGGTTATTAAGAAAATTCGCGGTAGCTGAAGAGGCATGCCAGGCGTGGATAGGGCTGCCCACTACCAATAGCTCCACCCCGGTCAATCCGTCAAGGTTAAAGTCGGTAACCAGGGCTAATTCAGCTCCAAGTACCCCTGCGATTGTCTCCGCAATTATTTTGGTATTGCCATAATTGGAATCATACAAAACCAGTGATTTCATAATACATTTAGCTCCTTTTTAGTTAGTAATCGGGCTGTTCATTTGAGGCCGGGATTATTGGTCAAGTTTCCACGTTAAATGCTTTGAACATGTACCTAGCTCAAGTAGCACCACCTAAATAGTATTAGGTGGTAGTAAAAATTAGCGTGAAGTTCAGTAAAAGTCGGGTAAATAAAAGGGTGTGCAATCTTTGAGTTACTAAAACCTTCCCGAATTAGAAAAGTTTATAACGAACAGCACACCACTTCAGCATTATTGAGCAAAAAAGCCCAGGTTGTCTAAAAACACCTCACCTTTACCGCTCCGGTTAAAGCTAAAACGAATCTGGGACAAATTAGCCGGGTTGAATTGCGGATTAGTTCGAATGAATTCAGACAAGGGCAGTTCGTAGGTCTGCAAAACCTGTTCGCCTTGCCCAGAAATAGCTGCATCTTCCAGCCAATCGGCCTTTCTGAGCTGAGTTTTGAGGCCGTTTTGGATAGGTGCAACATGGTTCAGGGGAAGATGCACTATCTGACCATTTTTATCTATCAATTCAACTGTCAGAGCTATAGATTTTGCATTCTCTTGCAGCGTTCCTAGCGAAAAAGCGAGGCGGCTGTGAGTCTGGAGGTCTAACTCAGGTTTAAAATTGTTTGGTAGAGTGATAGTGTAAAGCGCGTTTTGCTCGCTACCATTAGTAGCTTGTTCCCAGGCTAGAAAGACCGCCCGATTTCGCTGGGAGGTTTGTTTGTTATCGCGGTAAACCATGCTTTGTTGTTCCCAGCTCTTCATATTTTCAGCTTGAATAGTGCCGCCTAATATACTGGTTGTGGTGCGGTCACTACTTTCAAAATCGTTCACCAATTTAAAATTAGAATCGGCAAATTGAGTGATATAAATATCTTTGGGCAGCCAACTCTGGGCGGCGTAGTGGTTACGCAGGAAGGGTAGATAATCTTGCTTGGCGTGGAGGGAAGCTTCCAGGAAAGCTCCAATATAGGTTTTGGCAACCTGGCGTTGTTCCTCAGTACTAAGCAGTGGTTTTTGGTTCAAAGCCCAACCAACCGGAGGCGGGAATTCAGAACTGCCCCAAACAGTATTGAACTGATTATGGTTAGCCCGGTAAATGTAGACTGACGATTTGAAGTTATATTGCTCACTACTGAAATAGGTATCCTGATATTGGCGACTGCCGGTAAAGGTCATTACATCTGAATCGTGTGCCCCCTGTAATACCAGGTAATTGACATCCTTTAGTTTTAAGGCAGAGTTATAGGAACGGAAGGTATCAGCCGGCGCAATTGCCACTACCGCTTTAATCGGGAACTGTAAACCCTCAGTCTCGGCAGACTTTAAACTCAAACTCCTGCGCCAACTGGCGAACCCCGCCGCCAGGGCTACTGTTTCACCACCACGCGAATGTCCAACAAGGGCGATATTCTTGAAATCAACTTTCTGAGAAAAGGGGGTTCCAGAATTTTCATTCCAGCCTTGCCAAATTTTAAGATGCTGAAGCAATAACCAGGCTCTAACCGGGTTTTCCTTATTGTTAAAATCACCAAAGGCCCACCCATTTAAGAAATTTTCATCCACTGAAACCGCTATAAATCCTCGGCTTGCCAGAAACTCACCGAGGTAACTATAACCTGGGTCGGAAAAATCCTGCATGGCGTGGTTGCCATGTACCAACAAGACCAGGGGGAACGGCCCATTGCCTGCCGGATACCATACTCGCCCGTTTAGCGGCAAAGTGCCAGGGTTAAAGCCCCATAGCCAGGTAAGAATATCACCGCCAAAGCCACTCCATTCCGGCAAAATCTTCGAGGCGTCTACAGCTTCGGTCTTGAGATTCACCTCTGTCCCATATTCGGAGCGATGCTGGTCGCTGCCACTACCATAAAATAGGGTCTTAACCTGATAAGTTCCCAAATCACCGGGATTAGTGATATTCAACTGGGGAACAGGTTGGGTTGGCCTATTCTCCGCTACCAGATAGTCATCAGTACCTGGAGTAAATAACCAAACCCCCGATGCCAGATTCAACGCAATCGGTAGAGCTAACAAACCAATGATAAGGGGCTTCCTGAGTTGGAACTTGTGGCTAATTATCAAGCCAATAATACCCCCAGTTAAAGTTTCTAAAAGAGTAAAAATCCAGAGCAGGGTGAATTCAGCCCCGGTGCGCCCTAAAGGGAAATAGTAAATAGCAAATATCAGGAAAATCCCGCCATTAACTCTGAGAAACCAATCTGGTATTGCTTTTAGCCATCTATTAGGCAAGGTTGCCCAGCGTTGCGGCAGGCCAATTTTAGCTAGCACCCACCCTAAAAGCCGGGTAACGAGGCGCAGAATCAGAAAAGCCAGATCAACCAGAGCACCACAGAGACCCAGCAATATGGCAGGTATCAAAAAGGCCAATAATACATCTAAAGGGATAAAACCCCAACCAAGATGTTGCGAAAGAAAAATGACAGTGAAGTAAGTTAAGGTAGCACTAATTGCTCCAAGTGTTGCCCCCCGCCAGCCTACAGCAATTACTTTTAAGAAAGCTATCCCCCATTGTTTGGATCCCACTTTTGGTTGATAAGTAATTTCAGTTTGGTTTTGAATCGGAATTTGTGGGTTACTGTTAATCAGGAAAAACATACCAGCCACACTTTCTGCATTCTATAAAATGTTCCCAATATCAGAGTGGCACACCAAATAAAAAATACTCAATCAGAGTTAAATTGGATGTATAAACTGGTAAATACCGGGTATAAATAGACCTATGACCTATTGACAACCTTAATCAATATTGCTATTCTAAAAAAGACCGAACGGTCTGGAAATTAGTAAAGAGGATAAAAAATGGCAAAAGGCGACCAAACCAGAGAAATGATTTTAGATAAAGCGTCCCAGCTTTTTAGCTTGCAGGGTTATTTTGGCTCATCCCTTTCGGACATTATGCGGACAACCGGGCTAGAAAAGGGTGGTATTTATAACCATTTTGCCAGTAAGGAAGAGTTAGCCCTTGCGGCTTTTGATTATGCGGTAGGGCTAATAACTGAACGTTATCGTATTGCTCTCGAAGGGAAAACCCAATCAGTAGAAAGATTGGTGGCAATTGTGGGTGTTTTTCGGAGCTTGATTGACGAGCCAGCCCTTCCTGGTGGCTGTCCCGTGCTGAATACCGCTATCGAGAGTGACGACATACATCCGGCTTTGCGCGATAAGGCCAAAAAAGCGATGGATCGTTGGTATCGGTTAATTACCCGCACCATAACAGATGGTATTCAGAAGGGTGAAATTCGAGCCGAGGTTGACCCTGATGCTACCGCCTCAGTTATTATTAGCACCCTGGAAGGAGCGGTGATGCTCAGTAAGCTTTATCGCGACAAAGTGCATATGCGCCGGGCCGTTAATCATATTACTATGTTTATTGAAACTGCCATTCGAGCCTAGATTTTGTTCATGTTGCAGAATGGCTTTTTCTTTTGATTTAAAACAGACCGTTTGGTCTTAAATTAAAAAAAATTAATACGTAAAGTTGAGGTTACTATGTTGACCAACCAATATTCTTACGAAGTAAGCGAAAATTCAAAACTGCACTTTACCAAACAAGGGGATAATTTTCAGGTTAAACCGCTCAAGAAAAGCGACCTGGGGTTAGTGGCCGACTTATTAAGCCATTTATCCAGAGAAACCCTTTTTCTCCGCTTTATGTCACCTTACCCACTGCAAACTCTGGCGGACGCCCTGGAAAAAACCTTGAAACTCTGGATAACTAACCCCCAACTGGTGATAGCAATGATAGCGACGGTAGAAATTGATGGAGAGGAACAAGCAATAGGTATTGGGGAGGTAAATCGGCTAGGGGAAGGAATTCCGGTAGAAGTGGGGTTGGTGGTGCGTGATGACTTTCAGCAGCAGGGGGTGGGCAGGGCTCTTGTCTCCGAACTAAGAGAATTCGGTAAAAATTATGGTATAACTTCCTGGCAAGCCGTTGTTCAAACTGAAAATCGAGGGGTGCTAGATTTCGCCCGGAAGTTGGGGGTTGCATTTAACTCAAAATGGGATAGGGGGTTAATAGAGTTAAAAGGAAATTAGTTTTTTAGATAGGGGTGGGCTTAAAACCCACCGGATGGGTCACAGACCTACCCCTACATTTAAAGTACTAATGAGGACTTACTATGAGAATAGTTAGGGTATTAGCACCACTTTTCCGGTAGTAGCACGACCCGCCAGGTCAGCGTGCGCCTGATTCGCCTCAGCTAAAAGGTAAGTATGTTCTAGCCGAAGTTTGACCTCGCCTGATGCAATCCAACCTAATACATCGCCCGCCCGCCACAATAATTCCTGCCGGGTCTGCAAATAGTGGCCCATCGTCGGGCGCGTCAGGAAAATAGAGCCTTTGTTCATCAGCATAAGCGGGTCTACGGGCGGAACTGGCCCGCTGGCCGCTCCGAACAAAGCCATATAACCCCGCGGTTTAAGACAATTAATGCTTTTGTCAAAAGTAGTTTTGCCAACCCCGTCATAAACCACCTCTACCCCTTTACCCCCGGTAAGCTCTTTAACCTTGGTCTCAAAATCTTCTTCGCTATAAAGAATAACCTCATTCGCTCCGGCTTCCCTTGATAAAGCGGCTTTTTCCTCGGTAGAAACAGTAGTTATGACCGTTGCGCCAATTTTTCGGCACATTTGGGTTAGTAACAAGCCGACTCCACCCGCTCCGGCGTGTATAAGGGCTGTGTCTCCGGCTTTGAGTGGATAAGTGGAATAGCACAGATAGTGGGCGGTAAAACCTTGCAAGAGCGCGGCGGCGGCCTGAGGAAAATCCAGCCCTTCGGGAACTGGTACAAGTTGGGCTACTGGCACTACCGAATATTCGGCATAGCTCCCCTGTTTCTGGGCATAAGCTACTTTGTCGCCCGCTTTGAATTCAGTAACGCCCGCCCCAACCGCCTCAATTACGCCCGCTCCTTCCATACCGGGGGTAAATGGCAAAGCCCCTTTATACAGCCCAGACCGATGGTAAATATCAATAAAATTCACCCCGGCGGCTTTAAGATTAATTAAGACCTCCCCCGGCCCCGGCTGTGGCACATTAGTTTCCTCATATTTCAAAACTTCCGGCCCGCCGTACTCGTTTACCCGAATCGCTTTCATCGAAATCTCCTTCTAAATATGCACTTTTAAATTGGGGCTGTTGAATTGCTCTTTTTAATTTACCACAAAAGCCATCTATGCACTTTAAATCTGCGGGGTACTTACTTCAGTGGTTAGCCTTAACCCTTCCAACCAAATTTGAGTAAAAGATGGCATAAAAAAGCCAACCCTTAGTAAATTTAGGGTTGGTCCAAACTAAAATTTATACCTCAAATTGTTTGGTGCGTTCGCCTTCCAACCAGGCTGGCAGCGGTTCGTAATTATTAGTCCAGCGCACTTCTACTTTTTCGCCTGTCCAATAGAGGTCAGCATTAGCAAAAGTTTGAGTGCCGCCAACATCGCCTTGCTGTTCGCCCAGGGGCAAACTAATTTCGTGGTGAGCCTGATAAAACCGTAAAAAAGCAAACCCAACTGCAAATCCATTAATTTGCTCTACATCAGCCCCAGCATTTCACCTTTCTGATGATCAAAAGCATTGGGTTGATAGTGTTACGGGCGAATTACCCATGGAGTAATCCTATCGTGTAGAACAATTCCCGTCAAATTATATTTCGTTACTGGTTGAAAAGGCAGGACAGTTTACTATAAACCGTCCTGCCTACAAACTATGGAGTAGAGGTTGGGGATACGGTAGTTGTTACCCCCGCCGTAGTAGTGGGAAGTGGCAAGGTGGCTGAACCTGGATTGGTTGGAGCAGTTGTAGCCGCCCCTGCAGTAGTTGGGGCCGGGGTCGGCGAAGGCGGCAGGGTTGGCAAAGGTGTCGGAGTTGGTGGGGCAACTGGCGGAGCGGTAATCCAGCCTTTTAACTGGGCTATCAAGGTAGGGCTGGCTGCCCAGACCTTATCAGAGTCCGACAACTTTACATAATAATTGCTCGTCACAGTATTGGTAATACCGACCAATAAAGTTTTGCTGAAATTACCGCCACTTACCGTAATGGTTAGCCCCGGTTTATCCAGCCCATATCCAGCGAGATTGGTGGCTTTTTCTTCCACTAACTGCCCACCCGAAAAATCGGCAAGTTGTCCAACGGTACTTGGTACCAGACTCAGGTCAAGGGGCAAGCTTTCCTGCCCTTCCAGTTTCCAGTTACCGTCCAGTTTGTAAACGGCGGTTTTAGCCGGGTCGGCCTGGGTTAGTTCCAGGCGCGAGGGACTCGTGCCAGTCGGGAACTTTATAATTTGAAGTTTTAGTTGGTCAGCCGAGACCGTTGGGGTAGTTGCTATTGCGGGAGCCTGAGTGTTACTTGGCTGAGTAACTAAAACAATGACTAAGAGCGCGGCGAAAAGTACCACCACGACGATTGCGGTGCGATAGCGTCTCAACTTTAGCGTCTCCTCCACCAGATGGCAAAACCCAGCACAAAAACCAGGATGGGCAAACCAAAAACGGTTGAATAATAAACAAAGGTTTGCTGGGCCTCGTTAACTTGAAGTGGCACATTATCAGGCTGTTTGGGTTGGATTACAACGGCGTCACTAGCCTCTGCCAACCAGTTAATCGAATTAACAAACAGGTTGTAGTTGCCGAATTGCAGGGAAAAGCCAAGTGATTGATTATCAGCAGCAAATTCAACCCCACCAAACAGCACCATCCGGGTTTTACTACCACTGGCCGGGGCAGTTGTGCCGGGAGCAACATCCTTAGCAGCAGCCTCAAAGGAAGCAGCGATAACCACTGGGCCTTGCTTGTCTTTACCTTGCACAAAACCGAATTTTTGTTGTGAAATGTCCTGCGGGTCGGTTTTAAGCCATGAATTGCTGCTACTACTGAATAGATGGGTTACCCCTGTAGTGTTAGTACCCTGGTTTATCCCGGCAGTTAGCGGATAGGTAATCTGGTAATTGATACCGCGCACAATATCCGAGGTACTCTTAGAAGGGTCGGGCAACAGTATTATCGGGCTATTGGGGCTGCTCAACTGGGGGTCAGTTTCCAGAACCCAACCTGTTTGAAAGCCTAGCCCGTCCCAATCCTTGAGGACATCGTTCAAATTATCTTTGGTTTTGGTGCTAACCACATTCGCCGGGTCATACATAAACATTCCCCGTCCACCCTGCCGCAAGAATGTTGTTACGCCCTGAACTTCGGGAGCACTCATTGGGGCGGTGGGGCCGGAAAAAATCAGAATATCGGTAGCAGGGTTTAACTGGACAGCTTTACCATCGCCCCCGGTGTTAGTAGTCAGGTTCAGGCTGTCAACTTTGTAGTTGTTATCGGTCAGGGCTTTGGCAGCCTGGGACATACCCTGTGTGCCACGTTCGCCATGCCCGGTGACAAAGAAGACCCGCCTCTGCACTTGTTGCTGCAACTTCTGGAAGGTACGGGTAAAGTTCTGCTCGTCCAGGGACGTTGCATCCTCGCGCTTGTTCCCTTGTTGGAAAACGGCTAAAGGCTCGGTTTTAATTTCCAGTTCACGGGCTTTAGCAACCCCTGCCAGTGATTGAATATCGAGAGTTTCCACCACAATTTTATCGGAGTAGGCTTTGTAACGGTTGAGTAAATCCACCGCCTGGTCGCGCTGCCCGGCACTACTTTGCTGGGTGAAGAAAATTGTTACCTTAACCTGGTCCTGAAGTTTTTGGACAATTTTGACACTTGAATCATTAAGGGTATTAATCTGGTTTTTGGTAGTATCAAGGCGTACCGTAACGCGGGTTGCCAGCACATTGACCAGCACGATAATCCCAATCACCGATAGCACAATAATCGAGGTGGTAACGGCGTTCCGTATCGCCCGCCCACCGAAAAACTGACCAACCGCCTGGGGATTGGCCAGGGTAAAGAGCAGAATACAAACTGCCATCGCAATCAGGGCACCAATTACTAACGGGCTAAATTGGCGAAAGGTCACAAGGCTGATGGCACTGGCGATAAAAAGCGGTACAATCAGGTAGCCCGCCCATGTCCCAACAGTTTTTAAAACAGTTCGGTTCATTTAAGCGGCCCTCCGGGTGGTAATGGATTGCCCCGTACCGTAAAGAAACAGGGTAATTAATGAACCAAAATAGATAATATCGCGTAAATCCAACACCCCCTGAGAGAAGGTTTGCATGTGGCTTTGCAGGGTAATAAAGTTCAAGGTGCTGGCTAACCAGTCGGTAGTGCCGGGTTGCACTACCAGCGGGCCTAGAATGTAGAAAATCAGGCAGATAACCAGGGCGACTACTGCCGCGATAACCTGATTAAAGGTCAAGGCACTGGCAAATAGCCCGATGGCAAAAAAGACCCCACCTTCGAGTAACAAACCCACATACCCGGCGGCTAACTGCCCAAAGTCAATTTTGCCGCCCAAAATCAGCAGTAAAATTACATAGTAAAGGGTCAGTAGCAGCAAAATGGTGAATAAGACCATTGAGGCCAACCACTTGCCCAGCACTACTTCCCAGTTTCGCACCGGAGAGGTAAAAAGTAGCTCAAGAGTGCCACTTTTTTGTTCCTCGGCAATCAATCGGGTAGTCAGGATTGAGCCAAAAAAGAGCATAAAAAAGCCCAGAACGCTAAACCATGAACGCATCACATTGTTTGCGTCGTTGCCTGGGCTGGAAGCATAACTGAAGAAGAAAATGCCGCTAAATACCAGAAAGACCGCCATAATCACATAAGCGATTGGCGAGGCAAAATAAGCGTACACTTCTCGTTGAGTCACGTAATACGTGTTTTTCATCTTTTCACTTTGCTAATAAGGTTCTGGATTATTTTTTCTTTTTTTTGTGATTATCGGGACTGGGTTCGTCCAGGTCATTGTCAATTGATTGTAAGAAAGCCGGAGTCGCTTTTAAGGGTTTAACCTCGGCTTCCACCGCACCCTCGTCTTCTACATCGTTAATATCATCCATATCATCCAGGTCATCGTCCTGGTGCTTGGCGCGAACGGGACGGGCTGCGTCCTCTTCCGAATCATCCTCATCGTCCAATTCTTCGTCAGCAAGAGCCAATTCATCTTCGTCATCGCTTACAATCGGGTCGTTAGTGATGACTTTAACGAAAATTTCTTCCAGGGTCGGGATGGCAGTTTTGAGTTCTAACAAGCCAAAACCCTTGCCAATCAGGGTATTTGCCAGAACCTCACGATGGTCGCTACCCGCTTCGCCCGCTACCACGAAGCGATTAAATTCGCTAGGCTCGGCCTCAGCGTTGAGGTGGGTTACATCTACTACTCCCGGAACAGCCTGAAGCAGTTCCAATATTTGGTTGGCTTCACCCCTTACCTCAAGTTGCAGGCGTTCGTTCTCAGCACCCTGTCGTTCCAGGTTTGCCAGCGAGTCATCCACTAATACGCGACCTTGATTGATGATAATCACTCGGTCACACAGGGTACTCACTTCCGGCAGGATGTGGGTGCTAAGTATCATCGAGTGGTCGCCCGCCAGATCGCGAATTACGTGGCGGATTTCGATAATCTGGCGAGGATCGAGGCCGACTGTAGGCTCATCCAGAATAATTACATCCGGGTTGTGGATGATAGCCTGGGCCAGGCCTACGCGCTGTTTATAACCGCGTGAAAGCTTGCCAATAACTTTGTTACGGACATCGGCTACCCGGCACATTTCCATTACTTCGTTAATCCGGTTGCGGCGTTCGTTGCCGGGTACTCCTCGGATTTTGGCAGTAAAGTCCAGATAAGCCGTAACCGTCATATCGGTATAAAGTGGCACGGTTTCAGGTAGGTAGCCCAACCGCCTTCGTACTTCCATCGGGGATTCGGCTACATTAAAACCAGCTACGGTTGCTCGACCAGAGGTGGCCGGCAGATAGCCAGTTAACATTCGCATGGTGGTGGTCTTGCCCGCGCCGTTGGGGCCTAGTAAACCTACGATTTCCCCTTTACCGATGTTAAAAGATACGCCTCGGACTGCGCCCCGCCGTCCATAGTATTTTGTTAGTTTTTCAGCTTCAATCATTGGTTTTGGCTATTTTCCTGGTTCAGGCAAACTATTTTTCAAATTAACCCGTATTTATTTCCCTTCTCAGGCTTTATTCTATTGAGAAGGTTTTTGGGAATTAGATTTATGCTACTTAACCTCTGACATTTTACAGACGAGCTACCCGCACGTCAAACTGATTAACTGCCCAATTTACTAAAATTTTGTAAAATTTTGTACAAGAAACCAGAATCAGGCCCCCCAAAGCTTTGGTCAAAAGTGTCAAATTGCACAAATCGGCAATTTGGCGTATTGTTACTTGACAATTTAGCCTATTCTTCTTTATAATCCACCCCAAAGCAATAAAGGTTTCTTAGGCAAATTGATCTCCTCGCTAGACAGTGCACAAAGTAGTGCTGTCAAGAAATAGCATTTATCTCATCTTTTAGAAAAATACGGTTGTGTTGGGCATTTTCAGAAGTGCCACTACGCTCAAATTATCAAAGCTGAGTTGCATAGACAATTCAGGAGGAGAAAACCAAGCAATGAACAACTCATGGAAACGATTTAAGTTTCTAGGTCTGTTGGTAACTATGGCGATTGTATCGGTTATGCTGGCAGCTTGCGGTGACCCAACCGCTACTACCCCGCCCGCCGCTACTACTACCGCCGCGGCAGCTACCACTGCCGCTCCTAAACCTACTACGGCGGCAGCTGCTACCACCGCTGCGGCTACTACTACCGCTTCAGCTGCTACTACAGCTGCTGCTACTGCTGCTGCTGGTGGAACTATTCGCATCTACTCCAGTCTGCCTATGACTGGTAGCAGCAAAGAACAAGTTGACACCGTTCTTAACGCTGCCAAGTTGGCTCTTGATGACTTCACTGGTGGTACTGGCAAGATTGGCAACTTCACCATTGACTTCGTACCCCTGGATGATGCTACTGCGGCTAAAGGCCAGTGGGATGCTGACCAGGAAAAAGCCAATGCTAACAAGGCTGCCAATGACCCGGATGCAATGCTTTACATTGGCACTTTCAATAGCGGTGCAGCCAAGGTTTCTATTCCGATTTTGAATCAGGTTAACCTGGCTATGATCAGCCCGGCCAATACCTATCCTGGTTTGACCCGCGCTGCCAAGGGCGTAACTGCTGATGGCGAGCCAGATACCTACTATCCCTCCAAAGTTCGCAACTACTTCCGGGTTGTTACCGCCGATGATGTTCAGGGCCCTGCTATCGCAGAGTTTATCAAGACCCTGGGAACTATCAAGAAGGTTTTCGTGATTGACGACTCCCAGGCGTATGGCAAGGGCGTTGCTGATGCGGTAGCCGCTAACTGCGCTGGTGCCGGTTTTGACTGCTCTGGCCGGGCTTCGATTAATGGTAAAGAGTCGGACTACAAGTCCCTGGCTGCTACCATTAAATCGGCAGCTCCTGACGTAGTTTTCTTCGGTGGCATTACCCAGCAACAGGCTGGAAAGCTGGTAGCTGACATTCGTAGTGCTGGTATCAAAGTTCCGTTCGTTGGACCCGATGGTATCAACGAAGACGCTTTCATTAAAGATGGTGGCGCGGCTGCCGAAGGTGTTTACGCCACCGCTGGTGGAACCACCGACGACAAACTACCTCCTAAAGGTCAGGACTTCCTGAAACGCTACAAAGCAAAATACGGCAATCCTCAGACCTACACCATTTATGGTTACGAAGCCATGAGTGCCGCTTTGACTGCTATCAAGGCCGCTGGTGTCAAAGACCGCAAGGCTATTCTAGCGGCGGTGGCTGGTATCAAGGACTTCGATGGTGTGTTGGGCAAGTGGAGCTTCGACAAGAACGGCGACACTACTTTAACTGACTTCACCGTTAGCCAGGTGAAGGATGGCAAGTGGACTCAACTAACTGTAGTGAAACCTAAATTTACGCCAGGTGGCTAATTCGGAAATCTGGTTAGGTTGTTGAAAAACATTCTATAGATTTAGATTTTTAAGGGGCGGAACTAACCTTCCGTCCCTGTTGCTAAAAAATTGCTCATTCCATTGTTCACTTGTGTAGTGTCTCCAAACCCCTCACCTTAACCGGTGTACCATAAAAAGAGAAATAGCGGAAATGAATGGATAGCTTACCAGTTCAGCTAGTTTTGTTAGTGCTATGGTTGGGAGCCGGTGCTTATGGGGCTACCCTCCTTGTCCAAAAGGGTTATAAATTAGGTTGGCTTAAAATTTTAAGCTACTATATTATGCCCGGCCTGGTCGTCTTATATTTTATTTTCACCGCTATCCAGAAACTTAACACTCCCTGGCCGGAAAATCTGCCGGGCGTATTGGTTAACGTGTTTCTGGTTATTGGCTTGATAATTGTCAGCCCGGCTCTGCTACTGGCGGCCTATTTTGTACCTGACATCATGGGTCTTGATGTGATAGCCCTGGTTAACCGCCGAGAAAAGCTTACTCGCGTAAGGGGCTGGCTGGTTTTCCTTGGATTGATATTTATTTCGTTGGCCTTGCCGTTAGTTTCGCTTTCCCTCTTCAAAACTGCCCCCCGATATGACAGTGTGATTAGCGTAATTATTAATGGTTTGTTGAGTGGTGCCCTTTTCACGCTGGTGGCTTTGGGTTACACCCTGGTTTATGGTATTGTCGAGTTGATTAACTTTGCTCACGGCGATGTTTTTATGATGGGCTCGCTGGTTGGTTTTGCTGTTATTACCACCATGCTAAACGCCCAACCGAGCCGAGCAATTAAAGCAGATACTTCTATCTTTCTAGTTGTCGGGGTGATTATTGTCGCTATATTAGTGGCAATGACTTTCTGTGGTTTGCTCAACTACACAATTAACCGCCTTTTCTACAAGCCCTTACGAAATGCCCCCCGCCTCGCTCCCCTTATTACGGCGATTGGGGTTTCGTTTATTCTCCAAAACATCGCCCTTTACCTGAATAGCTCCACTGCCAAGGGTTATCCGGTACTTTTCCCCAATAGTACCCGCGTTTCCAACCTTGACCTGGTTAGTGATGTAATTGGCAATAGTGAATCCCTTATAACCTTCCCTTTAACCGCCATACTGGTCATCCTAGGGGCAGGGGGCTTGCTATTAGGGTTGCGGTACCTGATTAATAGCACCAAAATCGGTAAGGCTATGCGGGCAGTGGCCCAAAACCGCGAGGCAGCGGCTTTGATGGGCATTAGTATCGAAGGTACTATCAGTTTTGCCTTTGTTCTGGGTGGTGCGCTGGCTGGTGCAGCCGGAGTGATTTATGGTATCTATCAGGTACAAAGTACAGTACGTTATGACCTGGGTTTCACCAACGGCTTGTTTGCCTTTACGGCAGCAGTATTGGGCGGTATCGGTAACGTTAATGGCGCAGTGTTGGGCGGTATGTTCATTGGCTTAATATATTCCCTTTGCCAATCCAGCATCTTTAGCCTGACTTCCAACTATCTGGCCTTATCAATTTGGGCTCCTGTGGCGGTCTTTGGGGTATTGGTACTGGTGATGATTTTCCGCCCGACGGGTCTTTTGGGCGACAATGTGCAGGAGAAAGTATAAATAATGGCAGAACTCAAAACACCACCTTCCCCTGCGACAGGTGCGCCCCAACCGTCGCGACCCTTCAACCGGGTTAACCAGCAGCAAAACAAAACTGTAATGTTTATTGCTCTGGCGGCTTTCTTTATTGCTCTGCCGTTTTTCGGAAAACCACTTCTGGAAAATTTTGGGCCTACAGTATTTGGCGATACAGCCTCAGCGATAAATAGTACATTGATATTTATCCTGCTGGCTCTGGGGTTGAATATCGTAGTAGGTTATGCGGGTTTGCTGGACTTGGGCTATGCCGCCTTCTTCGCGATTGGCGGTTATACCATGGCTTTCCTCACTGCCCAACAAAGCCCGCTTTATAATACCCCCCTTCACACCAATTTCTGGATAGCCTTACCCATCAGTTTTCTAATGGCGGCTTTGTTCGGCGTAATGTTAGGAGCACCAACCCTCGGATTGAAGGGCGATTATCTGGCAATCGTAACGTTGGGTTTCGGCGAAATTGTACCGATTACTTTCAACAACCTGACCAAAATTACAGGTGGCGATACTGGTCTGGCGGGATTAACCCAACCCAAAGTCGCTTTCGTTGATTTCCAGTTTTCCTCCTCTACTCTGGAAGCCTGGTATCTGGTTGCTCTAGCGGTGGTTTTTTTCTCGATCTTTATGGTGCGTCGGTTGGTGGATTCGCGGATTGGTCGGGCCTGGATGGCGATGCGCGAGGATGAAATCGCTGCCTCCGCTATGGGGATTAATCTGGTTCGTACTAAACTTTTAGCCTTCGGACTGGGAGCCTCGTTCGCTGGCTTTGGCGGGGCAATTTATGCAAACAGCCTGGGTTCGGCCAACCCATCCCAGTTCAAGTTTGATGTGTCAATTCTGGTGCTGGCGATGATTATTCTCGGTGGTATTGGTAACTTCTGGGGGGTAATATTCGGGGCAGTAGCTCTACGTATGACTGATGTTTATATTATCCCTTTCTTTACCGAACAAGTCCGAAAATTTGCCGATACTATCCAGCTAGAGTCGAAAGTGGTAGATGGGGTACGAGTTACGGATATAAATATCATGAAAGATATTTTGACCAACGTGGCAAGCAATTCCCGTTTGTTAATCTTTGGCGCGATTCTGGTGATAATGATGATTACCCGGCCTGAAGGGTTGTTTCCTAGTGGTCGCCGCAAAATGGAGTTACACGCAGGCGACGAGAAAGATTTGCAACCCTTTATCTCGGCTTCGGAAAACCCTCTGGATATGGCCGCCACTGACCATTCTCTTACCTTCAATCCTTCGGTAAGAGAGTCTACAATGTCTGATGATGAAAAGAGCTAAAGGTCAAAATGAGCAATAATATTCTGGAAGCTAAAGATATATCCAAGAATTTTGGGGGTATTACCGCCGTACAGAGGGTGGATTTTAACATTCCCAACCGTAGTATAGTTAGCCTGATTGGGCCTAACGGGGCTGGTAAGACCACCTTTTTTAATCTGGTGACGGGTATTTATGAACCTACCACTGGTAAAATCATGTTTGATGGTCGACCTCTGGAAAATCTTAAACCGCATGAGGTTACCATGAGAGGGATTGCCCGCACCTTCCAGAATATTCGGCTGTTTTCAAACATGACCGCGCTGGAAAATGTGCTGGTTGGTGAACATCTACGCCTGAAAGCTGGTCTGTTTGGGGCAGTTTTCCGCCCTAAAAGCGTGAAGGAAGAGGAAAAACGAGCTTATAACAAGGCTCTCTCGCTGCTCGAATATGTTGGGCTGGGGGGCAAACAGGACGAGTTCGCCAAGAACCTTTCTTATGGTGACCAACGCCGCCTGGAAATTGGTCGCGCCCTGGGAACAGATCCAAAATTATTGCTGTTGGATGAGCCAACCGCTGGGATGAACCCCAACGAGACTGCCCGCCTGACCCGTTTTATCGACCAATTGCGCCGAGACCGTGATATTGCGGTGTTGCTGATTGAGCATGATATGAAGGTGGTCATGGAAATCAGTGACCGGGTAACTGTGCTGAGTTTCGGGAAAAAGATTGCCGAGGGTTTGCCGGACGAAATCAAGAGTAATGGCGAGGTAATTGAAGCTTATCTGGGCAAGGCTTACGCTCAGGCTAAGAATGACGAGAAGGGTAGTTAATAGTTAGATGACAAATTCAACCACCGAAGATGCAAAACCCCTTTTGGAGCTTCAAAAGGTCTCCAGCTTTTATGGGAATATTCAAGCACTCCGTGAAATCTCGTTAAAGGTTTATACCGGTCAAATTGTTACCTTGATTGGGGCCAACGGAGCGGGTAAAACCACAACCCTCAAGACAATCTCTGGTCTGGTTAAGCCTCGTGCTGGCAAGATTTTCTACAAAGGTTCACCTATAGAAACTACTTCTCCCCAGAAAATTGTGGAACTAGGCATTTCCCAATCGCCCGAAGGCCGCAAGATTTTCCCGCGAATGACGGTGCTGGAAAACCTTGAGATGGGTGCTTTCCTTCGCAAGGATAAGCCCGGTATTCAGAAGGATATGGAGAATGTTTTTGGTCTTTTCCCTCGCTTGAAGGAACGAATCAGGCAGAAAGCTGGCACTATGAGCGGTGGTGAACAGCAAATGTTGGCAATGGGTCGCGCCATGATGGCTAGTCCGGCGGTTTTGTTACTGGATGAACCTAGTATGGGTCTTTCACCAGTGCTGGTGGAGCAAATCTTCCAGATTATCCAGGATATTAACAAAACTGGTACGACTATTTTGTTAGTTGAGCAAAACGCTCTCGTTGCCCTTAGTATTGCTAATCGAGGCTATGTTTTGCAGAACGGGAATATCGTTTTGGAAGATACTGGTCAGAAATTATTAAATAACGAGGCTGTCCGCCGCACCTATCTAGGCGAGGAAGTAGCCTAACGGGAAGTAGGAAGGCTGAGGAATGAAGGATGAATAAAATCAATCTGTAATTCCTTAGATCATTTGTAGGGGCAGACCACTGTGTCTGCCCTTGATTTATTTCCACTGAAGAGGGTAAATACGCCGAACTACCGCTATTAAATTCTGCTCCTACATCCCTCCAATCAAGTCTGAGGTGTTGCCAGATATTGATTGAACCAGGCGATTTGAGCCTGAGCCGCAATCAATTGGTTATTAAAACTACTCAACCCATGTCCCTCAAAGCGATAATTCATCAGGTTAACCGCCCCGCCCCCCGCTTGTATCTGGTCGTGGAAATTATTAGCCAGACGTTGGGGCAAGAAGTCGAAGCTACCATGAAATATCAACAAAGGTGTTTTAACTTTGGTAGCGTTGTACAGGGGCGAGGCTTCCAGATAAGGCTGGGGGTTAAGGGTTGGAGGCATCCCCATGTGATAGGAAATCCGGGGCGTAATCCCGAATTGCCATTCCTCCAGAAGGTCAAGCAGGCTACATTGGGTGTTGGCGGCAGCATACAGGTTAGGGTAGCGAGTAATGCTCTGGCTGGTAAAATAGCCGCCATAGGAGCAACCGGTTACGCCTACGCTTCCCGCCGAGGTATAACCCCGCGCGATAGACTGTTTGACAATCTCTGCCCCTTCATCAATATCAATCTTGCCAAAATTACCCGTTTCCGAGAGTGCATTATAGAAAGCGGGACCATAACCTTCGCGCCCGGAGAGCGGTACAAATAATAGGGCTAACCCAAAGCTAGGTAACAGGTTAAAAGGGCGTTCTACAATCGCATTATAGGAATTGAGCATTGCTGGGCCGGGGCCGCCCTCTTGCCAGACCACCATTTTAGCTTTGCTGGGTGGGAATGGGGCATCGGCAGCCTGGATAATATAGCCAGTGCGCTGCTGTCCATTACTCAGGGTGAAAGAAACCTCGTCAGCCCGCACCTGATTGATTTTATTAATCTCACCGTTATTAAAGGTTAGTTGGAAAAGGGCGGAACCATCCCAATTCAGGCGATAGAGTTCGGGGGTCTGGGTAAAAGACGAGAAACGAAACACTACTTGCCGGGTCTGGTTGCTGGTCGCTACCGCAAACTCCACCGTACCGGGGAGGCTGGTTATCTGGCTAAAGATACCCGTAACCCGATTATAATAATACATTCGCAGGTTTGTCCCTTTGGCGGCGGCAATTAAAACTTCGTCAGGGGCGATAAAGGCCGCGCTGGTGGTCAGGGGCGTTTCGATTTCAGGACTTTCAAAGGTGTTAAGTAACTGAAGGTCGGCGTTGTAAAAACGCAGGTAAGTACGCTCGGTAAAAATGTAAGTTGGGTAGGGGCGGCTGGCAAGATGGCCGGGACTAGCCATTTGTACCATCAAAGTTTTACCATCGGTACTCCAGGATAAACTCTGGAAAATATCCCCATTACCATCGGCAGCTTTTATTGCTCCCAGTTTGAAATCACCCGTTTTGAAATCAAAGGTGTCAATAATGTAGCCGTTAAAGAAAGGGTTTTTGTCGGGTGGCAACTGGCCCAGGCCATCTTGAGTAGCTTTGCTGGATAGAATAAAGCCCAGGTTATCCTGTAAACCGAACGTGATGCGGGTTAGAGCCAACTTTGAACCATCGGTAGACCAGGCCAGACTTTCCAGACTGCTGCCTTCGGGTAAAGCTATCAAGCTGGTCAATTGCCCGGTGGTGGTGTCTAGTATCCCCAGGTTTATGATATTGCTGGCAAAGTTCAGGGAGCGCACCGGGCGACTTTCATTTTCCAGTGCAGTTGAAGGGCTATCAAAATCAGTCTTGACTTTGAGGTTAAACTGCGAACTTGGTAACATTCCCCCATCGCCAAACAGAGAATTTGGTAAATCGCCACTCAAATATTCCACTAACATACTGGTTGAGTTGGGCGATAAACTCAAGGGGAAGTAAAAAAGTTTTGCCGGGATTTTCGCCGGAACTTGCCCAACTGCTCCAGTGTTACGGTTCAGGGTGGTCATTGTGCGTCCATTGAAATAAATCGCGGTATTGGCATCGCGCCAGACAATATTAGTATATTGGGAGGGTAACGAACGAGTGGTGATGTCGAGGGTTGCCCCATCGCTAATATTCATAAAGCTCACTTTTGTACCCGTAGCCAGCCGAGTGGCAGTCAAGACAGTTTTGTCGTCCGGGCTGACCGAGGATAGAAAGCCTGCCCTGGTGGGACGTTGTAGGGCTGTGATTTTCTTAATATCATCTTTGTTGTCGGTAATGGCGGTTGGTTGGCGTGGCTCAATCGGGATGATTGCCGCTTGTGCCACCGTTTGGCTCAAAAACAAACTCATAAAGAGCAAAAGACTACACCAACGCAAACGACGCATAGGGGGTCCTCCATTTCTGATAGATAGGTGGAGCTATTTGGCTAGTTTGAGGGAGAGCCTTATTCTGGGCAGTTGAAGAATTGAAGGTTAAGGGCCAGCCTTTGTGAATAAGGCAAATTAAAGCCGTACGGCAACGGCTTTGAAGACTTTGTTACTATTCAAGTATAATAATACTTCACTATTTATGCAATAGCTACGTTTTTGAGTAATGGGGAAATTCTAAGTGGGGCTCCGGTACTGGCTATCACCTGTTCGGGGGTTACATCCGGGGCGATTTCCACTAATTCCAGTCCGTCCGGGGTTACATCAATCACGCCGAGTTCGGTAATAATTCGGTTAACAACTTTTGTACCGGTTAAGGGCAGGTTACACGCTTCAACAATCTTTGGCTCACCTTTTTTGCTGGTATGCTCCATTGTGACGATAATTCGCTTTGCCCCAACCGCCAAATCCATCGCGCCGCCCATTCCTTTGACCATCTGGCCCGGAATTGTCCAGTTAGCCAGGTCGCCATTCTGGGCTACTTGCATTGCTCCCAGGATCGCCAGGTCAATATGACCACCTCGAATCATGCCAAAAGAGGCGGCGCTATCAAAAATAGACGCTCCAAGTTGGGCAGTGACGGTTTGTTTACCGGCATTTATCAGGTCAGGGTCTACCTCGCTATCACGGGGGAAGGGGCCAATTCCCAATAAACCGTTTTCGCTGTGCAGGGCTACATGCATACCTTCAGGGATATAGTTTGAAACCAGGGTTGGTAGGCCAATACCCAGGTTGACATAATATCCGTCTTTTAATTCTTGCCCGGCCCGCCATGCTATTTGTTCTCTGGTAAGTGGCATTTTTATGCTCCTCGGTCGTCGGTTGTCGGTTGTAAGTGGTCGGTCGAAAGTTATTGATTATTAGTTGTTGGTTTTTAGATTTTAGATTTGAATTTCCCCATCCTCCAACCTCTATCCCCCATTCTAGTCCGGGCGGGTGGTACGCTTTTCGATCCGTTTTTCGTAGGATGGTCCTTTGATAATGCGGTTGACGAAGATTTCGGGGGTATGAACATGGTCAGGGTCTAGTTCGCCCGGTTCGACCAGTTCTTCCACTTCCGCGATGGTAACTTTTCCCGCTGACGCCATCAGGGGGTTAAAGTTACGGGCGGTCAGGCGATAAACCAGGTTGCCATGAGTATCGCCTTTCCAGGCTTTGACTAGCGAAAAATCCGCAATCAGGGGCATTTCCAAGACATAGGTGCGCCCGTTAATCACCTTTGTCTCTTTACCCTCGGCTACCATTGTGCCAACCCCGGTGGGGGTGTAAAAGCCGCCGATGCCTGCCCCACCTGCTCGGCAACGTTCGGCTAACGTGCCCTGGGGGGTAAGCTCCACCTCAATTTTGCCCGAAAGCATTTGGCTTTCAAATATTTTATTTTCACCCACATAACTTGCAATGACTTTTTTAATCTGGCGGGTTTCCAGCAGTAACCCCAGACCAAAACCGTCTACCCCGGCGTTATTGCTGATTATAGTCAAATCTTTGACCTTGCTCTCGTGGAGTGCCCGAATCAGATTTTCAGGGATGCCACAAAGCCCAAATCCGCCAACCATAATGGTTGCCCCATCTTTAATATCCGCAATTGCTTCCTTGGCGTCCGGGTAAACCTTACTCATAGTCGTTAACTCCTTTGTCGGTGGTCGGAAAAACAATTAACAAGGATGAACAGGATGAACAGGATATTGAAAAGCAACGCGTAATGGGCAGTTGCCATAAATTAACTGTTCCTGTTTCAGGTTCCTGTTTTCTTTATTCTGACTCCTGACTCCTGATTCCTAGCTTCTTTTTATATTTTCACAAAAGTTTGTGGTAAATTTAACAGAGGTTGGGGAGAGAGTCAATTTGGTAGGATTAAGGGGGTGCGGCAGACAATTTTGCAAAGGGGTATACAAAAGAGGAAGAAAAGGTTAGGCTAGAATAAAAGGAGAAAAAGTATGTCAAACCTAACCGAAAAACACTCATAGCGGGATGAATTAGCGCAAAGCAGCTTTAGGAAAACGGAAAAGTGGCGGGACGAGCATCCCAAAGCGACTTTTGTAGAAAGAAAGCAAGCGGTTGACCAGCGTTTAGCCCAATTACGCAACCAAATGTTAGGTGATAGTAGCCAAAGCCAGGGGCACTTCGAAGAGCAATCTTAACAAAATGTGAAAGTTGTGGGCCGGCCCTAAAGTACATTTCACTGGAAAAACCCGTATTCTCCAGGAGTTCAGAGGACCACCCCAGCGAGTACAGGATCCCCCTGCTACCTGGTCATTGGTCATTCTACAAAAGCTTTGAGCCAGGCACCCGATGGCTTCCTCCAGGTCAGTACCTATGTTATTAGGGAGGTTTTGCATCAAACTGGCTTAAGTTGGCAAGCTGACCGGAGTTGGTGCGAAACTGGCAAAGCTGAAATTCTTGGTGTCTTTGTGGTTCTATTCTCTTAAAAGGGCAGGCACATTGGACTATCCCTACGAATTTTCCAATTTTAGATATTAGATTTTGGATTTTAGATTATCCGACGCCGGAGACCAGCTAGCAGCAAATTCCAGAGGTCGTTGAAATCCTGGTCCACGTTTGGGCGGGTCCATTCGTGGGCATGCACCGGGTGGTGGTAACGCGCCGTTGCCGATAACACCGCCCCCGCTACCGTTCTAGCATTACCGGGCTCGAATTCGCCCGAACTCATCCCATCCTCGATAATCCGTGCCACCTGCGAATTTAGCTCCTCCAGGTGGGCTTTAACCACCCCATCCGACTCCTCCGCCAGAGTATGGTACATCGCGAACAACTCCGGGTCTTCCAGCAGTTTTGCCCGTTTAAGCTGCATAAGGGTCTTTAGCCACTGTTGTAATCGCTCGGTGGCACTTCCCGGCTCATCATAAATTTTAGACAGGGGGGTTGAAACCCGATGCAACCAGCGTTCCGCCACTGCCTCCCGCAAGGCTGACTTGCTGGGGAAATGGCGGTAGATGGTGCCATGACTGACGTTAAGGGCACGGGCCACATCTACCACGCTGGTTTTTTCTGGCCCGAAGCGGCGGAGTACCTGCTCGGTGGTATCCAGAATTGTTTCGGTTGACAGCGGCGGTTCGGGCATAGTTGACTACCTTTTTTATGGCTGGGATTGGTTCATTTGCTTGAAAATCTGGTCAAGTTCTTCGCGGGAGGCACGGCTGGTTTTAGTCGAAAAGCCATAAGTGATTTCCAGGTCGCCCTTTTCCAGCCCCTTGAATACCGCGTCGCCAAATTCATTTAGCGGTGTTCCAGAATCGTGAAGCCCCACCCCGCCCAGATTGGTGTTGACTGCCGGAGGGACGATTTCGATAATTTCCACCGGGGTTTTGGAAAGCTGTTGCCGCAGCGACATAGTTAACGAGTGCATCGCTGCTTTAGTAGCGGCATAAACGGGCGCAAAAGCCGCCGGAACAAAAGCCAACCCGGAAGTGACATTAATGATAGCAGGCTGGGTTTGCTTCAGCAAGTGGGGCAAAAATAATATTCCCAGATGGATAGGGGCTTCTACATTAATCGTGATTTCCGACTGCACCTCCGCCCATTCCGGCTGCTGAGTGAATTGAAAGCGACGTTGAATCCCGGCATTATTAATCAGCACATTCAGATTAGGGAACTCGGTAGTAGCCCATTTGAAAAGCTCGATTCGGGCCTGTTCGTTGGCAACATCGCAAACCCGGATGTGTAGTTGGGGATGTTTTTGCTGAGCTTCGCGTAAAACTTCTTCCCGCCGCCCACAAACAATTACCGTGCTGCCAGCTTTCAAAAATCGTTCGGCTAGGGCTAAACCAATGCCCTCCGACCCGCCCGTTATAAGTATTGAACTTGAAGTTAAATTCATCTTGAAAAGCTCCTTTCGATTGAGCATATCATATCTGCTTATTGGTGGTTGCTTTTCCTGTTTGATCCACCAAAAGTAGTATAATATATCAAATGACAGAAGTCAATATCTGTCATTCGTATTTTGTCAACGAATTTTTATAAGAGTTATAAAATAGGACTAGAAAATTCCCATATATTAGTAACCTTGATTGCTAGTTGACACCCATAAGCAAACCTTACAAAATTGAGTTGACCAAAACCAATCTACGTAAAGGAGGAACTTATGAGTGCCGAATGGATTATAACGATTTTTGTAATGATTGACGACTTGATGGAACAAT
>JBBQZS010000066.1:0-33791 GCA_038207495.1 Chloroflexia bacterium
TTTGGACAGAGCTTTTGCCCTCTTCTCAATCAAAGTGGTAGGGGGTTTGGCAGCCTTTCATAGCGATTCCATGAGGACAATACCCACCACCGGGCCTGATTATTGTTTCAGTCCCCTTCAACGGGGCAATTAGAGTGAAGCGGTACAGGTTGAGCCAGAAGCCCCGAAGATAGGGGGTTTCAGTCCCCTTCAACGGGGCAATTAGAGTGAAGCATTGTCAGTTTCAGTCAGGCTCTTTCCGCCCTGGCTAGGTTTCAGTCCCCTTCAACGGGGCAATTAGAGTGAAGCGGCAGTTTGACGCAGCGATTGGCGCAGATCCATTCCGTTTCAGTCCCCTTCAACGGGGCAATTAGAGTGAAGCGGAATATGGTTGAAAAGGATTGGGGGTTGTTTTGAAACCTTTTGCTTGCTTTTGGAAGCTTATAAAGCCTGGTAGAAGCTGCTCTTTTTGGTTCATTTGGCCCTCCGGGGTGCTTTTTTCGCAAACCTCTTTTTGTAGGGATTACGGCTGGGGTTTGCGAAAGCCTTTTCAGGTTCAAAAATCAGCTTTATAACCTTTTAATTTGCCGAAATTTTGACCCAAATATGTTTTATTATCCAGGTTTGCGAAACGGCCTACTAAAAAGCTACTCTACTAGTGATTCTAGCATGATTTCACTAGGATTACCAGACATCCGGGCAGAAATTACGAAATTCGCAGTCAACACACCGCCCCCGTGCCCCCGTTGCGTCCGGCAAAGCCTCATGCTCAATCATATCACGCACCAATTCTAACTGGCTCAAGGTGCGCTTTTTCAGAGTCACATCTATGACCACCTCCCGCGAGGTTTTGACCGGGATAAAATGGACAAAGGCCCGCTTGACCGGAACTTGCCAACGCTCCTCAATCAACAACGCGTAAGCCCCAAGCTGGATACGATGATTAGCTCCTACCACTGGCTGGGAACTATTCTTGAACTCAACCGGGATAGCCTCAACTTTGGTAACAATCAGCATATCCAGCAAACCACTTAATTTAAGAGTTTCGGAGAAAAGCCGAATGTCGAAAAACCGTTCCCCATCCTCCAAGCCATAACTCCGCAAACTGCGCCTTTCCTCCAATTCTACCACCCTTTCATGCTCCAAACTACCCTCAGCCATTTTGTAGGTTGTGGGGCGGCGGCGAGCCAACCCCAGACAATGGGTAAAATAAACAATCCTCGGACAATATTCATACTGCCGTAAATCACTAACTGTAAGTTGAATAGTCATCGGGCTAACGCTCCTATCCGTTTGGGGGTAGGCAACTCCACATATTCCTCACCCTCTGCCAAAACCTTAACATGCTTACGTGAACGGGCCAAATCCTGAGTCGAAAGATTAAAAAGCTGCAAATTGCCGGGAGCCTCTCCCAGACGACGACGACATTTTAACCAGAACTCCTCCTGTTTATTAGCGTTCAAATCTCCCAGAAAAGCCGAATACTGGATACGTTTCAGCCCATAATCCAGACAGGTTTGGGCCACCTTATTGCGGATACGGTCACTGGTAATGTCATAAACAAACAAAGTAATCATTCAAACCTCCTACCAGCCCGCTTCAAAAGGAGTGTAATCCCGGCCCAAATCCCCCCGTACAAAAGTAGCGAGATGACGAGCCTGGCTGTAAATAATCGCCTGCAAAGTCTGGCGTTTACCTTCATAACGCTCCTTGCTTTCGGTCAGTCGCTCCATTATCTTGCGGGCTAATTGCCTTCGGGTATCCTGGGTCAACATCCCTTCCGCATCTTGTTCCAGGCTAACCCCCAGGTTCAGCAACGCAAACATTACGCGGTCAACAATCGGCTGACGAAACTCCTCCACCAGATCAAAAACCAAACTGGGCTTCCCTGGGCGGTCAGTGTGGACAAACCCGGCATAAGGGTCAAGCCCTGCCAACACCAACGCCTGCTCAATCCGGGTATACAGCACTCCGTAGCCATAGTTGAGCAAACTATTCACCAAGTCAGTCGCCCCCTGCCCCACCCGACCCGTCCATTCCACCTCAGCCAACAACAAGTTACGAGCCTGTTCCCAATAAAGCCGGGCGGCCTGGGCTTCCAGGGTCAGAAGATAAATCCGAATCTGGTCAATGTTCTCCCCTTTTAACCCTGCCAACTCATCTGCCAGAGCTTCCAGGTCAATCGCTGCCTGTCGCACCTCTTGATGTAAGTCGGGCGATTTGGCGGCCCGGTTCTTGTTCATATAGCGCAACAAGTTAAGCTGATTGTGGATTTTCCCGGTAGCAAAAGCCTTACCTAGAATAATCCCGCGCTGGTCGGTATAGGCCAAAAGCTGCGCCCGTCTGGTTTTGACCGTCCCGGTGAGTTGCCCGGAATAGAGACTGGCATAAGCTCGACCCTGAAAATCCAGAAAGTGAATTGGAATACCGCGCTTGGCGCATTCTTCCACCGCCTCGCTGCTAATGCTAATTCCGCCACTGGTAATCAAGACTTGTTGCAAACTATCTAGGGGTGTTTCCTGCACCAACTCCGATTTTTTGGTGACGCGCAGCCGTTCGCTATGTTTGCCGACAAACAGCCCCCAGCCGTCCACAATCAACTCGGTGGGAGCTTTAAGGGCGGCGCGAGTTTCCTCATCCAACATACTGTCCACGATATTAATTTTGACCGTTTTCTTTTCTGCCATTATCTTGCACCTTTCAAAAACTATTATTTTTATGCCTCATGAATCTATTCCCGCCAAAAAGGCAAAGTTCGACTCTTTTGGAAGATGAAGAAGAACAAAGGAGTAAGAAGTAAGAATAAAAAGGGGTCGGAAAATAAATGTGGAGTTGCTGGACAGCCACAAGCCCAGTCCGTACGGACTGGGCTTGTGGCTGTCCGAGGATAAACAGGATATAGGGAATTCGTAGGGCGTACCCGGTGGGTCGCCTTGATTGAACGGTTACTAATTTGTCGCTAAAGAAACATCCACCATACCGCCGCCAATGCTTTTCTGACCACCCAAAAATTTAAGATTGTTAAGAGCAGGAAGCAGAATCTCGTTGAACAAAAATAACTGGCGTTTGGCATCATCTTTCTCCGCCCAGCTTGCCAGCCACAGGTCAAGGGTAGTGCCACCTAAAACGCGGGGTCGCCCGAAAACAGCCCCTTGCCGCTCCTGAAAAAGTAGCAAATTACCGTTAAAGACCGTCCCCGGTTTGACCTGCTCACCCGTGACAATCGCCCCCGAAGCCGCCGTTTTGGTTTGGCGGTCAATCCGAATGCGGGTTTGATCAATGCGCCATTCTCCGGCTGACGGGAAGAAGTTGGGGACGCGAATAAAACCTTCCAGCCCGTTAGCACCTAAAAAGTAAGATACCGGGCAAAGTCCCTCACCCGCATTCACCCCTCTCTCTTCTATCTTAATCTCGGATTGCCCTCTATAGCCTTTAGCCAATAAATCCTGCTCTGCTCTGGTAGCTCTTGAGGCTGGAATAGAGGGTTTGAGCGTCCCAACCCTATCTGAAGGCAGATTAAGCGACTGCGCCAAACTCGTTTTGCGCTCAATCAGCAATTGCTCAATTTGATGGCGAAGTGCCCCCTTAAAAGATGTAGCAGGTATAACTGGCTCGCCATCCACACTGAAGACCGGGAGTTTTTTGTCAGTGAGTGGAGAAGGCGTTCCCCCAATATGCAGAAAGGAGTCGTCCGCCACCTTTATCTTAATAGGCAAGCTGAAAAGTGATTGACTGCCCATTTTTTGCAACACGGGTAACTGGGTTAAGGGTGATGTCATCTTAATACCTCCACAAACTGGTTTAATGATTTGATTTTGCGAACGAAAAAGGCTATTTGAAGCGGCTCAACGCGCTGCTCATATAGTTCTTTTACCACTTCAAACAGGGCAACCAAAGCTTCACGGTCACGTTCAGCTTTATCTATTTTGTACAGGAAAAAATGCTCAACGGTAGGGCGGCTCTGTCCCTCAATGATTTTGCCATAATCCTCGGTATTGGGAAGATAGCACCACAACGATCCAAAACTATCCAGGGTTTCAAACACCTGAGTAAGCATAGCGGAAGGTTCGCGGATCTTAGCCTCGAAACCATTAAGGAGAGTTTGTGCGCTCTCTAAATCTCGCCTTCGGTTCTGGTCTCTCTCAGTCCTTAGCTTCTCATTCAAGCTATCTCTGGCGGTCTTGATTAGCTGTTGGGTCAGCAGGGTATCGTTATCCTGAATAGCTTTTCTGAGTTTGGCCCACTCTACCTTGTTGAATAGTATAGGGAACATCCGAAATATTCTAGGGTCGTTCAGAACTTTCCGGGTAGCTAATTGTAAAGGGTTATTAGTCATAGATGTATTCTTCTCCAATCAAAAAATCAGGGCCTTCCAAAATAGTACCCACGAATAGAGCTTTTTCGTATTGACCGCCAATTCGATAATTATCAGGCCGAAAAAGATAGCCATAACGCGGACTGATAATATCTTTCTTCAGGTCAATACCAAAGTCGGGTGCGTCAGTTTCACGGAAGTTACCCCGTAAGTAGCCGCGTTTGCGCTCAGGCTGAAGTTCCCTCTCAAATTTAAGTTGGCACAATCCCAGGCCCTTTGACCTGAAAGCCCCAAGTATAACCTGATGAGTAACAACTTTTTCGGCAAAAATAGCACGGGTTTGTTCAGTAGCCGTAATATAAACTTCACCTTTAATTTCCTTATGATCGTTTCCGGTTGACAAGTATTCTAAAGTCAAGGGTAGCTTGGCTGTTCCGAGCGCAGCATCAAAAGGCGCATAACTCAGCAGGCTTTTTTGATATGTTCCTTTAACAAAAAATCCGATGGAAGCTACCGACTCCAGACCAAAAAACTCCTTAAAACAGCCCATTAAAGTTGAAGTAGGCAGCGTTTCAATACAAGGGCGATAAGTTCCCTTTTTAATTCGCTCACCAATAGCCACCGCCTGGGTTGTCAGGCTCAATTTGAAAAAACTTAATCCGTTAATCTCCATTTGGCTTATACCCTTCTGTGGCAACCGTTACAAGGCGGTAAAAATCTAAAATTTGAGTAAAGTTAATTTTATGCTGCCACACCAGTTCTTGAAAGGGCAGGCGTTTCTCCTGAAGGGCCTCAACCATCGCGGTTATCTCACCAGCCTCTGCCTCAATCTCAGAAAGTCGGTGCAAAATATGAGCAATTTGAGTACCGTCTAATTTATCCCTTAAAACATTATATTGGGGAATTGTCAGCCGCACTTGACGTATTCCTGGTTGTTGTAAATGAAATACTTGACCCGTTACCTGTTTCTCTGAGAAAAACCGCCAGTGTTCCTGATAAGGGTATTTGGCATTGCCCAGGCTGACCGATAGCCGAATAGGATTATCAGCTGTGCAAGCCGGAAAATAGCGGCTTATTTGTTCCCGAAAAATATCCAGAATATGGCCCAATCTTTGGGGATTATCGAGGCGCACCACCACCAGTTCGTTATAATCCTGTACTGGATAAAGCAAGGCTTCTTGTTCAAGCAAGGTTGTGTTCTCGCTAGTATCCTTCAAGCCGGATAAAACAGCCCGAAAATCGGTGAGCATCGCCTTATAATGTTCTACAAACCCCATCTGGGTCGCTAAAGGTCTAAAACCCGCTTTAAGTTCGTCTTTTTGTTCGGCTGTTACCCGCTGCATGCCAGGGCCTTTTTCAACATACTCATTAAACAGTCGTTGCAAACAAGCTAATAACAAATCCTGTTCAAGCGAGATTTTGAGCCACGCCAACGGCTTACTGTGCATTTCCCAGTCTGAAATAGCGTGGGCGGGTTCACCCATATCCCGGATTTTCCGGCAGATAGCACAAAGCCATTCTCGCACCTGGTCTTTATCCCAGGGTTGTCCCGGTCTTTGCTGGCAGAGGTCACAAAGGGGGGGTTGAATTTCACTCGCTAACTCCGGCCCTATATTACGTTGCCGAAGCTCAAAGTGACGGGCCTGCCTGACCTTTTCTCTGCTTCCGTATTTATTGTTCAAATTTTTCCAGGTGATAGACCCGGTGCTGGTAATCAGATTAAGTTCGGCTTCCAGTTCTTCATAATCCAGCAAAAAACCTTCGTCCAGCAAAGGTTTTACAATGTCCTTAAACTTCAAGATAGATTCTTTAGGCAGGAAAATGGAAAAGAAATCGTCGGTATTGAAAAGTACCGCGTAGGGTTGCCGCTCGACATCCCCACCTACATTTTGCTTCTCAACTATCTCTTTAATCTTCTCCTGACGCAGACGAAGTACATTCAAATCCTGCAAGCGGACCAGCGATTGCGGGAAACTCACCCGGCATTTGATAAGACGGAAAATCCACTCGCTTTTAAGCTGCTCATCCCATCTTCCACCTGCCATTTCTGTTAGGTTAAGTGCTATTTGCCCAGCATATACGAGTTGCCGTTTACCATTATTATCAACAAGACTAATCGAATTACGTAATACCCGAAAGATTTTCCCCGTTAAGTCCAGGTGTGTACCTAATGAGATAGCATTGTTTGGCGTAGATATATCTTCGGCTCTAAGCTGCAAATTGTTCTGGTATTTTACGAAGAACTCAGATGAGTTTTGGCATTGGTCAACAAAAGCAAACATTTGTTTGAGTTCATCTGGAGTAGAAAATGCCGCCCAATATTTGCCCTTTTCTTTTTCTTTCTGATAATAATCAGGTCGCCATAATAATCTTACCCCTTCTACTTGCCGATCCTTGTTATACTCTCCCTCCTCATCTTTGTCATCAATTTCAACCTTAATAGGGCGACTTGTAGAAGACGCTATTGTGTCAGCTAATTTGGTCAATAAAACACAAAAATTACCCTCATAGTTAGGGTCATTAGTCTTAGAAAGAAGCCTTCTTGACTCCAGACTCTTGATTTTTCTGTCATCGGACCACTGCGCCCACCAGCTAGGGGAGGTGGGTTTATCAATTCCCAATTGAGCAAAATCAAAGTTGTGATATGTATGTCCTTTGACATCTAAGCCAGCGACTTTCAAAGCCTCTGGATCGGAGAGCTTTCCTATATCATGCAGTTCGGCAATAAAAGGTTTGTTCATAGTTAACCTGCTATCTCATTAAAATTTAAGAGAGTACCAGCCGTTACCTTTGGTGGCATCCTTACCCACATGGGTAATCTGCCCCCAGATAAGCAGGGGCAACAAGTTAGCCACCCGTCCCGCAAAAGTAGCCTCACCCACAAAACCGCTCAGGGAAAGGTCTTGTTGCTGACGGTTGCTGTAGCCCCGCAGTTGCTCCCAGCGGGTACGGTCTTCTACCAGCACCACCTGTTCGGCCTCCTCCATCAGGGTATCGAAATCCAGGTCGAACTCTGACAGACCGTATTCCTCCGATAAACTGCTGACCCGCTCTACCAAACGTTGCACCAGCACCCGAAAGTTGGGATGGCTCAGGGGCTTACCTTCCTGTATCAGCCGGGTAGGGGTGTGAAAGGTAAAAAGAAGCTTGCGAACAGGGTTAGGTTCGGTACTGGTCGTAAGTTCCAGTACCTGGCTATGGGTGGCAGGGTTATCGGGAGCTTCCACGCTACGGTTGCCCACCTTGAACAGAGTTTGTTGCTCACCCGAAAGGGGGTTAAGGGCTACAATCTCGCGCAGGTGCAAAGTGCCACGCCGCCATTGCCCCTGCTCCGATTTCGCCCCTAGCCCGTCCCGCTCAAGTTGCTGCAAGGCCACTAACAAATAGGGCAGGAATTTCACCGAATGGGCGAACAGGGTCAGGCCAAAGGTAAAACTATCGCCCGCCTGGAACAAATTCTGGTCGGTAAGGGGTGGATTGATGGTGAAGGGGCGCGGCACATCGCCACCCCGCCGCCCCTCCTCGTCCACCGTTGCAAGCAGAAACGAAACCGGGCAGAGTTGCACCAACGGGCAGGGCTTGCAACTAGTTAACTCCTGGCGGCTGCAACCGACCTTCCGTAAGTTGTTAAACAACGCCCCACGCAAGGCCGACCCCTTGTGCTGGTTCAACACCACTGGCGAGGCCACCTCAAACCGAAACTCAAAGGTCTGCGCCGAAAATTCCCTTCTTAACATTTGTATTTCCCTTATTATTCCAGTCGCCGATAATAGCTATAACTACGACTGGAGCGTACTAATTCATAGGGTATTACCACCGCTCGCGAAATTCGGTCTTTGCCTACCCTGATACCCTTCTCGGAATAAATATCCACCTTCTCAAAAGTTAACTCCGGCCCACAATCATCCAACATCTGCAAAATGCCCCTGAGCCTGAAGGATTTATCAGTAGTTAGTTCGATAAAATCTTCTGGCAAAGTATCCCTTTGAAATGGTAGTTCAACAAGTTGGAAAAAACCGCCGCGCTTACCCAAATAGTTAATTTGTGACAGCAAATTTGGTAAGGCTTGTATAATTTCGGCCTCGTATAAACCTGACTTAGGTTGAAAAGCCAATCTCAGGCGGCCTTGAAAATGCACATATTCCCGATAGGCAATAGTCGGACCAAACGGTCCATCCGCCCCTTCTTCCGATTCCTCGACTTCAACTTCGGCTTCTTCTTTCTTTTTGTCATTTCGGCGGGGCTTCTGGATTTTGGCAAAAAGATTTGTGACAACTGCCCGCTCCGCCGGAAGCACTGCTATGTCCAAATCCTTCAGCCACACAAAATCCAGCTTGCCTTGTTGTAATCCACGACTGCGGATCGCGGCATCTAGCAAAGCCATTTTTAAGGCAAAAGGGGTCGGGACTAGCAGAGTCTTACCAGCAGAGCTAGTTGCCAGATTGCTTTTTAGCGAAAAAAGACTGGTAGCCTCATAATCAGCGATAACCCACATGGCTAACTCCCTCTATTTCCCGTAGTTAAGTTTGTAAGGCTCTCCTTTAAGGGTCAGGTTGGTTAAAATCTCGGCAAATTCCCCCAGCGACTCGAATTTATGCAGTTGGACTACCTCGCCGCCCCGTAAATCGTTCAAACTTTTGGCAATTCGGGCCAGCTCATCCCGGTAGTTGCTGTTAAGTGGACTAATGGTAGGGGCAGGCACGACATCAGTTGAAACCGCCACCGTACCTTTAAGGTTGACCAGATGGGGATGTTGGGTATTCCGCATAGCCCCGTTAGGTTGGATGAAGGTATAGAGCAAGCTTTCCATCATCGCCCCATAACGAGCTCGACGGCCCTGGTCGTCAACCGGGTATTCCTGGCGAATATCGTTAAAACCGATACGGGCAGCCTCCAACGTTATTACTATGGCGTAATTGCCACTGCTGGCAGGACGATGGAAGATATTCTGCCCTAAATTAGAAGCATCCTTTCCAGTGTTTTCACCCAACTTACCACTATCTGCTACGTATTTGACATGGAAATAGCTCTCGGTGCGGACTTGTTCTGGAATCCCCGCCACCCAGCCGAACTCCACCACCGATTTGCGCCCTAACGCCTTACTATTGGCCGTGATAAGAATACCTTCCATATCGTCCTGAACACATTTGCCGAGCAGCTTGTCCACCACGTCCCGGTCAGAGGTTTTCTTATCGAAGCTGGCTATAAAATCCGCGTCGGCCAGAATACGGTTGGCGTTGAACTCCTCACAGCCCTTGCACAAGGATAAGCCGCGCTGCTTGGCAATGCGCTGCAAATGCTCGGCCTGAATATGCTTATACATGTCCCCGGAAATGGCGTTGACTTGATGCAAACGCCCATCTTCTCCCACCACATTTACAATACGGGTAGCTATTTGGTTGCCTTCGCCACCTTCGTTGTTGAGGGAATGGAGGTCAAGGGTAGCCTCGGCACTAATCGCCAGCGAATAAACTTGGGTTGTCATTGTAAGAAGTCTCCTTTGCTAAAAACTAATCATTGTCGTTAGATTGTTCGGCCTGCTGTAAGTCGGGAGGTGCTGGTTCATCGCTGGTGGGAGTTCGGCGTTCGGTGGCATAACCAAAAGCTACCAGCATATTACAGATTAGTTCGGAAGAATTATCCTTGATTAAGGCTGTTATTTCCTCCAAATCCTGGATCGTAACCTTTTTGCGTTTCTGCTCCTTAAACCGCTCGTAAAGTTGTTCAGTCTCCTGGTTATAGCTCTGAACAAAATCTGTCAGAGCCGCCATGAACTGCTCAGGGTATTGCCCTTTGCGCTTCAAATCCTGACCCAAGCCATAACGTATGTCATAAAAACGCTCCCCGTTGGCACTTTTGCGACGCTGAGGTATCACGGTGCTATGACGGATAGCATAAGCGATACTCTTGAAGCCTTCATTTTTGACAATAGCCTCTAAATCAGGTTCACGTTTGGTCATAATTACCTCCAAATTCTCAATTGAGGGAGTACGCAGGTAACGCCCGGTGCGCTCCCAATCATGTTCCATCGTTCTTACAACATACTGCCCATAATCAGCACAGAAATCGAATAAAGCTGCTAAATCCTTCCCACTTAAAAAGTTGCGATAGGTAAGCAGTAAATCATATTCTTCAGACCGCTCTTCCTTTAGATATTTAAGCAAATATTCATGTTCATTGATAATTTCCTGGTACTGGGTTATTTCTTCGGGAGTTTCCACCTTTGGTATCCAATTGGGTAAACCGATAAACGAAATATTCATCACCGCCGAACTATTACCCAGGTCTTTGTAAAAAACCGACCACAAACCATTGACGTAATTTTCCGGCCCCCACCCTTCAAAGTTAAAGGGCGAATCAGCGCGGTCGGTTGCCATTATTTCACTTCTATGCAAGAAGATACTGGTATAAGTAAGGGCGGCCTTAATGTCCATCCTTACTGAACTATCTTTCCTGAAAGTCTGTTGAAAATCTTCCCAAACTTCCCGATTAGTTTGAAGCCCGATATTTTTAGGCGCAAGGACATAAAACTTGCGGTCTTTAGCTCTGGGGTTATTTGGATTTGCAATCAAACGAGGAGTTGACGCTTCAAACGCTCCAACCCCTTTAAGAAATTCCAATAACCAGAAATTAGAGAGGTTGCCCATCGCTAGTGCGCTGGATTTCGTCGAATTTTGCCCCTTGCCAGAAGCCGGATTAAACAATTGGGAAGCGGTTGCGTCAGCTTTCCCTTTGAACCGCCCTTCTTTCAACCCTGATTTCCATTGTTCTTCCGCCGCTTCAAGCTGATTTGGTGAGGTTGAAGTCATAAATAAAATTAGCTTTATCATTTCCGAGAAATTAGTCGAATTTTCTTCCCAACGATTGACCAATTCGTTATAGCCAATAATCGCCGCCATCTGGTTGATCGCCTGAAAGAGCGGCCAGGCGTGGCGCGGGGTTAGGCTTTCCAGGCGCACTAAGGCCGGGTGAGTAGGGTCAGCGGCTTTACCCTGTGCTTCTTGGGGTAAATTCTTACGCAGTTCAAAATATTCATTGACCCTGATTTTGTACTCCTCATAATTAAGCTCTTTGGTTTGGGCTGGTTTTTTTGAAGCATTCTTAGCCGTCAAAATAAATTCAACTAACGAAAAGAACTTTCCCCCCTCTACTAATTCTACAGTTAGGGCATTGGGAAGGTGGATAGAATATTTATCCCCTTCATCAGTCAGGGTTACTTCTTCCCCCATATAGCTTTGTAGAAGGCGGGCCAGTCCATAAGCGGCTAATGTATCGCTGGCGGTGTTGCTGGTTTTATCAATGTAGTAGGTGTCCTGGTACATTTTTAGTTCTCCCTTGAATGTACTTTCCCAAATTCAAACGATTTCTGATCAGCCAATCGTAATACCCGGATAATCAGCATATAGAGCAACAAATCCAACTGCTGGGCGGGCTGTGAATTTGCTTTTACCAACAACTTACCCTCTAATTCTTTTGTGTTTGGTGGCGATGCTGGGATTAAAAACTTCGGTTCGATGTTCCAGGGCTGCCCCTGCGCAATATGAGCCATTGCTTCATTCAAGGCGTTTGCTGCCGAGGAATGAAGTTTATAATTACCTAATTGGGTTGCGCCGGGGGCATGGTGGCGGGCAATTGCGCTTACCACCGGGCGATATAGCTCTTTCCCTAACTCTTTGTAAAGATAAGGGACTACAATCGCGGCCCCCTCTACCGCATGCGGAGGCCGGACGTTACCTTCTCGTTTAAATTCTCGTTCTAAATCTCGCTGGGTCAGCCAATCATAATCGCTGTGAGCCAACATAATCTTAGGGTCTGTTTGGGGCTTACCGATTCTTTCTTGCCATTTATGAACCACTGTCTGCCAACCCTCAGTCAGCTTCCCGGCATCGTGGAATACAAAAGATAGTCGCACCGCCCGGTCAATCGTGGCACTTGGCACTCCTGACCCCAACCGCGCTTGTAGCCGGGAGCAGGCAAAAGCAATCTCATCGTCAAATTTGAAATGACCATAAGCCCAATTGACATTCCTGATGTGTTGGGCATAAGTTTCTAGCTTATAGCCGTATTTCTCGCGCTCAGAGCGGGCTTTATCATGCAGTTGCGAGCGGAACGGCTCACCTTGATTCGGGATAAAACGAAAACCCCGCTCTTTGTCGTAGCTAACTAGCGCCGGATTAACCACCACTACAGGCTGCCAGATAGTTTTATCGTCCGGGTTTAATATCGGCCATTCATAATGAACCTTTCGCCGCTCTATTTGCTCTTTCTTTTCGGTATTCTCAACTATTTCTTTGGGATACCTAACCGCCCAAATCCCTTGTTGTTCAGCTTCTTGACGCAAAACTTTTAATTTGCCTAAGAAAGTGCCATCAAAAATTGAGAATCCTTCGTAGGCATAAGGACTCTCTAATTTATCTGGTTCATCGTGTACCAGAATAGTGCGCGAGTCAGTATCCCGGATAAGGTCACTCAGGTGGCCTTTTACTTGTTGGTTGATAGTTTCTTCTATTTTCAGGCCGTGTTGGATTCGGTTAGTTTCTATTGAATTCAGAGTTTTGGTATCTTCATCGGTATGCACTCGGTTAATTAGCTCCTGTTCCAACTCGAAGGTCACAGGCAATGTTCCGTCCTGCCCTAGCTCGTCTAAATTGTCAAAAGTGGGTTGAAATAGGGCGGCTTCATCTTTGTAGGGCAACTCTCTCGCAACCTGATAGACAAAAACTGTCCCTTCCTCTTTTTCGTAGCGGGCGCAACGTCCGGCTCGTTGTAATATGGTATTTGCCGGAGCTAACTCGGTATGTAAATTTTGGCTGGTAATATCCACCCCTACCTCGATTACCTGGGTAGCAATCAAAATAGCACTACCCTCTTTAGGTTTATCACTTTTCCCAAAAAGTTTTAGCAAATCAGCCTCTTTTTGTTTGCGGTCAGCCTGCCAGAAACGGGCGTGAAGAAGGATAAGTTTAGTACCAGTACCTTTAGCGAGGGTGTCCAATTCGTTGTAAAGCTGCTGCGCCCGGTCAACGGTATTGCAAACTACGATTGAGCGTTGGTCATGCTTCTCCCAAACTGCCGCCCCGGTTAGCGGAGTGGTAACAGTTTGAAAATAACGTTTTTTGGTGGCCTGCGCCGGAATATTTTTCAGCTCTTCTGCGTCAACTGTTACAATTTCCCCGCCCGTAATTTCTGCTAATTTTCCCAGCACTGGTTTGGAAAAGGTTGCAGTCATCAACAAACTGGGGGCTATCCCTTTTAGAGCCTGTAATATCCACATCAGAGTGGGTAAGGCCGTCTTGCTATCAAATAAATGGGCCTCATCAAAAACCAGATAGGAAGAGCTAATTGCCCCAGCGTTCAGGTTCGCCACACGCGAGGATAGCGAATAAGGGGTAAACAAAAAGCTACTAAGAGTCTGGTCAATGGTGGTAAAAATCAGATTTTTCTCAAAACTGGGGTCCTCTGACCTATCCCCTGTAAGAATTCCTGGTGTCAAATCTAAGTTTAGAGTTTTAAGCCGCTCTTCTACATCGGCATGGAAATTATTGACCAGAATTTTCCGTTCCACCGAATAGATGCTTTTCCGGGGGAAGTCCTGCGCTTCCAGATATTTCCAGGCGTAGAGGAAAGGGAAAAGAGCGGTGAAAGTTTTCCCCGCACCAGTAGGAGCTTGTAACACCACACTTCTACCTTCAAGCAGATTTTGGGCTACCTCAAGCTGGAAATCATAAGGATTTACCCCAAAGAATTCTCGGAACTTGGCTCTTAATTCTTCCTTGTTAACCAATGGCATGATTTTCTCCTAGACCAGCCTTCGATGGGTTGTTATTTCCTGGCAAGCCCGACAAGGCATAGCTTTGGTTTCGATATTAGCCCCATGACCTCTGAGGTCACGCACTAATCCTGCACTTTGCGTTCCTGGCAACTCATGCTTGCCACAATGCCAATTTTTATCACGCAAAATCTGATATGCCTTATACACTTTTGTCCCAACATTTAATTTTGCCTCGATAGTCATTTCAGCACTCCTTTTTCGATTAACCTTATTTATAAGCCATCGCTCAAAGGGCGTTTATTTTTATCCCTCTATATACTATTCCGCGAAACTTGGGGAAGTTCGACTCCCAATCTGCCCAACTCAAAACTTACAACTCATAACTTGTGGCTAGTCCACCATCCGTAATTTGGTAGGAGTAGGGTCAATCGCCACCAGCAAGGGGCGGGACATATGGGTAAAGCTGACGATGGCCTGACCGGGAGCCAGTCCTGGCAACCGCTTCCACAGACTGTCATCAATCCCGGCAATACTCTTTTGCAGGGCCGAGATGGTGTTGGCATCGTTGATGCGGTGCAGGATGTAGTTGTTGATTAGACCTAAAAGCTCTCGCGGTAGGTGTTGGGGAAGTTGGGTCACAAATACCAGCGACAACCAGCGTTTGCGCCCTCGTTTGGCAATTTTCGCCACCTGCTGGAATAATAGAGGCATCCGACTGATACGGCTATCACTCAGAAACTCGTGGGCCTCCTCGATAATAATCATTACTTTGGTAAGGGCCGTACCTTCCCGCTCGTGGCGGTCGTAGGCTAAATCCTGCTGCTGCTGAATACCCCGCAAGATGTCAGTAATCACCAGATTATTCAGTTCGGGCGAGTCGGTGTCAGATAGGTCAACCACGTAGACCGCTCCTGGCTTTAACATCTGGGAATAATCCAGCGGCTTTATTTTGTCACCCTCTTTATTAGTCTCGCGGTCAAAGACGTTCAGGCGACGCAAACGATGCAACCGCGCCAGTAGAGCCATCCAACTTACCTCACTATCGGTTCCTTCCTTGCGAATCCGAGCTGCCAGCTTCGCTCGGTTCTGGTGAAATTCGGGGGTGTATAGGAAAGTTGTAGTCTCTGGTTCAGCTTCTTCCTTGCTTTTTATCTTGTCTTTATCCTTGCCACTTTGCAAAAGATGAACATAGTAAGAGGCTACGTCAATCACATGCTCAAGTTTCAGGCAGGGGATGCCCGTCTCGAATTCGTCCAGGCTAAAAGCTTCGGCCTCCTCGGCAACGCTCGCCGGGTATATTTTGAGGTCACGCAACAACAGCTTGGCCCAATCGTATGCCTTATGGAATCGCAGCTCCTGGGCATCGTTCAAATCCAGAATCTCTTTGAGAAAGTAGGGCGACAGGCTGGAGAATTGCAGGCTAAAAGGACGTTTGAGGGGGTAGTCTGGGTTGGCGGTTTCGCGCCCGACCAGATGCAATAGGTAAGGCTTTTTGATACCCTCGGCTTTTAACCCTCGTTTTTGCAGGGCGGTCAACATTGAGCTATCGCTGGTGGGTTCGGAAAGGAAGGTATATTCCCCCTCTACATCCATAATAACCAGGGCAAAGCCAGCTTTTTGAGCCTCTGATATCAGCCGGGAAACGGTGGTAGATTTACCGCCGCCAGTTGTGCCCAGGATGGCGGTATGGCGGGGTAGCACCGACTTTTTATCTTTGGGGATTTTTACCTCAATATTCTCGTAGCCACTGGCTCGCCCCAATAGCATATCGCCTTCCACCTTCATATATTTGGCGGCTTCTTCCTCCCCCAACACCCAGACCCCGCTTTTGGGCAAGGGTCGGAAGCGGGGCGGCACAATCTGACCGTCTATTTCTTCACCCATCAGTTCGATCTGACACCGCCCGTGATACTGTGGGGTAAAAACCATCCCCTTGACGGTGGTAGTGACGACCAGCGGGGCATCGGCCCGTAATCCATCCGGCTCGGCAAACGGCCCTTTAATTACAACTCCCAGGTAGGTTCGTTTGTGCCCACTGCTTTTGTCCTTGCTAACAATCCGTACCATTGATTGGGAGGGGGTTAGCCCGATATTATCCCGTTCTAATAAAATAGTTATGGTATTATCGTCGCTGGCAGGACTGTCAAAGGTTGTCCAAGCGATGACCCCTTCCTGACCGGGTTCGGCTACCCAGGCACCCCCTGCTTCATTGGACACTTCGGTTAGTCGCTCAAAGATCCCCGGGTCGAGGGGAGTAGCGGTGGGGTAATCGGCCTTATTTTCGGCGACTTTGGGTGGTTCGGGCTGGTCGTCCTTCAGGTAATCAAAACCTTGCCGCCCAAATGTGGATTTATCCATAATAATTACCTCCTGGTTTCGCGTTCGGTCAGATAACGGAAGGGCTGACCGGCCTGGGCATAACTTTGCTGGATTACGTTGCGGAAGGTACCGGGGTCAAAGCTGGCCCGGCACAGGTTGTCCGCCAAGGCCAACAGCATGGGGAAGCCGCGATGCTCCTGTAACACGCTGTCGGACAGGGCAATCAGGGCCGCTTCCTGAGCATGCTCGACGTGGGCATAAAAGACCTGAGCCGGGCTGCTACTGCTGGCCCGAAAGACTCCTCGCACAATTTGCGGCCCGATTTCCTCGGCAAATTCTCGCATTCGGCGGCCTAAACTGGTGGGGTAGCGTCCGTTATTCACCCAGGTTTGCATCTGCTGGTGCATGGTATCCACTATCAGGAATTGCAAGGGGTCAAGGCTATCACCTAGAGTGGTTATAAGTAATTCGTTGGTGGAACTGGGTAGATAGACAAACTTCTGGTGGGCTAGAACCAGTTCACGTAACAAGGGCAAGCTGGCTTCTACCAGTTGCAAGGTGCTAGTCCCCGTCAGCATCTCAATCGGAATAGGGCTGCCGTGTCCCATCAGCCACTTATTGGCTCCAGTTTTGAGTAAAATCCCGCGCTCGGCGTATTCCATCAAGCCCCGTCTTAACAGGTTGCTGAGTTGGTCGCGGGTGTCATCATAGCCAGGGGCAGGTCGAGTCTGACGCTGCTCCAAAACCTCAATCATTTCATCTACCGAATTGCCCAAATCAAGCCGCACATCTCGCCGGAAGAGCTGCTTTTTTATCTCCCCGGCCTGTCCCAGATAGCTGACGGTTATCACCCCGACCTGAGCAATCGTGAGTAGCAGGGTATCATGGGCCACCACTGTGCCGTCCGCTCCTAATGTGGCCCCGTTAAACAACAGGTTCTGGTGCGTCCATTTAATCTGGTCAAGGTTTACCCGGTACAGGCCCGCTCCTTTAGG
Source organism: Chloroflexia bacterium (assembly GCA_038207495.1). Classification (GTDB taxonomy): domain Bacteria; phylum Chloroflexota; class Chloroflexia; order Chloroheliales; family Chloroheliaceae; genus Chlorohelix. The sequence continues at coordinate 17,381 of JBBQZS010000066.1, forward strand.
GGCATCTTTGCGACTACTGATGAGCGGCAGCACCCGTTGGCGGATTTCCTCCCCTACCCGTGCTTCCTGCTGGACAACCTCCCGTACCTCCCGTTCAATTCGGCGGTAAGCCTCGCCCAAATCATCGCCCTTGCGCCAGGAGTTGATGTCCAGAATGTCTTCCAGTGGTTCGCCCAGGTGGGAGGCCAGTTCGTCATTATCTGGAAATCCGTTGTTAGTGGTCATGGTGTGTCCCTCGAAAAACTAAGGTGTAACGAGTAGTGAGTAACGAATTGAAAGTGCCGAGTGCCGAGAAAAGTTGTCGGTAGTCGGTGGTCAGTTGTCGGAAAAACCAATGTAACCTTCTCTATATATTTATTCCGCCAAACTCTTAAAAGTTCGACTCTCTCAGAAAAGTAACGAGTTAAAACCTAACCCCCGAACACATGCCTCTCCTGTACTAATACTAAGTCCGCTTGGATAGTGTGCAAAAGACTAGTGTGGTTTTGAGGTCAAATACCCGGTTTTTTATACACTACTTACCCGGATTTAGTATAAGGTGGGTGAATCCGGAGGTCAGAGGGAACATAAAATCACAATTTCTCCGCTCCCTCTGCGGTGAATTCTTCTTACCGACAACCGACAACTGCCTACCCACCCAGCCATTCCCTGAAACTCTGGCCTTGCCCTAGCTCCTGAATTAGTTGCCCCGCGTATATTTTAGCGATGGGGTTGGCTAATCCAAATTCGGTTGTAAGAATATTTCCCGCAACGGTAATTCTCCCTGCATGGGTTCTCTCCACCTGAATAGCCTTTTTGACCAGTGGCATAACCGTCTCATAGGGGGCGAGTAGCTCTATTGCCAGACGGTCAGCCCGTTCCTCAGCAACCAGAACCTGCCCACTCAAAATATTGCCCTGTCCGTCCCGTTGCATAAAGTGGTGGTATGGCCCGACCCTAACCCCTGCCAGAATCCCGCTCAAGCGTTCCTCTGGGGTAGCGGGCCGCAAACCGTCCAATACTTCCAGGGCGGATTTCCCCAATTTGCGGGCTACTTTCTGGCGGGGTTGCTGGTAATCCAGGTAGAAATGGGCGACTTCATGGGCCAGACTGAATAACTGCTCGGCGGGTGAGTCGGTGGAATCAAGAAAAATAAAGTTGGCTTGTCCCCCCAACGTAATCAGACAGGCTTGCAAGGGGCGGTCTTTCAGGCTGATTAGCTCGCTTTGAACCAGTTTGCGTCGGGTGAGCCAGTTTTTAACCTGCTCAATCGTCAGCTTTTCTAACCGTTCTAGCGTAATCGGCAGGTTAAATAAAACCGCCTCCTCAAATTCCGGGCTATAACCCCCGGCTTTTTCCCAGAATTCGGCGGCGGTTTCGACCAGGGCATATTCAATCATTTCTCACTCTCCGGCTCATCCTCACGGTCACGGGCTGCCATTAAAAAACCGGGGGTGGTATTCTCGCTTTCCTCATAAGCCGCTACCCGTCGTAACAGGTTAGCTAATTTATTGGGGGGGAAACCGAAACGCTGGGCAATCGCTGTGACATCCTGACGGAAGGTTGAGCTGGTAGGGTCGGGGCGGCGGCACAGTCCCAACCGGCTTAGTTGGGTTGCCTCAATGCCCAAATAACTGGCTAATCCAGCCTCGTCCAATTGTTCATACTCCTGATAACTTTCCAGAGCCGAGCCTAAAAAGAAGGGTCGTTTTGCCATTCGTTTGGCGGCATGAGTCAAAAAATTTTCACGTTCTTCGGGTTTCATAGGCTTACCCTTTGGCCTGTTGGCGTTTTTGGCGCAATTTCAGGCGGTCTTTATGCTTTTTAACTATTATCTCTTGTTCCTCTTTTGGCAGGTGCGCTATTTCCAAAACCCTTGCCCACTCGCTGGTATGGCGTTCGCCCCGTTGCAAAAGTAGCATTAGTTGTTGGTCGAGGGGGTTATCTGCCGCCACTTTGTGATTGAGTTTTTGCCGATTTTGTAGCTTTTCCATAAATTCCTGCTTGAAGATAAATTCGCTCTCTATATTAATATTCCCAGCTAAAGTGGAAAGTGCGACATCATCCAGGGGTTGATTTCTGGCAAAATGGCGTTTCTGGCGAGCGAGGGCGTTTAACAGGTCGCCTTCTGCTGCCATTTTGAGGAAATTGTGCAAGTTTTTGCCAGTGGGGTCATAAATCTGAGGTTTTTCAATATATTTGGCGGCGGCATCGGAAACGGCATCCCAAATCAGGTCAGTATCCTCGTTAGGATATTTCCGGGCTAATTCTGTCAGGAGGTAAGGAAGGAAGATTTCAAATAGGTCAGCAGGGGCAGTCGAGTCAGCTTCTAACAAGCGGTGGTGTAAATCCAGGCCCTTTTGTTGCCACTCTGTCTTGAACATAGTTTGAGCCAGCTCCTACAAATAGTCTGTCAGCAAAATTCTCAGGTTTAAAGCCTGAGTTTATTTATATCAATTTATTATTAATAATCCTGAGCAAAGAGGTTCCAATCTCCAACGGAGATTAGTATCCTTTCAGACCTGACCCTTCTGCGAACTATGGTTTTCAAGTGCCATTGTCAGATTGAACCTAATTCCGATTGAAAAATTGAAATAGCCAACTGTTTATTTCTGAAATCTCCATATACCCTTTGGTTCAATCGAAAATATTCCGCCTTCCCCTGATAAATCCTTATAATGCCCTCTTAGATTAACCGCCCCATTTACTTTCGGCGGTGAGTACAATGGTTTTGATTTCCTCTGGCAATGCTTCCCAGCTTGGCGCGGCCTGGGAAGCGGCTACAACCGCTTTCGTTTGGCCTTCTGGCACATATGCAGTGCCGCTGGTACCCGTTGGGCCAGGGCTTTAGCCGGGTCTTTTGAAATGAACGTGTAGACTGTTCCCTCAAAACTACCTTCCAGTGCTGCCCTCTCTACCATTGTTGGTTAAATAGCCATTGGATTTCTTTTTATATGCCATAAACCATGAGGCGTGGGGACTGTCTGCTTTAGCTGACAGGGGAAACGCCACCCTTTACGCCGCGCAAGCGGCGAGTTCCTTTCTTTGTTTGAGCAAAGAAACCCTGTGAATTTACATATTCTACGGATATATGGTAGAATATATGTGCTATGCAAAGAACGATAAGATTAAAACTAAATACCAGCCCTGAGCATGCGACTACTCTTTTGAACACAATTCAAGAGTTTACCGCCGCTTTTAACTTTGTCTGTGAGTACGGTTGGCTTAATTCCGAAAAGAACGGGATTAAGCTTCACCACGCTACCTACTACCCGGTTAAAGAAATGTGCCAAGGGCTTGTGTCTGACTTGATTGTTCAAGCTAGAACCAAAGCCACCGAAGCGGTTAAATCTGCCCTTGCTCTTAAAAAATCTGGTAAAAAGGTGGAGCAACCTAAAGCCGCTAATTGTCCCGCCCGGTACAACCTTCACACCTATAAACTCAGTTGGGCGAGACAAGAAGTTAATCTTGCTACTTCCCCCGGTAATAGGTTGCACATTGGCTTCACCGTTCCTGAATATGCCAGTAAATATATTGGCTATCCTGTGGATACGGCTGACTTGATTTACCGAAAAGGTAGTTTCTGGTTTCATGTGGTTGTGACCCTGCCCGATATAGAATTTCAAGATAACAGCCAAACGGTTGGGGTTGACCTGGGCCTTACCCACCCCGCCGTTACTTCCAATCGAAGGTTTTTGGGAAAAAGGCATTGGAAAGAAGTTGACCGTCGCTATTTCAGGCTTAAAAAATCTCTCCAATCCAAAGGCACAAAATCGGCTAAACGTCATCTCAAGAAACTCTCTGGAAAAGTGCAACGGTTTAGAAAGGACTGTGACCATGTGCTGAGTAAGCGCATAGTCCAATCTTGTACCTCTGGCACTACCGTAGTAATTGAGAACCTGACCGATATTAGAAGCCGCGCCCGACTGAGAAAAGGCGAATGGCAACGCCGATTGCATAGCTGGACTTTTGCCCAACTCCGTTCTTTCCTTAACTACAAAGCAGAGGAAAGGGGTATGAGAGTCGTGGCTATTGACCCCCGGCATACTTCCCAAACCTGTTCTCAGTGCGCTTATCAGTATCGGCATAATCGTAAGTCTCAATCTTTGTTCCTGTGTAGGAAGTGCGGTTATCAGCTAAATGCTGATTTGAACGCCGCTCTAAATATCAGGGATAAACACCTTGCCAGCCTCGGTATATCTTTGGCTGGTGGGTTGCCGTCAACCAACCTAGCGTCTCAATCCTCGGATTAGGGACAAGCCCCCTCATTTATGGGGCGGTATGTTGACATTGCTACCGTACTACGCTATTCCGACTGATTATTACGGTTATGATGTTCTGGGTCATTCAAGTGCTACCATATATAGTCAAAGCAAATTAAGCGTAAATCCTCTCTTTTGACCAGGGCTTTGTTTTCCCCACCAGCATCAGCTCCAGAAACAGTGGTTCCTAACGCTTTCACCGCCGCCAAAAGTTCATCAAACTTCCCATCCTGGGTGAAGGTTTCATAGGCTTTGCGGAGGGCTTTGATATGCACTCCGGGTTGGGGCTCGGCCAGTTTCTGGATGGCGGTGATAATCTCTTTCCGGCTGACGGCTGGGTTGTTGATATAGCTTCGCAGGGTGGTAGCGATTGTTTGTTGGATTGGGTCTAACACGGGTGGGGCTTCTTCAACTGCCACCTGCTCTACTGATGCCTGTAAGATGGACTCTATCACTTTTTCTTGCAAGGCAAATATATCCACCTCGCCAGGGGAGGGAACCACTCGCGGCGTGTCGGGTTGGCACTGGATAAGGTTGGCGATTAGGTAGCGATTATCTTCTATCTGCCCTACCTTTGAGTTGCCACTCAGGTCAATATAGCGCCAGTAGTGGCGCAGTTCGCCATTGGGCTTGCCCCGCTTTTTATTGCCAGAGGTGAAGTAGAAAAACACCCCTTTTGCTCCCTGGCGGGCTAATCCACTGTGAATGCCGTCCGGTAATTCTTCCAATCTTTCGCGCAAGCCGCCCCCTAGCAGGTTTTTGAGGCTTTGGAGCAGGTATTCGCTGCTGGCAAGCTCCAGGAATTGCTCCTGTTCCTCTACCACCTGGCCGTCTTCCTGCTCTATTCGCCGTAGTACGTTGAAATTTTGGGGGTGTACCACTTCGCCCAATACACTTGCGTCCAGCAGTCCGGCTCGGTCTATAGCGGTTATCTTCTGGGAGAGGCTTTGGACCAAGCCAAGCAGTTCTTCCAATCCATCGTCGGGGAACATGTTGTGAACCAACAGGGTCTCGAAAGCAGTGCCGATACGGTCAATGCGCCCGGCGCGTTGGACCATGCGGGTGGGGTTCCAGTGGAGGTCATAGTTTATCAGCACGCCGCAATCCTGAAGGTTTTGGCCCTCGGATAGGACATCGGTGGAGAGCATAATGTCGATCTCTTTGTCCGTCCCGGCCAGTTCTGGTCTGCCACTGGAGACGGGGGAGAATTGGGCCACCAGGTTGGCGCGTTCTTTGGAGTCGGCCCCGCTGTCCATGCGGCGGATGTGGGGGTTTCCGGCAGTTTCGCGCCAGTCGCTCAGTTCAGGAGCGGTTAGCTGTTTGTAGAGGTAGCGGGCGGTGTCTTTGTAGTAGGTAAAGAGCAGGACTTTCTGGCCTTTCAGCTCGCCGGCGAGCAGTTCTTGAAGGCGGATGAGCTTGGCATCTTCGGCGGGGGTTATTTTGATTATATCCTGCCAAATTTCCCGGAGCGCGTCCACGTCCCGGCGTAGGTCTTTATGTAAGCGTTTCAAGTCATATTGAGAGGGGTCGAGGGTGGGCAGGGTAGCAATAAAGGCTTTGGCTTCGGTATTAGCATCCAAATCATCGGAGAGTGAGCCGGGTATTTCGGTAGCATCGTCTTCTTCATCCTCGCGGGAGAGGTAGCGCATGGCTTTCTGGAAGCTGCTGCTGTCAAGGACTTTTCCATCCAGGATGTAGCTCTCGAAAGTTTCCTGAAATTCCAATGCCCTTCGCACGCTGATGCGGAAGGATTCGACACTGCTCTCGAAGCGTTTCAGGTAGCGGCTTTTGAAGATGCCTACGAGAGCTTCCTCGCGGCCTTCCTCGAACTCGTCGCGGATTACGCCCTGCTTTTTGTAGCTTTCGAGGCGGTAGGGGGCCAACCGGAGATTTTCTACCCGCCGCACCAGCCGGTGATAGATGCCCTGATAGGTGGCTTCGAGGTTGTAGCGGATGGTTTTTAGCTTGCGCTCAGGCCAACTGATGGGTTTGCCTTTGATGGTGGCGTTGGGGTAGGCGGCCTTGATGAAGGGGCGAGTACGGCGGATCATGACCTCTTCCAAAAGGTTGAAGAGGGCGATGGCACTATCCCGCTCCCGACCAGCTTTGCGGACGGCGATGAAATATTTTTGTAGGTCGCCAATACCTGCCGCCGCGAAATAGCCACGGTCGCCGCCGGTGAAAAGGTTTATCTGGTTGTAGAGGTCGAAAACGGTGTTGTTGATGGGGGTGGCGGTGAGCAGGATTAGTTTTTTGCGCTCACCACTGACCTTGCCCTTGCGGTTGTTGGCGACCAGGAGGCGTTCAAGGTTTTCGTAGCGTTGGGAGTTGCGGTTGCGGAAGTTGTGGCTTTCGTCTACGAGGATAATGTCAGCGTCTTGCACGTCGCGCAGCTCGAACACATCCCGTCCGAGGGTTTCCTGGGTGATTATCTGGGCAGCAATGCCGGCGCCCATTAGTTCTTTTTGCCACATTATTCGGAGGGAGGCGGGGCAGATTACCAGAGCGCGGTAGCGGAGGTGGTAGGCGTAATCTTCGAGTAATTTTTTACCTATCCAGGTTTTGCCCAAACCAACGCTGTCGGAAACGATTACGCCATCGTAGCGGGCCAGGATTTTGCGGGCTTTTTTTACAGCGTCTTCCTGAAACTCGCTTAATTCGACGGCGGAGCGGGTGGTTCCGCGGGCTTCTTCGCCTTCCAGGTCGTCCCGGAAATATTCATAGATGGCTTTGAGGTAGACCTCGAAGGGGGTGTATTCTTTCTGTCCAAATTTGGAGGAGTTGAGGAGGTCAATCAGGTTTTCCTTGAAGTCGAGCGAGTCTTCCCACTGGCGTTCGTACCATTCGGATAGCTGGCTGATGGCGAGTAGGCCGGGTACGCTGGCGGCAATTTTGCGCTCATCTTCGCCGACTTTTTCCAGTTGTTGGCGTTCCTCTTTTTCCAAAAGGCTGCGGAGGTTTGAGCCGGGCGGGAGTAGGAGGGGTTGGTCGGGGGCGGGGAGGAGGGGGCGGGGTTCCAGGCTGATTTCGGCGGGGGTGAGGGCGACCCGGTGGGAGAGGTTTAGTTCTTTGTTGGTGGTGAGGCCGGGGCGGGTGAAGTTGGAGGAGCCAACGATGGCGGCCAGGGGGGAGAAGCGCTCGAAGCCGCCGCCACTATAGAAGAGGTAGCACTTGGCGTGGAGGAAGCCTTTCTGGTAGAGGCGCACCTGGACATCATCCCGGCGCAGGAAGGTGATTAGTTCTTCCACCAGTCGGAGGTTTTTCTCGCTGAAGGTTTCCTGGGAGAGGTCCTGGATTAGTCCTTTGATGGGTTTTGCGCCTATTTCGCGCAAGCCCAGGTCGCTGCCGGCTTCGGGTTCGTCGCCCAGGAGCAGGCGGAAGTTGCCCAAATCCTTGAGACCTTTGCTGACGAGTTCCCAGCCGCCCACGTTGAAGTAGGCGGTGGCAATGTCCAGGGATTTGCCCGCATGCTCGGCCAGGAGGTCGTTCAGGACTTCGGCCATTTTATGTAGTTGGTTGTCTATGACAAAAGGTATTTTCATTTTGTTATTGCTATCTTTAGCTCCAGGTCTTTAACTCCTTTGCTTTGTAGCCAGGAACCTGGGCCAGTGCCAGAATACTGGATTAGATCAATATGCAACACAAGATTATTACCCGGCAATGTTGGAGCAGTTACCTTAAAGTTATCGGGGAAATCAATTCGACCTCCCGGATTAATATCATTAGGAAGTGGGAATAAGCTATTGGCTGCAACAGCATTTAACACTTCCCGACCATCCTCGTAAAACCAACGATAGCCAACCATATATTTATCAGGGCCTGTAGCCACCCATTTACCAGTGCCAACGTTTACTATTACCAGATTTGGTATAGAAAACTGGTTACCAGCTTGTGCCTGTGTAGGAGCCTGTCCTAATCCCCAGGTGGCCTGATATGGGATTGAGGATAAAGAAGTGTTAGGTCCACCAACGAGTTTGTCGGTAATTGTTAGCTTTAACTCTAAATCCTTCACCCCTTTACTTTGCAGCCATGTACCACCTTGTTGCAGATCAATATGCAAGACCAGTTCATTATATGGTTTATTTGGAACTGTAACCAGGAAATTGTCAAGTTTTAAGATTTCGCCAGATAGTAGGTCTTTGTCCAGGGGATTTAAATCTTGTGGGGCCTGTTCTACAGGTCTACCATCCAAATAGAACCAGTGGTAGCCTAACAGAAATTCATTGAAACTAGATTTAAGCAAGCTTTCTTTTCCGGTGTTCACTAAAACAAGATTAGGAATTAGGATTTTAGTATTTGCTTGTGCTTGCGTGGGAGCCTGTCCAAGACCCCAGGCTACTTGATAAGGTAATAGTGGGAGGGGAGTAGTTATCGTTAAAGTAGGGGTTTGGGCAAGGTCAGTAGGCTTATTTACTATTACTGATGTTAATTGGGCAGTTAGACCCGCTGCTGTTAGTTGGGTCCCAGTCGACACAGGGGCAAATACATTTCCAAAGACCAGTACAATAAAAATCGGGATTAATATTACTACAAATGCAACCCCAATAATTATTAGCTGGCGGGGAGAACTCCGCCGAGGCTGCTTGAAGTTACCGGATGGGGAGTTTGTTGGATTTGGTAAGGTCGCCAACCGCTCTTCCAGTACCGCAATTTCCTGGCGTTTTTCCTCAATCTCTATTGCGAGATGAGTGGGAATATTGAGCGCACCGAAACCTGCTGCTTTTTCCTCCATAATCGCCAAAGCAGCACGTGCTCTTCTATGAGCATTTTCCAGCGATTCTTTCTCTCCCATTATTCCCTACCTTCTACTATCTTTATTTCTGCTTCGGTGAGGCCGTAGAGCTTGTAGACAATCTGGTCTATCAGGTGATCGGTGGTGGCGAGGCGTTCCTTGAGGGGGAGGGACGCAGCCAGGGCGGCGGTGTAGCGGTTTTTGATGGTTTCGAGGAGGGCGGTGTCGGTGAGGCGCACGCCAAGTTTACTTTTGTTCTTTTGTAAAGTTTCGAGTAGTTCTTCGACGGTCAGGGGTGGTTCACCCTTCTGGTAGTCGCCGGGGAAGTCGGCTAGTTTGGCCTTGCCTGTAAGTGCGTCCAACCCCGTTTTGCCGTCTTTGTCGGGTTGTATTTTGAGGGTGGCAATGAGCCAATCCAGGAAATTTTTCTGGACGGCGCGTTTTTCTTTATTGAGGCGTAGCATTTCTTCGGCCAGGAACGCCAATAGGTCATGGACGACATCGCTGCGTTCGGGGGTAGCCGTTAAATGCTCGTCAACTTTTGCCAGTAATTTGTTGAAGTCACTCATAGCGAAATCTCAGGCTACTTTCAGCGGGTGGTAATAAAGCACCAATAGTTTTGCCGCTAAGAGAGCTTGCTGGGCATAGGTGCGCCCCTGGTTATCACTGAACTCTATTTCGTATACGCCGGGGGATAGTTCTTCGGCCACTGTTCCAACCTGGCCCCGTTTTAGCCCTTTTTCCGGCACATCTTCCAGTAAGGCTACCACATCAAACAAATTTAGTTCCATCATTAAACCTCCTTACAAAACATAACAGGTAACGAAGCGGGGAAAATCTTCGTTGGTTCTAACAATCCAGCTACTCCGTACTCTGGCTTTCCCGATAGAGCCTTGTGCCTCGAAATCTATGATATAGCGTTGTCCATAACTATCATTTTCGCCGGGAGTGGCTTCTTGTTGACGAGCTGCTTCCAACAATAGGTCACGCAATTCGGCGGCCTGGGTCAGGCCAAAGCCAAGTGCCGCCATAAATACCCTCGCTTTATGTTGACCACGTGGATGTTCAGGATTCAGGCAGTAATCGGTCAATTTTGCCAGCTCAACTATGCCCCGCTCTCCACCCGGAAGCTTCATAAGTCGCACCCCTTTTGATTATACCCTACTCCCCCAGCCCTCCCGAATACAACCCCTTCAGTTCTTCCACCAACCACGCCCGCTCCGCTTCGATGGTGGTGAAGGCGATGCGGTGGATAGGAATAGTTTCTAGATATACACTTCTCAATTCTAAACGACCACCATTGTCTGCATCGCCAAACACTGAACAAATCGTTTTTAGGTATGCCCAAATTAAAGAACTGTTCAATACAGCTATAAGGTATTTATCGTCTTTAGGGATAATAAAGGTCTTATCATTGCTGTAATAACCTTCACTATCTAACATAAATCTATTAATCATTGCTATAACAGGGTAGATAATTTTAGGTTTTTCAAATTCAGGATAATAGGCTACATTATCCTGAATTTCATACCATTTGTATGGACCAGGTTTTCTTCCCTGCCATTCCCCTTGAGTTTTAGAATTCCATATTTGAGGTTTAGGCTCTAATAGATTTCTATACTGAGCCAAATATTTTTCAATAGTTTTGTAGTTGCTAATATTTATGCCCCGTCTAGTGAAAATTAAATATTGTTGTTTAGCATCGAGGTAATAACGCCTTACATCATCACCTACTATTAGAGGCTTAATTACTTCCGCGCTTTGGGGGTCTTCACTTACAAGCTTATCACGAGTAATGCGGTCTATAAAAAATGCCTCGTTATAGCCTGTTAAAATACCACGTCTAATTGTACCGTCTACATATTGACCTAAAGTTACACTGTTAGTTTTTAGTTTATCTAAAACGCTCTGGGAAGAAGTTGCGGCCAATGACCAGTTAGAATCACTAAAAGCACTTTCAGGCATTTTAATAGCGAGTTCTTTTACTAATCGAGATAAGTTATCGAAATTCAAATCTTTAAGTAGTAAATACTCGATTTCTATCTTTTTATCTGGTGTCTTAACTGACAAAAGAATAATTGGGTCTGTGGCTGCATCGCCGAATACTCTAAGTTCGCCAAAATCTATCAGTTTTTCCAGCTTAACCTTATTTGTCAGAAATGAACGCAGTGCTGCTCCATAATTAGCCCGCATAAATTTATTGGCGGTAATCATCCCAAAACGTCCTTTTGCCCCAAGCAGGACATGACCACGCTCAATAAAGTAGGTGTACAGGTCGGCTATGCTATTGAATACCTGAAAGGTTGTTTGAAAAGCTTTTTTATCCTCGCCTAAGCCTTCCTGCCGAACATAGGGTGGATTGCCAACTACCGCATCAAAGCCGCCGTCAGGTTTGCGTTCATGTTCGCTGTAAAATACTTCGGGGAATTCCAGTTCCCAGTGAAAGAAACGCTTCCCGGCGGATAGGGCCAGGGCGGTTTCGATGGCCTTTTTGTCCACGGTGTTGGTAGTGCGATAGTCGTTGGCGACAATCGCCCCGGCGTACAGACTGGTAGTGCGTTGCGCCCCCTTATTGCCAAAATGCTCACTAATCCAGACATCCAGCAAGCGTTTGAAGGGGGCCAGGGCATCATAGGCTCCCTTGTAGCTCTGGCGCGATTCGGCCACTTCCTGGGCGGTTACGTCCGAAAGCTCACCTACGCGGCGCATCAAGTGGGTAGCACTCAGCAGACCCGCAAACTGGTTGCCGAACAAATCCCGGCTGAGGGCATCCTGAACCTCTTTCAAATTCCCGCCTATCAACGAATTCCCGCATTTGAGGTGGTGATCGAGGAAGGAGAGGGGCGCGCCGAGGGTGAAGCAATCGAGCCAGAGGCTGACCTTTGCCAGTTCGACGGCCATGGGGTTCAAATCCACCCCGTAGATGCAGCTTTTCAGGACGCGCCGCTTCAGGAGGTTGAGGTCGGTCAGCTTACCGCTATCCAGGCTGATGCCCTGACGTTCCATTTCCTGCTGGATTTCCTGGCGGGTCTTTTGCAATTCGTACTGGACGGGGTTCCAGGGGAAGGCGTTGAGGTAGTCGGCCAGGCGGTCGGTGATGAAATCCACCGCTTCCACCAGAAAATGGCCGCTGCCCATGGCTGGGTCTAGCACTTTCAGGTCGAAGAAAGGCTCGTTGACCTTTTCGCGGAATTTCAAGTAGGTCTGATTTTCGTAGCTATCGGCGGTACGTCCCAGATTTTTGTTGGCCTGGTAATTTTTCTTTTCTTGCTGGAGGGTGCGTTCGGCCTCGCGGAAGGCGGGGCGCAAGCCTTCGAGTTTCTCCTGCAAGACAGGGCCAACGGTATTTTCCACGATGTATTTGACAATGTAGTCGGGGGTGTAGTAGCTTCCGGTGGCCTTGCGCTCGCGGCGGTCATTCTCCAGATAGACAGAGCCTTTGGGCAGGGTGCGGTCGGGGGCATCCTTGCCGCGCCCAGCCTTGAGAATGGGTAACTTCTTTTGCTTGGCTTCGGAGTAGGGGACAATTTCCTCGGTCTTTTTGCCATTCACCAGGGCCATCTCTTCGGAGGCAACCCGAAGCTTGAACTCCAGTAGCCCTTCGTAAATGCTGCCAAGCTGGCGTACACCCAGGCTTTTGTAATCGATCATGGCGAGGGCTTTGGTTTTGTCGTCAAGGTCACGGGCCATCAAATCCAGCCCCAGGGCCAGTTCGCGGTCGGGAAGGCGATAGGTTGCCAGAAAACGGGCGACGGCGGCTTCGGGGGAAAGGTCGGAGGGGTCGGGCTGGGTTACGAACAGGCCACCGTTGTAGGTAGGGACATTGAGGGCGGTGTCGCCCCGGTCTACAGCGGTGAACAGGAGTTGGAGGCGGTCGTAAAGTTCGGTGGAAATATCGGTATAGGCGAGCTTTAGTTTGGCGGGAGCCAGGTCTTGAATGTCCCCGGCTTTGACGGCGACTTCGGCCTTGAGTTTTTCCAGGCTCTTTTCGTAGTAGCCGCGCACCTCCCGCACCGGCAAGAGGTCGCGGGCCTCGGCGTAGTGCAGAAATAGGAGGCGGTAGAGGAAAGTGAGGGTGCCAGCGAAGAAAGGTTCTAATAAGTGGCGGCGTTCATCTTGGGGGAGAGTGTCCAGGTTGGCGGGTAGGAGTTGCTGGCGGAGGGCGTAGGTGATGAAGCCACGGGCAAAGTGGGGGAAAATCTGCTCGAAGACGCGCTCTTTCAACCGCTCTCCCAACTCGCGGGCGTACTTATCGCTTTCGGTTAATAAGTTGTCAAGGAAACAGAGGGGATTGGGATTAGCGGGGGTGACAGTCCCTTTGACGAAAGCAGCCGCCCGGAACATAAGCCAGAAGTAGCGGAAAGCCTCTTCCAGTCCGGCAGGGGGGTAGGCGAGGGTTTCTTCGAGGTCAAGCTCATAATAGTTGGTGGCGCGGCTGTGGGCTTTGGCGGAATAGAGCCGCCAGAGCTTGCCGTTGGTGACAATGGCCCACTCGGCCTCGGCCAGGTCTAACAGGGTCACTACGGCTGCGCCAGGGTTTTCGTCGGGGGTCTGGTTGTCGCGCTGCTCGTCCTTGCCGTCGAGGTTGCGACCCCAGGTGTAAACCAGGCACAAGGCCAGAGGTTTGCTGTTATCCACTGGGGCGAAAAGACGATAATCAGGCTCAAGGGCACTGCTGTCGCTGGGCTTGCCGGATTGCGGGGCGAATCCGAGGGTTTCCAGCACCGGTTCCAGCAAGTGCTGGCGGATAAAGGCTTCATTTTTGCCCGAAAAATTCTCGCGGGCATCGGCGTATCTATCCCGCAATTGCTTGAAAGCTTTGGTGAGGAGGGCAGCTTCGTTTTTGCTGCTCCATTCTTCGGTTTCGGGGAGGCGTTTGGTCAGGTAGTAATCGGAGAAAAGGGCGCGGTTGTTGAAGAAGGGTTCGCTCCAATCGGCCACGTCATAGGCACTGATGAATTTGTCATATTGGGCAAAAGTGTCGCTTTCGGTGTAGGTGAAGCGGCGAAGCACCCGGAGTGCCACGGAATCGGGATTACGGCGGTCAACCGATAGCAGACGGGGGCGTACTCCTACCTGTTTTACTACCAGGGGGCCGGTGCCAGATTTGCCCTGGGTTGGGTTGGGTTCGTTGAAACGCTCGACCAGCACGAAGTCCAAGCGGGAGTAATCATCGGTCATCAGGAGCATATAATCGCCGGGGCGGTTGCGGAAGGTTTTGACAATATCCCGGCGGTTGGCAGAGGTTAGAGTTTTAAGCTCGAAGAGATAGACCTCAAATAGCCCGCCGTCCTGGCTGGCGAGGCGTTCAATATGGGTGATGGCGAGCTTGAGGTTGTCATTGCTGAGGCCCATGGCGGCAGGGTTTTGCACGACGCGCAGGTTGGTGTCGTAACCCAGACGGGCGAAGAAGGCGGCCAGGGCATCGCGGCTGGAAAGTCCTAAAACATCGCGGCTGGAAAGTTCAAGATCTTCTTTGGGCATAGTTTTAATTAAAAAAGGTTCGATAAAGTTTATTAGCGGTGAAACCGAGCGGACAGGCGGTTGCTTTTTCCGGTATGTCCCACTATAATTGAACTTAAAGTCAATCAAAAATAAAGCATTACCCACCAAAGGTAGTTGCTTGAAAAATATTAACAGCGAGTTTTCAATTTCTTTCCCAACAGTTAGAGCCTGTTGGGATTTTATTTTATACCTACTTGAAATTTAACATGGTATAGATGGTAAGTCAATTTCTTTTCGCTGCTATTATAATAGCCCTGCTCCTTGTCCTGGCAGTGCAAGTTGGTGGCAACCGTCTAGTGTCAGTAATTTGCTGGGGCAAAAGCCAGTGAAAATAGCTTTTAAAATATATTTGGTGGATAAAACAAGCCCCAATATAGACCTTGTTTATTTGAAACATTTTACGACTTGCTTGGGAAAATCGGCTGGCTAGGCTGCATAACTAAGGAGTTCCCGTCTTTCTGAACAGGCGTGAACTTTTTATTTTGGGCTATTTTATTTTGGTCGAAACTTATGGCACTTTTGGTTGCTCCGTCCCGATTTGTAGTGAGCGAATTTATCGTTTGTAGCAAACAGGAAGGGGTGGCAGCTTGCCATGACCAATAAGACAACATTGTCATAGACCCCACGCGTAAACGCGGGGGCTTGTGGGGCTAGTCCCCACGAGTCCTGCTATGACCAGATTAAGTTTTAACTAACTACGTTGGAAGAGTCAGGATACCTACGGATGCTGCGCCAGTCTGTAGCTCTATCGCCCGTCATTAAAAGCTTACTAGGGGTAGTAGGCGGTGTGGCTGGCCTAACAAGCCCTTCCAACATTATCGAGGCGAACGTTACCCGCAAGGAGGCTCACTTGAGCAAAGTGTTTTTGTTAGATACGAACAAACGGCCCTTAGACCCAATAGAACCGGGCTATGCCCGTAAACTGTTGGGATGGGGGAAGGCGGCGGTGTTCAGGCGGTATCCATTTACCCTGATACTCAAAGAAGCCCGTCCAGACGCTACGGTTGAGCCGTTACGGTTGAAACTTGACCCTGGCTCTAAAACTACCGGCCTAGCGTTGGTAAACGACAGCACAGGCGAGGTGGTGTTTGCGGCGGAACTCACCCATCGGGGACAGGCTATCAAGAGTAGCCTTGACTCACGGCGGTCACTACGCCGGAACAGACGGGCGAGAAAAACCCGTTACCGTCCGGCTAGGTTCTTAAACCGGGTGAAATCCAAGACTCTCGGTTGGCTACCGCCATCTTTGGTCAGTCGGCTTGAGAATACCATGACCTGGGTGCGTAGGCTCTACCGCCTTGCCTCTATCACCGCCCTGAGTATGGAGCTTGTCAGGTTCGATACTCAACTTATGGCAAACCCTGAAATTTCAGGGGTGGAGTATCAGCAAGGGGAGTTGGCTGGCTACGAAGTCAGGCAGTATCTACTTGAGAAGTGGGGACGGAAATGCGCCTACTGTGGCAAGGAAAATGTTCCCCTTGAGGTGGAGCATATAGTACCTAGAGATAAACATGGTTCGGATAGAGTTTCAAACCTGACTCTAGCTTGCCACGAATGTAATCAGGCAAAGGGCAACAAAACGGCGGCCCAGTACGGGCATCCCGATATTCAGGCAAAGGCCAAACTTCCCCTCAAGGATGCGGCGGCGGTCAATGCCACCCGTTGGGCTTTATTCGAGCGGCTAAAAACCACCGGGTTAGAACTTGAAACTGGCAGTGGTGGACTAACCCAATTCAACCGCGCTAAAAGAGAGTTTCCCAAAACTCACTGGCTCGATGCCGCCTGTGTCGGCAAGTCTACCCCGCTTATCTTAAAGGTAGGCCGGGTAAAACCACTACTTATCAAGGCTACTGGTAGGGGCTTGCACAGTCGCACCAAGTCAGACAAGTATGGCTTCCCACGCCTGATATTAACCCGGCAGAAACGACACTTT
>JBBQZS010000067.1:0-33785 GCA_038207495.1 Chloroflexia bacterium
TTCAAAACTACTCATTTACTACTTGGTTCAGAGCAAATTCTATCAAAGGGAATTGCTCTAAATCTGATTTGAAATGGCTTGTAAGTAGATTTTGAGCTCAAATATTTTAGAACTTTTGTATTTGTTGGAGTCGATGGTTTGAAACCCGTCCGGGTGGGTCACAGACCCGCCCCTAAATTTATCCCCTATTCATCAGGACTTATTATAAACTCTCTTAGCGAGGCGGTTTATTATCGCGTGATTTTAAAACATCCTGTTTATCCTGTTCATCCTTGTTAATTTTTCCGTTAACTTTCTACTCGTTACTCAGGGCGACGGCGATTTGGGCGGCGACAGCGGCATTATTCTTAAGCAAGGCCACGTTCAAATCCAGACTCTTACCCCCGGTTTCGCGCCGTACCGCATCTAACAGGAAAGGGGTAACAGCCTTACCCTTAATTCCAGCCTTTGCGGCGGCTTCCAGAGCTTTATCAATCGCCCGATTAATTTCAACATCGCTTATTTCGTCGCTGGGTGGCGGCGGCACTACCACTACGAGGCCACCTTCCAATCCTAAATCCCACTTGGTGCGGGCAATCGCGGCAACCTCGGCGGGAGAGTCAGCGCGGGTCTCCAGGTTCAGGCCACTATGGGCGGTGTAGAAGGCCGGGAGTTCGTTAGTACCGTAGCCGATAATCGGGACACCTTGCGTCTCCAGGTATTCAAGAGTCAGGCTCAAGTCTAAGATAGACTTTGCCCCGGCACAAACCACAATCACGGGCGTACGGGCCAGCTCGGTCAGGTCAGCACTGATGTCAAAGGTTTCGCTTGCACCTCGGTGTACTCCGCCCATTCCGCCTGTAGCAAATACCCGGATTCCCGCCAGATGCGCCGCAATCATCGTCCCGGCGACGGTGGTTGCGCCCAGCCCTTTTCGGGCCAGAACTACCGCCATATCGCGCCGACTGACTTTGGCGACATCCTTGCTGGTAGCCAGCAATTCCAAATCGGCTTCGGTTAAACCTATCTTGATTTTGCCACCAATCAGGGCGATGGTGGCGGGGTGCGCTCCGTTTTGGCGGATGGTTTCTTCCAGGGCGCGGGCGGTGGCTAAATTTTCGGGGTAGGGTAAGCCGTGCGAAATAACGGTGGATTCGAGGGCCACCGTCGGTTGATGCAATCCGGCTATAACTTCTAAGTATTGGTTCATTTTTCTCCTAAAGGTCGTAAATATCGTGTTCATGAATTCCAATCAAAAAGAGCAGCACCTCCAGGCTGGGCTGGCTGATGGAAAGGTCGGCGGCCTCGCGCACAATCGGCTTGGCGTTAAAGGCCACCCCTAGCCCAGCCGATTCCAGCATCAAAAGGTCGTTGGCTCCGTCGCCCACTGCCAGGGTTTGAGCCAAATCTATTTCTTCGCGGGCGGCCACTTCTTTTAACAGGCGGGCTTTGGCGTGGGAGTCCACGATTGGCCCGTCCAGTCGCCCAGTTAGTTTGCCGTCCACCACCTCCAGCACATTAGCGTAGGCGTAATCCAGCTTGAGCCTTTCCTTGAGAATCTCGGTGAAGAAAGTAAAACCACCGCTCACTATCGCTGTTTTATAACCCAATCGTTTCAGCACCCGGATAAGCCGCTCCGCTCCCGGAGTCAGTCGAATAACCGCCTCCACCTCTTTGAGCCGTTCTACTGGTAGCCCCGCCAGCAACGCCACCCGCCTTTGCAAAGCCCCGGCAAAATCAAGCCTGCCTTCCATCGCCTCGTGGGTAATCTGGGCTACTTCATGCTCCACCCCCACCAGTCGGGCGATTTCGTCAATCACCTCGTTTTGAATCAAGGTTGAATCCACGTCCATCACAATCAGGCGTTTACTACGGCGATATAAACTTTCGGGTTGCACCGCAATATCCACCTGAATTTCGTTGCTGACGGCGAATAATTGGCGTTTGAGTTCCAGGTGGCTAAGGTTGGGTGGAGCTTGCACCGTCAGTTCCAGGGCTTTCAGGTCATGCTCGGAGAGGCGGTTAATCCTTAAGATATTGACCTTCATCCGAGCCAGCACTTCGGTGATAGTGCCAAGTGCGCCGGGAGTAATGCTTGGAGCAAGGCAGGTTACGGCATATTGAAGGTGTTGGTCGGTCCGTTGGGCGATAAATGGCTGCACTTTGAGAGTCAAGCCCATCTCACGAGCCAGGCGTTCCAGCTTCGTCAGTAGTTCCTCTCGACTTTTACGAGGGGCGTAAGCCGATTCCAGGGTAGGGTGCGGCACGCCCACATCGAGTGCCATCACCAGCAAGGGTTGGATTGTCACCTGCTGAATGTCCAGCAAATCTGCTCCGGCCTCGTGCAAGCAGCTACAAACTGCCGCCGCAATTCCCGGCCTGTCCTGCCCGGTCAGGGTCAACAGCCATCTGGCGACATATCCCGAATTCTGGAAGCTGTTTTCCATCTCAAATTACTCTCTAACATTACAACTACCAACCAACAATCAGCAAGCCCGCGCTTATGATAGCCGATTCTATCCCACTGTCAAGAATAGGTGTTAGGTGTTAGGTAGGAATTATTGCCAGCAAATTGCAAACCGCTTGAAAGGGTTTTTCTTCTATACTGGTCTATTATAAAAAGGGATAATTATAGAGTAACCTTTTAGCTTAAAAAGGGTGGGTTAATATGCAAGCAAAACCGATAGTAAAGACTGAAGAAAAGAAAAAGAGACCCAATTTAATCCTATTTTTGATATTAGCTTTACCCGGTGTAGCACTGCTACTATGGGGTCTGGTGGAATTTGCCAAAGAACTCGGTTTTAACCTGGGGTCGCTGATGGTCGAAGGTACAATCGTAGCGACCGCCCCCTACACCGGATACACGAGGGGATCCCCCAGATATTTAGTTACCCCGGTGGTTGAATACAAAGTAGGCGATAAAAGCTATCAGGCTAAAGGCACCTTTTATACTTTTCCCAATGAAGTAAAGATTGGCAATACCGTGAACGTCTGGTACAACCCCAATGACCCCTCTGAGGCCAGAATTGAGAATTACCGCACCGATTATGCCAATGTAGAGTTGCTAATACTACTTGGTATAGCTGAAATTGGCTTTGTGATATTGGCTTATCTATTTATAATCCTCTTTCGGAAACCCCAAACCGTTGCGCTTGAGGCTAAAAAACGCCTGAGAAGCCGCCCCTAAAACTTCCCATGTCGGACGCTTTCGGCTATAATAACAGCATCGAATCTTACCGTTAAAAACCGACAAACAACGGGGAAAATAAATGAGTTCAGAAAAAAACCGGGGGCAAAGTACAAATAGCCCGGACAATCAAGTTCGCTCCCAGTCGCTCTATCGCAAGTGGCGTTCCCAGACTTTTGGTGAATTGGTGGGTCAGGATGCCGTTACTCGCACCCTCAAGAACGCCATCACCGCCGGAAGGGTGGGGCATGCCTACCTTTTTTGTGGCCCACGCGGGACGGGCAAAACCTCCAGTGCCCGCCTTTTAGCCAAAGCTGTTAACTGCACCGATAAAGACCCAGCCTTGCGCCCCTGCAACGTCTGTGAGGCTTGCCGCAGCATCGCCGAGGGGCGGGCAATGGATTTAATCGAGATAGATGCCGCCAGTAACCGGGGCATTGACGAAATCCGCGATTTACGCGAGAAAATTAACTTCCAGCCCAGCCAACTCAAGAAGAAATTCTATATTATTGACGAAGTGCATATGCTGACCGAGCCAGCTTTTAACGCCCTGCTTAAAACCCTGGAAGAACCGCCCCCCCATGCTATGTTTGTACTGGCGACTACCGACCCTCAGGATATTCCGGCTACAGTTGTATCGCGCTGCCAGCGTTTTGATTTTCAGCGAATTGGCCTGGAGCAGATTGCCGCCCGTCTCAGTTTTATTTGTGGGCAGGAGAAAATCAAGTTTGAAGTTGCGGCCCTGGAATTAGTTGCGCGACAGGCTACCGGGAGTTTGCGGGATGCCCTGAGCTTGCTCGACCAACTGGTGGTTTTCAGCGATGGTAATGTAACCGCTCAATCGGTCAAAACCATGCTGGGGGTGATGAATAGCGAGGTCGTGGTAGATTTTGTCGAAAGCCTGATTGTGGCTGATATGGCGGAGGGGTTGGAACAAATTAACAAACTGGTGCAGAGCGGGAGCGACCTCAAGCGTTTTAACCGGGAGGTGGTAGACCATCTGCGGGGGTTAATGTTGCTAAAAGCTAACCCCGCTGCCCGTGAGTTACTCGATTTGCCCCAGGAAACCCTTGACCAGATGGCGAAACAGGCCGGACGGCTCGATTTGAATAGTCTGGTAGCATTGCTCAAGATTTTCAGTGGGGTGGATTATAACCTGAAAGTATCGCCCTACGCCCAATTGCCGCTAGAACTGGCTCTGATGGAAGCTTTGCTGGCCCGCCCGGTGATTGCGTCACCCGTCCAGGTGGTTGCTGCTCTCCAGACCCAGGCTGCCGCTCCAGTGCGCCCGGTAGTTCGTCCCGCCCCGGTGCTACAATCCCTGCCACCCGAACCGGAAGAAGACGAACCGCCAATCGCCAAACCAACCCCGTTGATTCGTCCTTCGGCACAAGCCGCCCAACCTAAACCGACTTCTACCGAGCCAGTTAAGCCCGCCAGGACCACCCCGCCCGTTGAAACTTCCTCGGTTGAGAAATCTTCGGCGGAAAAGTCTTCGGATAAGGCTTTGGCTCTGGCGACAGTTCAACAAAACTGGGGAAGGCTGCGGGATGCGGTAGGTGCGACCCAAAAGATGATTCAGGCTTTGTTGGCAGATGCCCAACCTCAAAAGGTTGATGGCAACGTTATCGTCCTATCGTTCAAATATGAATTCCATTGTGAGAAAGTGTCGCAAGAGAAAAACCGGGCCTTTGTAGAAGAGCAATATAGCAAGTTGCTAGGTCAACAGGTTTTAATTCGCTGTATTTTTGAGGGTAAAGGTGGTGAAAGCGGTAGTGCGGATGGTGGTAGTCCGCCGCGCAATGGCCCCAATGGTATCAAGCCCAGTGGCCCGGTAATGGATGACCGTTCTCGGCGCGCCGCTCAAATTTTTAACGCAGTTGCACAGGATGTAGATTAAACGCTGGATTTACCCAGATTGTTAACCTAATTTATTCTAATCTACCGCCACTTTTGCGCTATAATTCTTGTAGTGAGTGTGGAAGAGTCGTGATAGTTTTTTGGAGATTTGCGACAGAAAGGAATTAGTTTATGGCAGGCGCAGTTTGGGTTAAGGGTGCTTCCCGCAATAGCCAGGAACAAATGGTGGAACTGGCTAAAGAAACCCTGGCCGAGCAATTAGGTCTTAGTGATACCAGCTTGATTAAAGCGGTTGAGGTATCAGCCGTTACCTGGCGCGATCCGGAATTAGGCTTACCCCGCCCCGGCATCAAAAAGCAGCAGGGGCTAACTCCTGGCTATCTGATTTATCTGGAATACTCTGGTCGGGAGTATGAATTTCACTCGAGTTTTAGCCGGGTATTGTATATACCTGCTGGGATGGGACAACCACCCCTCCCCGCCAACGCCCTTTAATTGTTGCAGCAAAAGGGCGATCTACCAGGTCGCCCTATGAAATTCTCGATATTATATACAGACTTACTCTCCAACCACATGGGGTTTGTCGTCAAAACCTCTGAAAAAGAGTAACGATACCGCCCGCATTACCCCTGAAGCCAGAAAGATTACCTGAATCGCCCCAAAATCCATCCCTAACAAATTAACCTGAGTGCCAGATAACATCCCAATCGTGACCCCCGCCATAAACGGCCCAATCGCGCTAATCAAGCTGGTTGCAGCTACAAATACGCTAAAGTAGCCCACATTCTCTGCCCCCTGGCTGGGCATCAGGTTCATTAGCAGGTTGCTGGAACTGAGGGTGAGGCCCGCATCCACCACTAATGTCAGGTGCAAGGCTAACAAAGGCCAAAACGGTTGCCCCGGTATTATTAAAGCCCATAGCAAAATGTAGAAAACCTTGAACCAGCTCGTCCAGTAAATAACCCGACTGTTGCCGTATTTATCAGCTATTTGCCCCCAGAAGGGCGTGACTATGAGCATCGCCAGCATCCCGGCATTCTGCAAAATCGAGATTTCGGTAAAACTCAGGTGTAGGTTTTGGAGCATATAAACTGTGTAATAGGGCAGTACCAGCCCAACCGCAAACAACCAGACCGCCCGAAAAATCAGGTAATTGCGTAGCGGTAATAAATTCCAGGTGGCAATCAGGCTATCCTGAAACTTTGGGCGAGAGATGCCGGGAGGTGGGGCGGTGGCTATATCGGGCGTTCTTTTCAGCAAAAAAATAGTAGTAAGACTGAAAATAGCCGCCACCAGCAAGAGTACAAAATAGGCGGCGGGGTGGGCTTCGTTGCCGCCGGGGGCTTTCTTCCAATTATCCAGCAGCGTTCCAGCAGCCAGCGTAACCACCAATCCCATCAGTCCGACAAAAGTGCTGCGTCGGGCGAAATAGCTAGCCCGTTTTTCGAGTGGAACCATCGTAGCGGCCCAACTCAGCCAGGTTGTGCCACCAATAGCGGTAAAGCCTGAAGATAGGGTCAGTATCACCAGGAATAATATTAGCCACAACCCTTTTTGTTCGGGTAATAGCCAGGCTAACAGTGCTAAAGCGGTCAAGGGTAACAATAAAAGACGGGCAATCGCCAGGGAATAAATTGTTACCCGCTTTCGACTGCCAAGCAAAACCAGAAATTGGGGTGTCCAAAGTTGTAGCAAGGCCGCTATCAAGGGTAAGGCACTAACCAACCCCAGTACAAAAGCATCGGCCCCCATATAAAGAGCAAAGCCCGTTAATACCAAACCCCCCGGCACAGCAATGGCGTTCATTACCGCCCAGAGCGTACCCTCCTGGGTCATCAGGCGGCGGCCATATTGTAACTGGGCCGGAGTTAAGGTTGTTTGAGGGACGGAGTCAGAGTCCGTTTTTGAGGAAGTTAAGGCAGCAACTTTCCCCGATTTGATTAGGCTAAACATAGTTTTTTATTCCAATAATGCTAAATTGTGGGTAGCAACCTTGATAAAACGGACTGGCTACATTGCCCTCAACCCTATATAACGAACAAGTCTCGGCGCGGTTTCACTGAACATTATAAATGAAAAACTTTGAGACTTCTTTACATTTGAGTAGGGGATTCTTAAAATGTTACTATTATAATGGGCAGTAATTAAGGGTATAAGAATGTGGGCGGGTTTCTGCAAAACTCCCAACAACCCATAACTAATCTTTTTACTAATTCAACCTATCGTTCGTTGCTTATAGCTTCGCCAATTCCATTAATTTTTGCGATTGGGTTGGGGATTTTGTTGTCGCGCACTGTTATCCGCCCTTTGCGGGCTCTGGAACAGCTTACGATGGAAGTTTTTGAGGTTGCGCCGATACTTCTGAGTGTGACCCAGCGTTTTGGACCTGCTGCCGAGAGCAAGGGGGTTGCCCTTACGCTAAATATAGCGAACCCTTCGCCGAAGGTCTGGGCCGACCAGGATTGCCTGACCCATATTTTGAATAACCTGATTGATAATGCCTTGCGTTATACTCCACAGGGCGGGGAAATCTCAATTTCAGCTCAACCAAAACATGGACAAATCTGATTTGAGGTGCGGGATACAGGTTCGGGGATTCCAGCCAAGCATTTGCCTTTTATCTTCGAGCGATTCTATCGGGTGGATAAAAGCCGTGACCGGGCGACAGGAGGAAGTGGGTTGGGTCTGGCAATTGTGCGCGAGGCGGTTCTGGCTCAACGAGGGAATATTAAAATTGAGAGTGAAGTGGGTCGGGGAACTCGCGTTATATTTCAGCTAAATGCGGCTAAGGCTGAATCGCCTAAACTTCTCAAACAGTCGCTTTTGGTCTAGAACACATCCCACCTTTTATTAACTTACACCAACCAAACCCAATTTGGCTGGATTTTCTGGCCGGATTCTATTTTAAACCGCTATCATTCCCGGCCAGGCAACAAGTGCATATATTATAAGTGCGATTACCATCAGGGCCAGAATACCAATCAGAACCGCCAGAAACTCAAGTCTTTCAATTGCCATTTATTTAGCCTCCGTTTCTTTCTCAAAGCATATGACCAAATTCACCTCATTTTTGTTTCGGTGACACTGGATGTTCAGGGTAAGAACAGCTTGCAGGAGGCTTATCCGCAGGAGTACCAGAAGTACCAACAAGCCTTGCAACAGGGTTTACAAGCTGGTCAAACAGTTGGTGGGGCGACTGGTGGTTTTCCCGATGGTGGACAACTTCCCGCCAATATCCAAATCCCGCCTGAAATCCAGGCCCAACTTAAATCTCTTACCGCCAACTTGGGCTTCTGTGGCTTTAGCCCGAACTTTGGTACAAGCACTCAATCCTCGCCCAAAGTTGGCATGACTGCCAGCCTTACAGTTTGTCTGGATGTCAAAGCCGGAACGCTATCCGTACTAACCCGCAATCAAAACCGAGGTACAAAGCGGTCAGCAACCGACCAGCTACGTGGAAGTTCTGGATACAACGGTGAAAAAGGTCAAAAAGACCATTACCACCGGGCTTAAAGGCGATACTTCCACCGAAGTTAAAGGGGGCGACCTGAAAGCAGGCGATAAGGTGGTAATCAGTTCTACCCCCACCAATACTAGCTCCATTGCCTTCCCTGGCTTCCCCGGCGCAGGTAGTACCAGCAGTGGTGGCG
Source organism: Chloroflexia bacterium (assembly GCA_038207495.1). Lineage (GTDB taxonomy): Bacteria > Chloroflexota > Chloroflexia > Chloroheliales > Chloroheliaceae > Chlorohelix. Next base: position 8,677 of record JBBQZS010000067.1, read on the forward strand.
TTTCTCTCAATCGGTAAATTAACCTAGCCCCCTTCCCTGATACGGGGAAGGGGGAACAGGAAATCAACAACTGACGACTGACAACCTTAGAGGAAGTGCAAAATGATAAGTGTAACTGAAATTACTAAAACCTACTGGATGGGAGAAGTGGAGGTTAATGCTTTGCAGGGTGTAAACCTTGCGGTGGATGATGGTGAACTGGTGGCAATTATGGAGCCAAATGGCAGTGGTAAATCCACCCTGATGAATATTTTGGGGACTTTGGATCAGCCCACCACTGGCAGCTATCCGATAGACGGGGAAGAAGAACCGCAAGGGGGCACTGGCTTTGGTTCGGGGGACGGATCAGGTCTATATGCCGATTACCACCGCCCAAACCAAGCTGTTAGGGCCGTTTGGAGATGGTTCGCTTGGCACTAGCAAAAGTGTTAGCCGAATTGGGCTGAAAGCCAAAGACTCGAAAAGCGTTGAGCAGCTCATCAGTCAGGCGACAGACCTGCTGCGGGAACAGCACAAAATTCAAGGGGTAGACGACTTTACTGTGACCAATCCGCAAGACCAGTTGCAGTCGGTCCGCGACCAGCAAAATACCTTGAATATCTTCCTTTTGGTTATCGCTTCTATCTCATTATTTGTGGGTGGTATCGGGATTATGAACATTATGCTAGTGATAATGACGGAGCGTACCCGCGAGATTGGTATTCGCAAGGCGATTGTGGCCAAACCTACCGACATTCTGTTGCAATTCATTATCGAAAGTATCACCCTCTGTCTGGTGGGTGGGATGGTCGGAATTGGAGCTGGGGTTGTGGCCGCGATAATCGTAAACGCCACTTTTATGCATACGGTTTTGAGTGTGCCCGTGATGTTTCTGACGGTGGGTTTTGCGGTGGCGGTAGGGCTATTCTTTGGAATTTACCCCGCCCGTCGCGCCGCCCGACTTCACCCTATAGACGCCCTGAGATACGATTAACATTGGGCGACCTGCCAGGTCGCCCCTATTAAATAAACTTTTATCCAATCTTTAGCCTGGAATAACTGGCTATAACCAGTTATTATGTGACAATCAGAGTCAAATCCCCTAGTTTGGCTCTGTTTTATCAAGCTCGCCCGTAATAACCTCGACCCCTAACCCGCCTAATTCCAGCCGTCGGAAGTAATCCAGGGCAACCTCGGCAGTTCCTAACGGGTAGCCAACTTTCAGACTAAGGCGAGCAGCGTGAAGGGTAATTTCATTTAAAGCCCTATCCAGACCAGGCCCATCCAGTTCAAAACCCATCAAATGGGCGGCTAATTTTACCCACATTTGGGCCAATTTCAGCTTATTTGAACCAAAAAGCGTTTTTAAGACTGCGATAAGACTGCCGGATTTTATAGTTTTCAGGCTACTTAAAACATTTTGCGGTAAAAACCCGGACTCTACGAAAGAAATCAAATCGGGATGGAGCAGCCTCAACCAACGTCCCTTCACAATCTCACGACCAGTGGTGCGGGCATATTGCATATCCAGCGAGGCGGTTAAGTACCAGTGTTTTTCAAATTCTGGCCCATAGAGGCTGTACCATTCCTGGGCAACTTTAGCAAAGGGTAAGTGACCTTCCGCCCCGTTGGGTGGGCCGTAGAGGGCTTCAATTCGGGCGCGATAATTCTCAATCGCATGCCAGATTTGATAGGCTTCTTTGGCACTGAAGTGTTTGTCAAGGATTTTCAGGAGTTGATGGGAATAATATTTGAGGTCCTGGTCAGGATGGCGCACGAAACTATAACCCGCTACATCGTCGCTTTTCCACCCGTTGCCGACTGCCAAATCTAACACGCCAGTCCCCAGACGTGAATAGATTACATCGTTGTTTGCCATATCTCTCACCTTTGAGACCAATTTCTGGCGAGTTACTTACTCGCCTTAACAACCAAAACCCACGTCCACAGCAATAGTTCCTAATATCATTATAATCCATGTTGTAAAGCTATCATGAGGTCAAGAAATATTAAAGTTCAGGCAATAATAAAATAGAAAAACCCCTTCTCTGAGAGTCAGGGAAGGGGCGGGTGCCCGCTTTCGGGCGGGGTTAAGTTTTGATAAAGCTGCCGAAATTATTTACCGTGTCCCGGGTGGGCGGGCAGTATATTCACTACCAGAGCGGTCAGGGTAGAAGTGCTGCTATCCAGGGTTCCTTCCGCCTCGATAAATTTACCTGCTACCACGTCACTCAAAGCGGCTTTGGTTGGGGTCGCGCCCGGCCCGCTTACCAGTAAGAACTGAGTGTTAGCGTTGGTAACAATTGTTTCGGTTTTGTTCCCGCGGGGGTCAGTCAGGGTGATAGTTGCGCCATCCACCTTACTAACCGCTCCGTGTTCCCTCGGCAGTTCAATCACTACCTGTTCGGCTTTAAGGCTGCCATCACTGTTTAGTGTACCGTTAGCCCGGATTTTGCTACCAGCGGTAATGTCGGCGAGGGTAGCGGCCTGTCCAGCCTTTAGGATGCGGGTAGCAGCATCAGTAATGATAGTTTTGCTACCGCCCCGGTCAGAAACGGTGATAGTTGCACCATCCACTTTGGTTACGTTACCGCCAGCACCCGGTACCATAATGTCTACCTTCAAAGCGGTGATAACATTGTCAGTGCCAAGTGCCCCTTCGACCTGGATATTTGCCCCGGATTTTAGGTCAGATTGTGTGGCAGCTTGACCCAGGCGGGTATAAGTCGTCTGGCTGTTCACTACTACCTTCGAGGTTGCGCCGTCCTTGTTGGTTACGGTCAGGTTGTTACCATCCACCGCACTGAGAGTACCGGCAGCATGGTTTAGAACTACATCAACCCGGTCAGCAGTAGTGGCACCTTGCGCAACATGGATTGCCAGCTTGTCGCCAGCTTTAAGGTCAGCCAGCGTGATTTGTTTGTCCGCTTTCTGATACTTGGTGTTAGCATCTACGGTGGCGGTGCTGGTGGTGCCATCGGCTTTGGTCAGGTTAAGAGTGTTGCCACTGACACTAGCCAGAGTAGCTGCCTCTCTTGGCCCACCCTGTTTGTCGCCAGCGCCATGTCCACCTCGCTCACCGGGGCCACCCCTCTGCCCATCAACAGGAGGCATTCCAGGGTTGCCGTTTGCGTCAGGTCCGCCCCGATGTCCGCCGGGGCCTTTACCGTTATCAGGTTGGGTGCCAGTAATAGGAGTGCCGCTTGCCGGAGGTGTAATAGTCGAAGTCTGGGCCTGGGCTGAATTCAAGTTAGCCGTTCCTAGTGCAAAGGTGCCGCCCCCGGTCAATACCATTAAGGCCAGAGCCGCTCCGATTAGACGGGATTTGCCTTTATTTTTGGTTGTCTTCTGAGATTGCTTCGGAACACTATTATTTTCTACTTGCTCTATTTCGTTCATGGCTTCATTTTCCATATAACACCAGTTTTACCTTTCAAGTTAATCTGTTGTAATTGTAAGTATGTTGGGTAAGGGCTTTGCTCTTACATCACTAGCTTAACCTGCGAGGCTTGGATGGTACTGAAAGATGGCTGAGAATTTACTGAGAGTTGAACATCCAAAATCCAATATCGAAAGTCCAAAATCACAGGGCAATCTGGCAAATTAAAAAAGGCAAACACTGAGGTCTATCCTTGCAAATTAAAAAAGAGAGCAGACACGGAGGTTTGCTCCTACAATAGCTTTCTCTATTTTAGATTTTAGATTTTAGATTTTGGATTACTTGTTCAGGCTGAGGGGTTGGAACTCGTGGCAAAATAAGGGTAAAGCAGGTTCCCTGACCAGGCGTACTTTCGACCTGTACCTTGCCGCCGTGCGCCTCGGTGATAGATTTGACGATAGCGAGGCCCAATCCGGCGTTCCCGGTCTGACGGCTGCGCGACTCATCGGCTCGATAAAAGCGGTCAAAAATATGAGGGAGTTGGTCGGGAGCGATGCCACTACCGTTATCTTTTACTCGAATTATCAGATTTCCAGAGCTAATTGGCGCGCCGCTAACATCCAGCGAAAGTTCAATCCGCCCGTTAGCTTCAGTGTATCGAATAGCGTTATCCAACAAATTGACCAGAACCCGATGGAGTTGGTCGTTATCACCTGCCAGTTTTGCTTCGGCTCCGGTGGGTGACAGGTTCAATAGAAGCTGGCGTTCGCCCGCTACCATCTTCATATCTTCTACCGCCTGAGTAACCAGTTCTTTTGCGGATAACTGGTACAGGCGAAGGCTGCTGGCTCCGTTGGCATCCATCCTGGTCAGAATAAGCAAATTGATTACCAGGCGACTTAGGCGGTCAACTTCCCGCCGCATCGAGGTTATAATTTTTTCGGCACGGGCTGGTTCATTCTTGGCCCCCATCAGAAGCACATCCAGATAACCGCCCAATACCGTCAGGGGGGTGCGAAGTTCGTGGGAAGCATCCGCCGCAAACTGACGAGTACGGGCCTCGCTTTGCTTTTGAGCCTGAAACGAAAGCTCAATCTGGTCTAACATCTGGTTAAAAGCCTGGGCCAGTTGCCGGACCTCATCATCAGGGGCTACAGCACGTACCACAGGAAGATTTACTCGCTGGCTCAAATCGCCTTTTTCGATACGGGCGGCGGTGCTGGTGATTCTTTTAAGGGGCGCAAGTCCAAGCCGGGCAAGTGGTAATCCTAATAAAAGAGCTGCCCCGAACGCTCCCAAAAGGCCAATAAATAAAATTAAGCGTAATTGATCTAAAACCCGATCAACATCATTCAGAGAAGCCGCAATAAGCATAAAGGCTAGGGGTTGGGAAGAAGTATCAAATTGCCCATTATTGCGAATCGGCAAGAGGTAAACAAGACCATTATTTTCACTCGGTTGAGGGCTACCGGTCGGGGCTAAAAAGTGTACTGTATAAAAGTAATTTTTGTTAGCTCTGGCCTGTTGTATATTTTCAGAGGAAGGTAAGGGTGCGACAAAACCTGCACTATTTTGGACTGGATGTTCAGGTTGAATAATTCTCCCGGTGGGGTCTATCAGGATTATATAATAGTCAGCGTTACTAACATCGCGAATAACGCGCTCGGCTAAATTTGGCAAGGAATTAATGTCCCCACCTCTAATATCGCGCGGCCCGTTTGGCCCTCTGGGTTCACCAGGCAACACGGCGCGGTCTTTTAGACGTGTACTCAGGTTATCGGTTAAAAATCGGTCTAGTTGAAAATAGATAAAAAACCCAATTGCCAACAGCAAAACTGCCAGCAGAAGCGAATAAAAGAGGGTTAATCTCCAGCGTAAAGTATTAAATCTGGCAAATATTGCGTTAATCAAGCTCATCTTCGTCCGGCCTGGACTTCATCACATAGCCAACTCCGCGCACCGTGGAAATAGGGTTGGGTTTGCCTAGCTTCTGGCGCAAGTAGCGCACATAGACCTCAATAATATTACCATCGCCCCCAAAATCGTAGCCCCACACCTGGTCAAGAATTATATCGCGGGTCAAAACCTGATTGGGGTGGCGTATCAAAAGGGCTAGAAGCTCATATTCCCTGAGACTTAGCTCAATCCGGGTTGTACCACGCCGCACTTCACGCAAGGCGGAATCAAGGGTTATATCCTGAACCTGAATCAGTTTAGGATTGTTTTCGGGGCTGGAATTAGCTGGCGGGTTCGTCTGACGCCGTAGCACCGCTCGGATTCGGGCGGCTAATTCCTTAAACTGAAAGGGCTTGGTCAAATAATCATCCGCCCCCAGGTCAAGCCCTTTGATGCGGTCATCCAATTCGTCACGGGCGGTCAGCATTATTATCGGCACATTCGAGGTCTGGCGCAAACTCTGGCACAACTCAAAACCGTTAAGGCCGGGTAACATTAAATCCAGAATTATCAAATCCGGCGACTCGGTTAAGGCTAATTTCAGGCCACTTTTACCGTCCGAGGCAGCCAGCACATCGTAGCCTTCGTAGCCTAACCCTAGTTCAATAAAATCCACTATGCCCGGTTCATCATCAATGACCAGTATTCGCAGCCGCGCTTTTGTGTTTTCGGTTTGTTGCTCATTCATAGCTTTAAAATAGCACATTCTACCAGCCAGAAAGTTAGCTAGGACTTAAAGTTTCCTGAGAATTTGCTGAGAGCGAGTCGCAGGCTTCTTCAGTATACATCTTCCCGAAAGTAGTCAGGGCTTTAACTATTTCTGAAACAGCCTGACCCTTTTCAGTCAGGGAATATTCCACTCTCGGCGGAATTTCGGCATAGGCCTGGCGAGTTACGATGCCGCATTGCTCCAGGTGTTTTAATCGTCCCGAAAGAGTCTGGGGATTTACCTTGCCTAAACCTTCCTGAACCTCGCCAAATCGTTTAGTCCCATCCAGTAATTCTCGAATTATTAACAAGGCCCAGGTATCGCCTAATAAACGCGCCGCCCTGACCAGGGCATTTTTGTCCAACATATCCTGTTCAATACATCCCAGCTTTTCTATCTGGGACAATTTTTCACTCATTTCCTGCCTCTTTGCACTTCAAACTTGACATATCGCTACGTTAGCCCTATTATACCATAAACATAGTTACTATGATATACATAACTATATGAGAATAATAAGTTCGTCCATATTTATAACTAATTATATTGAGATTTGAGAGGACATTTAGATGAATAAGCCTGCTGAAACAAAATTTGAAATTCATGATCTTTTGAAGAATCGTTGGAGTCCCCGCGCCTTCTCCGACCAGCCAGTCGAGTCGGAAAAGTTGCTGAGTCTGTTCGAGGCAGCCCGTTGGTCGCCTTCGGGTGGCAATTCCCAACCCTGGGCTTATTTGGTTGCCACCAAAGAGGACGGCGAAGCCCACCAGAAGTTAGTTGAGACCTTAATGGCAGGGAACAAAGTTTGGGCGGTTAATGCGCCGGTATTGGTGCTAACTTTGGCTTATATTAACCCCCAAAGACCAGGGGCGGGTCGTTATGGTTATTACGATTTGGGTCAGGCCGTCGCCCATCTGACTGTTCAAGCCGCCGAACTGGGGCTACATACTCATCAGATGGGTGGTTTTGACGGTCAAAAAGCCCGCGAGCTATTCGACATTCCTGCCGACTTTGAACCTATGACGGTGATGGCACTTGGCTATTTTGGAAAGGTGGCGGATTTACCGGAAGACCTGCGCGAACGGGAAACTGCTCCGCGCAGCCGTAAATCGCTTGACCAGTTTGTTTTCGGCGGGCAATGGGGCGAACCCCTAACCCAGCTTTCAGAAACTCTGGTGGCGAAGGTCTAATTAAGGGGAAGAATAAAGAAGTAGGGGCGTGGTTTCCGCGCCCTATTTTCCCAATTTGACTTCAGATTTTAGATTGGCTCAAAATCGGGGTGGGGTTTTTCTTTTTTATCTCCACCCGGAATAACTTGAAGCCTAACTCAACCGATGGGCCGATACCCAGCGCAATCAAAACTGTGCCAAGCCCGACTGTTCCCCCCAGCAACCAGCCAATAAAACAAAATGCAACCTCGATAGTGCCTCGGACAATTGATACCCGTTGCCCGGTCAGCCGCACTAATACCATCATTAGACTATCGCGAGGGCCAGTACCCATATTGGCTTTAACATATAACCCCGAACCCAATCCAAACAAACTGATAGAAAGCAAAATCGTTAACAGTTGCGCCAAAAGGCCATATTGATTCATATTTGGAATAATATTCAAGCCTAAAACCAGATCCATCCAGAGGCCAATAAACAACATATTTGAGATTGTGCCAATTCCCGGCTTTTGCCCAAACAAAAAAGAAACCACAATCAAAACTAACCCGGTTAATTGGCTGGCTTGCCCAATCGTTAGAGGGGTGTGGAAGCTCAAACCCTGGTGGAAAACGTCCCAGGCACTTAATCCAAGCCCCGACTTTATAGCGCAGATAATCGCCAACGAAAAGATAAATAAGCCAACATTCAGCAATAACAAACGTCCCACAAAATTAACAACTTTTTCCAAAGTAAAATCCAATCTATTGGTTCAACTATCCTCAAGCCGGGTAAAGATGGATAATCTTAGCATGTTAAAGGTGAGGGGGTATGGGCAATTTGGCGGATTTGGCCTGAACGAAATAAGGGTTAGTGTTATAATCCCATTATGAGTAATTCACCAATTATCAAACGAGTCTCAAAAGAGCAGCAAGAGCTTGTCGGAAAAGTTTTTCGGCGCACCCTGGCGATGTATCAACCTGGGAAAGAGCCTACCGAGCTAAAAGCGGGTACGCATCTTAACAACTGGGATTGGGGGCCGGGTATTGCTCTCTATGGCTTACAAAAAACCTACCACTTATTAGACCCTCAAACCCAGCAGGAATATCTGGAGTTCTGGCGGAATTGGTTTGAAACCAATCTGGATAAAACTGAGCCAAGTATTACGCTGAACGGGGCTTTACTTCTGAACGTTTTATGGACAGCCGCCCACGACTCGGAATTACCATTAGAACATTGGGAACGGGAAGGTTATCGGGCCTATTGTCGCAAGCGAGCCGATTTTTACCTGAAAAACGCGGTGCGACAGGCTTCAGGGGTTTTTGGTCATACAGTAGCGGGATTTCCTGATTCCAGTAGCCAGGTCTGGGCTGATAATCTATTTATGTTAGTGCTATTTTTGGCAAACGGAGCGGAAACGCTGGGCAAACCAAAGCAGTTTGGCGAGATGGTGCGGCAACTGGAACTACACTATCAACACCTTAGCGACCCCACCACCAATTTGCTCTATCACGGCTGGAAATTTGACTCAAACGGCCCGGAACAGGACTCCGGCGGTTATTCCGGTAGCCATATCAATGGGGCATTGTGGGGACGGGGCAACGGTTGGGCTGCGATGGCGGTAGCGGAATTGCTGGAACTGTGCTATGACCCTGATTTTTCAAACTATCGCCCCCGAATAGTCCAGGTTATAACCCCTCATTTTCAGGCTCTTTTGAATAGCCAGCGACCAGACGGGCGTTGGAATACTCTCTTAAACCAAAGTGACAGTTACCCCGAAACGTCCGCCACCGCCGCGATTGGTTACGCTTTTGCCAAATGCGCTCATTTGGGAGTGCTAGGTAAAGAGTTTGCCGTAGCCGGGAAATTGGCCCTGGATGCAGTTCGACAGCAAATTTCTTCTGAAGGAGAATTGTTGGGTGTTTCGGGCTCTACCCCTTTATTAGCCGAACTGGAAGCCTATAATAATATTCCCAATGACCTGATTTCAACCTGGGGTCAGGGGATAGGTTTGCTGGCTTTAAGCGAATATAGATAGTGTAATCCCCACAATTTTATTAATATTACCTTCAAATACCAAAAAACTATTGACATAAGCTTAATCGTATGATAAATTCGTAATGATACCTTAATTCAAATTATATTATTGTAATTTGAACATTGAAGCCTGACTACTTTCCGAAATTGTTGTAAGAAATATCTTACTCAATATACATAGCGGGTTTCAGGTTTCCCCACATTTGGGGTAATTAGTAGGGCAATTAATAGCAGGTGGTGCCAGGCATTAATTAGAGAGTCTCCCTCAATAGACCCTCTACTCCTGGTGATCAGACGTTAGCAAGGAGGCTATCAGCCATGATCAACAGTGATATTAGAATTAAACTTCCAACCAAAACTCACGAAGAAACTTTAACCTTTGAGCCACAATTAAACGAGGATGGTGAGGAAGTATTCCGAGCTGGGCAATTTGCCCCTGCCGGAACTTACCTGGATACCGACAATGGTCGGCGGGTAACTCTGGAACATAGTGGCCCTTTACCAGCTTCTCTGGACGGGCGCAGAGCCTATTACCGTCGTTACGAACGTGCCTGGGGCATACCAAAGTTTCAAGAAAGTCAATTAGAACACTCGTAATAATCTAAAAAATAGTTTGAAAGAAAAAAGACGGGATAATCAACCCCGTCTTTTTTCTTTCATAAATCTTGTTAGCCCGGCAATAAATCACCGGGCTAAGAGAATCTACAAACCAATCATTAATATTTATTGAAATTGCCACCCTTTAAATAGCAAAGGTTCTTTGAGCGCGGTGGGTTCAGTCGCGCGCAACTATTTCTACGGTTTATTTTGCTAAGGTTCATTAACCCCATCTGGGCGGGTTATAAACCTATCCCTATTCAGCACCAACCAAAGCTAATCTCAACAAGGACTCAGCACTTTTAGGGCCAAGTACCAGCACCTCATCCTTGAGGCCAAGCACCAGGTCACCGCGTGGCACCACCACTTTGCTATTGCGCAAAATGATTAAAATCGAGGTTTCTGGTGGCAAACTCAAACTATTTATTGGGCGATTCAGAGCGGGCGAGCTGGTATCCAGCACGATATCCAGTAATTCCAGGTTGGAGTCGCGCAGTTTTAGCAAATTACACAGGGATTTAGTGGGGAGTTGCTGCTCAATAATGTCCATAATCGCGTTGGTGTGGCTAATAGTAGCCTCGATACCAAGCCGTTTGAAAATCTTTTCATTTTTAGGATTATTGACACGGGCAATCACCCGGTCTATACCAAACTTGCGCTTTGCCATCTGGCAAATAACCAGATTATCCTCATCGTCCCCCGTCACCGCAATAACCACATCGGCGCGAGCTACTCCCGCATCACCCAAAACCTGGGCCTCGCAGGCATCGCCCTGCACTACTACTCCGCCCAGTTGCTCGGTGTAGAGGTCAACTTTTGCTTTAATTTTCTCAATTAATAATACTTCGTAGCCGTCCTCAACCAGTGCTTCGGTCAGGTAGCGACCCACCTTGCCCCCACCCGCAATAATAATATACATATTTAATTCACTTCCAATTCTTCTGGCATAACCGCCTTAATAATTTCGTTGGTAATTAAAGTGGTAGGGCAAATCGTTTCCAGACCCAGCATATGGTAAGTGTTTTCGCGGATAGGGTCATAGATACGGGCTAAAACTCTTGGAACCTGAAATATCTCTTTGGCAACCTGTGAAGCCATAATATTAGTATTATCGCCGTTGGTAACAGCCGCAAACACATCCGCCTGTTCAATCCCTGCCCGTTTTAACACATCCTCATCAAAACCGACCCCTACCACTTCTTTGCCCTTGTAGGTATCAGGTAGTCGCTTGAAAGCATCAGGGCTTTTATCAATCACTGATACATGATGGCCCATACTATCCAACATCCCTGCCAGCCGGGAACCTACCCGACCACAGCCCAAAATAACCCAGTTCATCTCATTTCCTCCATAGAATTATTCATCCGTAACCTTGCTCAATTCCTCCCGATAAACCCAGACCGGGCAGGGGGCATTTTTCAAAACATAGGGGACAGTCTTACCCATATTAAATTCCCCCAGACGGCTACGGTAGCGTACGGGCATCATAATTAAATTTACCTGCCGCTCGGTAGCTTCCTCTACAATCGCCACCCCCGCCGAGCGGGCCTGGAGCATAGTGGTTTCAATCCGCACCCCATACTCGTGCGCTATTTTTTCAGCCTGGGCTAAAACCTGCTCACCGACTGCTACCTCTGTAGGCATTTCCGACTCCAGAGGTAATTGCTGTTTAACCACAATCACATGTACAGCATAAAGCAAGGCCTTATTACGTTTAGCCGCCAGGGCAGCATGTTTTAATACCTCGACATCAGCAGTCTGACCGCTTAAAGGTACTAATATTATACCGTCAATTAAATGCTTTTCACCCATAAATCTACGATCTCACCTCGGTTAATAACTGGTGAACGACCAGTTTAAACCACTTCAGACAGTGAAAAAGCTCCCTGATTTGAAATGGTCATATAAATACGAATAATACAAGATTTAGTTACACGTTCTCAAATAGGGAGGGGCGGTTTCCAGAATATTCCAGAACCGCCCCTATCGTTTTAGTTTTAGCTATAATCCGAAATCAAGGCGCATTGCCAACCTTTCGGGTAATTCGTAATCACGCATTATTGTTTGCGTTTTAGCTATATCATAACTCACCCGCCGATAGCTAATTATCTGGTCGGCGTCATCATAAACGGCATAAGCGGCCCGGGGATCACCATCGCGAGGTTGACCAACACTGCCAGGATTCAGAATTAAACGTCCAAATCCAACTATTATCGTTTCGGTGGGGTCGGGTATGCGCATTTCAACTTTGGGGAGATTAGTACCAACCCGCTTACCTTCCAACATCCGAAAAACCCTGGGCAAGTGGGTATGACCTACAAAACAAAGGGGAGTATCAAATTCTGGGAAACTACGAGAAGCAGCGTGGGGGGTGGTTAGATATTCCCAGATAGGTTCGTTGGGGCTACCGTGCGCCAGAGTCACATTCTCGTCGAAGCGGGCCATTGGTTCAAGTGTTTCCAGCCATTCCCAATTATCTTTACTCAACTGGCTGCGAGTCCAGAGGTTAGCTTCAATCGCGTCACCGTTAAAGTCCCGCAACTCCAGGGCTCCTAATACCGCTAAATCATGATTTCCGACGATAGAAAAAGTATTAAATTCGCGGAGGCGGTTAATTACTTCATTAGGTTGAGGGCCATAGCCCACAATATCACCCATACAAAGCAACCCATCAACCGACCCCATATGTGCCAAAACTGCGTCCAGGGCAGCCAGGTTACTATGGATGTCACTTACCAGCCCGTAGCGCATAACTACTACAACTCTCTTGTACGATTTATTTCCAATTATTTTAATCTAATTGAATCTGAGCAGTATTACTTGTTATCAACCAGACCTTAAAGAATATAGGTCTGATTGAAGATTGATAGAATATAGCACAAGTTCGGTCTTTTTGCTACTACCATATCACGGTTTGGAGATTACACATAGCTAATCTAACACAAAATAGGAAGAAGATAGGAAGAAATAAATAAGCGGCAAGAGGGTTAGCCTTACCGCTTTGATCAATCGAATGATGAGTGAAGTGGATTGTTGATAGGGGCATAAACTTGCATCACAAGTTAGGTTGACCTGTCAAAAAAGATTTTTTCAAATTCTGAGGTCTGCCTTATTATATCGCACTTTTAATTAGCCACATCACTCTAGAGGGTGATTTATTACTTTAGAGTAAGGTATACTGTAAGCTGAATACAGTAAAATATCTCGGTACAATAAGATCGTTGGCAGTTTTTGGCTGGGACTAAGTTTATGGCAAATTCTTCCGAAAATATAAATTCGCAACTAAAAATTCTTCAAGATAGATATCTGGCGAACCTTCCTGAGAAGATGAATGAGCTGGAACAGAGCTTCAAAGAGGTGCAGGCTGGTTACTTCAGTGAATCTCCTTTGACTACTCTCCAAACATTATGTCATCGCCTGGCGGGGTCGGGGGCAACTTATGGTTTCACAATCCTGAGTGAAAAGGCGCGCTCACTGGATGTTTATATATTATCCCTTTTGAATAATCGTATTGTGATAACCGAGATACGTCATTCTAAAATCAGGCTGATGCTCAAGGCTATTCAACAAGCTTCTTCAGTGCCTGATGTTTCGCCCCAACCTCTAAAAACAAGTTTAGAGCAGACCCGCCAGCCAGTCGAAAACAATAATATTTTTCTTCTAGAAAATGACCAACATCTGGCAAAGTATCTTGCGGTGCAAATTGGTTATTTTGGCTACCGGGTTAGACTTTTTAGCAAACTTCCAGAATTAATAAAAGCCCTGGAAACGGAATACCCCTCCGCAATTATAATGGATATTGTTTTCCCCCAAGCAGGGTTGGCGGAAACCCAGGCTATCAATGCACTTCAACTTTCCCAAATCAATGAAATCCCGATATTATTTGTTTCATCCAGCGATGACATACTAGCCCGTTTGAAAGCAGTGAGGGTGGGTGGTAGAGCCTATTTTACCAAACCTGTTAATGTCAGTGGCCTGGTGGATAAGCTGGATGAATTAACTTCCAAACAGGGAGTCCAGCCTTATAATATATTAATTGTGGAAGATGACCAGGATATGGCGGATTATCTCGCGCTTGTTTTGCAGGGGCAGGGAATGATCACCACTGTTGTTAATGACCCCTTAGAGGTAATGCAACCCCTGGCGGAGTTTGTACCGGATTTAATCCTGGTAGATTTATATATGCCGGGATGTACCGGGTTAGAGTTGGCGGCGGTAATTCGCCAGCAAGAAGCTTATTTGAGTATCCCGATTGTCTTTCTATCTTCCGAAACTAATCCTGATAAGCAACTGGAAGCCATGCGACGGGGGGGTGACGATTTCCTCACCAAACCGATTGATGAGACTCGTTTGATTTCCTCGGTTAGCACCCGCGCTCAACGTTCGCGCATTTTACGCTCGTTTATGGTCAGGGACGGGTTGACTGGGCTTCTGAATCATACCGAAACCAAAGGCCAACTTAGTATTGAACTGGCGCGGGCCAAACGCCGAGACGCACCTCTGGCTTTTGCTATGATTGACCTGGATAATTTCAAAACGGTCAACGATAGTTACGGGCACCCTACCGGAGATAGAGTTTTAAAAAATCTTTCCCGACTACTGCAACAACGTCTCCGCAAAACGGATGTAATTGGACGCTATGGAGGCGAGGAATTCGCGGTTATTTTGATTGATACCGATGGCCCTACCGCTTTTGAGGTGTTGGATGAAATTCGGGCTGGCTTTGCTCAAATTTTGCAACTATCGGGTAACGTTGAGTTTTCAACTACCTTTAGCTGTGGGATTGCGGTTTTCCCCGATTATCCTGACGCTGCTTCGCTTAATGCCGCCGCCGATAGAGCCTTGTATGAGGCCAAGAAATCGGGGCGTAATCAGGTTATCCTGGCTTGACATTTAGCTGCTAAGGGTATATCATTCCCAATGCGTCACTCGGCAGGAGCCTGTGAACCCCGCCAGGTCTGGAAAGAAGCAACGGTAAACTGTGTGTAATGGGTGGGTGGCGCATATCTCCTCACAATTTCCCCCACTGGTTAAACTTACTATTCAGATTAAATTATTTCCTAATTACTAACCCCGGTAAATATTTGTTGCTTTATTTGTTGCCTGCCACAGCTAAAAAGTTTCTTCAGAAATCATTGACCTTTAAGGAGTCCGAACTGTCAGCCATTCAGGTACGATTACATTTTTTTCATCAAGATCAAAACTCCATAGCTGTCCACCACTCTCACTTTCTTCGATCAAGGAGAAGTTATGGCGACTAAAGCAATCTTTAGCAGGTTCATTTTTAGCAGTAGGCAAGAACCAGCCTTGTAGAGTGTTTATAACACTCTGGCGGGCCTTCTCGGCTATAAAAGCTAATAAGGCGGTTTCCACTCCGCGACCCATTACCCGACAACTTAATAGTAAGGTATCTATTTCCCAGCAATCAACTTTTGGCTCAATGATAGCTACTCCGGTAAGCCCGTTATCACCAAATTTATCGGTTACCCGCAGGCTGTAGACTTGCCAACCTTTAGAATGCAATTCAGTAATTTGAGCTTCATTACGGCGTCGGGTGGAGAGATTGAACTGATTGGTTTTGTTGGTTAGCTGGGCAATACGAGGCAGGGTGGTTGGGTTGCAGAAATCAATTTCTACAATCATTTCCAGGTTTTTTAAGTATTCATCAAGTGAGCCAGAAACCGTGAATTTTTCCTCAAATTCCTGACGGGCATGTTGTTCGGCATAAAGTTTATTGCGGTTACGATCTTCCTCAGTTAGAGCCAGGGTATCGAAGACATCCAATTCGAGGAGGGCACGGCGGTAATAGGCAGGGTCAGTTGGTAGTTCCGGCACTAGCACCTGAGGTAACTCAGCACGAACTTTAGCACGTTCAACAGGGTTATCATCCAAAAATACCAGGCTATCCAGGCCAATATTTAATTCTTTGGCTATTTCCCGGATATTAATTTCTTTAGGTTGCCAGTTAATATACTTGGCTGCAAAGTCTGATAGTTTGAGAATCATACCAGGGTGCTGCTCAAATACTGCCAGGGCATCTTCTGGATTGTTTTTGCTAGAAATAGCCAGTAGAATACCGCGTTGGCTGAGTTTTAAAAGTTCACGCTGAAAGGTAGCAAAAGCATTGCCGGGAGCTTCTGAGCCGATTTGGATACCACCCAGACCATCTTCACCAATTATCCCACCCCACAGTGTATTATCGAGGTCAACAACAATACATTTGCGATTGAGTGCTTTGAAAGGTTTGATAAAACGCATGTGCTCTTTTGTCAATTCTGGCAAAACCGCCTCGCTCCATCCCAAACGGGCGGTAAACCAAAGGCGCGGGTCAGTGGTGCGGGCTTTACCGCAGCGAGCTTGAATTTTTTCCTCATCAAGGATGTAGATATTTGAGCGACTACGCAATATTTCAGCCAGCCGACGGTTAATTTCATTGAAAGTCGAAAGCTGCCCAGATTCTTCGCGCCAATCATAAATACCCAAAGCTGGATATTGAGGTAAAACCATATTGTGGAAGAGTACCATTGCGGAACTGCGCTGTGCAAAGGTATCAATAAGGTTTTGGATAGTTTTGAGGCCGTTTTCCATTTCAACTTGACGATGTTCTGGGGTCAGGTCCAGGGGGTAGTTATAAAGTTGAGGGAAGAGGCGACTAGCGTGAATTGCGCAAACCAATACATCTGGTTTGAAATCATAAAGACCACTTTGGGGATCAAGAATTTGTTGGGTATACTGGTCAAACCCACCCTGGTAAAACTGGGGTCGCAGACCAGCCCGGTAGCACTCTACCTTGAGATAAGCCTGGAGATGGTCAAGGGTGGCATTACCCAATAGAGCAATTTTAATTTGTTTAACGGTTGTAGCTTCGCTTAGAAAGGGAGCTAACTCTTCCAAACGTTGAGCAACAATAAGAAAGGTTTTATGGGATGGAGCAGCTTGAATCAGTTCTTGATAAGTGGCAAGAGCTTTGTCTACTTGACCTGATTGTTCATAAAGGCGTGCTAGGCTTAAATAGCTATTTTCTTCCATGGTATTAGTATTAATGGCGATTTGCCACTGGCTTATAGCTTCCTTAATGCGTTTCTGGCGTTGCAGATACTGGGCAAGAGCGGGGATAGCCTGGGCAGGCGCAATTTCGGCAGCCTGACGAAAAGCTAACTCCGCTCGATTAGCAGCGTCAGCTATATCTGAGCGTTTGTTAAAAGATTTAGCCAGTGCTAGAAATTGCTCGGCAATGGAAACTCGTTGGTTAGCATTAGTAGCTTTTTGAGCGGCTGAATCAAGAAGCAGGGCCGCTTGCTCTAATTGCCCCTGTTTAATAAAAGTACGACTGCCCGAAATTTCCAAATCCAAAATAAATTCATTATTAGGTTGTGTTCCATCTATTAACTCTGTTAACAGGTCGAGTAAAACCTTTTCCACCTGATTTGCTCCTTTTATTCTAAAAAAGCTTTTTGCCTCAGCATATTTTTGACTGTATAGCAAAATACACGGGGTTTAGTACCCTGCTATTATGACCAAGATATGCACCGAATTGCTGTTCTTAATATTGCAATACTAATTTGAGTTGGTTGTGATAAATTATTTTATCGGTTGCCCCAGGGTAATGGTTGGATTACTTTTGCGGGATTACCCTCTACATAACTGTTAGGTGCGATATCCTGAGTGACTACCGCACCGGCTGCCACAATGCTACCCCGCCCTACGGTAACGCCAGGCAGGATAATAGCGGCTAATCCAATCCAACATCCATCCTCTATTGTGACGGGCTTGGCTAGAAGCTGGCCAACTCGTCGGTTTGAACCCGGGCCAATTTGGTGAGTGCCTGTGTAAATAATAACTCGAGGTCCTAGCGAAACATTTTTACCCAAACGAACCTCGGCATCCAAATTAATAGTAACATGGTCACCTATAACTACCCCTGAGCCTATTACCAGTTTTTGATAAAAACCGGCTTGCCCACTGGTAAGTTGGAGGTTGCTGATAATAAATGCGTCTGACTGAATGTTTTTAAGACCTACAAGGCGGTAAAGCTTTGCCCGGATGGCACCGCTGGCAAATTCTGGTAGTAATCCAGATATTAGATTAGCTAATCGGTACTTGAGGTGCAGGTTATCAATGAACATTTTATAATAATATTTAACTTTGCTGTTCACTTGATTCAAAGCGGCTGATTTGATTACCAGGCCACTTTTAACCATCCTTTCTATTAACTTAGGCCTAGATGCCAGTTTTGAAATTAAACTCCACGCTTTTTGAGAACATCCAGGATTTTTGGAAGGTTGGTCATTGCTAGCATCTCATCCATAGAGAAGATAAGATTAAAATGGTCTTCCAGGGAAGCCATAATGGTCATCTGATAGAGTGAAGTCCAGCGCGAGTAATTTTCCTGACTAAGATCGTCTGGTAATTCATTTTCATCTACCCCAAAGGTGTTAGCCATAATTTCGCGTACTTGTTCCTTTAGATGGGTGTCAATCATATAATAGTTCTCCATGTGATAAAAATTTGACATCTTATAACCTGAATGAGTCCAATAACAGTACGAAGCTTTTCAATTATAACCATTAAGACCCTTTTAGGAAAGTGGAATGTATATTTAAAATGGCGGAACGGCAGAATGCTGGTCATTAGTAGTCTATGAGCCAGGGTTTGGATGGGTATTGTCGTAGACGTAGCAGCGGGTAAATCAAGGGAAGTTAAGTTAGTACAAAGATTAAAAGTTATCAGCTATTTCAAATTGACTTTGGTAGGGTGGTGTGATAGTATCTTTTCGCACAATCTGTCAAAAACGGTTCTCCCAAAATAATCCCTACTAAAGTAAGGATTTTTTGCCATAGCTGGCAACGCTGCCGTACTCCACTCGTCCCAACAGGCCGGGGCCGCATTCTTCCCTTTAACTTCGTCAGTCGAGCCAGTCATAACAATCCCGCTAATAATCTCTAAAAAAGAAATGTCAATACGACTTTCGCTTTTAATTCGTACAATGTACTAAAGATTTACTTTTTTGAGGCCATATGGCCTGCGGGATTCTATCAAAGTCACTACCAGCGAAAAGTTAAAAATTATAACCTTACAAATCTAGGTTTGATTTTTCTGGAGGTTTCTAAATTGAACATCGTAGTTTGTGTTAAACAGGTTCCCGAACCTACCGGAACCAATAAAATTGACCCCAATACCCTCCGAATAGTCCGGGAAGGGGTAGATGCCGTTTTAGACCCGGCGGACGAATATGGAATTGAAGCCGCTTTGCAAATTATAGAGGCTCAGGGCGGTACGGTCACGCTGGTTTCGATGGGGCCAGACCGCGCCCTGGAAGCTATTCGGCGGGGCCTGGCGATGGGGGCGGATAAGGCGATTCATATAACTGACAATAATCTGGCAGGAAGCGATGCCCTGACCACCGCTAAAATTTTAGCTGCCGCTATCAAACGCGAAAACCCCGACCTGATTTTGTGCGCCACCGAAAGTAGCGACTCTTACACCGGGATGGTTCCCGGCGGGATTGCCCAGATTCTGGACTTGCCCCAGCTAACTTTTGCGCGCAAAATGACCGTAGCCGACGGCAAAGTTACAATCCAACGCCAGCTTGAAGGCGGCTACCAGACGGTGGAGGCTTCCCTGCCCGCCCTGGTCACTGTAACAGGCAGCATTAATGAACCTCGCTACCCCGCCTTGAAGGGGATTATGCAAGCCAAGAAAAAGCCGGTTGAAAGCCTGACCGCCGCCGATTTGGGACTTGACCCGAACGAAGTAGGACAGGCCGGAGCGAAAGAGCGCGTAACTGGCTGGAAACCTGCCGAGCAGCGCAAAGCCGGACAGATTGTTAAGGATGATGGCAACGCTGCCACCGTTATTGCCGATTTTCTGGCAAGCATTAAGGTTATATAGGTACGGCTTTCGCTTTGGAACTTACCGATTGGATTACATAAATCCAATCTAAACTCAAGAATTTGCCTCAAGCGAAAGACCTAACAGAAGGAAAAATTATAATGCCTAATATATGGGTGCTTGCCGAGTTACATAATGGCAAGGTGCAAAAAGTAAGTTTGGAAATTATCAGCAAAGTCCGCAACTTTGGCGATGTTACCGCTATTGTATTAGGAGCGGGAGCTGAATCACAGGCGGGGTTATTGGGCGAATATGGCGCAAAAAAGGTCTTGGTTAGCGAAGACCCAACCTACAGCCATTATTTAGCCGAGCCTGCCGCTTTTACCCTGGGTACGCTGGCCGAGCAACAAAAACCCTCCCTGATTGTGATTGGCACGACCTATGACGGACGGGACGTTGCCGCCCGCCTGAACGCAATGCTGGGCTGTGGGGTTATTACCGATGCCGCCGACATCAACTACGAAGGTGGAACTTTGAAAGTAACCGTGCCCTGGTATAGTGCTACTACCCTGGTAGATGTTACTTCGCCCAGCAGCACGGCGTTGATACTGGTGCGGCCCAAATCCTTTGCCGCCGAAAAGCTGGAGGGTGCCGCCGCCCCGATGGTGGAGCAACTCAGCCTTACGCTACCTGACAAGACCAAACGCGCCCGGATTGTCGAGACCGTTGATGAAAAGAGCGAAGGGCCTAGCCTGGAGGATGCTAACGTTATTATCAGTGGCGGGCGCGGCTTAAAGGATGCCAAGAACTTCGATTTGTTGCACGAACTGGCAACCCCTTTGAACGCAGCGGTGGGAGCAAGTCGTGCGGTAGTGGATAGCGGCTGGGTTCCCTATAGCATGCAAGTTGGACAGACGGGCAAAACTGTCAAGCCTACGGTATATATCGCGGTGGGTATCAGTGGCGCAATTCAACACACCGTCGGTATGAAAAACTCCAAGAATATTATTGCCATAAACACCGATGCCGATGCTCCAATCTTCAAGTTTGCCGACCTGGGGGTTATCGGGGATAGTCTGAAAATCATCCCGGCCTTGACCGAAGAAATCAAGCGGCGCAAGCACTAAACGGGGGTTAGGGGATGGGGGATAGGTTTGTACCTTTTCAACCTTCATCCTTCCTACTTCATCCTTTCAAAGGGGGGTTTACGTGACAGTTTGGGAATATTTCCATGCCTTCTTACCAGCGAAAATGCCAGGGCCAAAGAGCTTTGACCCAAGCGTAGGGGGTGGGCCAAACGCCCTGCTTTTGGAACATAATACTTATACTACCCAACTTGGGGCGCAGGGTTGGGAAATGGTTTCGGCCTGTGCAGTCAGTAATGTAGACGGTATAACGGCGGGCGTTTACCTGATTTTCAAACGAGCCAAGAACTAAAGTTGTCGGTTGTCGGTAAAAAGTCCTGAGTGCTGAGTCTTATTCCCCCTTCCGTCACAGGGGTGGGGCTAGGGGGTTAGGTTGAATTCTTTATTCTGACTCCTGACTCCTGAATTCTAAAAGTGCGATAGAAAGCTGAAAATAAAATGGAGAAAGTAGCTCCAAATAATGGCCCAATTGGGATTTTGCTTTTCCTAATAGTAGTAGGCGGGGCTGGCTATTTATTCTGGCGAAGAGTTGCGCCTCTCGTAAAGATGATTCGCAAGGGTAAATCCGAGCCAAACCATACAGAGAATCCAGCACGACGGGTGGGTTTCTTCCTGTTTGGGGTGGTTTTCCAGAAAAAACTCTGGCGCAAGATTATACCGGGCACTTTCCACGCCCTGATTTTCTACAGCTTTATCCTGGTGAATGTGGGAGTTTTATACTCCATCTTTCACGGGATGGTGCCGATAAATATCCCTATTCTGTCCTCGCAGCCTATCGCCTGGATGGTAGATACCTTTATGATAATGGTTTTTGTGACGCTGGCCTATTTTGCCATCCGCCGCGCCTTTATCAAACCTTATTACCTGACTAATACCCGTGACGGTTGGATCGTTATCAGCCTGATTGGGCTGGGCATTATCGCCGAAATGCTGAACGAGGCTTTTGCCTGGCGAGCCTATCCCACCACCGAAACGGGCTACCCCTTCCTGGGTCGCCGACTGGGTGAATTGCTGATACCATACGCCGCCGACTGGCCCTCTAAAACCGAAGCACCCCAGGCCGTTCGTGATTTGGCCCTGACACTGTGGACAGGAGCTTATTGGGCCAAAATTATTATCGTGATGATATTCCTGGTCTATCTGCCTTCTTCCAAACATTTCCATGTAATGACCAGCCTGTTTAATACCTATTTCCAGAACACTGGCCCCAAAGGTCGGTTGCGTTTTATGGGTAACACCGAGGAAATCGAGAAGAAGATTGAGGACGAAGTACCACTGGGCGCAAGTAAGATTGAGGATTTCACCTGGAAGGATTTGCTGGATACTACCGCCTGTACCGAGTGTGGACGCTGCACTTCGGTCTGCCCTGCTAACCTGACAGGCAAACCGCTCGACCCCCGCAAAATCATAATTGACATGAAGCGGACTTTTTATCATGAGAATAATGTCAGCCTGATTTCTTATCGCAATCCGGGGAAAACCACTATTCACGGGGCGGCTGACAGTGGGGCGGATTCGGCGGAAGAGTCATTTGAGTTACCTCCGTTAGTTGGTGGAATGGTAACAGCCGACGAATTGTGGGCTTGTACCACCTGTCGCGCCTGTGTAACCGAGTGCCCAGTTTTTATCGAGCATGTGCCGAAGATTGTGGATATGCGGCGTTATCTGGTGCTGACCGAAAACGAGTTCCCCAAAGAAGTTACCGGGCTGTTCAACAATATGGAGCGCAACAGCAACCCCTGGCAAATTAACAATCGGGAGCGGGCCGATTGGCTCAAGGCTCTGCCCGAACATATGCAGCACCGCCAGATGGCCGAGATTGACGAGAGCGAAGAAGTTGACGTGCTGTTCTGGGTAGGTTGTATGGGTAGCTTTGATAACCGCAACAAAAAGGTGGTGCAGGGTCTGGCGATGATTCTGGAAGAAGCCGGACTGAAGTGGGGGATTTTGGGTAAGGAAGAAAGCTGCACTGGCGACCCGGCCCGCCGGATTGGCAACGAATATCTTTACGCGACTCTGGCCCAACAAAATATTGAGGTCATTAACGCCTACAAAGAGAGTCACAAAATCAAGAAGATTGTGACGGCTTGCCCCCACTGCTTCAACACTATCAAAAACGAGTATCCCGAATTTGGCGGTCATTTCGAGGTGGTGCATCATACCAAGCTCATTGCCGAACTAATCGAGGAAGGCCGTATCAAACTCAACGATGGCCTGGACGAGACTAATATCACCTACCACGACCCCTGCTACCTGGGTCGCTACAACGATATTTACGAAGCTCCCCGCTTTGTGTTGAATAGCCTGGGCAATGGCCTCAAGAAAGTGGAAATTGCCGAGATGCCGCGCAATCGTTCCAAGAGTTTCTGTTGCGGCGGCGGCGGCGGTCGAGCCTGGATGGATGACAAAATCGGTACGCGGGTAAATCAGACGCGGGTTCAGGAAGCGGCAGATACGGGCGCGGCGATTGTGGCGGCAGGTTGCCCTTTCTGTATTACGATGTTCGAGGATGGTATCAAGGGTAAACAGCTTGAGGATAAAATCAAGGTGATGGATATTACCGAACTAGTGCAAATTACCCGCACCAAGAAAGCGTTGCCGATGGCTTCAAGTGGCGGCGAATAGTTATTGGTTTCTGGTTGTTAGTTGTTGGTAAAAAATCAGGGGGCGGTTCTACAACCAGCCCCCTTTTTCTATAATTCTCATATTTTCTGAATCAGATACTAACGTTTTTTAACTAATAGCCAACAACTAGCCCCGTGCTGCCGCACTTCGTATCGCGCTAACCAATTCGTCTCCGCTAAAGGGTTTGACCAGAAAGGCATGGGCCCCGGCTTGCATCGCCAACCGATAATAACGGTCTTCGTCCTGCACTGACATAATAATAATTGAGATTGAAGGGGCAATAGTCCGAATTTGTTTGGTAACGGTTAGCCCATCTATCTCCGGCAAGTTAATATCCATCAATACTACATCAGGCCGAAGGGTAAGAGCTAATTCCATAGCCTGTTTACCTGTGCCCGCCGAACCAATTACTGCAATATCCGGTTCAAAGCCAAGCAAATTTATCAGGTTGTGGCGCGTTCCCTGGGAGTCTTCTGCGACAATCAGGCGAATTTTATTGGAAAGATTTGTTACGTTTAATGGGCCAGTCATAATAGCTCCGTCTGAATTTATGTTGTCAATGGCAGACAAGACTCTTCTTTGTTCGTGTTTGTTAATTTTACCTGTTTTCCCGTTCAATTGCAAAGAGCAAATGGTACTACCTTAATTTGAGGCTTTTCCGCTTACAGGTTTCAGAACGATTATCCCTGGATTAGGGTGATTTTATAATATAGCTAATTGCCCATTCGAGCAGAAAATGATAATATAATTTGACAAATTTTGGTGTAGTTGAGATAGCAGGAGATTTATAATGCCCGAACCATTCCAACAAATAGCGGCTGAGGAAGCCGGAGAACTAATCGAACAGGGGGCGCGGGTGGTAGATGTGCGCCAGGAATACGAATATAGCTATGACCACATTGAGGGAGCCACATTACTACCAATTGATGGCCTCTACAGCTTCGCTCAGAGTTTAGCCGCCGCCAATTTCCCCAAAGAAGAACCGATTATTTTTGTCTGCGAAATGGGCCAGCGCAGTGCAGCCGCCAGCGAAGTAGCTGCGATTGCCGGTTATAGCAAAATCTATAACCTGGAAGGCGGTATGAATATGTGGCGTTACTCCGGCCAACCCATAATCCGGGGCAAACGGTAATTGGTTGTTGGTTCTTAGTTGTTGGTTGTTCCTCCTTCCCTAAAATAGTTTAAGTGCGGATAGAAAGCATTAAAATCAAGTTTAGGGCTTTGGGAAAGTTTGTTTGACCTAACCCCCTAGCCCCCTTCCCTATGAAGGAAGGGGGAACAAAACTTTTATCGTTACTTTTTTGCGGCAAAGTCGCAAAAAAGTAACCAAATAAAAACTTCCCGCCTCCTAATGAACTTTTACAAAATAAACCGTAAATAAAATAATTATTGAAATGCGCGGGACTGAAGCCACCGCGCTAAAAGAGCCTGTGTTCTTAACATGCTCTCTTAGCACGGTGATTTATTACAGGGCAATCCAGGGTTTATTCGGATTTAATAGTTAAAGTTCATAAGGAGGCGGGTGCAGGGGGTGGGGGTTAAAAAACCTATCTTTTACCCATATTTTAATAAAACTGTCCGCCCTTAAACCTAAAATCGAATAGGGCTAGAGGGTTAGGTCAAACCTACAGACTGGTCTGCTGATGATAAGGCTGCCCACCCACCAACATCAACTGCACGCTATTGAGGTCAGGGTTGGTGCG
>JBBQZS010000068.1:0-32754 GCA_038207495.1 Chloroflexia bacterium
GTAAGGGCGTGGGAGTTCAAATCTCCCCTTGCGCATTTTTTATTTCCACTATATTTATTTGACGTGGCGCATTCGTCTAGTGGCCTAGGACGCATCCCTCTCAAGGATGAGACCACGGGTTCGAATCCCGTATGCGCTACCTTTTCTCTCTAAACCTTCCCCTTTGTTCAGAAAAACAACGAACGGCTAAAAAACCTCTATCCCTTTTTACGCTATTTTTACCTGTATATACTCAGTTTTTTGATCAAACTCGCTACAATAAACCAAGTTGTAGTAATAAGTTATTTACCTGAGTTAGACAGGAGGCTTAGTGATGTTCCGTAAGAAATCCAATCTCAAAAGTAACATTAAGGAAATTCTACCCCTGGCATTATCATCTACCACTAACAGCTTAGCTAAATCCCAAGGCGAGGAAGAGAAACTAAAACTGGCTGCCGGGTTAGTGGGGACAATCTGGGGGGCAGGCTTATTTGGGCATTTCACCAAAGCCAAAGAGTGGCCGGCCTTGTTTATATATGGCCTCGGCGCAATTGGGGCAACCACCTATTTGGCTCGACGAGAGGGCTGGCAAAAAGTCAATTTAGGCAAAGAAAACCTGAAAAAAGCCCTGGTATGGGGCGGAGTAATCGGGAGCGGGCTATTCTTGTCAGACGTGAGCAATACTTATGCCTATTACAAAAAGGGTGGAGCACCTATGGCAGAGATGGAAGATATCCTGATTCGCCAGAAATTCCTCTATCTCTTTCCAGTGTTAATTTTTTCCGAGGAATTTCTGTGGCGGGGTTTACTTTTCTCGGCCTTGCAGGAAAAAGGGATGAATGGAAATAAGATTGTGGGTCTAACCACCCTGGCGTATGTCTTAAATCATTACGCCGTTGCCCCAGTCAAGTTTCGCGAACGCACCCTGATGGCGGGTATGGCAGTCCCGATTGGTATTGCTAATGGCTATCTAACTCTCAACACCAAAAACGCCTGGGGTGGGGTTCTGCTCCACATGCTGACAATGTTTTCCATGATTGCCGATATATTTATAATACCGAAACTAGTCAAAAGAGCCGAAAAGTCGGAAGCCCTCATCACGATTTAGGGCTACTCTTGCCCTGAGTTACCAGCAGGAGGCTAATAACATGAATTATAAGGAATGGCCTTAAACCATCCCCAATTTCACAGATTACTGATAACTTTAAGAATTATATCGCCACTTGTAGTAATGCTGCCCTATATTACCCATCTCTACCTGCCAGGCGGTAGCATTTGCCGGATTATAGGTCAGAGCGCGACGTTGGAAGAGTTGCACCAGCACGCGGGCGGCCTTCCCACCCACCGTTACATCAACCCAATAAGGTTCGGCGACGGGATAACCCAGCACAAAAACCCAATCGTCAATACCACTGCGGGCCGGGTCGTTCATCCAGTTCCACAAAACGTCCGGGATGTTATGACCCAATTCGGTGTTATAGCGAATATTGGTCACTCCACCCGAACTTCCCACCGAAATATTGCCCTGACGGTCTAATTGGGCGGTTACGCTCTGTCCAGTACGGTCAGAAGTTCGGCGGGACTGTTCTAAACCCGGAAGTGAGGCAAGCGCGTTAAAATAGGCATAGGTTGGGCCACTACCGGGGTCGCCTGCTACTGAAACCTGAGCGGGGCTGCGTTCCTCATAACGATTATCTCCTGTTTGCAACCGTCCCGAAACCAGCTCAATCGTCAACAACCCGTTGGTGACAAACCATTTGGAACTGCGGTCAGCCTGGGGAGCGGTAACTTCCATCCGGCTTTTATCGAAATATTGCACGGTGCGCCAACCATCCGGTCCTTCGGCATAGCTCTCCTGCAAACCCGACGAGTAGGGCGAAGGCCCCCAAATCCAGCCACGTCCGCTTTTTCCCTGGGCAGTGGACTCGTCATTTGAACGCCACAGATTTTCGATTTCGGCATAGGCGTATTTCGGGCTATCGTCGTTTGTCCAGCTTTTCAGGGCGTTGGTAAGCGGCACACTCACCCCATGCGGATATAACAAGTAGACCGTGCCACCCGACCCATCTTGCCAGGCACGCTCGAAGGCGGCGCGGGGGTAGACAATCCGCACCGATTGGCCCTTGCGGGGGTCGGCGGCAGGATCATTAACAATCGGGTTGCCGTTGCCATCAAAACCCCTGATTACCAGCAAATGCCCATCAGTAGCGGAAATCGGCGAACCGGGCAACCGACCAGGGGTGTAGGCCACACTGGCGATAACTGGCAAACCCGCCCCAATCCAGCTTTCGACCTGTACCAGCGAGTGGAAGCGGCTGACGTAGCCATACAACCCATCAGGCGTGCCATTGGCGGCATAGGCCACGTTAAAGGGCCAGTTGCCATTGCCCCGATAAATCCAATCGTAGGTTGAGCTTGCCACCTGCGGCACGGTCTGATTTAAACCATCCATAGAATATTTCTGACCTAGATAAGCCATCACCATCGAGAGCGAGGTTGGACTACACCAGACTTCGCCGCCATCCGGGTAAATCATCTGACTGCGTTGCGGAACGTCCAAATCCTTGCCCCAGGCGGTGCGGGGCGAAGTTAAGGCTGGACTTGTGCCGCTTCTAACGGTGCTGACCGAAACCCGCCGCAGAACCGGAGCTGCTGAATTATTGCTGAATAGAGTAACTTTTACTTGAAATGCCTCGGCTCTATTGTTCAGAATCAGTGTATCGGTTTCAACCCGTCCGTCGGCAGCGTTCTGCCCGTCCAGGCTATGTCGCCGGATTGTGGTGGTATCGCTGGCCCAGATGCCCATTGTGTAATATTTCGACCACCGCCCTTTTATTAAAGCCCGCATTTTCAGTTCGAGCCATGTGCCAGCGGGAGTCTCGGCGTTCCAACTAACCACCGCGTTATCGAAACCACCCGCCGGGCCATAATAGGGGGCAAGGGCCTCCCCATAGACATAACTACCCCCGTTATAATAATTCCCGCCCCTGTAGCCTCCTGCACCGTAGGGGTCAATTCCGTTTTTCGCCGAGGCCGAATCCAGGGTTAAAGCGGGGTTACGGGATATGTCCCCGACCTTAATTCCGTCCAACCGCCAACCCGCCCAATCCTGCCCACTGGCTTGCGTCCAGAGTTCGCTGGAACGGCTGTTATCGGCAGCAATTGCCACATTGGACTCTATAACACTGGCGAGTAAACCCGCCAATATTAGACTCACCACAGAGACACAGAGATACAGAGATTTTTTCATTATTTTTGGCTCACGAATTTATTTTTCACAAAGATTTTAGTTCCCATTTCCCTGAATTAGAAAATGGGGTTAGGGGATTAGGTTAATTGGGTAGAAATTCCATAAATACGTTGTTACTCAACAGGCGACCCCGCACCGTCAGGCGCAAAACCTTATCCTGACCCTCGCCTGACTCTTCAACTAATCCCCAACCTAGCATTTTTGCTACTACACCGGGATAAAGCTCTTCCAGTGATTGACCAAATTCCAGCTCAATCCGGCTCAGGCGCAAACCTTCGTTCAGGCGCAGGGCCAAGATTACGCTATCGGCTAATTTCAGAGCCGGGGTAATAGGTTCGGCCTCTTGTAAATCAATCACACTTTGCCCTTGCCGCAATCGCTTGATATATTCCTGGGGCTGTTTTAGCACAGCGTAACGATAGCCCACAAACGACGAATGCGCCCCCACCCCCAACCCGATATAAGACTCGTTATGCCAGTAAACCAGATTGTGACGACTGGAAAAACCGGGTTGGGCAAAATTGCTGATTTCGTATTGCTGGAAACCCGCCGCGTCCAGTTTTTCCAGACCAAGTAGATACATATCAGCAAAATTATCTTCGTCTGGCAACTGGATTTTGCCAGCCCTCACCCCCCGCCCCAGCGAAGTATTTTCTTCCAAAATCAACCCATACATCGAAATATGCTCAGGCTGAAGCGAAAGGGCCATATCCAGACTTTTGCCCCAACTCTCGATAGTCTGACCCGGCAAACCATACATAAAATCCAGACTGAGGTTGTCAAAGCCCGCCTGTCGCGCCAGTTCAAACGAATCCAGAGCCACTCGGCTATCGTGGCTGCGACCCAGCTTTTTCAGGGCGGCATCCTCGAAAGTTTGCACCCCATAGCTCAGGCGGTTTATCCCCAGGCTTTTGATAGCTCGCAGATTCTCCAGCGGCAAGGTGCCGGGGTTAGCTTCCAGACTGATTTCCGCGCCGGGTTTGATGGTGGCGAATCGGGTGATGGCTTTGAGAATTCTTTCCAGCAGCATGGGCGGCAAAAGCGACGGCGTACCACCACCAATAAAGATTGTCTCTATTTCTAACGCTTGGCGGGGCGGGGTGGTTTCGGAGTCAAGCAAGGGCAAGGCGGCAAGCGGATTGTAACGCCCTTCCGCAATCGTCGCCATAGTGCGGGTAATTTCGTCTGACAGGGCACGAGTATAACTATCAAATAGAAAACTGAGGTTGGTATAAATGTTGAAGTCGCAATAGGTGCAGTGGGTACGGCAAAACGGGATATGCAAGTAGAGGCTCAAACCTTTATTTTTAAGTTCCATTACTTTTATCAACTTCATCCAGGACGCTTTCGGGGTCTTCGCCCGATTCGATGCGCCCCATCGCTTCATCAAACTCCGGGCCAAAATCCTCGCCCACTTCCTGGCTCATATTTTTGGCCCAACGCGCTACACTTTTGGGGTCATCTTCATCTACCCCTGACATCATTTTATCAAACTCGTAAATCTCCTGACCTTCGTCCGCCGCCCGTGAAAAGGCAAAGCGCGAGAAAAGTTTCCGCAAAGAATTACTCCCACAGCGTGGGCAGCTTAAATCGTCACCCTTTTCAGCCTGAGAGATTGAGCGGAAAAAAATGCTGCTCTTTTTATTACAATTGTTGCAACGATATTCGTAGATGGGCATTTATTTCGTCTTATTAAGTTTGCGGGGCTTAACACTGACACTTTTGTCATTCATATAAGTTACCAGACCGGGATGAGGCCCCTTCACCTTTCGCACGAACTTTTGCGGGGCGTAAGTCACTTCGACTTTAGTGCTGGCCTGACCTTTGGAGTAATAGGCCGCCAGAGCCGCCGCCTCCAGCAAGGTTTTTTCCGGCACATCCCGCCCGGCAGTTTTGACGATTACGTGCGAGCCGGGCATCCCCCGCGCATGCAGCCACAAATCCAGTTTGTCGCCAATCTCAAAAGTAACAAATTCGTTGTGCTGGGCACTCTTGCCGATATAAATAATAAACCCGTCGCTGCTGGTGAAGCTGGGAGTTTGAGGCAAGCGGCGTTTCTTGGCCTTAACAGGTTTACCCTTGGTTTCGACCTTGCCATAACCCGCCTCGGCAAGTTCGGCCTTGATATTGGCAACCTCGTCATAACTCTCAGCCAATTCCAGCTGGGTCAACATTTCGTCCAGATAATCCAACTCAAGATTAGTTTCCGCCAACAGTTCCGGCACTCCCGCCAGAGCCTTACGGGCCTTGTCATATTCGCGGAAGTAGCCCTGCGCCACCTCGCTAGGAGTACGGTCAGGGTCAAGAGCCACTTTCAGCCCATCAGCTATTAGCTCTTTCATATCCGGCTCAATTTCGTAAAGATGGGCATAAATCGCCTCGCCCTTGCGCTTTAACAGCTCGGCACTCTCGGCCCGTTTTAGCGACTCTTGCATCGAAGCGGCCCGATATTGCAGCTTGTCGCGGAACTCCGCAATTTTATTGGCAATTTCCTGTTTGCGTTGAGCCTGCCCTCCCACCGATTCGGTCTGGCTGTAATATTCTTCCACCGCCTGACTAATAGAATCAATATGCTCTGGCTCAAGTCCTTCGGGGCGAAACTGCTGCAACTCGTAGGGAGCGAAAGCCACAATCTCACCCTCGCTATCCCGCACGATAGTCGGGGTAGGTTTGGGCGGGAAATTGAAGGGCGATAGTGGGCGTAGCAAATCCTTGAGTTCTGGGTAAAGGCCATCCCATTGCTTGAACTGACCCAAAGCGGCCTTGTCGGGGGGTATCTGGCTGGCGGTAGCAAAACGATAAGCCGCTTCCCGTCCAAGTTGGGGGCTGACCCCGCTAAAAGTTGTTACCAGAGTTTGCCAGAGAGTGGCTTCGGGCTTCTGTTCCCGCAATTTGTCCATCAGCGCGGCGAAACTGGCGGGCGACTCCAGGTGAAAAGGCTGCTTTTCCTGGGGTGGGGGCGTTACATAGGGTTGGTGAGGCAGGATTACGCGATAACGGTTGCGCCCGGAAGCTACCCGCTTGATAGCGTCAATAATAATATTATCTTCGCTCAACAACAGGATATTGCTATAGCGACCCATCATCTCACAAACGATTTTGCTCTCGTAAATTTCCAGCTCTTCGCCTTCTGGTTCGCCCTGGTCGTCGTCACCATCCTCGTCCCGTTCATCCTCGTCAGGTTCGCTAGTGGGCATTCCTCCTTTGGCGGTAAATTGGGGACGTTTGCCCACCGGGAATTTCTTGGCAATAGTGATAATAATAATCCGCTCAAAGGGAATCTGCTCGACAGTGGTAATAATGCCGTAGCGCAGGTAGCGTTTCAGCACCAGCATAAAGCCGTTGGGGTCACCGGGCATCTGGCTGGCTTTCTCGCGCAACAAATGGAAACGGGCGTTTTGAGCGTCCGCACTCAGCAGGAATTGCACCCGCCGCTTGAGTCCGGGATTATAAACCTCCAATACCAGGCTCAATGGCCCGGTAGGGATAATTTTTTGTATTCGGCAGCCCCGAATCTGTTCTTCGGCCTCGTTACGGATAGCCGCCAACGCCAACGCATCTATAGTCAAAAGTCATTTACTCCAATTATCTTTTCATTATACGTTCCCCTTCCCTGAATCAGGAAAAGGAGGTTAGGTTTTGTATCCCCTATTTAAACAGAAAATTGGTCAATGGGGGTATATAAACAGCCAGTTATATTATTGGCATCGAGAATATCTTTCAAATCCTGATGCATTAAAACCAAATTAGCAGACTCTTTGGCCCGAAACATAAGTTTTTTAGAATTAAGGCATTCTTCGGTTAAAGTTAAATTGCGGATATAGCCTATCCCTCTTTCGGTAATTGTCATGTCAAAAGCAGGATACATCTCCAGTAAATGGAAAACCTCATATTCAAGTGGCAAAGGTTGTAGAGTTTTTCGGTCTATCATTATTGCTGGAAATGTTTCAAATTGAATACCTGCTGAACTTAGGATATTTAATAACTTTTTAGAATAAGGCTCATTAATTCCACCAGTAAAGTAAACATCAAAAATGGGGGCTTTACTGTTTATGGAAAATATTGTAGTCGGTAATTTAGGAGTTATAGGCTGGGCATCCCACCAGTCAGGCTGAAATTCTGGAAACTCACCTTGAGCAATTGCTCGTATGGTCTGATTACGCCAGGATTCTATTTCCGATTTAAAAACAAAATACATAAAAATACCTTCCAGCTAGTTTTGGGATAATAGATCCCTAGCCAATAGGGCGGGGCGAGGAAACCACGCCCCTACTTCCCCCTCCCCTGTTTTAGCACTAGGGAAAAGGGTTAGGTCGAATTTAATCTTCCGTCTTGCGATTGTCCGCCGCACCCCGCCCACCCAAGTTGCCTTTAAGTTTTTGATGAGCTTGCAACAAAACCTCCTCGGTTTCGTCCCAACCCAGGCACTTATCTGTTACTGAAACTCCGTACTTTAGTTGCGAAAGGTCTTTGGGGATAGATTGATTTCCCTCATACAGATGGCTTTCCAACATCAAGCCAATAATCGAGGTATTACCCTCAAGAATCTGGTTCACCACATTTTTCAAAACCAGGGGCTGAAGTTTAGCGTCCTTGAATGAATTAGCGTGGCTGCAATCCACCACAATATTGCGGGGCAATCCGGCTTTGCTCAGGCTTTGCTCACAAATGGAAACACTAACCGAGTCGTAGTTAGGCCGCTCGCTACCACCCCGCAACACCACATGCCCGTACTGGTTGCCTCTGGTGCTGATAATCGAGGTGCGACCAGTCTGATCCATCCCCAGAAAGCTATGGGGGCGCAGAGCTGATTGTAAAGCGTCTACCGCCACCTGGATACTACCATCCGTACCGTTCTTAAAGCCGACGGGCATGGTCAAGCCACTTGCCATTTCGCGGTGGGTCTGGGACTCAGTTGTACGTGCTCCGATGGCGGCCCAGGTCAGCAAGTCCGAAATATAATTGGGGGTAATAGGGTCAAGAGCTTCCGAACCCGTAGCCAGGCCCATTTCAGTAAATTCCAGCAATAGCTGACGGGCCTTAAACAACCCCTCCTCGATTTTAAACGAATCGTCCATGTAAGGGTCGTTGATAAAACCCTTCCAGCCGATGGTGGTACGAGGTTTTTCAAAATAGACCCGCATTATAATAAAGATAGTTTCGCTGACCTCATCGGCTAATTTGCGTAGGCGTTTGGCATACTCAATAGCCGCGTTTGGGTCGTGAATAGAGCAAGGGCCAACCACCACAAACAGCCGTTCATCCTTTCGGTCTATAATATTTTTTACCACGTGCCGAAGTTCCAGCACCGTATCTTCCACAGCGGGGGTAATTGGCAGTTTACTTTTTAGTTCTTCGGGGGTAATCAGTACCCGCGAACTAACCACATTTATATAATACAGTCTTTCTTTAGACAACTACTTCTCTCCTTGAAATTACTAACGAGTAAACATTTTTTGGTTTTTAGTTGTTAGTTATTGGCTATTCGATCTTGGATTTCCCTATCCCCCAACCCCCGAACCCCAATTCTTGCTCCTGAATTATAATATCATAAGGATTTTGGCTTGCAATCCTCAAAATCTTATTGTAAACTTATAAGGCTAATTCAGCACCATCCTGAATGCCGTCAGCAATTAAACGTAGCCTCCAACTTATAGGGCCTCATTTCTAATTTCGGTCCCGGCCACTAATGCGAAGCACATTGGCGTTTAATTCAGTAATATCCAGTTTCCACAGCTAGTTCCTCTCCGCCTCAGCAAGAGGGTTGCTAGAGTTTAATTTATAGGTAAGTGTCCTACAATTTTGTTTACAATCACAGGACTTTCGCTTGAGCCCAATTTTATGTTTAATTTAAGGCTTTTCCAATTGGGGAGTTCCAAAGCGAAAGTCATATATCATTTTAACCTATTTTTGACTGCCCCGGTGTGGATAGAGTCTTGTTTGGCTTTAATATCTCAACGTTTCCTGATATGTTTAATTTCCAACTGCGGCATAGGTGAGCAAAGGAGTTCAAGCGTGAGTTTCGAGAGTAATACCGTCGAAAGTGATAAAGAGGACAAAATTATCACTTGTAAAGATTGTGGCGAGGATTTTATTTTTACCGTCCGGGAGCAAGATTTTTACGTCCAGAAAGGGTTCACCAACGACCCAACCCGTTGCGCACCCTGTCGGGCTGCCCGCAAACAAGGCCAACCACGTGTCACCAACGAGGTTAATGTCGCCACCCCACGCCGTGATAACTATAATAGCCGCCCACCTCGCCCAAGCCAACCCGGCCCAAACTATGGCAATCGCCAGGATAATTACGGGAATAGCGGCTACAACAACCGTAACGATAACTATAACGGTGGTGGCAACAGTTACGGCAATAACAATAACAACTACGGCAATCGCACCGATAATTATGCCAACCGGGGAGCGCGACCCAGCTATAACAGCAGCAACCCAGGCGGCTACAATAACCGTAATGATAACTATAACGGTGGCGGCGGCAACAGTTACGGCAATAACAATAACTATGGCAACCGTAACGATAATTCTGGCAATCGCCGTGACAATAATTACGGCAATTCCGGCTTTGGGCAACGTTCCAACGTTTCTAATAACTATGGGCAGAACCAGGAGCGCAAATTATACAATATAGTCTGCTCCAACTGTGGAGTGGAGACCCAGGTGCCGTTCTTGCCGCGCCCCGGTGTCCCGGTATTTTGCAAATCGTGTTATAATAGCCAGAAGACGGGCCGCTACTAGGGTCTACTCTTTTACGCTAAATCATATATAGCGGGGATCATCTTAATATAGAGGGGGTGATTAGGCATGCAAGTTACCCAGGAAGATGGCGAAAGCTTTGAGAATCTGCTGCGTCGCTTCAGCCAGAAGGTCAAACGCGCCGGGGTACTTAGCGAGTACAAACGCAAACGCTTCTTCGTCTCCAAAGGCGTAGAACGACGTGAGAAGATGAAGAAAAGCCAACAGCGTCAACGTCGCAAGAGTCAACGCGATTAAAGCGTCTGTAGCTTATCCAGCTAAAAAAATTTGACAAAATACTTACAGGGTGCTAAAATCTGACCCTGTAAGTAGCCCTAAAGTTACTTATTACGCCGTTCCGCAATAGCTCAATGGTAGAGCATCCGGCTGTTAACCGGCAGGTTCTAGGTTCGAGTCCTAGTTGCGGAGCCTTTTTTTTTGCCCTCAAACTTTAGCATAATCCTCATAACAATTATGGACTTCCCCTTCACCTTACCCAGCTACCCTAATTTCCCGCTGGTATTTCGCCTGGGAATAGTTAAAAGTCCCGCTATTCTTTATAATAACAAGCCTCTTCCTCGCCAGGGCCGAAATTTTATCCTACCGCTCTCCAATGGTATAGAGCTTGAACTTAAATTAAAATATTTTAAAGACCTCGATGTTATATTACCCAGAATTGAATTCCAGAACAAACTGATAAGATTAGCCCCTCCCTTACCAGCCTATCAATATATATTTTTTCTGTTGCCACTTGTTCTTGTTTTTGTGGGTGGGGCTATCGGAGGAAGTCTAGGGGCGGCAGCCGCCTATTACAATATGTATAATCTCCATGACCCTAAAGATTCCACTATGGTTAAAAACATTTTAGCAAGCTTAACCATAATAGCCGCCGTGATTGGGTGGGTCGCTATTGGTCTTGTTATTGGAACCTTTATCAAATAATTTTTAGGTAGCGTTGACGTATTATAGGATGCTAAAAACTTATTTCTCTGTTAAAGGGATTAGCAAGCCAAGCAATTGAGGGTTGTAGCATTTGAACCAGGAGGCGGCGGGCGGCTTGCTCCAGGTCGGGGCGGAGGGTAGCTACAAACTCAGCAGCGGCTTTAGCCATATCCCCTTCCTTGAGGGCAGCAAAAACTGTTCGCAAAGCCCTTTCCAGATTTTCAGGGGAAGATTCTATTTTTATGTCAAGTTCAGCAATTGCTTCAAGCCGAATCCCTGTAATAATTATCCCCTGACTTGCTACCGGATTTTGCAAAGCCGAGGGTATATCCTCCAGCTTATCCTGAACCAAAAACTGGGCTACATCAACCAAATGAGATAGAGCAGTCAGGGTTTCGGCTACCTCCCCGACCTCAATCCGTCCTTGCAAGAAGCGTACTTTTAAATTCAGGGTTGCCCCTTCGCCCAAACTCTTTTTGGGTTTGGAGGTAGTCAGGTTTGCATCTTTCAAATCCGATGGACTGAAGGTAATATCGCTCAAATTAGCGCCCAATAAATAAGCCCCCGCCAGATTCGCTTCCAGCAAATCCGCCCCGCTCAAATCCGCCCCCGTCAGGTCAGCCCCCCGCAAGTCGGCACAGGCCAGATACGCTTCTTTCAGATTAGCCTCGCTGAAATCAATATCCCGAAAGTCGGAGTAGCTCAAATCAGCCCGATACAGATTAGCCTGATGCAGATTTATCCCACTAATTTTCACCCCGCGCAGGTCGGCGGCTTGTAAATTCGCCCCGCTCAGGTTAGCCTCGCTCAAGTTGGCGTCCCGCAGATAGGTATCGCGCAATTCCGCCCCCCGCAGGTCAGCCCCCGATAAATTAGCCCCGCTTAAATCCGCGCCTCGCAAGTTGGCCTCGCGCAGGTTTATACCCTGTAAATCAAGCTGGGATAAATCTACCCCACGCAAATTACGCCCTGCCAGCGAAATATTAGTGGCACTGCCAAACTCACCCAAAAAGGCTTCTATTTCCGGGCGACCCAACGGTTTTTCCGGGCCACCCACCTCATCAAAAGTCACTTTAAACCAACCTTTCTCTCGGTTGTCGGTGGTCAGTTGTCGAAAGAAATTAACAAGGATGGGCAGAATTTTTTAGAAGTGCAGAGATTTAGAAATTCCCTGTCCCCCATCCCCTGCCCCTACTTCTTGTTCCTTGCTCATTTTTTCTTTATTACGACTTTCGACTTTTGACCGACAACTGATGACTGATAACCGACAACCGATTAACGTGTCCAATCCAGATTATAAATATTTTCGGTAATCGTTTTGCTCTGCCCAAACTGCTTTTCGTCCAGATTTACTATTCGCAAACCGCTTTTCCCCTGCGGTTCAAAAACCGTAACCGCCAGATATTGCCCGTCCGGTGACCACGACAGGCGCGATGGCTTAAACGATTGGTCGGCGGAAAAGCTTATTTCTTTCCCATCCAAAAGGCTTTTTTGCCCTGGCACGCTCACAAACTTGACCTTGTTTTCGTTTATGACAGCCAGGGTTTTGCCATCCGGCGAAAATCGCGCCCCTCTGAAATCAGGAGGCTCAATACCGCAATTACACAAAGGCTGGCCTTTAACTACCGTTACCGCACCACCCCCAGCTTTATCCGGGTCACCATAAAGCAAATCGTAGCTTTTATCAGTAGAAGTAACCCAAACCGCGTTATCACCATCGGGTGTCCAATCGTATACCGCCAACGGTCCGCTAGTATTATAATTTAACTCCGTAATCTTTTTATCGGTCAGGTTGCAAAGAGCGACATTCCCGAAGGCATCAGTCCCCATCCGACCCGAAAGAACGGCAATAAAGCGGTTGCGGGGAGACCAACGCAATAATTGTACCGCATAATTATCCTTACCCACACACAAATCCTGTTTGTCCCAACCGTCCAGATTCATGCTGCGAATAGTATATTTAGCCGGGGGAGTGCCAAACTGTTTCCCCTCCATAACGGCAAAAGCTACCCTTTTCCCATCCGGTGAAAATAGCGGGGTTTCACCGTCAGCAATCTTGGTTTTTCCAGTGCCGTCGGGGTTAATAACAAAAATCTGGCTCTCAAAGTCAAAAACAATTTTCCCAGACAGTGCCCCTGTGGTAGGTTTTGTGGTAGCAGAGGTAATATTTGCCCCAATAGGAGTAGCAGTAGGGACAAGCGGGGGCTTAGTAACAGTCGCCACTTTTACAGGCGGGGGATTGGTAACAAGCGCGGGGGTGTCTATGGCGTTGGTAGTGGTAGTGACTGCTGCCGGGCTATCGCCACAGGCCACCAGCGACAAACTGACCACGAATAAAAGTGTTGGCAACAATCTGGTATAACTTTGCTTTAACATAACCTCCCCACCGTAAATCTAAAATCGATTTCTTATTCAGCATTCTCGGTTACTATCCTATCACAAGTGACTTAATACACAATCACCAAATCAGTTATGGAGCTATTGACAAATGACCGATGGTCAGTTATAATCTTAGTTGACCAGTGGTCAGTTAAATGGCACTTAGCAAATTAGAGAAACCTAGAGGGAATATATGAGCAACAAAGATATTAAGGGCAAAACCGCCCTGGTAACGGGCGCATCCAGTGGCTTAGGGGCCGATTTCGCCCGCGACCTTGCCAAACGGGGTAGCAATTTGATTCTGGTGGCGCGACGCGAAGATTTACTCCAAAACCTGAAACAAGAACTGAGCAGTCAGCACGGAATACAGGTTGAGATTATTGCTCAGGACTTGACGGGGGATGACGCGCCCCAAATTCTTTTTGACAAAATCAAAAGTATGGGCAAAAGCGTGGATATTCTGATTAACAATGCGGGCTTTGCCGTTTTTGGCGAGTTTGTAAAAATTCCCTGGGAACGCGAACGAAATATGTTGGAACTGGACATCCTGACGGTAGTGCATATGACCAAACTTTTCGCCCAGGATATGCTAACCCGCGACTATGGCTATATTCTGAATGTGGCCTCGATTGGGGCTTACCAACCCTCACCCACTTATGCCACTTATTCCGCCGCCAAGAGTTTTGTGAGGGATTTTAGCGAGGCTATTAGCTATGAGTTACGCAAAACTAAGGTCAAAATTTGTGCCATCTCACCCGGCTACACCAAGACCGAATTTTTACAGGTATCAGGTCAAAAAGCCACTTTGTATCAAAGAGTTTTAGGAATGAATAGCCCGGATGTCACCCGAATTGGCATCAACAACATGCTAAAAGGGCGTCCCAACGTTGTGCCGGGAGCTATGAACGCTTTCCTGGCCTGGTCAACCCGTCTGATGCCCCGCCGAATGGCGGCGGCTACGGCTTATCGCACCATGACCATGAACTAGAGTTTGACAGCCCGCAACCTCTGACCGATAATGAGCGTTATGCATGATAAAGTCCAACCAATGCTCGTTATCGAAAGGGGTTTTGTAGCTTTAACGCATGATTGCTGAAGACAAACTGACTATCGTAATTCCGGCCTATAACGAAGCCGCCTCCATCGGGCGAGTAGTAGCCCGCACCCGCGCCACTAAACCCCATTGTGACATTGTGGTGGTGGATGACGGCTCTACCGACCAGACCGCCATTGAGGCCGCCAACGCCGGAGCCAGAGTAGTGCGCCACCCCTATAACAAAGGCAATGGAGCGGCGGTAAAAAGCGGCATTCGGGCGGCGAGGGGTGAGGTGGTGTTGCTGCTAGATGCCGATGGTCAGCACAGCCCTGAAGATATTGACCGCTTGCTGGAGCATATCGGCGATTATGATTTAGTGGTGGGAGCGCGGGATTTTTCCAGTCAGGCCGGAGCGCATCGAGGTTTCGCTAATTGGGCTTATAGCACCCTGGCGGGCTATCTGGTCGAGATGAAAATCCCCGACCTGACCAGTGGTTTTCGCTGTTTCAAGCGCGACAAAGTTTTGGAGTTCATCCACCTGTTGCCCAATGGCTACAGCTACCCCACCACCACCACCATGAGCTTTATCAAGAGCGGCTACAACGTGAAGTTTGTGCCGATAAAAGCACACAGACGGCAAAAAGGTAGCAAAAGCAAAATCCGTATCTGGCGCGATGGGATAAAGTTTGTCAATATCATCCTCAAAATGATCACCCTCTACAACCCTATCAAAATGTTTCTGCCCCTGGCTTTAATCTGGTTTGTGGCCGGGTTCACTTATGGGTTGGTCAACGTTTTTTTGAACGGCAAAATCCCCAACGGCTCGGTTCTGCTGATAAGTATGAGCCTCTTGATATTCCTGTTTGGCCTGATTTCTGAGCAAATTGCCTCGTTACGATTTGAACGGACGGGCCTAAAAGATAACTCGCCACCCGAAATCGCTTCCCTTGATAATTACTCAACACCTCCCGCCGAGGTCGCCCATCGTGAATGAGGCGGCCTCGCCCAAAGCCCGCAAAAATTCAGGCTGGTTACGCTGGGGGGTGCGCCTGGCTGGCACGCTCCTGCTTATTTTTTTCCTCACTCGCCTCAATCTAGACCCGGCTAAAGTCTGGGACGATTTAACCCGCGCCAACCTCTGGTTGGTGGGCTTCTCGGTTATGTTGGTCTTTCCCTTTATTGCTATAAAAGCCCTGCGCTGGCAAATAATCCTCAGGGACTTAGGCATAAATATTGAATTTTGGGCGACCTTTCGGCTCTATGCTATCGGGCTATCGGCGGGCAGCTTTACACCGGGACAGTCGGGGGACGCAATTAAGGCTTTTTATCTGCGTGACCGGGGCTATCCCCTGGGGCGGGGGCTGGTTTCGATTGTGCTTGACCGCCTGTTTGATTTAGCGGTATTAATAATGCTGGCGGCGGGCGGGTTGTTATTCCTGGGGACGGATTTCGCCAACGAATTACCCGTTTTGGTTTTATTGTTGGCGGGTACGTTGGGGGGACTGGTGGCCCTATCCCTGCCGAATATTCGCAGCCGCTTGTTTGGTTTTGCTCTTAAAATTTTCCTTAAGCGCAAGGCTCAGAATGATGCGGGATTACAGCGTGAGGAGCAGGAAGCCGAAGAACAACTCCGTCCGGTAAACTTTGGGGTAGTGTTTATTATCACCTTGCTTGCTTCGTTGCTGGCTCTGTTCCGCATCTGGTTATTGGCTCTGGCTTTGGGGCTAAACCTGAACCCGCTACAGGTAGTATCAGTTAGCAGCCTCGCCACCGTTATCAGCCTTGTGCCAATCTCGGTGGGGGGCATCGGGGCGCGGGATTTGGTGCTGGTGGCGATTCTGGAAAAATTGGGCTACTTACGCGAGAAAGCCATCAGCCTGAGCAGTTTTATACTGTTATTGAATCTGGTAAATCTGGTGGTAGGTTACGTCATTTGGCGGTTGCGCCCCAGGCACGAACAGTGAAAAATAGAGTGTCCGACCTAACCCCCTAGCCTCCTTCCCTGACTCAGGGAAAGGGGAACAAAACGAATTTGGTGTTGGGTTTTACTGATTACTGACAACTGATTACTTCTGTTAGAAAGAATAAATATGACCAGGAAACTGCTCGGCATCTTCCCCCATTTTGCCCCCGAAATTCAACAAAAAATCCAGGGTATTTTAGAGCCTTACGGTGGGCAGGCGGTCTTTATGCCCAAAGAGATTAAAGACCCTGAGCGCGAAAGTTATGTGGTGGGGGAAATTGGCGAGGCCGAGATGCTAGTAACGGGTTCCTTGAGCGAAACCGAGTTCCACGCCGCTCGGAATTTACGCTGGTTACATGTACCGTTTGCCGGGATAAATCGGCTAGTAGAAAACCGGGCTCTGGTTGAAAGTGATGTAATAGTCACCAACGCGGCAGGGGTCAGTTCCAAAGCAATTGCCGACCAGGTGCTAGGCTATATGATTATGCATTCGCGGGGTCTGGTGTCTCAATTACAATCTCAGAGCCGCAAAGAATGGCAGCGCACCTGGTTCGGCAGCCACCTTTTTGAACTTGACGGGCGCACCGTCGGGATTGTGGGACACGGGCGCATTGGGCGGGAAATTGCCATTCGCGCAAGAGCCTTTGGGATGCGGGTTATCGCCACCAAAACCAGGGTGGCGGGCGAATTCCCTGAGCTGGATTTGGTGTTACCCTCAAGTGAGTTGCCACGTCTGCTAGCCGAAAGTGACTATGTAGTAATTGCCGCGCCCCTTACACCCGAAACCAGGGGACTAATCGGGCGAGCCGAGCTTGAGCAAATGAAACGGACGGGCTATTTGATTAATATTGCGCGGGGTTTGTTGATAAAAGAGAATGAGCTAATCGAAGCCTTGCAGGAAAAAATTATTGACGGGGCAGCCCTCGACGTGTTTGAGGTAGAGCCACTCCCGCCTACCTCACCCTTGTGGGAGTTGCCGAACGTGGTAATAACACCCCATTCATCTGGCACTTTCAATAATTTTATGGAGCATACCCTGGAATTTTATATCGAGAATCTTAAACGCTGGCTGGAAGGCCAACCCTTGCAAAATATTGTGGATAAGCGGCGGGGTTACTAACGCCGCATTCTCCGCAGTTCATCCTCGATTAGTCGCTGGCGGGTGTTTTCGCTGAACCCAAAGGTTTTGAAATAGTCTGAAACCACCCCAATACCCCAGAAAACCGTAACCCACAAGGGCCAACTAACCGCCCAAAAATTTCCGTGACCCGGCATCAAAGCAATAAACCACAAAAAGCCGTTTACAATCAAATATGAAGATAAGTGTTTGTAAAACCTCATTTTTGCGTTGGCCCGCTCTACCGCCCGACGGTATAATTCATCCTGGGTAGGCGGAGTGTAAGAAACAACTGGTGGGGCTTGATAGTTAGGCCAGGGCTCGGCTGGCTGGCTACTTCCAACCCAGGGTGGAGCGGCAGATGGGTCAGTGCTATAGTTGGTTGGTGGTTGGTAGCGGGGCGTACCTTTGCTCTCGCTCGAATTAGTATCAAAATTATTAGAAGTCATATTTTCCTCGTTTAGTGCTGTCCTGAATTTTCCCACAGCCTTTTTATAATTCTACACGAGGTTTGACACTAAAAGCTAGTCCTTTGTTTCAAAAAGTCAAAGGTCAGAAGGTGGAACAAAAAAGCCCCTTTTCCAGGCACCTTCCTGAGTAGAGGATAGGTAGATGGAAAGGGAGCTAGAGAGTCAGGTTTATTTTAGGAAAGAGCCAACGAACTCAGGGTAAAAGATTGGGCCAGATCACGAGCTACCTTGCGACCATAGGTAGTGACCGACTGCCCGTTGGTCAGTTCCGGCCAGATTTGGGCGGTATTGGTCAGGAACAGCCCTTCCACCGGGGTTTTAATTTCGGGGGCCTTCCAGCTT
Source organism: Chloroflexia bacterium (assembly GCA_038207495.1). Taxonomy (GTDB): domain Bacteria; phylum Chloroflexota; class Chloroflexia; order Chloroheliales; family Chloroheliaceae; genus Chlorohelix. The sequence goes on from JBBQZS010000068.1 coordinate 18,226, forward strand.
TGTTGAATATTGTGCAACGGCTCAACAAAACGCTCCCGCATCACCCGTGCCTCCACAATCCACTTATCTTGAAAATCCGGGAACATCCGTTTCAGGTTAGCGATAAAATATTCCTTGATTTCCTCGTCTGACTGTTTGGTTAGGGGATTATTAGGCTGTACATAACGCGGCAAATAGACCAGATGTCGCCCATTAACAAACTTAGGGTCAATCAGGGTGGTAGTTTCGATTAGCCCGGTAAAGGGCAAGCTGGTATCAGTAATATTCAGGGTGTAATAGGGCTGAAGCGGGCGGTCTAAGGCCAGCAAAAGCTGCACCACTCCCAGATAGGGAATATTTTCCAGCGATTGGCGATAATTTTCGGGGGCATTCGGCAACAAACGACTTAGAGCCGCCGCCGGAGTAGTCGAGATAACCGCGTCGAACTGCTCAAAGCGTTCGCCTAGTTTCAGTCCCCGCGCCTGTCCGTTATCCACCACAATTTCGTTAACGGGCGCGTTCAGGGTAATGCTTCCCCCACGTGCCTCTATTGCTTTAGCCATAGCGGTGCAAAGGGTCTGGTAGCCGCCGATTAAGTGACCACTAAGCTCCTTACCCCCACCACCTTTAGAATCACGAGCCGAAGATACCCGCACAATCCGCGACCAGATATAAGTCGCCGGGATATTTTCAAAACCGCCGTCAAACTTGGCGTTCAGTAAGGGTTTCCAGATGTTCTCGTAAGCACCCTTCCCACCCAGCCGAATTAGCCATTTCACTACGCTTTCGGTTTCGAGGGGCTTCCAATCCTTTATAAACAGGCGACAATGGGCGATGGTATAGGCCAGACGCACCCGGTCAATCAATTTCAGAGGTGGGAAACTCAACAACTCCATAGGCTTAGTCATTGGATACATCTTGCCATCATGGAAGAAGCCCATTTTGGTTTCAGCCAGGCGTACCTGGTCTGATAAACCGACCTCACCGATAAGTTCTAATAAATCGCTGTCACTACTCAGGATACAGTGGTAGAAACGGTCTACCTGCGCCCCGGCAAAATCCATCGCTCCGGCAACACCACCCAGTTGGTCAGCCCTTTCATAGAGCTTAACTTCCAGTCCCTCTTTTTTGGTAAGCTCGTAGGCAATACTCAGGCCCAGCAATCCACCACCGATTATCGCGATTTTCATCCAGCACTCCTCAAACGAAAATAGAAAGGGGAAGGGCGCGGAAACCACGCCCCTACAAAATTCTTGATTCCCTAACTAATAGCTACCAGCAACACCCCGGAGCAAATTACAAATACGCCAGCTACTCGCAACAAGTTGATTTTCTCGCGCAGGACAAAAATTGAGGCGATAGTTATCAGTACATAGCTCAAGCTGGCAAAAGGATAAGTATAGCTCAAAGGGGCGCGGCTCAGGGCAATTAGCCAGAAAAAGACCCCGGTGCCATACACAATTAATCCACCCATTACATAAATATTGGTAGCGATGCTCCAGATTAAGGCTGGCACGCCCTTGCCGCTCATCTGAACAGGCCCCATTTTGGTCATTCCGATTTTAAGGGAGAGTTGACCAACAACCCCCATAATGGTACTCATTAACACTGGAAAGAAAATGCTCACTTGATGTTCTCCTGGACCAGATTTCAGAGGACAGGTACAGAAGCCTGCTCCTACAATTATTTGATAACTTTATACAAGGTATAGGGGCCGATTTGAACCACCTTTTCGCCATGCTCCTGCAAGTAGGGCAGGTAAAGCATTGACCAATTGCTGAAAAGGCCATCCACCACATACTCCGGGGTTATCGAACCGGGACTATAGCGATAGGTAAAAGGCCGATTATCACTTTTTGCTCCAATAAATTCGTTCAGGGTAAAAGTGGTTGGATGCAGGAAATTCTGGGGCGCAACCAGGTCTAGTTCCCATTCCCAGTTCGCCACTACCGCGTCTTGCGGCACATTCTCTTTCAGGTAGGTCGCAAACTCGGTCAGGTAGGTAGGCGGTGGGTTAAAAATATCGCTCAAGGTGCTTTTTGCCCCAAACACCAACCAACCTGATAGAATTATCCCAACCAGCACAACCTGCCATTTAGACCGATTGGGCAACAACTTGCCAGTGGTAAAATCCAGCACCAGCTTTGCCGTCCAGATTGGCAGCAAGGCCAGCCCGATAAAGGAGTAACGCGGCCAACCCGCCGAAAACACTACAAACCAGACCAGCCACATCCCCGAAAATAATACTAACCCGGCCCGAAAGAGACTTAACCTGTCACGTTGAAGGGTTAGATAAACCCCGTACACCAGTCCCGGCAAACCCCACAAAACAAAGCCGTTGCGCCACAAACCGCCCAGGGCTTCCCGGATATGAGTTGGATTAAAACCAATAATCCGATTAGTAAAGCTCTGGCGTAAAAATTCGGCGTTCTGGCGGGCCGTTTCGGGGTCAGCCAACAGGGTTTGCAAGCCGTACCAGAACCCATAGCTCAAGACCGCTATTAACCCTGGCAAGATAAAGGCTTTCCAACTGGCTTGCCGATAATAAAAGCGGTCTGCCAGGAATAACAAGCCCCAGGCTGGCACAAAAATCAACAACACCTGTAACTTGGTGACAATCGAAAGGCCGAAACAAAGCCCCGCCGCCAGATAAAGCAGCTTAGAGCGAGAGAGCCGGCCTTTGCCAGGGATTTCCATGGCCTTGAACCAGCACCACATCCCAAGTAGCAGAAATCCCAGAGCCGGGACTTCGCCTACTACCTGTCGGGATAGTAATATAAATGAGCTGCTTTCGACCCCGTTGCCCGCCAACAAAATAACCAGGGCCAATAATCCAGTCTCTTTTCCAGCAACTTTCCGAGCGACCAACAAGTAGGCCGTTAAAGCCAGAAACCCGTAAAGAACAATAATCCCACGAGCCTGCCAAAAACCCTGTCCAAATAGTTTGAAGGAAAGAGCTACTGGCAAAATAACCGTTGGCCCAACCTGGATTCCAGGGTCTAGAACCTTTAACCCGGTAGCGTCCGGCAAGGCATAATTTCCGATTTTAGCCAGAGTCGCCGCCGCACTTACATGTACCCCCTCATCGAACCAGGGTTCAGGAGCGGCTGTCAGGTTCAGGTTTAATAGCACGATTGCGGCAAACGCAACGGCTACTAGCCCCGCTCTAGTGGTCAGAATTAAACTTTCAGAACGATTTTCGACAATTTGGGCTTTGTTCACAATTACCAGTTCCTATTAGGACGAAAGAGCAACGTTGCAAAAACTATTTTAAAAGTGTTCAGGGAAGGTGTTATTCCGAGCTTAATCCCGGAATAACGCTGGATAAAGTTACTCTGACTTCTGTTTAGGGTCGCTGGCGGCTACCAGTATCACCCCGGCACAGACCAGCACCACCCCACCCAAACGCAAAGGTGAAATAGTTTCACCTAGCAACAAAAAGGAGGCTGCCAGAATAGCTACATAACTCAGGCTCAGGAAGGGATAGGCATAACTCAATTCCACACGGCTTAACCCCACTAACCAGAACAAAACGCTCACAGCGAATATTACCATACCTACGATTACAAACAGGTTAGTAGCAATTGACCACATGATTTCAATAATGCTATGCTCTGTCAGCGACACCGGGCCGAGGTCACTCATCCCCCGCTTGAGGATAAGCTGACCGACAATCCCCAGGGCCACGCTGATTAACACCGGGGAAATCAGCAATAACTTTTTCTTGCGAGCGGCCTTATTCTCCTCAATCTTCGCTTTTTCTTCCACCATCGAAAGACCAGGGCGGCTTTCAAAACCGATAGAACTATCCAGAGTGGGTTGTATAATATCGTTGGTTTTAATCTTGAACATTATTTTTCCTTAAAACGTTATCGGTTGTCAATTAAAGGTCATTAACACCTAAAGGCTAAGACCTATTGGCTGACGGCTGACGGCTGATAGCTTATTGGCTATAATCTCTAAAATAGAGTCGGTAATATTGGTTGGAACAGGCACAATTGCCGACTGCATAGCCCTGATTTGGGCGGGTTGCAGGCAGGCCAGGGCTTTTTCCAGAGCTTCAGGATAAGAGTTTCCAAGCAAGGCCGCTTTGCCCGCTTCCACCAGATAACTCCACTCGGTTTCCTGGCGTAGCACCAACACTGGTGCCCCCAGAATAGCCGCCTCTTCCTGTAAACCACCTGAGTCAGTCATAACTGCTCTGGCTTGACCGATTAGCCGTAGGGTATCCAGATAACCCAGCGGTTTTAACTGGAGTACGTTGGCAGAAAGCTCCAGACCCAATTTTTCCAGCATTCCCTCGGTGCGCGGATGTATCGGGAAAACAATCGGGTAATCCCCCGCCAGCGTATTAATAGTTTTCACCAGACCGGGCAGCACTTCGGCGGTAGTATTTTCCGCCCGATGCAACGTCAGGGCCAGATATTCCCCCGGCTTTACCCCTATTTGGGCTAACAAGGGGCGACGGCTGGCCGCCTCGCGCAATCGTAAACAGGCTTCCAACCCGGTTGAACCAACCTGATAAATCTCGGCATGCTGCTGGCAACCTTCGTCCCGCAAGTTTTTTACCGCCGCTGCATCGGGAGCCAGTAGTAACTGGGCTACGTGGTCAACCATCACCCGATTAATTTCTTCGGGCATCGAACGATTGAATGAACGACAACCCGCTTCCAGATGCAACACCTGAATACCAAGCTTGACGGCGGATAGCGTTCCCGCCAGGGTGGTATTGGTATCGCCCTGCACGATTACCAGGTCGGGGCGTTCCTCCTGCATAATCGCTTCCAGGCCAATCAACATCTGGGCGGTCTGTTTGCCGGAACTTAGCCCTGGCGCACCCGCTTTCAGGCTGTAATCGGGGGCGGGTAACTCCAGTTCCTCAAAAAATTGAGCATCCATCTCGTAAGAGTAATGTTGCCCGGTATGCGCGATTAAAGCTCGGTCACATATCTGATGTAACCTCGGCAAGAGAGGTGACAACTTTATAATTTCGGGACGGGTGCCTAAGACAGTTAAAATTGTTGTCATCTAGCTTTTCCCTAACTATCCGCCGCCGCCTGGCGATTATCCAAAACTGGTTGCTGATTGGTGTGAGGGGTAAATACCTTCTTACCAAACAGGCTACCCACCCGATGCAGCAGCAAGCGGCGCATAAAGTTAAGGTGAGAGCGAGTAATCTGGACAATCCGCGCTTTGGACTGACCATAACGGCGCACCCGCAAGCGGCAGGGATATTCAACCACCTTTGCCCCATTTATAACCCCGCGCACCAGAATTTCAGTAACTCCCAGAAAGCCATTATCCTCATTCAAACTTTCGGCTAAAACCGCCCGACGATAGGCCCGGAACATGCTGGTATAAGTGTGAATACGCGGGTTTAGTAGCATCCGGTAGCACAGCGAAGCCCCTTTGCTGATGAAAATGCGATAGGCGGGCACATTATCTACACCACCTTGCGGGTGATAAGGTGAGGCCGTCACAATATCCACTCCCGGCGTTAAGCGTTCCAGCAGCGGCTCTATCCCGCTAAAAGGATATGTGGCATCGCTATCGGTATTTATAACCACATCGCCGGAGGAGGCCGCAAAACCAGTTCGTAAAGCTGCCCCCAGCCCTTTGTTCACCCCATGCCGAATTAGTTTAACGTTGGGCTGTCCGGCAAAAGCTTCTTCAAGCAAGCGGGCGGTAGCATCTTTGCTGCCATCATCTACCAGAATAAGTTCAACTTCTTGCCAGCGCGGACTAGCCGATAGGTTAGCAAGTACAGGAGTCAAGGTCTCTTTTAGTCCGGCTACATTGTCGGCTTCGTTGTAGCAAGGTATCACCACTGATAATTTCATCACACTCAATCCTTTTAAAAGTAGTCAGTTGTCAGTTTTTCCAGATCAGCATTTTGCTACTTTTGCTATTTTTCACTTCGTGAAAGGCCTGAATTAGTATTAGAAGATTCTTTTCTTCACCTAAATTGACTATTCTGTACAAGGCTTCTTAAACTGATTACTGATTACTTCCTGCTAATTTGCTACTACCACTGGCGTTTCAAGCTTGCGCCAGACCTCGCTAGCTTCCCGGCTAAGGGGCTTTTCATCACAGCGAGTTTCAATTTTGTCCCGAATTTCCAGAGCCAACCCTAGGGCGGCGATCCCATCTTCCCCGCTCACTTTGGGTTGAGCTTTATTTTGAACAGACTGGACAAAATCCAGCAATTCCAATTGCAATGGTTCAGCATTTGGCACAAATATTTGCTCGATAAAGCCTTCCTGGCGATAACGAGGCGCGTCCTGATTAGAATAGTGAGGCACGAACCGACGATGAATTGACAGGTTCTTATGCAGCAAGTCAGCCTGTACAAAAGAATCGTTTGTGGTTAGCTCCATCGAGCGGACTTTTTGCTGGGTAACCCGCGAAGCTGTGAGACTAACGACTGGCCCCTGGTGGTAGTAGAGGTTTGCCACGGCGTGGTCAATACTCTTGGTGAAAACCCGTCGCCCAAAGGCCTCCACCGCATCGGGTAGCCGCCCCATAATTTTGAGGGTTAAATCAAGGTCATGAATCATCAGGTCGGAGATAACATCCACATCCGTCAGGCTGTTATCAAAGGGGCTTAACCGTCGGACATTCAGGGCAATCGTTTCCTGGTAGGGGAGAGTGTCCAGGAAATGTTCAAGTTCGAGGAAAGCCGGGTTATAACGCTCGATGTGACCCACCATTATTACACAACCATTGCGACGGGCCAGAGCAACCATTTCGCGGCCTTCTCTCAGGTCAAGGGCAATCGGTTTTTCAATTAACAAATGCTTGCCCTGTCGTAAACATTCCATCCCTATTGGGTAGTGACCCGGCGTAGTGGTAACAATCGAAACCGCATCCACTAAAGGTAGCATTGTCTGAAAATCCTTAAAGTAGCGGGTAAAATAACGCTCCTGCATAGCGTACCCGCGCTCTTCGGAAAGGTCGCTAACTCCAACCAATTCGGTCTGGGGCATACTACTATAGACCCGGCAATGCCGTTCGCCCATGCGGCCAACCCCAATTACTCCGAGTTTAAGTTTATCCACCATAGTTCCAATTCCCCCGGCTGAAATATCATTCGACGCAAAAGAACGCAGACTTATACAATCTTTCCTTTATAAATTGCACTACTTAAATTATAGGCCCCTATCAATGATAAGCAGGTGAAATAGCCCAATAGCTCGATGAAGAAATTTTAAGAATGGATGAGTTTTCAAGTGGTATTACTGAATAAGTTTTCACCTTAGCTCAACGCCAATTCACCGCCAAGTAAGGTTGTGATAGAATAATAGAAACATGAGTATAGCTTCAACCTCAAAAACAACTGTTCCAGGCTTTTGGGTGCGGTTCAGACCCCTTTTTAGTTGGGGCGCAGTGGTAATAATAGCTGCCTTGCTTTTCCCCTGGCTATTTTTCCCGGACAAAAAAGAACGCTCAAGCCTGTTTATAAATATTTTTTTGGGGCTAATTATCGAAGCCCTGCCTTTCCTGTTGTTAGGGTCATTATTCGCGGCGGGGCTGGCGGTGTGGGGTACACGCTGGACTGAAAAACTCTGGCAAAAAGCTACCCGCAGCCGAGTCCGATCAGCCGCAGTAGGCGTAGGCATGGGTTTTGCCTTACCCGTCTGCGAATGTGGAGCATCCTCGGTAGCGCGACAGGCAGCGCGAGATGGCGCACCCCTGACCCTTACTTTAGTCTTTATTCTGGCAGCCCCGATTGTTAACCCCATTACAATCCTTGTAACCTGGCTGGCTTTTGCCGATTGGGGCATATTATTTGGTCGAATTGGTTTGGCTTTGTTAATCGCGGTGGGGATTGGGATATTGTTTAGTTTTCACCCTAATCCCCCGCAGCTTTTAGAAACTGAAAACGCAGGTCATACCCACGACTACCACGACCATACCCACAATGAGACCAAAAATAGCATCAGGTCCTTCCTGGATCGCGCAACCGCCGAATTTACTCAGGCGGCACAGGTAGCAATCCCCGGTATTGGGCTGGCGGCGGCTTTTCAATCGTATTTACCCCCTCACCTATTCCTGGATTTGGGGCAAGGAGCTTTATTATCGGCCCTTGCCCTTATGTTACTTGCGGCCTTGATGTCAGTTTGTTCATCGGTGGATGCCTTTGTGGCGTTGGGCTTTGCCGGGTTGTTCCCCACTGGGTCGGTGCTGGCCTTTATGGTCTTTGGCCCGCTTATCAACCTGAAAAGTTTGCCCTTGATGCGGCTGGTTTTACGCCCTCAGACAATTGGAATGATTGCCCTTCTAACCGCCCTTGTTACCCTGGTAGCGGCTGTAGCGATTAACTTGAATCTGTGAAGGGGTATTGGGAAATACAAAATCGAATATCTAAAATCCAAAATCGGGTAACTATGAAAACGGCTACTAAAAAACAAGTGAAAATTGGGGCGGGTAAACATCAGGGTAAAACTGAGCGGCTTCCTGTTCCCCAACCCCCGACCCCTATCTCCTATCCCCCGTCCCCTCTTTCATCCTTCATTCTTCCTACTTCATCCTTCCTTTTAATCCTCCTGGGTTTATGGTTGGGTTGGCGATTAATGGACGGCACGTTAAGTTATTATTTGCATCCCCGCTTTAATCTGTTAATCGCCGCAACCGCCGCTATATTAATTTTACTGGGTGGGAAAAATCTGCTATTTGGTCGAGCAAAAAAGATTGACCCACATGCAGTGCTAAATCCGGCATCGTTGGCACTACTAGGGTTAGTAGTAGCCCTGGGTTTGCTGGTGACACCTCAACCACTAGAAACGAATCGCCTGACGGGAGGGGCTAACAGTGGCAGTGCTAACCGGGCTCTCTCGGATGCTTTGCTCAAACAAAACTGGCAAAACGCCGCCAATCTGGATACCGTTCGCTGGAGCTTGCTGGATTGGAGCGCGGCCCTGAACGATAGGGAACGCGCCGCCAAGCTTACGGGCCGCCCGGTGGAGGTTACAGGTTTTGTGGTGAGGCCAGAGGGAGCGGGCAGTCGCTATTTTCTGTTGGCTCGTTATGTGGTGGTATGCTGCACCGCCGATAGTACCGCCCTGAAACTCCCGGTGGTTGCCGCTGAAACCGCCAACCTGGAAGAAGGCCAATGGGTAAAGGTGCGCGGTACCTTGGGACAGGCCACCAATGGAGTTTTTGGCTTTCTGGCGGATAGCGTGGAAAAGATTACCCGCCCAGCCCAACCTTATATTTACCCATAATGAAATCTACACGACAGTTCTACTTCTTAATAATATTGGTGGCGATTGGGCTAGGGGTGGCCCTGAGCCTCTTTTTAATAATCGGCGATACTGCCGGGAAACCCCTGCAAGCCAAATTTGCCTACCTGACCGAAGGGAAAACAGGCTTACCCCAAGTAGCGATTAGCTTCGAGGGAGGGAATCTGCCGGAGCGGGCTGCCACTGAAGCGGCCTTTGAAATCAACCCCCGCCTGCCCGGCGATTTTAGCTGGGAGGGTTCGGTAATGTATTTCACCCCTGCTACTCGCCCACTGCCCGATACCGACTATAGGGTTAATTTGAGAGGCGGCTTGAGGCTAATCAACGGGGGGCGGTTGGATTATGGGCAAAGTAGTTGGACTTTCCATACTCGGCCCTTGCGCTATGCCTATCTACGCCAGGAAGGTCAGGCCGTCAATTTGTGGCTGGCGGAGTTGGATAATAACGGCACACTCAATGCGCGTCGTTTGACCAACGAAACCGAGCGGCAAGTGCTGGATTTTAGCGTTTCCCCAGGCGGGGAGCGAATTGTTTACAGCTTGCAGGAAGCAAATCAGCGCGAAGCCGGGTTGTGGTTAGTAAAAACAGTTAGGTCAGAACCTCAAAAATTAGTATTTGAAGCTAATATTCGAGCCAGTGCCCCACGCTGGTCTCCGGCGGGCGAATTAATCTCATATGAAAGGCGGCTAACCTTTGAGAAGGGGGGATTTGTGCCGGCCCAACTCTGGTTATTGAGGGCGGATGGGATCAGTTTACCGCCGCTTTATGGCGGAGCAGATAAAGCCGGGGTCGGCCTGGTGTGGGGGGCAGGAGGCGACCAGGCTTATTTCTGGGAGCCTAAACGGGAAGCAGTGGCGATATTTAACTTTGCGGGCGAACCTCAGTGGAAAGAAATTCCCGGCCTCAAACCCGAAACTTTGGCCCCCTCACCTGACGGGCGTGAAATATTAATAAGCTATTTTGACTTCAAAAGCGCGGTGGAACGCCAGCTTATTACCAGAGTAAGCCTCAAAGCCGGGCTGGAAAGCGGCACCCCGTTAACTACGCCAGTTGGCTTTAATGACCGCTTCCCGGTGTGGTCGCCGGATGGTAAACAGGTGGCTTTTTTACGGCAGGGCCCAGATCGCAGCACAAGGCTCTGGCTTTTCAGCCCTATTAATGGTAAAACTAACCCGCTATACCCCGAAGGTTCGGAAACCTTGAGTCATGGCCTGTTTGAGTGGTCGCCAGATAGTCGCCAGATTATTCTGGAACGGTTCGGCGTAGGGGGAAGGCCCGGTCAAGCAAACAGCGAAATCTGGACGGTAGCAACTTCGGGCGAAAATCCCCGCCGCATTGCAACAAACGGCTTTAACCCAAAGTGGCTCAATTAAACAGTGTTGAGTTTTAAGTGTTACGTTAAAGTTATCCTCATAACTCAAACCTTAAAACTTGCAAATCAAAATTTTTCGTTGGTTTTTCTTCATCTTCCTTAATCCCCATTGTGAACGCCTTTTCATAAACTGCCTTACAAGATTCACGTCTGTGTAACCCTAAAGTTAGATAATAATAACCATTAAGGGTATCAAATTGGTATAAGTCGTTGTAACGTTTTGGACATAATCGTAGAACTTGGAAATGCAGAACACCAACTATAGCAAGATTAAGCCATAAACTACAAATTTCGTGCGCCTGTCCCTCAAGATGAAAAAGGGATTTAGGTGAATTTTTGTTGTAGTGGTCTAAAAGGCTGTAGTAGTTCATACCTAGAAGAACAAACAAGAGGGGATTCGCAGTGAGTAAAAATAACGTTGGGAAATTCAAAAAAGCCGTAAATGGAATCCGCCTGATGGTAGCAACCTTGCTATTAATGGCAATGGCTCTACCTGGCCTTCAGGCGAGTGTAGACGCTGCCACCCCTACCCCCACCACTAAAGCTGCCGTTAAAACTATCCAACCAGTTCAGCGGGCTGTGCCAACTTTGAGCAGTGGAAATCCCCCTGCCAGCCCTATCCTGGTTGTTTACAATGACAGCTACAATTCCGGGGTAAGCCTTGGTAACTTGGGACGCTTTTTGGGCGAAATAATGAAAACCGAGGGCTTTACTTCCTACGATAATGAACAACTTGTTAATGTCACTTCCAACCTCTTAGCGGCGTATGATACGGTTGTACTGGCGCGTACCAGCCTGACATCCCCCCAGGCAACCATCTTCAATAACTATGTTTCGGGTGGTGGCAACCTGATTGCGATGCGACCCGATGCCCAATTAGCCGCCGTTTTTGGTTTAGGGGCTTCGGCTGGCACCCTTAGTAATAGTTACATGGCAATCCAGACAGCTAATAGTTATGGGGCGGGCTTCACCTCTACCAGCCTCCAAACTCATACCACTGCCGACCAGTACTCTCCCGGCACAGCTCAAACGGTGGGGTTGCTTTATAGCAATGCTAACACCGCTACCAGCTATCCCGCTGTTGTAGTCAATAATTATGGCAGTGGCAAAGCCGCCGCCTTTACTTACGACCTGCCAACCAGCATCGCCCTTTTGCGACAGGGCAACCCAAACCAGCTTGATACTGATTCCGATGGAGATGGGATTGTCCGAATTACAGATATGTATTACAACTGGATTGACAAGAATAAAATGCCCCTGCCCCAGGCCGATATTCAACAACGGCTTTTTGGGCGGATTTTGGGGCAGTTCAACCTATCCAAAAAACCTTTGCCGCGCTTGTGGTACTTCGCCAACGGCAAAAATACTGCCAGTGTCATCACCAGCGATGCTCACGCTAACCCTGACAGCTACTTCCAGGCATTGATAAGCACCCTTAACACCTACAACGCCCGTACCACCTTCTATATGGCCCAGGCGGGGGAACCCAGCGCGGCTAATGTGGCTGCCTGGCAATCACAGGGTTACAGTTTTGATATACATCCTTATAAAGTAGATACACCGCTTAGCACTGGCTACGATAACGACTTATCCTGGTATGCCCTACGCTTTGGAGCCGCACCAGCCACCCATACCACCCGGGTTCACCGGGTACAGTGGCAGGGTTGGACTGACGGTGCGAAAATAGGGGTGGCGCGTGGTTACGCTATGGACTATACCCCTTATCGTTATGGAACCTGGTTACAGAACCCCGATACTAGCTGGACTCGTGGTTATATGACGGGTAGCGGTTTACCCATGAAGTTCATTGACGAAAGCGGCAATATCGTTGATAACTTTGGTCAATATACCGAAATCGCCGACGACCAGATGCTGTATGCCGGACCCGAAAACCTAAGTACGGCTGACGCGGTTCTATACACCCAACAGGCCCTTGATAACAGCGAGACCGGGGATAATCAGGCGGTTGTTTTCCAGATGCACGTGGATTATTTCCAGGGGGTAATTGACTGGGCCAACCAAACTCTATCCTACATTAATAGTAAAAATATTCCGATTTATAGTGGGGAAGAATGGTATAAATTCACCCAGGCCCGTTACAACAGCAGCTTCGCCAATATTGCCTATGCGAGCAATGCGCTAAGTTTTAGCACTACCACTACCGCCGCCCAAACCCTGATGGTGCCCTGGAGCAACGGTAGCAACAGTGTTAGTGCTGTAACTATTAATGGAGCGGCTGCCACCGTCAGCCCGCGTATTGTGCGCGGTGAAAATTTTGCTTTTGTGAATTTGCCTGCTGGTACTTCCAGTTTGGTAGTAACTTATGCTGGTAATCCAAACGTTACCCCCACCCCAACCGTAACGCCGACCACTACTCCACCAGTCACCACTACTACTGTGGCACTGACCACTACCCCAGCACCTACGACTACGCCCGTCCCGACGAACCCGACTATTACCTCGGTTTCGCCCGATTTGGTAACAAATAGTGCCGCCCAGACTATCACTATTACTGGTACTAATTTTACCAGCCCGGTAACGGTCTCCCTGTCCGGGGTTGCTCAAACTGGCGTGACGCTGGTTAATAGCACAACTATAACTTTTAACCTGCCAGCCAGTTATACGGCGGGTACTTATAATGTTCAGGTTACCAGTAACGGTCAGAACGCGACCTTAAATGCCGGGTTGGTAGTTTTGCCGCCCGCCATAATTCAAACTACCCAGAGCAATTTCAGTAGCGGGACACCGAGCGGCACAATTGTTACCAACCGAGTAAATGGTGAGGTGAAATTACGGGCCACGTTGGAAGATTATTTCGCGGGTACTACCCTGGATACAACTCAATGGAACGGTACTGCCTGGGGCGCGGGAGGAAGCGTCACAGTGGGCGGCAACAAAGTTTCAGTAGCAAACGGCTATCTCCAGAGTGTAAACCGTGTGCCGGTTACCTTGCTAGAGGGCCGGGTTAAATTTGCCAACAACGTTTCGTTCCAGCACTTTGGTTTATCGGAAGATTTGAACACCAACTGGCTGTTGTTTAGCACCCCCAGCTATGATGGTGCCCAGGTTTACGCGCGCACCAATATGGGTGGTACGGCGATTGATACGCCTCTAACGGGCGTAACAATGGGGGTTTATCACGACTTCAAGATTTTGGTCAGTGGTAATGTCATTCAGTATTACGTTGACGGAAACCTGATGGCGACCCATACCGCTACCGTCACCAGCCCTATCTTTGTCTGGCTCAGTACCGGGAATCAGGCTAATCCCCTGGAAGCGACCAGCGTAATCGCCGGAAGTTATCCCGCCACTGGCAGTTTCTTGTCGAGTGCGCTTAACGCTGGCAGCAACGCTACCTGGAACAGCCTCTACTGGCAGGCTACGAGCACGGCTACTATCAAAGCCCGCACTTCTACCGATGCGACTACCTGGTCGGCCTGGAGTACCGCCGCCGCAACAACTGACACAGTTAATCTGACCTTGCCTAACGGTCAATATTTACAATATCAGCTTGACCTATCCACCAGCGATGTAACCCAATCGCCGGAGGTTCAGGCCGTAGCCGGAGTTTATACTATAGTGGTTAGTACCCCAACACCAACCACAACTGCGACTACCACAACTGTCGCTACTACCACTCCTCCAGTAACAACCACTACCGTCGCGCCTACCACTACTCCGGTGGTGACAACCCCGACAGGCGGGACTATCAACGCCCAGATTATTACTGGTAACGATGATGTGAATGAAGATGGAACGAATTACAGCGATACTTCCAGCACGGTCTGGATTGGCAATGGCTCGTCGGTTACCGCCAGCTATACCGGGTTGCGTTTCACTAACCTTTCTATTCCAAAGGGAGCAACCATTAACACGGCGGCGGTGTCCCTCAACTCCGCCAGTGGGCAGTGGGTAGGTATCGCCTTCCAGATTGCT
>JBBQZS010000069.1:0-32254 GCA_038207495.1 Chloroflexia bacterium
ACGGTTTCGGCAGGAATTGTTTCTACTTTTTGGGGCTGGAGAGACATCTTTTTGCTCCTTTTTCCTTACTCCTTTTTTCTTTCTCCTCCTGCCATTTTAGCAAATGTTCCCTCTTTTAGTTCGCCAACGGTATCACTGCTGCTACCTCTCCTGTTTTAGGCACTCCTAGATTTTCTCTAGTTTGTTTTTTCTTGATTTTTCCTTCTATCCAACTTTATCGGAGCCTAACTTGTCCAGTTCTTGAATTAAAATTACTGACTTTGCTTTAGTCTATATTCGGCTGGTCATTATCAGTTCCAACAATTCTCGATCTACTTTATAGCCCAGAATATCTTCGTAAGCCACCCCAGGCCGTCCGTGTTCGATAATACCGAAATCCCCCTGAAAATTCCAGAGCGAAAAACCCCAACCGAACTCCCTAAACACGCTGAATAAATCCTTAAACCAGCGCAGAGCTACTTCGTTGGGAGTATGATTGTAACAGCCGAACTCACCGATATGGACTTTTGTACCTGATGTTTCCAGTTCGCGCCAGGGCTGGTAGAAATCCCGAATAGTATCCCGATTCCAGACCAAACCCTCCCACTCCGTACCAGGATATTTTGGGAAAGGCAGCCCAACATGCCCGCTCCACCAACCAGCCTCGTAATGACTGATTGGCATGGGCTGATAACCCCGCCCGCTATGAATAATCCCCAGGTCGGCCAATTCGGGCATCGCGATATTACCGCCGCCCAGACCATCAATTGCAATTTCTCGTTCGGGATCAATCGACTTGATAGCGGCAACAGTGCGGCGAATTAAAGCGGCGTGATTCTCGCGGGTCATGCCGTATTGACCAATATCGGGCGGCTCGTTAATCAAGTCAAAACTCAGGAAATCGCTTGAAACACCCTTGTAACGTTTGGCAAAAGTTTCCCAGTTAAATACAAAAGCATCCTGGGCTATCGGGTCAAGCCAGAGGTTATGCCGCTCCAGGTCGTTCCGATTAATACAGTATCCGGGAGCGCGATGGATATTCAGGCTCAGTTGAAAACCACGCTGGCGGCAGGCTTCCAGATATTGGTCAACATATTCAAAAACCGTCTCATCTGGCTGAAAATAGTTAAAATCCTTTGTCCAGAAACGATAGTCGGTAGGAATCCGTACAAAATCAAAACCATATTCCACTAAAAAATTCAAAGCTTTGGTATCGGGCGGTTCGGGTTGTCGCCCCGGTTCCCAGCTAAACATCCACTGAAAGTTAAAACCATAGCGTGGCATTTTACTTTTCCTTATTTTTAGGCTGAATATTAGCCAAAGAACGCACCCTTACTTCAGCCTTCCCTAGACCCCTGGCAGTAATTATTTGAGGGTTGTCCGGCAACAAATCCAGCATGTTATCGCTCCACTCAACCACGCCCCCCGCCGCCAGTAATACCCCTTTTGCGGGAAGTTTGGCATGAATCAGCAATTGGTCTTCCCCGCTTCTGGTTATCTCTATTTCAGGGTCGGGAAAGTCAAAATACTTGAAAGGTTCAGGCCAGAGAGTCGCTCGTGCTATTACCTGAGCGTTGCTATACAGAGTTGCGCCTACCACAATACCTTCCTCCGGATTATAAGACAGAGTTGAGAACTCAGTAGCTTGATTGGGTTTTAGCACGAGCGCGTGTTTTTCTTCCTTTACTTTCTCGCCCGCGAGCGTCCATTCCTGAATTACCAGTTCGGCCTCTATTTTTTCCAAAGTGCCATTCACCCCCCATACTGCCGCTTTATTTTCAGGTGCACGCCACAACCCCACCATCACCGGGGCTAACTCGCGTTTGACAGTGTAATAGGCTGGTTTCAGTCTCAAATAATAATCCACGATAGCCCAACTCGTCACCGGGTAGCAGTCATTTATCTGCCAGATTAAAGCTCCCCCCACCGCATATTTGCCGGGTCCACCCCAACGTCTGCGCCAACCCCGCAAAGCACAGGCCAATGCTTCAGACTGAATTAACTGAGTGGCATAAATAAAATCCTCAAGCTCGGAAGTCACAGGTAAATTGTCGCTAAGATAAGCTGCTAACCGCCGAAAACCGTCGGTGGCTTTATTGTGAAAATCAAAAGTGCGGCTGCCGGGATACCGCTCGGAAGCTGGGGCAAAAGCCTCCACCGTCGCAAGTTTGGGCATCGCCTGCATCCCGAATTCGCTGACGAAACGACCTTCAAAGCGGGGATATTCGTGATAGTCTAGCATCTGCCCGTGCCAGACATCCCAGGTATGGCGATCCCCTATCGTCTGAGAACTGCTATCCGGCCCGCCATAAGGACTGCCGGGCCAATAGGGGCGGGAAGGGTCTAAATCGGCACAAATCTCAGGTAACAAGTGCTCGTAAATCTGCCGGGCCGGGAATTTAGTTTGGCTAAAATCCCCCTCTAAGGTTGAGTCGTAAGCTCCTAAAGAGTTAGCAATCATATAATCTTCGTTATTGCCGCACCACAACACCAACGAGACGTGATGGCGCAGTCGTTTCAGGGTAGCGGTGACTTCGGCCTTCACACTCTCTTGAAACCAATCCAGGGCCGGGTAAATTCCACAGGCAAACATAAAATCCTGCCAGACCAATAAACCCAATTCGTCACACAGGTCATAGAATTGGTCTTCTTCATAAATCCCGCCACCCCAGACCCGCAGCATTAGCATATTTCCGTCCGCCGCCAGTTCTAGAAGTTTTTGGTAACGCTCGGCGGGAATCTGGGGAGTAAAAGAGTCCGCCGGAATCCAGTTCACCCCGCCACAAAAAATTGGGGTATTGTTGATTTTGAAATAAAAGGTTGTACCGGACTCGCCCTCCACTGGTTCCTGGACTAACTCCAGGCGGCGCAATCCTACTTTTTTCACCGCTCGGTCAACCTCAGTATCGTTAGTAAGCAGAATTGCCTCTACTTTGTATTGTGGCTGCGAACCATAGCCGCGCGGCCACCATAATTGAGGCTGGTTTATGATAAAAGCATGATTTGCGATATTTTCAAGCAAAGGCGTATCAACCGTTTCCAGTTCTTCGTCGTTTGGTCCTAAAAGCCGTAACCGTACTGTGGCCTGACCTTCAACCTGCACTTTCGCCGTCACAGTCGCCCTTGTGAGATTTTCCTCAACCTCAACTGAGCAGTCTAGCTCGGCAATCCGCGCTGGACTGCATTCCAGGCTGACACTCCGCCAGATACCACAGGTAATCAAGCAAGGCCCCCAATCCCAACCAAAGTGATACTGGGCTTTTCGCACATAAACCCGATAAGGGTCGCCATTCCAGGCAGTTAGTTTGCCATGCGCGGCTTCCAATTCGCGCCCACGCCTGACCGCCGATTCGACCAATATCTGCAATTCGTTATCAACTGTTTTTAGTAAATGCCCCACTTCAAGCCGTTGTGGCACAAACATATTCTCACTTACCAGAATTTTTTCGCCATTAAGCCAAACGGTCGCAAAAGTATCCAGACCCTCAAAACAAAGTTGAATTGGGTCAGAAGAGGTAAAATCCGTTGACAAATCAAAACTACCGCGATAGAGCCAATCCTGCTCACCCACCCATTGCACTTCCCGTTCGTTTAAGCCATAAAACGGGTCGGGGATTTTTCCCGCCGCCAACAAATCCTGTTGCACCGTCCCCGGCACGGTAGCGGGCAACCAACCTTCTGCCAGGGCAAAATCAGCCACAAGCTCTTTTTGCGAGTCACGCGCTTTGAAATACCAATTATTAGTGAGGGATAGATTTTTCATAAGTTATCCTAACGTAGAATCTTCATTTCCGCTTTGAAATCAAGTTTAACTATCTCGGAAACCTTTAAACCGCCAAAGACCACCACTGGACTTCCCGCTTTCAACAAAACCGCTCCAGCACGATTTGGCTCTATCTCCGCCTCTAATCCTTCGCCTAAATTGAGCTTTTGGCGACTACCGCTCTCGGATATAGCGATTATTAGCTGACCTTCCTTGAGATTCTGACAGGTAACTAATACCGGGCTATCCTGACTGGCGGTTTGCTCCGGCAAACCCAGCACTTGCCGATAGATTTTCCGCACCGCCTCGTTACTGTTGGATAATTCCAGGGGTAAGCCACTCCAGCTAATTTGCCCCTGCCCCTGCCGATAGACTTTCCAGTGGTTATGGGCTTTTCTAACATAGCCAATTTTCTCACCCTCATAAGTTAGCTGCGGGGAATGGTCGGCATAATTCTGTAAAAACTCGTAGCGACTGACTGGCCTATTTTCCTCCAGCACTCCCTCCAGACCGGGGTTAAAGGGCAAATTGTGCTGGTCGCGGGAAATTATTCCACTGCCCAGGAGGTGTGCCCCCCGCTCCACCAATTGTAGTAGGGCGGCCCAGGCCACTGGGTCAAACATCTGAACTGCTGGTAAAATTACCACTCTGGGAGTTAGCCCACTCTCCACTAAATTAGCTAATTGGTGTTCACCCACTAATTGCGGCACTATCCCACATTCGTACCCCAGAATCCGAACGGCTCGTTGGGTGGCCTCGCTACCCAAATCTGGACGTAAAAACCATTGGGAATAAGCCACAACCAACCAGACCTCCGGCAAGGCGACTGTTTCTTCTAGCAGGGAGGTGACCGTTAGAACCAGCCGCCCAAACTCTTTCATTACCGCCAGTTCTGGCTTGGCACTACCGTCCGCCCGTACTAAGCCAATACTGTTCTCGTTATCGCTGGTCATACAGGCGTTGGTGTGCCATAACCATTGTATCAGACCCGCGCTTCGCACTGCCATTCCGGTAAAAAGTTTACGTTCTAGCAGCCGGGCGTTTTCTTGCTCAGTACGCCAGGGTTTACCATCCACATCAATTGCCAACATCACTCCGGTTTCCTGAATCAGGATGGGCTTAAAGGGGGTTTTATCTATCAGCATGTCCCAAAGCAAATCGTCATTATTCCACCAGGGGTGGGTGGTGGTGTAATCGAGAGCCTCGGCATAAAATTGGGGCGAAATTCTGGCTCCGGCCTCATCCTGACCAACCCCGATTAAAGTATTACTCCCGACAGCCCGAATGGCTCGATACATCTGGGTGGCCCAGCCCTGAAACATTTCCTGGGAAAATAAGGTATAATCCGCCACTTTTAGCATGTTGCGCGGGTTATTGTCCCGTACATGAGTGCCATAATCCGACTCGTGTGGTGGGCTAACACTTTCCCAGGTAGGCATTTCCGCCGAAGTCACGCGCCAGCGCAGTTGTAAATCTTCAAGGCGGTATTTTGCTCTGAGCCACTGTCGGAAAGCCGCTAACTCATAACGGTCATAGTTTGGGATAGGTCGTTGAGCAAAAATTTTCTGAGGGTTGCCAAAACTTGGCTCGTTAATCAAATCCCAGGATAAAAGCTCGACCTGCGCGTACCGTCGGGCCAACGCCGCCACGAAATCCTGTTGTCCCCGAATAGAACGCGGGTCTAGCCAGGGATTTTGGCCTTCAAATAGAGGTGGATAGAAGGCAAAAAAAGTGAAAATTAGCTGGATGTTATATTTACAGGCGGTCATAACCAGCGCATCTATCGCCCGCAAAGCCGCTTCGTTCGGTACGCCCGCTATTGGCATAAACTCGCGCCAGCCACTCCAAATACCAGTGCGTATCAGATTAATGCCGCCCGCCTTCATCTCGCTGAAATCGGTATCCCACCGGGCCGGGTTTGGCAAGGTCAGAAACTTGCGCTGGATAGCACTATCCATATAGGTTGTACCAAAAACCTGAAATAGTTGGTCGTTCTGGTAAAAATAATCCCGGCGGGCGGTCAGGCGTTTCCCGCTGGTATTTTCAACCAGCTTTTTATCCCACAGCCAAAAACCGGTGGTTTGCCGTAAGCTTGGGCCATTGCCGCTTTGATAGATCAGTTCAACTTGATATAAGCCCGATTTAGTTTGGGTGGGCAATGTAAGCCTTTTTTCCTGTAACAAATCCGAAGGCGGGAACTCGATTTCTATCTCCTGGTTATTTTCTAAATTGGGGGAAGTCAGCCTCGCTTTAAGTCCGGCGGGTGTGCAGGCCGAAATAATCAGGGTTGGGGTTTCGCCCGCTTGGTAACAGGCCAGGGCTGGACGAATTTCTACCCAATTAACACCACCTATCGAAAGAAAAATAAGCTTACGCCAGAGTTCGGCATTTTCCAACCAGTGCTGTTCTGAAGCAGGTTGCCAGCCTGAAATTAGCCAGCGACCGCCCGCAAAACGTCCTTCTCGATGGTCAAGCAAGATGGCGGGGGTAGCGATTTTGTTAATTTCAACTCCTGAGTCTGCGTTTACCGCAAACAGTAGGGGGGTCAGGATGGTATCTATGGTGCCTGCCGAACCTAAATCCTGGGGCTGGTCGGAAGCCTGAGTAAGTTTCGGGTAAAAAGCCCAGAAATGTCCGGCTTGCTCTGGGATTAGCTCAATCGAAATTCCATCCATAAAAGCCGCCGCCGCGCCTGGTATAAACTTTAAATTATGGGCAGCTAACTCAATTTCAAAGAAAGGCCCTAGAAATAGCTCAGTAGTATAGGTTTGTTGGCTGGGTTCGATCTGCCCGGCATTATTAACCGGGCGACTGAAAGGTATACCCCCCAGAATCGCCAGATTGCCCCCGCCCTCCAGAAAATCAAGAATAGCTGACCAACTACCTTTTGGAAAATAGGCTCCCTGGAAAGAAACCAGCGTGCTACAACCCCTCGCGAGTTCGTCCGCCAGATTTTGGGCTCCGACAATGTGATACGGTAAGTTTACCAACTCTGCCAGGGTGGTTTCGGCACAAGCCCCTGGATAAGCAGGCTCATTAAATATCAATATTCTGAATTTATCGCTTGCAGTAGCTTTGTCAGTCATTGTAGTCACACAAGGCTTTCATTTTAAAGTCGGAATTATAGACAGGTCAATAGTATCCCAGCTAATCCGTAGGGGTGCTGAATTTTAATTGGGAATTTTTTAATTGTATAACAAAATTAAGGAAAGGGTTTGGTAGTAAAGAATTTGGTCGTTGAGTTCAAATACTTGAAGAAGCGACTAAAGTCACCACTACCTGAAAAGTCATGCCTTAAAAATTACCTGACGGCGACGGAAGCCCGCTCTACCAGGTCAACTTCTAGCATTATCGTCTGACTAACTGCTTCGGGGTCAGCTACACGGGCAATCAAAGCCCTCACTGCCGCCGCGCCCATGGCCTCTTTGTTAATCCTGACAGTGGTCAAGGGCGGATTATAATGTTCAGCCATATCTATATCGTCAAAGCCCACCACCGAAATATCTTCCGGCACTCTGAGTCCAGCTTCGCGCAAGGCTTTCATCGCTCCAATGGCGGTTTCGTCGTTGGCGCAAAAGATAGCATCAAATTTGGCCTTGTTTTCAATAAGTCTTTTACAGGCTTGATAGCCGCCTTCCGGGGCGAGGTTCCCCGACTCGTACATATCGTAGGGTACTGGCAAGCCAGCATCCAGCAAAGCGGTGCGATAGCCACTAGCCCGCCGTTCAATGGTATAAATTTTGTTGATGGGACGTTTCTCGGCAATAGTGGGGCCACCAATAAAAGCAATACGGGTATGGCCCTTCTTAATTAAATATTCTACCGCCTGGCGGGCACCTTCAAAATTATCACTCAGAACGGCCTCTACCGAAGACTTGGGTACATAGTTATCTACCAACACCAACGCTACGTTGGTAGCTGCCACCGCTTTGATAATCTCGGCATCGGCTGGCCCTACCAGCAAGATTCCGCCGAGGCGCATTTCTTTGATAGCTGTCAGCAACAATTGGGGACTACTAGTTAATTCACCTACCGAACGATAGGTGATTTTAATATTTGATTTATAGGCTTCACGCTCGGCTCCATGCAAAATACGCGACCAGAAGGGGTTGGTAGTGGCTGCATGGTGGTCAATACTGGAGCTATAAATAAAACCGATTTCTTTCAGGGATTTATTTATCGCCCGACCATCGCCACCGTTGGTAGTGTAAGCCCCAAGATAACCTAAATCGGCAGCGGCTTTAAGTACCCGTTGCCTTACATCTTCTTTTACGTGGGCTTGATTGTTAAGTACCCGTGATACAGTAGCTACCGATACAGCTGCACCCTGAGCTACATCTCTAACCGTTACCGAATTAGCCACAACAAACTCCTAGTTAATGAAGAAGAACTTAAAAATAGCTTTATGTAGGCAATTTGGCTTGTAACAAGACTGTAATTTTTCTGATGTAATTACAATACCACCACTTTTAGGTGCTGTCAATAATTTCTGTTTGCTATCAAGGGGATTTGCTTTACATGATGATTTTATCATTTCTTCCCAAATTTAGAAACTCCCCTCATTCTAACCGTTCTAATGGTTAATTTGCCCCCAACCAAATCAGTTTCATAGTACTCAAAATAAAATACAGACCCCCTCAACTCGGATTATAGCTGAAATTATGGCATAACAAAGCACGAGAGATTTCATGGTAAAGAGGGTTATTTTGTAAGTTTTTCAGAAACTATTGACAGCTTTTAATTAATCTGCTAATGTTGTTACAGAAACGTTACCGACAAATCACTGAAAATTCCAATTTAATATCTGGGCAATGTTCGCCTCACAAAGCTGTAACCAGTTTTACTGGCGATAGTAAGCTGTGCCGCCCAAAATTTTTACCTGCACCTAACATTCCAGCATTACTGCTTTTTAGCTTTATATTCAATTAGGGATTAAAGCTGTTCTTCGCAACATCAGTCAGATAGAAGTGACTCAATTTTAGTAACAAAAATTAGGAGGACAATGATGTTTAAGTTGACGAGACTTTCCACCCGGAAGTGGACAGGGCTAACCAGTTTTGTGACTCTTGTTATGCTTTTTAGTTTAGTACTAACTGCCTGTGGTGACTCTACCGCCACCACCCCTGCCACAACCACTGCTTCGGCTGCCGCTACGACGGCGGCTTCAGCAGCGACCACTGCGGCGGCTGGTCCTAAAGTTACCCCTGGCAACCTGACGGTCTGGGCAGTTGGTTCGGAGGATGATGCCAAAGTTTTCCAGTCTGCAGCTGATGCCTTTAATAAGGCTAACCCTGGCGTAAAGGTTACTATCCAACCCGTTTCCTGGGATGATGCCCATGCTAAGGATTTAGCGGCGGCTACCAGTGGTCAGGGCCCTGATATGATTACAGGTGGTCTTTCTTGGGGTATTGAGTTTGGCACAAAGGGCGCAATGGTAGATTTGGCCCAGAAGTATCCCGATGTTGTTAAGAATGTTCAAAAACTGGCCCAACCCGGTATTTACAACTCTGTTAAGACGCTGGATGGCAAGGTTTATGGCGTTCCGGCTGACCTAACCGTAATGATGATGTATTACCGCACTGACCTGCTTAAAGAAGCTGGGATTGATAAAATCCCTTCAACCTGGGATGAACTCACCACCGCTATTACCAAATTACAGGCAAAGGGCAGCAAAGGTATGGCTTCATCCTGGGGTAATACAAGCTGGTTAGGCTGGTACGGCTTCCTTTACGGCGCAGGTGGCTCGCTCTATGATGCCCAATGCACCAAAGTTAACATCAACAGCCCGGAAGCGGTAAAATCGCTCCAATTCTATTCCGAACTATATACTAAATACAAAACACCTACTGACAGCACCATTGACTTTGAGGGTGGTTTTGAAAAAGGCGATTACCCGATATTAATGCAGGGTAACTGGGATATTACTGGCCTCGAAAGTGGTCATCCCGGCGTTAAAGGCAAATGGGCTGCCGCCCCGATACCGGCTGGCCCTTCTGGCAAGAAAACCGCTTTCATTGGTGGTCGGATGATTGGGATTATGAACTTCTCCAAGAATCAGGATACCGCTGCCGCCTTCATCAACTATCTTTATACTGACGAAGCCGCGACCATGACTTCCACGAAGGCCGCCGAATTGAGCGCACTATGGTTGCCACCCCGTGTAGATATGGTCTCCAAGCTGCAAGTGCCGGACGATCGCAAAGCCGCCTTGACAGCTCAGTTAAGTGATGCTGGTGGCCCGCCTAACTGCAAAGGCTGGGAAGAAAGCCAGAACACTGCTGACAAGAAAATTCAGGAAGTGATTTTGAACAAGGCTGACCCCCAGAAAGCCCTGGACGAAGTGGCAGTGGTGATGAACCAGAATCTCAAATAAATAACACTGATGACATCAGGAGTGAGAGCCCGCCCTGGTTCTCACTTCCCTCTCTTTTATTTATAAGTTTTCAGGAGTTGCTATGGCTATATCAGAGAGTAATGTCAGGCCGGATTTAACCAAACGCACCCTAAATGCCAGAGTTGCCCTATTTCGTCGGATGGGTGCCGGGTATATCATGATTGCCCCCTTCTTGATTTTGTTCCTGGTTTTTGCGGTCTGGCCGATTATTAATTCTTTATACTTGAGCTTCACCGATTTTAACGGTGTTAAATCAGGTGAGTTTATCGGCACAAAAAATTATGAGCGCATGTGGGGCGACGAGCGTTTTATCAAGGCTCTAACCAACACCGCCAGCTACGTTGTGCTGATAGTTTCGCTGAATACCATTTGCGGGTTGGCTCTGGCGATGGCTTTACGCGCTCCCACTGCGCTAAACCAGATTTGCCGCGCCCTGTTCTTCCTCCCCGCCGTTACTTCTACCGTAGCCGTAACGGTACTCTGGCGCACTATCTTCACCTCGGCGGATTATGGGCTGGCTAATACTATCCTCCATTTTTTTGGTATAAAGACTATTGTATTTTTCTCAAGCCCGGAATGGTCTATCCCGATACTGGTGATTATCAGTTTATGGGGTGGGATGGGCGGCACTATGATTATCTTTCTAGCGGGCTTACAATCTATTTCGGGTGACATGACCGAGGCGGCGGCAATTGATGGGGCAACCTCCGTCCAACGCTTCTGGTATATTATCCTGCCTCTGCTTAAACCTACTACGATTTATATTGTGATAACCGGGCTGATTGGGGCTTTCCAGGTGTTTGATATGGTTTACCTGATTTATTCAACCGTTGGGAATATCGGTGGGCCGCTCGACTCCGCTCTCACGATTGTGCCATATCTTTATGACAGGGGTTTCACCCGCTTCCAACTGGGCTATGCTTCCAGTATTGCCTGGGTACTGTTTGGGATTATCTTTATTATGACCATGATTAACCTGCGTTTAGGTCGTGAGAATAAATAGTAGCGTTTGATTAGGAGGAAAATTATGGTTGGTAGCAACCGCTCTCCCTGGCTAAAGTATGGAATAAGGGTACCAGTTTTTCTACTTGCTATGACTATGCTGCTGCCCTATTACTGGATGGTGCTTGGTTCATTCAAAACTGTGCCGGAATTGGTAAAAGTACCGCCCAGTTTTTTTATTACTGACCCTACCTTGAACAACTTCTATGACCCATTGGGTAACAAGCCCCCTAACCATATCCTGGGGCTTTTCCAACGCCTGACCGACGCGCCGTTCGGGTTTTTGACCTTCTTTCTTAACAGCCTTTTCGTGACAATTACCATTACGGTGCTGAGTCTACTGATTGCCTCATTAGCCGCATATGTCTTAGCCAAAGTTCAGCTTCCGGGCCGCGAGATTATCTTTATCGTGGTGGTGGCATCCATGATGGTTCCCTGGCAGGTGCTATTTATTCCTAACTTCCTGACTATTAAAGACCTGGGCTGGATTAATACCTATCAGGGCTTAATTATACCGGCTTTGCCAAAGGCTTTCGCAGTATTTTTCTTGCGCCAGTATATGAAAAGCTTGCCAGACGAAATGCTAGAGGCCGCTCGCATAGATGGGGCCAGCGAGTTCCGAATTTTCGGGCAGATAGTGTTACCCCTGATTATCCCCGCGCTGTCGGCGATGACTATTTTTACGGTGCTGGGCGAGTGGAATAACTTTGTTTGGCCCTTAATTGTTGTCCAGGATGCCGAGCATGGCACGCTGCCCCTGGCTCTGTCCCGCCTTAATTCAACTATTTTCTCCGGGCCTGGTACGCAAGGGGTATTGATGGCCGCCAGCCTGTTAGCCTCTATCCCAACCGTCATAATGTTCCTGGCCTTCCAGAAACAGTTTGTGGAAGGAATTGCTTTGACAGGTCAAAAGGGCTAGTTAATGGGCAATAGGTTGGATATTAATTTTAACCGCCAAGAACGCCAAGAACGCCAAAAATTCGTAATTTTCTTTGTGTTCTTTGTGCCTTTGTGGTGAATATTTTTTGGAGGGGTTTAGGGTGTGGCAAAGTATGTACCAGAAGTTAAGTGGGTTTTGCCTGATGCTGATTATAGTAGGGTTGATGGCGGCGTGTGGCGATAATGCCCCATCGCCCACCGCCCCAATTACTATTTCGCCGACTAATATCCCGACCACTAATCTTGCCCCAACTTCAACCGCTATAGCAACTACTACCGCCATAATAACTACGGTTGCCCCCACCCCCAATAAACCCTCATCTGCTCCTCTGCTCAAGGGTATAATCGCCAGTGATACTAAAATCGGTCTATACAATAAACTTGAACTGACGATAGAGCTGCAAACGGGTTATAGTGCTGCTACTTTTAACCCCTTTGATCCCGCCCAACTGGATTTGCACACGACTTTTACTGCCCCTTCCGGCAAAAAATATAATGTAATTGGCTTTTACTGGCAGGATTACACCCCCCAGGCAACCACTGCCAGCGAAAGACTTAGCCTGAATGGACAACCCGCCTGGAAAATCCGTTTCTCGCCTACCGAGTTGGGTAATTGGTCGTATTCGGTGGAAGTCGTGACACCTGCGGGGAAAGCCGCCAGTCCCACCGCAACTTTTGAGGCAATCCCTTCCGTCAATCCGGGCTTTTTGCGTGTTAGCCAAACCGACTCGGCCTATCTTGAATTCAGCACCGGCAAACCTTATTTTGCTATCGGGCAGAACGTGGGCTGGTACGGCAAGGGCGGCACGGCTGATTACGAACGCTGGTTTAAGAAAATGGCGGATAATGGGGCTAACTTCGCCCGCGTCTGGATGGCAAGCTGGTCAATGGGTCTGGAGTGGAAGGATACCCCTCTGGGTGATTATACCCGGCGTTTAGACCGAGCGTGGCAGCTTGACCGGGTTTTTGAGTTAGCCGAACAGGACAATATTTATATCCTGCTCAGTTTGCTCAATCACGGAGCCTATAACGTTAAAACCGACCCCGAATGGAAGGATAACCCCTACAACGTGGCCCAGGGGGGCATGTTGGCCCAGCCCGAAGAATTTGCTACCAACCCCCAGGCCCGCGACCTGTTCAAGCGACGGTTACGTTATATTGTAGCCCGTTGGGGCTATAGCTCCCATCTTTTGACCTGGGAATGGTGGAATGAGGTGGATTGGACACCCCTTAGCAATCCGACGCTCCTCAAGCCCTGGATACAGGAAATGAATGTAGCTCTGAAAAGCTTCGACCCCTACCCGCACCTGGCTACCACCAGCTATGGCAAGGGCTTCGATGAAACCATTTACAAAATGCCCGAAATTGATTTTGTCCAACGCCACCAATACGCCACTAACGACCCGGCCATGACCTTCCCCAGTGCCATGAAAGAGCTACGGGATTTCCGAAAACCCGCTATTTACGGTGAGTTTGGCGGGATGGGTTCGGATACCACCAGCCTTGATAAAACTGGGGTGCATTTAAGCAATGGCGCGTGGGCCTCGATAATGACCAAAGCTTTTGGCACTACAATGCCCTGGTATTGGGATAATTATATCGAGCCGCTTGATTTATATGCATCGTTGTTTGGTGGCCCGGCGGCTTTCCTCAAGGACGAAAACCTGATAGCTGGTCATTATCAGCCAATTCAGCCCGAAACCAATGCCAGCCAATTCAAGGCTCTAGCTTTAAAAGGTGACAAACGAGTGTTGGGCTGGGTTAAAAACAATAGTTATAGTTATCTGGAATTGAAAAATCTATACGAGGCTTTTCTATCGAACGCCTTAAAAAACGGGCAGAAAAATGCCGTATTCGAGCCTGTTTACTCTCAAATCAGCGATGCCAGTCTGCTTTTATCAAATATGACCCCTGGTGCTTATCGGCTGGAGTGGTGGAGTACCGAGGGCAAAGGTATTCTCAAAACCGAAACTATAACGGTCAGTGGTTCTAGCTTCTCTTTACCCATCCCAACTTTTACGAAAGACCTGGCTTTTAAACTGATTGAAAACAAATGAAAGGTATTTATAGATGACAACGGCGGTTTTTGAGGTCAAAACCAGTGGGGCGATTGGTAATGGAGTTCACTCCAATACCCAAATATTCCGGGCAGCTGCCCAAAGTTGTGCCGAGGCGGGCGGTGGGACTATTATCGTTCCACCCGGAAAGTATCTAACTGGCCCTTTTCAGTTATTTTCTAATACCGAATTGAAACTTGAGCCTGGCGCGTTAATAATTGCCTCTACGGATATTAACGATTATTTTATAGATAACACCTCAATGGAAAGTCCCCGAATTGGCCTGATATATGCCCGCAATGCCGAAAATATTTCTATCAGTGGGCGCGGGACGATAGATTTTCAGGGCGCGGCTTTTATGGATATGGCTCTACGTACTCCCTGGGCCGAGTTTGACCGGGAAGCCACCCGCCAAAAAGAGCGTTATCTTCAGAATAGCGGGGCTATTGGTGATGGCCCGGTAGCCGTTACCGACCGACCAGGCAACCTTATCCAATTCCTTAACTGTCAGAATGTGTCGCTAACTCAGGTGACATTAAAAAATGCCCCTAACTGGACGGTTCATTTTGGGCAATCGCGGGATATTTTTGTGCATGCCATTCGTATTTTGAATAACCTGCTCATACCTAATTCGGATGGAATTCACTGTGCCGCTTGTGCCAATGTCCACATTTCCGATTGTCACATTGAAAGCGGGGATGACTCGATTGCTGTCACTACCCTCAGCCAATCCGGTCAGGTCTCCGAAAATATTACCGTCAGCAATTGCACTCTGGTTTCCCGGTCGGCGGGAATCCGGGTTGGTTATGGCGAGGACGACATTCGTAACTGTTTGTTCCAAAATCTGACTATCAAATCCAATCGGGGGATTGGGATTTTTTCGCGTGCACCTATGACCATTTCTGACATTTCCTTTGACCATATCACAATGCAAACGCGGCTTCATGATGGGCAATGGTGGGGTCATGGGGAGCCAATTCATATTTCGTCCACCAAAATGACCTCGGAGTTAGCGGCAGGCATAATCAAAAACATCTCATTTACAAATATTATGGCCCAAAGTGAGAGCGGCGTTTTAATCTATGCCCCCCAGGCGGGTTTATTGGAACAGATACGGTTGAAAAATATCCATTTAACCCTGAAAAATAGTCCCCTGGCGGAGTCTTATGGCGGGAACTTTGATTTACGCCCGGCTCTTGCCCCAGAAGAACGAGTATTCAGTCATGATGAGGGTGGTTTATTTGCCTTAAATGTAGCTTATCTTTCGGTAAAAGATATGACCCTTGTATGGGAAGGCGAATTAACCGATATATTCACTTTCGGGCTGCGGGGTGAAAATTGTCCGGGAATTTCCGTGCAAGATTTTCGCTGTCCTGGTAGTCAGGCTTTCTCCCGGCTAGGCCAGGTGGAATTGAAAAACTGTTTATACTAAACAAAGATAGAATCTAACCATGCTTCAAATTGCCGAATTTTTGCCGCCTACCCCGACCCCCTTATGGAAGTTGTCCAAGCAGGCTGGAGTGGATTGGGTCGTTGGTGGTCTACCCTTTGTTCAGGATTCTAATGGTTCAGACGCACCCTGGGATTATTTACCCCTGTTACGAATGAAACAACGCTACGAGGAGGCTGGTTTTACCCTGGCGGTGATTGAGAACAGGCCGCCCATGAACAAAATCAAGCGCGGGCTGCCGGGGCGGGATGCAGAAATCGAGACTGTCTGTACTCTGCTGGAAAATATGGGGCGACCAACAGCTCTTGTCGTTTGTCCAGGCGGATATTACCCGCTACGACGGCACGCTGGAATTGATCGACAACTATCGGCTGGACCTGCTTTATTTCGATGTACCGCTGCCGATAGTTCGACCTTTCGAGGGGGGTGGGCTGTCGCATCCAGTACGTAGCAGCTATGGTCTGAATATCGCCGCCCATTTCTACAATGCCAACCAGCGATGGCACGGTGGACTCCTGGAAGCAGTGCTCAATATCAAACTCTGGGAACCGGGTTCTGTTCCGGATGAAAGCGCGATTGTACTTGATATCGAAAAAGGCCAGAGTGACATTCTGCGTCCCGCTCCGTGGCAGACTGACACCTCCCTGATCGGCGAATGGTATTATAGAACTGATTCACTTGAGCTTGGCGACACTGTCGTCATCCATAACCTGTGCGGTATTGTCAGCAAGAATAGCAATTTGCTGATGAATTTCGGACGAAAAGCAGATGGCTCGCTGCTGGATGATCAACGCGTCATTCTGGAAGGTATTGGAAGGTGGCTGTCGGTCCACGGTGAAGCTATTTATGAGACTCGTCCGTGGACACAGTTCGGCGAAGGGCCAACCCGGGTGCAACATGGTGACTTCAAACAAAACAAATTACCCTTTACCGTCGAAGACATCCGCTTTACCACAAAGGCAAATACATTGTACGCCATTGTCCTGGGCTGGCCTTTGAACGGGCAGATCATTGTTCACAGCCTCGCAAGGAACAATCCACTGTGGTTCGGAGAGATTTCAAAGGTCAGCCTATTGGGAAGCGATCATGCGTTGGTCTGGTCACTTACCAATAATGGGCTTGTTGTACAGATGCCTGACCAGCGCCCATCTGATTATGCCTGTGTGTTGAAAATACAGTAAGAAAGACCAGCCAATCGTGACAAACGCCAATACCAGCGACTCGTATACACCCCTGTTCTGGCTACTTCACCAATTAAGGTTCAATTTTCCTAACAAAGTATCCGCTCGGATGATGTAAGTAGCCAGAACAGGTATTTACGATTCTGTCAGACTTCAGACTACAAGCTAAGTTTGGCTAAATTATTCCCCACTTTAGAGGCAAATTAAAAACTGATTAGTCTGACGCTAGAATACAATACTGCCTCTTGCCTGGGGTTTACTCCGCATGTAATTTTTTACCTCTTTATTTACCGAAATTACTTATACTAGAGCCAAAGCTTTGTTTTCAATAACCCTGACTTTGTATTACTTTAGTTGAAACAGCTTATGCCAGGATTATTGAAAACGAAAATCAGTATTTTCAAGCAAAATTCCTATCTATACTAGGGGAGGTAATTCAGCCGTGAAAGTGATTGACCCTGTTCGATCCTCAATGCCAAAACCTGATTCCAGCCCTGAACGTGGATTGGTTTATCGCTTTGGGGAAATGATTACTGGCCCGCGCAGTCGCTGGATAGTGGTGGTAGCCTGGATAGTTTTGACTGGGCTATTTAGCAGCCTTCCGCCCAAACTTACTACGTTATATGATGAGAGTGTAACTTCCTCTATCGGTGATCAGGAATCAGTACGGGCGGCTAAATTGCTGGAGAGGCAGTTTCCCGAACGTAAGGGATTGCCCGCCATTCTCGTTTTCAATAACCCGGCAGGTTTGAATGAAACTGATTTTGCCAAAGCCAAGCAAATCAACGACTGGTTCAGCTCAGGAGCGCAACCCAAACAGGTGGGGCCGGTTGTATCCATATTTACCGTTCCCCAGGCTCGTTCCCAATTGATTTCGGCAAATGGCACCACCATGAGTATGGTGGTTTCGCTGAATATTAGTTCAACCAGCGATAAGAGTCTGACTCAGGCGGTGAAAGATATTCGGAAATACACCGACCAGTTTGATGGAAAGGGCGCGACCCTCCAGGTTAAAGTGACCGGGGCCGCAGGAGTTATGGCGGATGCCCAGGTTATATTTGAAGGTACTGATGTAACCCTACTCCTCACTACCATTGCACTGGTACTGGTGCTATTAATCATAATTTACCGCTCTCCTTTCCTGGCCCTTTTGCCCTTGCTGGCGGTTGGTCTTACCCAGCAAGTAATCAATGGTCTGCTGTCGCTTGGGATTAAAGCTAACTTCTTTGCGGTGAGTTCAATGTCCGCCTCGATTATGACTATACTGCTTTTCGGAGCTGGAACTGACTACACCATTTTTATGATTTCGCGTTACCGGGAAGAACTACATCATGAACCCAGCCATCTGGTAGCCCTGCGTAGAGCTTTTGCCGGGGTAGCTACGGCTATTTTGTCCAGTGCTGGTACGGTAATTGCAGCCTTACTAACCTTGTTACTAGCGACTCTGGGTATCTATTATTCGCTTGGCCCAACTCTGGCGATTGCCATTATCGTTATGCTGATTGCTGGATTGACCCTGGTACCGGCTCTGCTGGCAATTCTTGGCGGCATCGCTTTCTGGCCTTTCCACCCGGAACGCGCCAAAAAAGGCGGGGCTACCGCTGGAGCCACTTTCTGGGGTGCTATCGCCCACCGGGTAAAGCAACATCCCGGCTATGCTATTCTGGGTGGCACGGTCTTTCTGGTGATTTTGGCTCTGGGCAATCTTGGTGTTCCTGATGTTTACAATTTCCTGACCGGATTTCGACAGCCCACTCAATCGGCCAGTGGTTATAAAATACTGGCTACCAATTTTGAACCAGGAACCCTGGCACCTTTTGATGTGGTTATTCAGCTAAAAGCTGGCAGTAATGCTTATCAGTCGCTCGAAGCTATTGATAAAGTTACTCAGGTGATAAGCGTAATTCCAAATATCGCAAAAGTTAACGGGCCGACCCGACCTGATGGCAAAACTCCGCAAATAGACTTGGCGACCCTTCAGAAAAATTTTGCCGCTTTACCGCCAGCAATGACTCAGGGCATGCGTTCCGGTCAAGGGAATATGTCCAGTTTTTCGGGGATGACTTTCCCCGGTATGGATTCTCGTGTTATCGGCCTATTTGCCCAGACTTTCCAGTACATCTCAGCCGATAATAATACCGTCCGCTTGGAGGTAACATTAAAGAGTGACCCTTATGGGATTCCGGCTCTGGATACCTCTAACCCCATCAGGGACGCGGCGAAACAGGCTGCCATCGCCAACGGGCTGGGCGACCAGGTATTTTTAAGTGGTGTAACCCCGCAACTGACTGATACGCGGGCTGCCAGTGACCGGGACAAACTGATTATCATCCCGCTAGTAGTGCTACTCACCGGGATTATTCTGGGTCTGTTGTTGCGTAGTCTGGTGGCACCGCTGTTCCTGCTGGTGATGGTGCTGCTGAACTACTTTGCCGCGTTGGGAGCGGGTGCTTTCCTGTTTGCTAATATCCAGGGCGATGAAGGTGTGGCTTATGGTACCCCCCTTTACGCCTTTATCTTCCTGGTCGCTCTGGGTGCAGATTACACCATCTTTTTGATGGCGCGGGTTCGAGAGGAGGCACGTAAGCTGGGAATAGTCGACGGTACCGAAGTAGCCCTAACCAATACTGGTGGGGTCATAACTTCGGCGGGGTTGATTCTGGCAGGCACTTTTATGGTTTTGACCATCCTGCCGCTACGTGACCTCTATCAGCTTGGTATTGTGATAGCTACTGGTATCATCCTGGATACTTTCCTGGTGCGCGGCTTATTGGTTCCTGGCATTGTAATGATTATAAAGAATGCGACCTGGTGGCCCGATAAGTTAAAATAATTTGAGGAGGGTTATTCATTGGGAGGTTGCCTGAAAATGGGATTAACAGATAAATTCGACTTTGCTACATATAGCGTAAGGCTAAAGTTAGCCGGGGAATACAATAGGGTTCTGTCAGATTTCAGGATAGCGGTCAAATCCACCGCATACATCAGGTTAGCTGAAATAATCTATCACAAGCCTTTTTAGCTTATTGTGAAAGGATAATTAGTCAGACATCAAATGCCGCGTAAAACTAGGATTTTGAGCTCTTTGAAGCAAAAAGGGCCATAAAGAGTGTTAAAATCCCTGAAAAAGCTTCTTAACTGTCCCAACTTTAACCCTGTGATAAATTATTTCAGATATCCTGCTCCTGGGTGTATTTAAGAGGAGAAGGAGGCTTCCGTTATGAAAAATGTAAGCTTGAGCTTGATAATTGCGCTCAGTTTCTTGCTTTCTACCCTCAGCGCAACTGTAACCAGTGCTGCACCAAATTTCGCCGACCCAGCCTTTCTGAAGGTTTGGGAGCGCACCGACAAAATAGTGTCTGAACGACCGGGAGTCGGGCGCGGCTTTACCTGGGGACCGACCTCACTTTACTCCGGGGGAGAGCCTTATGCTGAAGCACCTGGCGGACAACGCCCGGTGCAGTATTTCGACAAGGCTCGTATGGAAATCAATAACACTTTTGGTAACAGGCAAGACCCCTATTTTGTGACCACAGGCTTGCTGGTTAAAGAGCTGGTGCTTGGGCGCGCTCAACAAGGCGATAGCCTTTCCAACTACATCCAGGGTCGTCCTTCTGAGGTGCAGATTGCAGGAGACCCCAATGTGAACGGCAATAACAGCGATGCGCCCACCTACCGCAGCTTCCGCAATATGGTAACTTTTAATCAAGACAACCCGTCTATATCCAAGATCGGGCAACAGGTCAGCCAGAAGATTGACAAGAACGGCAGTGTATCCAGCATAATTCCGCCCGACCCTAACGTAAGGTTGGTGGTTTACGAACCGCTCACCAGGCATAATATTGCCAATGTATTTGTGGATTACGGCGAGACTCAGGGGTTGGTATGGAATGGAGCTACTTACCTGAACGACCGTGTTTTCTTGCCAAACGCCACTTATGTACTTGGCTTGCCCATCAGCGAGCCATTGTGGGTGCGAACGCGGGTGTCGGATGTGGATAGATTTGTGCTGGTGCAACTCTTTGAAAGGCGTATACTGACCTACACTCCCACCAATCCCGACCCCTTTAAGGTGGAAATGGGCAATGTGGGGCAGCATTATTATCGCTGGCGTTATGTGGAGAATTTGGGGCAGTTTGGTAACTATGGTCCGCTACCCACCCGCGATTACAGTCAGGCACGCGCCCCCTATCTTCAAAGCGGAGCGATTCCTCGTGGCGGTTTATCTAACGTCAGCCAGTTCAATACTGACAGCAATTTCAGTTCTTCATGGCCGGTATATGACCCGGAAATGGGGCTGGTAATTGTATCAACCGATAACGGGCTGGTGGCGGTGAACCTTTACCCCACTGATCTGCCTTACACCGATTTTAACCACCCCACTTTGCGTTGGCAGTTCGCTAGCCAGGATAATTTAATCAGACCAAACGCATTTACCCCAGTAACCCTCTACGACCATGTTATATATTGCGGGGGTGAGGGCGGCAAGGTCTTTGCGGTGAGTGAGTGGGACGGCAGCCTACTCTGGCAAGCCTCTTTGGGTTTTCAGGGGTTCGACTCGTTGATTGTGCCGGATGAAACCAGCCTCTACTTTGTAAACGGCTGGGAGCGAAAGCTCTATTCCCTCAATATCAGCGATGGTAGTTTACGCTGGGCGGTTCGCCCAAATTCGGAAGTCGGACTTGGTAGCGGGCCTATTCTGGGGTGGGATGGTATTATTTATGTGGGTGGAGATGACCGCAAGTTATACGCCTATTATCCCGATGGAACGCCGCTACCTTCTGAAAAATGGAATCCCCCCACGCTTGATTCCAACGTGTCGCACTATTCGCTGGCAGCTAAGGGGCAAATTTACGCCGGAACTACCAATGGAACTTTATATGCAATTGATAATTTAGGCAGAATCAGCAGCCAGATTAAACTGGGTGGAGGGCAGGGGATTCTAACTGTCCCCGCGATAGTTTATGATTACCAGGGACCGGGGCGAGTGTATGTCGGAACTGACGAGGGCAGGATTTACGGGTTGGATGCGGCTGACGTATCGAAGATACAATGGACGTTCCAGATTCCGGGGACACCTGCGCCCTACGCCCGTTCCAGTGTAGCGGTGGTTGATAACTACGTCTATTTCGGGGCGGATAACGGAAACCTCTATAAGGTGTCCGGCGCAGACTCTCGCGATAGTGTGGTACTTGCCAGTGCCAACGCGCCTTTTGGCACTAATCCGGTGGTAGTCAATAGCGGATACGTAGTGATAGTTTCTCGCGATGGGGTGCTGCATTTTGTTCGATAAGCAGGTTTGGTGTTTCAGAGGTACAATACCTCCGAAACACCAAACTGAACCAGCATCTTTTGTTACCAAAAATGACTTGACCCAACCGAGACGAGTTGTATTAGTGTTCTCATAAACATAATTTACCATTGTAACCATCTCGGTGAATCACACAATTGATAGAATTAGCAACTTTGCTTGCGACAACCGACAGTTTAGCAGGGTGTCAGGCCGGATTAAGCCGCACGGAATAGACTGAGAAGAGTTAAAGCGTTAGAATAGAGGGGAAGGTAGCTACCTAAAAAACAAGTATCCAGGAAAAAGCCCAAATCACAATATGGAAGAAACCCCAGAGACTCAGGACAAAACTAAAAAGGTAAAAAGTAAGTTAAAGTAGTAGGACTTTCGCTTTAGCTTATCACATCTCGCAACTCTGACCTTTGAGCGAAAGTCCTGAGTCTTATATCCTACTTAAAAATTGTCTAAGATCGCCCCATTATACCCCAAAGGAACTCAATGTTAACCAATTTGGCAAAACACATTCTCGGTTTGTTGCTTTTTTGAGCCTTTTTTATACCTCCTTTTCGCCCAGTTTAGATCCTTAAAAATGAGATTGCACCTCCGCTATCTCCAACTGGACGAGTTGCGCACCAGCCTTAGAAGCCGTAGCCAGGTGGCTTGGTTGCGGACGGCGAATTTACCCGGTTACGGTCAAGAGATATATCCACCATTCCTGATTAGAGTACCCTTATCAAATTAGTTTAATAGCATTCGTGGTTCAGAGTGAAATTACCTATTATCCAGCAAGCGTTTGCACGCAAGCGTTTGCACAAACTGGCACCAGACCCAATATTGATCAATTATTTTCTGAATAGAACAATAAACCTGCTCATATTAAGTATTATTACTCCAAATGCCCCAATATTTCCAGAACCCCTTGACAAACCCTATCAAATATGGTTTTATTAGAGTAATTCTCGTGCAAACGTTTGCAGCAAATATCCGACAAATCATAGGAAACCGAATAATGAGAGCAAAGCAACGCGACAAAGATTCTGACCGAATAACCATAATTGATATTGGGAAGGAGGCCGGCGTTTCTTATGCAACTGTTTCCAGAGTTATAAACAACAAAGGAAACGTTAACACGGATGCGCGTGAGCGGGTATTACGGGCGATGACCCAGCTTGGTTATGTAGCAAATGTTCAAGCACGTAGTCTGGCGGGGGGGCGTTCTTATGTGGTGGGGTTGCTAGTTCAGGATTTAGGAACGGGCTATATTGGCGAAATTATTCGGGGGATAGATGATGAACTGGCAAAAGCCCAATATAACCTTATGCTTTTTACCACTCACCGTCGAAAGGTTAAAGAATCCCTGTTCGTAACTAATCTTACCAAAGGGTCAGCCGATGGGCTGTTGTTAGTGCTGCCCCGTAACGCTGAGGCTTACCTTGAATCGTTACGCCGGCGCGGCTTTCCCTACGTTTTGATTGACCATCAGGGAATTGACGAATTGGGACCATCGGTGGGGGCCAGTAATTGGCAGGGGGCTTTTGATGCAACCTCTTATTTGATTAAGTTGGGGCATCGCCGCATTGGTTTTATTACCGGAACACTGGAGCTTGGTTGTTCTCAGAAACGCCTGGAAGGCTACAAAGCGGCATTGCGGGCTAACGATTTAGCAATCGACCCTACCTTAATTCAGGAAGGGGATTTCTACCAGCCTTCAGGCTATAAAGGCGCGATTGAACTGCTGAAAATTAGCCAACGCCCTACGGCTATTTTTGCTTCAAACGATAGTATGGCTTTCGGGGTAATGGAGGCTGTGCGGGAACAAGGGTTATCAATTCCAAATGATGTTTCGATTATTGGTTTTGACGATGTACCCCAGGCCGCCAATGTTCATCCCCGCCTTACCACCGTCAGGCAACCGCTAGAGCAAATGGGCCGGGTAGCTACCACAATGTTACTAGAAACCATAAATAACCCGGAACGCCCCCCGGAAAAACTGGAACTTGCTACCGAACTAATAATAGGAGGAACCTGTCAGGCGCCCAGAAGTGTCTAAATACCATATGACTAGAACAGATTCTTAATCTGAAAAATCTTAACATCTCTCCCGCAACTAGCTATGAGTGTCATAGGATGGCCTAGCCCTATTTAGCTAACTGACTCAACTACTACAATCGTATGGCTCAAGGAAAGGAGCACAACTATGAGGAGACTAAGTGGTCTAATTCTCAGTATGGTTTTGTTTGCCCTGGTTTTGGCAGCCTGTGGGGACCCGACCGCCACCACTGCCCCCGTAGCCACTACCACTGCGGCGGCAGCTACTACTACCGCTGCTGCTGCTACCACCGCCGCTGCCGCTACCACTACCGCCGCTACTCCAGCTGTGGTATTTCCAGCCGCTAAACCTTCTGGTTTGACCGGGAAAATAGTTTGGTGGCATATCACAACCCTTGACCCTGGTAAATCCGTCTGGCAAGGCCTAGCAGACACCTATACCAAGGCTAATCCCGGTGTGACTATTGAGGTCAATGTTCTCGAAAACGAAGCTTTCAAGAGCAAATTGGCAACCGCAATGCAGTCTGGCAGCCCGCCTGACCTGTTCCAGAGTTGGGGCGGAGGGGTATTGCAGCAATATGCTAAGGCCGGGTTGGTCAAAGATATTACAAATGACCTGAAAGGGGCCTGGGGTGATAGCTTTAACAAAGCCCCGCTGGATGTCTATGGGGCGGATGGTAAATCTTATGGCGTGCCCTGGGATATGGGCGCAGTGGGGTTCTGGTATAACAAGGCTTTGTTCCAAAAAGCCGGGATAACCACGCCCCCCCAAACCTGGACTCAGTTTAAGGATGCTGTGACAAAGTTAAAAACGGCTGGGATTACTCCTATTGCTCTGGGTGAAAAAGACCAATGGCCCGGTGCGTTCTATTGGGAATATCTGGCGACCCGCATCGGGGGTAAGGCTGCTTTTGACAAAGCCTATAGCCGAACGGGTGGTTTTAGCGACACAGCTTATGTCGAAGCCGGGAAAAAATTGCAAGAGCTAGTCGCCCTTGATCCTTTCCAAAAAGGATTCCTCGGTACAACTTACAACGACCACTCCGCCCTGGTTGGTAACGGATTGGCAGCGATGGAATTGATGGGCCAGTGGGCACCCGATGCCGACAAAGGTAACAGTGCCAACAAGCTAGGGCAAGGTGATAATTTGGCTTTCTTCCCCTTCCCAATGGTTGAAGGCGGTGCCGGTGACCCAACTGACGTTTTAGGTGGCGGTAACGGTATTGCGGTTGGCAAGAATGCTGCCCCGGTAGCAGTTGACTTCTTGAAATACCTGACCAGTGCGGATACTCAGAAGTTGTTAGCCGCGCAAGGTATGGCTCTGCCCG
This sequence comes from Chloroflexia bacterium, assembly GCA_038207495.1. GTDB lineage: Bacteria > Chloroflexota > Chloroflexia > Chloroheliales > Chloroheliaceae > Chlorohelix. Next base: position 25,433 of record JBBQZS010000069.1, read on the forward strand.
TAGTCAAAGGGGCAGAAACAAATATCAGTACCCAACAACTCAAAAACGTGCAGGAAATGGTCAAAAATGCCAAGTATTTCCAACTATACTATGACCAATACCTACCACCCGCGATGGGTAGTGTAGTAAACGAGGCGACGGCGGGAATTTTCGCTGGTAGTCTACCACCTGATGCAGCAGCCAAATCAATCGAGAGTTCGGCAGCTTCCGAATTGAAGAAGTAGCCGGCAGTAGGTGATTAAAACCTTATCCAGCTAGAAGGGGCGGGTAGTCTCGCCTCTTCTCTGATAAGGTTTTAGTGCTAAGATTAATAGTAACTTACGAACCTTACTTTCTATTCTAGAGCTTTCGCTTGCGGCTGATTATTAGGTTCAACCTGGAGTTATTTAATCGAACCATGAATTCCAAAGCGAAAGTCTGATGTTTTTAATTTTTTAGCTTAAAAGGAAGTAGTAATGCAACTTTCTTCCCACCCGAAACCCAAAATAGACACGGTAGCACGGGTTATTCCAAATCGTCATCGGCTAAATAAGAGCCGAATAGTGACTATAGCGGGATTTTTGCTTCCCGGTCTGGTCGTTTACTCTATCTTTGTTATCTGGCCTATTCTCCAGGCTTCCTATTACAGTCTTTATCGCTGGAATGGTCTTGGGCCACTGCAAGATTTTCGTGGATTGGATAATTATGTTCAGGTATTTAATGACCCGGTTTTTACCAAAGCGTTAGGCCATAACTTTTTCCTGGCAATTCTCTCCATCGGAATACAATTACCCCTGGCCCTGGGGTTGGCCCTGATAGTAGCCCGCAAGTTACCTGGTCGCACCTTTTTCCGGGCGGTGTTTTTCCTGCCGTTCGTATTGGCTGATACTGCTACCGGAGTGCTCTGGTCGTTTATGTATCGCCCCGAAGGAGGGTTGTTAAACAACTTAATTGGCTGGTTGGGTATCCCGCCCCAGACCTGGTTGGGAAACCTTGACCTCGTGCTGATTTCAATTTTTATCACCATTAGCTGGAAATATTTTGGTTTCCATTTGATTCTTTATGTGGCGGGATTGCAACAAATCCCGGCTGATTTGGAAGAAGCGGCTCGTATAGATGGCGCAACCGGCTTTCAGGTTTTACGCCATATAACAATTCCTTTATTGGGCAGCACTATCCGGCTAAGTGTTTTTCTCTCGATTCTGGGGTCTTTGCAATATTTCGACCTTATCTGGGTTATGAGTAAGGGTGGCCCGGTTCAATCCAGCGAGACTATGGCAACTTACCTTATCAAATATGGCTTTGAAAGGTTCTCGCTGGGCTATGGTAGCACGGTGGCTTTGGTAATGTTTCTATTGTGCTTTGTTTTTTCGCTGGCCTACCAGCGTATGGTAATGCAGCGCGATATTGCGGGCGGTGTAACCTCAATGAGTTAGCAAGCTTCAAATCAGAGGGAATTTTACCGGGCATCTCGATGGGAATGTTTGAAGTTTCAAGGGAGTGAACGATGTTGAAATCACGTACTGTAAAAAATATAGTTAGGTGGCTGCCTCAATACCTGATTTGTGGCGTAGTAGTTTTAATAGTGCTTGTTCCATTGGTAACCGCCGTATTGGGCGGTCTCAAAACTAACGGTGAGTTATTGCTTTCGCCCTTTAGTTTACCCCAGGTTTTCCACTGGGAAAATTACAGTACAATTCTTAGCAGTTCCAGCTATCTCGGTCAAGTTTTCAATAGCGTGCTTATTATGGTGGCGACGGTATCCTTATTATTAATTATCTCAAGCATGAGTGCCTTTATCCTGGCGCGGTTTGTTTTTCCAGGGCGCGAACTGCTTTTTAATTTCTATACATTGGGCTTGCTTTTCCCCCTGACCGTAGCCGTTTTACCACTTTATATTGTCTTGCGGCAGCTTAATTTAATTGACAACTTTTTGGGAGTAATCTTGCCCCAGATAGGTTTTGGCATGCCCCTCAGTATTTTAATTCTGCGTAACTTTTTCCGGGCGATACCAGCAGAGTTGGAAGATGCTGCTTATATTGATGGTTCTACCAGCGCGGGTTTTTTCTGGCGGATTTTGCTACCGCTTTCTACCCCGGCCCTGGCAACAGTAGGAGTGCTGGCTTTAGTACAAAGCTGGAACAATTTTTTGCTGCCACTGTTGGTACTTAACAAGGCCGAGTTATGGACATTGCCAATGGGTGTTACTCAATTCGCCGGGCAATATGGCGCAGATTGGGCCTTGATTATGGCTTTTGTAACCCTGTCCATGATTCCGGCGGTGGCTTTCTACTTATTGGCGGAACGTTATTTAGTAGCAGGTTTAACTAGCGGAGCGGTCAAGGGTTAACCCAGACTCAAGGTCGAGGGTCATCCAGTGTTACAGGTTGCTTCCATAAGCCTGACCAATGTATCTGCTATTTCTTATCACCACATTAGGTGGATAGTCGGCCATTTTTAGTAAATGTGAAACAGCTTTGTAATTGCTGATTGGCTGATTGATAATACAAGAATTTTATGCAAAGGAGATAGATGATGTCAACAACTTTACCGCCAACCCTCGCCAAAGAGAGTAAGAGCGATCAATACGCTCCCCGGAAAAGTGACAAGTTTACTTTTGGCCTCTGGACGGTGGGAAACCGGGGACGCGACCCGTTTGGTGATGCTGTCCGAAATTCCATCCCACCCACTCGTATCGTCCAGAAGCTTGCTGAACTGGGTGCTTATGGGGTCAGTCTACATGATAACGACCTCATACCAATTGACGCTACCCCAGCCCTGCGCGACCGGATTGTTAGCGAATTCAAACAAGTTCTCAAGGACTACGATTTGCAAGTACCCATGGCTACGGTTAATTTGTTCTACCATCCTATTTTCAAGGATGGTGCTTTTACTTCCAACGACCCGCGTGTTCGCAATTTTGCTATTCAAAAAACCATGTCCGCCATGGATTTAGGCCACGAATTGGGTGCGAAGATATTTGTCTTGTGGGGTGGGCGTGAAGGGGTCGAGATAGATGCTTGCCGCGAGGCAGGTGAAGGTATTAAGCGGATGCGCGAAGCCCTCAACTTTCTCTGCGAGTATTCAATTTCTCAGGATTATGGTTATAGGTTTGCCCTGGAAGCCAAACCAAATGAACCTCGTTCGGACATTTATTTCCCCACTTCCGGTCATATGTTGGCTTTTCTCTATACTCTGGACCATCCCGAAATAGTCGGGTTAAACCCAGAAGTAGCCCACGAGCAGATGAGCGGGCTGAATTTCTATCATGGGGTATCTCAGGCTATCGAGGCCGGTAAACTTTTCCATATAGACCTGAATGACCAGAAGCCGGGCCGTTACGACCAGGACTTACGGTTTGGTAGCGAAACGATTAAGGGGATGTTCTACCTGGTCAAACTGTTAGAGGAAAGCGGCTATGCTGGGCCGAAGGCTTTTGATGCCCACGCTTACCGGACTGAGGATGAGGACGGGGTTTGGGCGTTCGCTTATGGCTGTATGCGGACTTACAATCTCTTCAAACAAAAAGCCAAACTGTTCGCTCAGGATACCGAAATCCAGGGAATACTCAGAGACCTGAAAACCAGCTTTGGTAAGGCTCCAGTTGATACGAGCAAATTCAGCACCGATTCGGCGGCGAAACTCAAGGCTACCACCTTTGACATCAACGCTATTGCCGATAAAGGCTTGAATTACGAGGAGCTTGACCAGTTGGTGATAGATTTATTGTTAGGTTTTCGAGGCTAAAGCTCTTTTAAACTTGAAAGGTAGAATGAATAACTCATATGCACCTGTCACAACTAAGCTACAAAGATCCAACTCGGCCTTTAGTTGAACGGGTCGAGGCTCTGCTCAGTCAAATGACCTTCGATGAGAAAATAGCCCAACTTGGCTGTCTGTGGAGTACCACACTCATTCAGGGTAATAACTTTGACCCCGATTTTATCGCATCGAAAATGCCACACGGTATTGGTCAAATTACTCGTATCGGAGCCTCGACGGGTCTGCGACCACCCGAAAGTGCGGCCTTAATGAATGCGATACAGCGGATTGCGATTGAGCGCACCCGCCTGGGTATCCCCATTTTTGTTCACGAGGAATCGGTGGGTGGCCTTTGTCAGCGTGATGCTACGGTGTTCCCGCAGGGATTAGGGTTAGCCGCAACCTGGAATCCGGCCCTTATCGAGCAGGTTGCTGGGGTAATTCGTGAACAAATGTTGGCGGTTGGTGCCAGGCTCGGCCTGGCTCCAGTGCTGGATGTCGCCCGCGACCCACGCTGGGGCCGGGTTGAGGAAACCTACGGAGAAGACCCGGTGTTGGTCGGTACTATCGGAACAGCCTATGTGCGGGGTATGCAGACTGATGATTTGCGCCAGGGTATCATGGCAACGGGCAAGCACTTTCTGGGCTATGCGATGTCCGAAGGAGGGCGCAACTGGGGGCCGGTGCAGTTGGGGCCGCGTGAGTTGCGTGAAGTCTATGCCGAGCCATTTGCCGCCGCTATCCGTGATGCTAACCTGGGCGCAATTATGAACTCGTATGCTTCGGTTGATGGTATACCCTGCGCTGGTAGCTCTGCTATCCTCACCGATTTGCTGCGTGGTGAGTTAGGTTTCCAGGGTGCTGTCGTGGCTGATTATTGGTCGATTCCACAATTAGAACGCTTTCACCGTATCGCCGCCGACCGAGGAGCAGCAGCCAGGCTCGCACTTTCTGCTGGCCTCGATATGGAATTACCGGCGACGGATTACTATGGCACGCCTTTAAAGGAGGAGTTCGAGGCGGGACGATTATCAATAGAGGTTATTAATACTGCCGTAAGGCGGGTCTTGAGTATCAAGTTTCAGCTTGGCCTTTTCGAGAATCCCTACGTGAACGCCGAGACAGCCAGCACGCACTTTGAAACACCTGAACAGCGTAGCCTTGCTCGGCGGACTGTGGCTCTATCAACAATTTTGCTATCTAATGACGGCATCTTGCCTCTAAGGCCGGAGTTGCAACGTATCGCCGTGATTGGGCCTGGGGCTGACGATATTAGGTTGCTCCAGGGCGATTATCATTATCCTGCCCACCTCGAAATGATTTATCTAAAACCTGATTCCAGGAACGATGATATCCTTATAGGCGAGGAGGTGCTAACCCCAAGCGCGGGTGGGGCGTATGCCCCTGGGCCATATTACACCCCGCACATTACTCCGTTTGCGGGTTTACGGGCGGCTTTGCCAGATCATGTTGAACTTCTATATGCCAAAGGCTGTGAAGTGCTTGGGGACGACCGCTCTGGCTTTGAAGCCGCTGTGCAGGCGGCACGGGCGGCTGAGGTTGCGGTTGTGATAGTTGCAGGCAAAAGCGGATTGCATCGTCCGGTTAGTGTTGGTGAGGGAAATGATGCTACCAATCTGGATTTGACAGGGGTGCAGTCACAGTTGATTGAGTCTATTGCCGCAACTGGTACACCGCTTGTGGTCGTAGTGCTAAGTGGGCGGGTTCATACGCTTGAAAATGTGGTCGCTAAGTCGAATGCGCTCATCCTTCTCTTTCCACCCGGCGAGGAAGGGGGGAATGGGTTAGCCGACATCTTGACAGGGGCGGTTTCGCCCAGTGGTCGCCTCCCGGTGAGCTTGCCCCGGTCAGTCGGTCAGATACCGATTCATTCAGGCTATCGTGCCGGTGGAGATCGGGTAATGCTATTCGGAGATTACGTTGATAGCCCACCGACACCGCTCTATCCCTTCGGGCATGGCCTTAGTTATACCAATTTTGCCTATGAAAATCTCAATGTTCACGCGACGAATACCCGGGCACCAATTGAAGTTTCGTTCTTGTTGCACAACACTGGCAACAGAGTGGGCGATGAGGTAGTACAACTCTATGTTCAAGACCAAGTTGCCTCGGTTGCCCGCCCCGATCAGATACTAGTCGGTTTTGCATGCATCTCGCTTGACCCTGGGCAGAAGCAACTGCTGAAATTTTCAGTTCATCCTTCGCGCCTGGCGTTTTACGACCCACAGATGCTCTTCGTAGTTGAGCCAGGCAAATTTAGCTTCCGGGTAGGAGCGTCCGCTTCCGATATTCGGGCCAAGCATGAGGTCGAACTGAGTGGCGAAGTTGCCGAGTATCTTCAACGTGAAATTGTGGCTACTACAGTTGTAACTGAATGTGAATTAATTTAGGTATTTCCAGGTAAAGTAAGCGAGGTGAGGAAAGTGTGAGATATTTCTGGGAAATTTTGATAAACTTTTTATTCCGTGAGAGCAGCAAAATCTATTGAAAAATAAACTCAGCAAACCTCAGAAACTAAAGATCGCCCCTTCTTATAAACGTCATCGGTTCCCGAAGGAAATCATTGATGAAGCCGTTTGACTCTATTTTTGTTTTGCCTTAAGTTATCACGAGGTCGAGTTGATGCTGGCACGCCGTGTTATAGTGGTGATTTATGAGACCATACGACAATGGGGTTTCAAATTCGGCCAAACCTATGCCACTGGGCTAAAACGCCGTCGCCCCCGTCCTGGGGACAAGTGGCATTTGGATGAAGTTTACCTCAAAAATTAAAGGCAAACAGCTTACTTGTGGCGAACTGTTGATCAAAACGTACTAGTGTTAGGCATTTTAGTGCAAGCGCGCCGTGACAGTAACGCCGCCAAGAAATTCTTTAAGAAGTTGTTGAAGGGCTTAGAATACGTACCGCGGGTAATAATAACCGATAAACTAAAAAGTGTGCGACGTGAAGTCGCTTGAGGGTCTGTTTCAGTAGTTCCAAACTACGATGAAACCTACAGTACCGCCTGTAGTACCCTACCAGAACAGGCGATTGGAGTAATCTGATGGTCTGAAGCTTCT